>JANNBJ010000004.1:0-3714 GCA_031385325.1 Gammaproteobacteria bacterium | reverse complement strand
TCCAGTGAAATAGGTTTCGGCAGGTAGTCCCAGGCCCCCAGTCGCAGGCCGGAAATCTTGTCGATTTCATTGATCCTTTCCGTCAGAAAGATCACGGGCAATTGTGGCGCCCGGCTCAGCAGATCACGGCAGAGCTGGAATCCCGCATCTACTTCTTCACCAAGGATGATGTCCAGAATGACGAGGTCGGGCAGCTCACGATCAAATCCGGCCAGAGCTTCCTCCCGGCTCTGAAATGCCTGCACGCGATAACCCTTGGAGGTAATCGCATCCGAGTAGTTGGCGCGTTGATCTGGATCGTCTTCGACAATCGCTATGGTCTTGGCCATGGTGGATATCCGGTAGGCCCTGTTGATCGAAGCGGTGATTCTAGCCAGTTTTGAGTTTGTGAGCCCGAGCGTTATTGTGCGCTGCCATTCCAGCCGGAAGCCTGCCTTGTTCGCTGACCTCCTGACACCCGAACGATTGCTCGAAATTTTCGGATTGGTTTCCGGGCTCGTCTGCGTGTGGCTGATGGTCAAACAGAACGTGCTCACGTTCCCGATTGGTCTTGCCTATGCCGTGGCATCAGTGCTTGTCATGGCACGCAATCAACTCTATGCGGACGTGTTGCTCAATGCCTATTACGTGGTCATCAACGGCTATGGCTGGTGGTATTGGTCGGTCAAAAAAGAAGAGCAGGGGACGGAACTGATTGTCAGCAGCGTCACGGCAAGAACCGGAGCTGCGCTGTTCGCCATCGGGGTGCCTGGGGTCCTTGTCATGATCTGGCTGTTGTCCAGTTACACCGGCGCTCAGCAGGTCATCCTCAACTCGATCACGACGACGATGAGTTTTATCGCCATGTGGATGAGCGCGCGCAAGCTGGTGGAGAACTGGTTGATCTGGCTGGTGGTGAACGTCCTCAGTGTCGGCCTGTATTTTTCACAGGGCATCTACCCCTACGCCTTGCTGTATACGGTCTACCTGGTGATGGCGGTGCAAGGCTATCGCGAGTGGATCGCCAGCATGAGAACCACAACCCTGCCAAAACCGTTCCCTGACACTCAAGCGTCATGAGCGTTCGATTGATTGCGCTGACCGGCGCCGAGAGCACGGGAAAAACCACCCTCGCGTTAGCACTCGCGGACGGCTTGCCGGGCCAACTGGTCACCGAGGCCTCGCGTGATCTGCTGGCACCGGGCGCGGCGTATGACGTGGATGATGTGATTGCCATCGGGCGCGAACAGAACCGACGAGAAAGGGCTGTTCTGCAATTGACCAGTGGGTGGGTGGTCGCCGATACCGATCTGCTGGTGATTCGCATCTGGCTGCAGGAACGCTTCCACGTGTGGCCGGCGGAGCTTGAGCAACTGTGGTGTCTGCAGACACCGCGGGTATGGATACTCACGGCGCCGGATATTCCCTGGGAGCCGGATCCACTGCGTGAGAATCCGCATGATCGGGAACGACTGCACGGGTTATATCGCCAATTTCTGTCCGCGTCGAAGACACCGTGGGTCGAAGTGAGTGGCTCCACTGAATCGCGCCTGCAGCAGGCACTGCGCTTTGTCCGCGGGTTGGGTTGAACTTTATGTTAGTCGTTTCATAACTGACATAGTTGCGCGAGGGCGTGGTCGCGTTGAGCCAGTACCTCCGGTCGAGTAGCGCCGACGCTGATTTCGTGTTCTGCCCAGGCGTACTCGCGTAGCCAGAATCCGCAGATTGCAAAGTCCAGTCGCTCAGCCAGGGTGGATGTTGCCAGGTGGGCTCGTTCACCGAAGTCACGTGCCATTTCTACCAACGTGGGATAGTCAACCCGCACACCCAGCCCAAGTGTCACCAGATCGAACAACGGGTCGTTGGTGCCCACCCATTCCCAATCGAGCGTACGCCAGCCGTCGGCTGTGCACAGAATGTTCCAGGGGTTGAGATCATTGTGGGTGGTCTGTTCTGGAATATCACGCCGGGATTGACGAGTACGTGCACGTACCACGGCTTGACCCTGGACACCTTTCCACGGCAGATCAGCCAACCACCGATCTACCCGAGCCGTTAGATCATAGCGTCGTGCCGTGTTCGGTAATCGACTGTGCAGCCCAACAAGATAACTCACCAGCTCAGCCGGTGATGGCTGTGTTTCGGCGAGTAATGGGGCTTCGATCCAGGCCGTCAGTAGCGCCCCGGTCGCCACATCGTAAGCCACCGTGCGCACGCCAATGTCGGCTGGCAAGTTGCGCAGCCACTGCGCTTCAAAGACCAACTCTGCGGATTGTGGATGAATGGCAGGAGTGCGTAACGCAAACCTCTGTTCATCGATTCGGATCCGGTAGTTGGCGTGTGCATAACCACCAGGCAGATGGGCTTCGATGGTCACGGAGGACGGTGGGCATTGCGGCATCAGATCAACCACCAGGTTGATCAGCGTCGCCGGATCATATGCAGTGGGCTGGCTCATGGTCGCTCAGCATACAATGACTGCCATGGATCTCACCCTGAACCGTTTTGTTCACGCCTTGCGGGCTGCCGATGTTGAGGTTTCTCCAGCCGAGACCCTTGATGCACTGGCCGTTGTCCAGCAGGTGGGTTTGGCGGACCGAGGTCTGCTCCAGGATGCACTGCGTTTGACGCTGGCGAAATCGGTCTCCGAAAAACACGCTTTTGATCTTTGTTTCCCGGAGTTTTTCGACGGTTTGCCTGTGCACACGCGGCCCAAACAAAGTGTGCTCGGTCAAATCGATGCTGATGAATTTCTAGCTGAGGTTCGTGGGCTTGCGCATCCGGTATTGACCGACGTCGTAGGGATGGTACTGCGGGACGATCGGACCGAATTGTCCCGTCGCGTCGTCGGCGCAGTGGATCGTGACGCACTCGATGCAATGCAGCACTTGCGCGACAAACCGCCCCTGATCAACGCGGGGGCATCAGTCCTTGGGCTGCCGTCGCTCGATCGCCTTCGGGGTTCAGGTGGCGCGGTGGCGAGCACGGCTGCCTATGTCCGCCAGTACCTCACGCAGCAGCTGAAGGACTACGTCGATACTCAGTACCGCCTGACGGTCGATGCCACTGGCCAACGTTCGCTGCTCAAGGCTGCGCTTGCTGCCAACCTGCAGCAACTGCCACCGGGTTATCACGCCGAAGTTGAACGTGTGGTGGACAAGCTGGCCGATCGGTTATCGCGGCGATACCGTCGCAAGCGCCGCCGAGATCATCGTGGTCAGCTGGATATCCGCCGCATGCTGCGTCGAAACATGGCCTACGATGGCGCGCCCGTGAATGTCTACTGGCGTCGTCAGAAGCGTGAAACGGCGAGCATTTTCCTGGTGTGTGACATCAGTAACTCGGTTGCGCAGATCGCGCGATTTCTGTTGTTGCTGCTGGTCAAGCTTGGCGCGGTCCTGCCGGGTGTGCGCAGTTTTGCGTTCTCCAGTCAGCTGGGTGAAATTACCGCCCTGATGCAAGACAAGGATCACCACACAGCGATTGAGACGGCCGTCATACAACATGGACAGGGAACGACGGACTATGGCCGGGCCATGCATGATCTACAGACCTTGGCAGCGAGGGACATCAATCGAAAATCGGTACTGGTGTTCCTGGGTGATGCACGCTCCAATCATTTTCCTTCACGTGCAGACCTGTTTCGCAGCATGGCAAAACAAGCCGGTCAGACGTGGTGGTTGACCCCGGAAACCCAGGATCGTTGGGATACCGGAGACTGCGTATTGCACGAGT
>JANNBJ010000230.1:0-40433 GCA_031385325.1 Gammaproteobacteria bacterium | reverse complement strand
AATCGACTTCAGTGCACGCAGCCAGAAGCCCGGAACATGGCTGTAATCGTCCTGGTCCGGTACCGGTCGCATGTTCGGCACACGCTCGAGCAGGATTTCCCACGCCAGCCACTGTTCGTAACGGGAGAGCGTTGCGCCCGGACACACATGTTCACCCAACCCGAAGGCCAGATGCCTACCGGCATTCTTCCGCTCCAGGTCCGGGTTGGTTGGCTCGGGAAATCGCTCCGGATCATGGTTCCCGGCACCGTAGCGAATGGAGAGGATCGCTCCCCTGGCCAGTTTGAAACCATTGATGTCAGTGTCCTGCACCACATGGCGAAACAGGCCTTGAGTTGGCGATTCGATGCGCAGCACTTCTTCAACCCAATTCCTGATCTTGCCGCGGTCTGCCTGCAGAGCGGCATAGACCTCCGGGTTTCTGAACAGGAGCCACAAACCGTTCGCGAGCGCAAAGGTTGTGGTTTCGTTGCCACCGATCAGCAGGTGATCGGTGATGCCGATGATTTCGGTATCGGTCAACGGGCGTTTGTGACCCAGATCGACATCTTCCAGTTCCACAGTGGTGAGATGGGTGATGATGTCGTCGGCCGGTCGGCGCCGCTTGGCCTTGATGGTGTCGTGAATGTAGTGCTGCAATTCGATGTGTTTTTCAACTGCCCAGATTTCGCGTTCCAGGGTCAGGCCTCTTGAAAACGGCAAGACCCACGCATAGGACCACTCTTTCAGCATGGGTAGATCCATGCGTGGAAATCCGAGCAATTCGCCGATAACGATCATCGGCAGGGGCTCGGCGAATTCCTTCATGAATTCGATTTCACCCTTGTCGATCCAGGTGTCGATCAGTTCGTTGATGACACCCCGGATGAATGGTTCCTTTGTCTTGATTGCCGACAATGTGAGTTTTGGGTCAACCAGCGCACGATAGTGTTTGTGCTTCGGCAGGTTTTCGCCCAGCGCGGTGTATCGTCGCCAGCCTTTTTGTTCGTAGAGTGCCAGCGCCTCTGGAAATTTGATCAACGGTTCAGTGTCTTGCACGTCGGGGCCGGCGGTAAACAGACTCGGACGGCGCAACACGTACTCGATGTCGTCGTACCGGGTCAGTACAGTCATGCCGGTTTGGGGCATGAAGTAGATCGGCGCCTCATTGCGTAGCACGTTATAGGCATCGAACCAGTTTTCCTGCACTACCGGGTCCATGAAGTCGATGTCGGCCGCTTGTTTGAACGGACAGGCCGACGGTTTGGCTGTCGTCATGATTCGAACTCCTGGAGTTGCCCGGGCAGTGGCGGCTGTGCAAGGAAAAAAGGCGACTCCATCGCTGGAGTCGCCTTGTTGCAGACCGCGCTGACTAGTTGAGGTTATAAGTCAGTTGAGCGGTGATCAGACGAGGGTAGCCAATGCTGCCTGTCAGGTCAGAGATTCCGGTGCCGGGAATCGTTTTTTGCAGTGGCTTGTCACCAATGCTGGTCACGTACAGTTCGTTCGTGCAGTTGGAACAGATCAAGCCAAGTTCCCAAGGGCCATCAGACTGATACAGGCGCGCCGCGAGGTTCGTGAGCGTGCGTGCATCGATGTCGGTATTGGGCTGTCCGCGATTTTTGTAGCCTTTGTTGTAGTGGATCACGTCAGCCGTCAACTCAAGACCCCAGGTGGACGTCAGCATGGTGTCAAACGTTGCACCCACGTTGACTTGAAGTGGTGGACCACCGTAACGCTTGCCGGACAGATCCTGAATGGGCGCGCCCTTCGGCCCGATGTGACATCCCGGACCGGTCGCGACAACGAGTTGTGCGGTATGGCAAGCGGCATCGGCGAACTCGTCGAACTTGAGCTTGCTGTACTGTCCAGCCAACCGCAACTGAAGTGCCTCGGTAGCCTGGAAGGTGGTCTGGATTTCAATGCCATCATTCGATGCCACGGCAGCGTTCTGGGTAGAGAACGTCGTCGTGACAGAATCGAATACGGCAACCTGCAGATCCTTGAACTCATAGCTGAAGATAATCACGTCAGCCGAGAGCCTTCCATCCAGATAGTAGCCCTTGATCCCGGCTTCGAACCCATCGACCTCGGTTTCATCGAAGATGAAGTAGTCGTCGATGACTTCAGGTGTCACGACCGGAAATCGCGGCACCGTGCCGGGGTTGGAAATGCCGAATGACTGGAAGCCGGTCTTGTAGGCGACGTAGATCATCATGTCATCAACGGGTGTCCAGCTGACGGTGAGTTCAGGAGACACGTTGTCTGACTTGCCCTTCGGCGCGTAAAAGAGGCCACCTGGCGAAAATGCTGCAAAGCCACGCTGGTAGATGTTGCCACCAAAAGAGTCGCGCTTTTCGTTGGTGTAACGTGCTCCACCGGAAACCAGCCACTGATCATTGAGCTGCCAGTCGAGACTGCCGAACAGCGAGTAACTCTCGATGTTGTTTTCCCAGTGCTGGTGGTAGTTGATGCTGGTGCCTGGATAGATGCTGGTAGGACTCAGATCCGGACCACCGAAGAATGCGTTCGGCAGAATCTGCACCGGAGCATCCAGATCACGCTGACTGTCTTCATAGAAAGCGCCGAGCATGACGTTCACCGGACCATCAAATTGCGACTGCAGTCTGAGCTCTTCAGTCCACGAGGAACCACCTTCACCTTGTTTGGAAACGACGATGCCGTAGCTGGTGTAGTCGTAGTTGGTGTACTCACGGTGACGGTAGTCCCACACACCCGTAACTGACGTCAGCTTGAAGTTTTCCAGATCAAGATTCATCTCGAGCGTAATGACCTGGTTATCCAGCTTGTTGAAGAACCGAGCGTCTTCATCCAGGCGGGGATGATTGTTGGCAATCGCCGCCGGAGGCAGCCCGCCATTGCGCTTGAGCTGTGGTTTGTTGTTCGGACAAGTCTGCGTTGGATCGGGCAGGAACAGGTAGTAGGGGTTCCTTCCCGGGCCATCCGCGCACGAGTACAGCACGGTACGTCCGCCATCATTCTGCTTGGAGAATGATCGGAAGAACTTGAGGGTTGCGTCGAAGTTATCCACCGGTTCCCAGACGGTAGTCAAACGAACCACACGTTGATCCTGCTTTGGATACTCATCGTAGGATGCGCCACGTGATGGCCCACTGTTGAGCGCCGTGGTGTTCAGTGGCTGCGCGGTGTTCTTGAGATATCCACCCTGCATGTTCTGGTAGCGGCCTGCCAGGCGAACCGCGAGCGTGTCGCCAATGGGCATCGACAGGGCGGCTTCGAGTACCGGATCTTCGGTCCTGAATTCGTAGGAGGTACGCGCAAAGCCTTGCATCTCTGCACCGACTTCCGGAGTGACGCTGGTAACTGCAACGACACCGGCCGGGCTGTTCTTGCCGAAGAACAGTGCCTGCGGACCTTTCAGCACTTCAACCGACTGGATATCAAAAAAGCCGGTATCGAGCATGTGGCCGCGGCTGAATGACATGCCGTCGATCACCAGCGATACGGGTTGGTCTGCACCGTAGTCGACTGCCAGGTTGCCGACCCCACGAATCGCGATACTTCCGCCTGCTCCACCACCCGCACCGTGTGCGATCTGGACGCCCGGAATTCGAGATGTCAGCTGATCGAGGTCTCGAGTGTTGTATCGCTCGATCTCCTCGGCGCCGAGGGCAGCGACGGCCACCGGTGTGTCAACCAGTCGCTCTTCGCGCTTTCGTGCGGTGACGACGATCTCCTCGATAGCCAGTGAATTTGCGCCTTCTGCAGCAAATGCTGACGAACTGCCGAACCCGAATCCTGCCATTGCTGCCACCAGCGCCGTGCTCGTCAACCCAATGGCTGCAAGCTTTCGGCGTATGGTCGGACGGGGGCAGGTTCCGGGTGCTATTCCCGATTGATGAACCATGTGAATCTCTCCCACTTGTGTTTGAGATACAAACGCGCAAAAGGCGGAGAAAAATCAGGTCGATGCGTGACTGCTAAACACCCCGGCCTTGTCGAAACCTCTCCCGTGCCGACATGGCGTTCGAACCAGCCCAATGTATAAATCAATTTTCATCGACATGGAAGCAGAACAATCATATCTGACGGTTTTAGAGGACGGATTCGAACGTCTCCAGGTCCGGATGGCCGAGATACGTACCTTTTGGTGCCGAGGCCTGGGCGTGAGCGCGACGAAAGTTGTCCGACTCAGTCCACGCAACAAATGCAGCCCTGGATTCCCAGGTGCTGTGCGAGGCATAGAGCACGTGATCTTCTCTGGTTGGCCCTTTGAGGAGATGGAATCCGGTGAAGCCGGGAACACCATCGAGGAACGACTCTCTTTCCCGCCAGATTTTTTCAAATCCGTCCTCAAACCCCTTGGTGATGCGGAACCGGTTCATCGCGATAAACATGGCACATTCTCCTGTTTCGATTTCAATTTGACCGCAGCTTTGGTGCTGGCTGATAAACCGTTTGTGCCCAGCCAACCTATGGCTTGTCGCCCAACTGGTAGCGGACTCTGGCGCTGACCTGCTCATACAACTCGGCACCCCAGCCGGTAACCTTGCCATTGAACAGGAAATCCGGCGGTACGATCTCCGGCCCTTCGCCAGGATCCATGGGCGGTGTGAAATAACCCAGCGCGTAAGATCCCATGGAGTACCCCAGCAGCGCCCGCAGTTCTGGATCAAGAGTCTTCGCGATGTGAGGCGGACACGACAAGTACTGGTTTTCCTCCTGCCGGAGCCAGCCGAGGCAATAGGTGATATTGATGCCGATACGATCCTGGGTGGACTGATTCCGGCCACCGGAGTGGATCACTGAGCCTGAGTAGATGAGGACGGAACCAGCTTTCATCTCTGCAAAACCTGTTTCATCGTGCTCGGCCTTGCGGTCGTCAGGCCACGTATTGGAACCCGGCACGACGCGGGTGGCACCGTTTTCGTAGGTGAAATCCGTCAGCGCCCAGATGGTGTTGAACTGGGGCTCGAGGTTGCGTGGCAAAAATCCTCCCCACGCCAGGCGATCACGATGCAGCGGTTGTTCACCCTGTCCGGGTCTGATCCGGATGACCTGTGTCAGATGCAACTGGATGCGATCCGTGAAAGGGCCAAGAAATTTTTGACAGCTCGCCATGATGAAAGGCTGCATCACCAGTTCGCGACAAGCCGGCGAACGGGCGACCAAAGCGCCAGTGCGTGTGGTCTGACGACCGGTGAAATCATCACGACCAGCAGACGTCGCTTCAACAAAGGGCATGATCTCGGTCCGCACGCGAGCGAGGAGGGCAGGGTCGGCCAGTCCGTCGATGATGACTGCCCCGTCCCGAGTGAGCCGTTCGGCAATGACATCAGTATCGGTGTCCGCAGACAGATGATCGATGGCAGCGACGCGCGTGGTCATGTCTGTTCACTCCCAGGCATTTTGTGGTGGTCAATAATGGAACATTCATTGTCAGGAAGAACAGATTATTTGACGGCGGGGAGTCTGCTCGTTGACCTGTCCGGAGCGCCTCACCATAATGGCCGCCCTTTTGCGCAGCATCCGTGGCCAAATTGGATAAGGCACCAGCCTACGAAGCTGGGGATTGCTGGTTCGAATCCAGCCGGGTGCACCAATCTCGATTCTGTCATCACACCACTCCGATTCCTTGATTCGTTCATCGGTTGGTTCGAGACCATGAATCCACTCCGAGGCTGAATATCTTGGATGAAGCTCCAATAGAGGCAGAGCGCAAGTTCCATGGCTGGCGTTTGCTTGGCATCCTTGCAATCGTCGTAGTGGCACTCGCCGTTGTCAGCTTGATCGTCGATTGGCTGGTACTGGGATCGCTGTTCGATCGGCTGCTCTGAATCAGGTCAGCCTGTGCGCGACACGCACTTCCATCCTTGTCGTCGAACTCAACCATCCACTTATCATTGATCCATCCGAACCCGATGAGCGGGTTCCCTTCCTGATGACGATTACATAGACTCGTCATTCACGGGGGAGGTCCATGAATTCATACATACGTCTGGGGCTGATGCTTCTGGCTTGCACATTTTTGCCTCAGGTCCAGGCCGATGATGGCTACTGGGTAGTTCTTGGCAGCACGTCGGAACTCACCAGTGCAGAAAAGATCACCAGCAATGCAGCAGTCCTCGAGCAGAGTGTGTCGATACACGATGTTGATACCGCGCGCGGTCCGATGCATCGAGTAGTCGCCGGTCCTTTCGAAGACAAGTTCCAGGCCCAGGCAGTTGCGTCCACCGCCCGCGGCAAGGGCTTTCCGGATGCGTGGCTGGTGCGCATGGATCCGGCAACCAGTGTTGCGGTTGTTCCACCCGCAGCAAATTCCTCGACCGATAACCCGGCTTCAACTGCAATCCCGGCAGATCTGTCAGACACTTCGCCGGTCACCCCCCCCGTCCCCCCACCAGAAGACTCGCCCAGCCAAGACGCCATCGCGCCATTGCCTGCAGACGAGGAGCAACAAGAAAGCACACGTGAACTTCTGGATCAGACGCCCGATGAAATTCCGGATTCAGCACCACCTGGTTATAACCTCAACAAACTCAGGCGAGATGCACAGGCTCGGCCTCCGCCTGGTGGAGGGACTGTGCCGGGGTCGATGCAACTCGACCTCAATATTGGTGATCCGATCCTCCTGACCCGCCTCCCTCACTCCGACTCCCACATCAAGATCGACGGCAAAATCGACGAACCCCTCTGGCAGACCCTGCCCATCGTCGACGACTTCCACACCACCGAACCCGATACCGGCGCAGAACCGGAACTCCACACACGATTGCGGGTGTTTTATACCGAACAAGGTATTTACGCGAGCTGGGACATGGATCAGCCACATGATCGATTGGTCCAGTGGATCAGCTCCCGCGATCAGGTGCAGCTCAATCGCGATCACATCGGCCTCATGCTGGACACCTCTGGAGAGGGGCTCTACGGCTACTGGTTCATGGTCGCGCTCGGCGGCTCCACCGCAGACGGAACGGTTTTACCGGAGCGCCGTGTCACTCCCAACTGGGATGGGGCGTGGTACAGCGCCAGCGCCTTAACCAAAAAAGGCTGGAGCGTCGAGATGTACCTGCCGTGGTCGCAGGTCGCCATGCCAAAACATGAAGGCAAACGCAGCATTGGTCTGTATACGAGCAGGAAATATTCGGCCGAAGATGAACGCTGGACCGTGCCGACGCTGCCTCCAACCGCATCGCGTTTTCTCTCCGCCTTTCGCCCCATGGTGCTCGAAGGTGTTGACCCGCGGCAGCAATGGAGCGTCTTTCCCTTCGCGGCTGCAACACAGAATGAAGTGGAGGACGGTCTGACGTGGAAGGCGGGCGCCGATGTTTTCTGGCGACCCAGCACAAATTTCCAGCTGACGGCAACGTTGAACCCGGATTTTGGCAATGTCGAATCCGACGACGTCGACGTCAACCTGACCGCGTTTGAAACCTTCTTCCCCGAGAAACGATTGTTCTTTGTCGAGGGACGGGAAATTTTCGACACCACACCGAGGTCGGATACCAAGCTCAATCGTGAACCAACCAGTGTCATCAATACTCGCCGCATTGGCGGACGTCCAAGAGCGCCGACCAATGTGCCGCCAGGAACTGTCATTCCAAACAGGGAACGCTTTCAGCCAACCGAGCTCACTGCCGCCGTCAAGGCAACGGGTCAGCTCGGCCATCTGCGTTACGGCATTCTGGCCGCCTCTGAAGATGACGTAAAATTTGATGCAGGTCCGATGAACCTGCACCAGTCGGGCTCGGACTACGGTGTCATGCGCTTTCTCTATGAAACCAGCTTCAACGGGGCCTACGCGGCACTGGGAACCATTTCGACGCTGGTTGCTCATCCGGACCAGGATGCTTTGGTGCATGGCATCGATGGGCATTTTCTGAGTGCCGGTGCTCGCTGGAAAGTGGATGGCCAACTGCTGTATTCGGACAAGGACGGTATCGGCGAGGGTACTGGTGGATTTGCCGACGTCGTTTACACCCATCGTCGTGGCCTGAATTTCAGCATGGGATTCGACCACTACGACAGCAAGCTCGATATCAATGACCTCGGTTTTCTGCGTCGCAATGATGCCACCAACATGCGGGCCGGGATGAACTGGACTCGAGCCAATCTGGGCTGGGCCAGGCAGTGGGCGCTCTTGCCTTTCGCGCAGTTTGAAATCAATGGTGATGGGGACCATACACGGCGTGGTTTTGGTACCAACAATGAGATTTTCCTGAACAATCTGGCGAGACTGGATGTTTATCTGGCCTACTTTCCAGAACGCGATGAAGATCGCGAGAGCTTCGGCAATGGTACGTTTGTCACGAAGGGACGCCACGACACCAATTTTGACTACACCTCGGACACCTCGCGCCGCTTAAGCTACAAGTTGGGATTTGACATTGATGGCGAGATCAGTGGCGGCGATACGTGGAAGGCGAGGGCAGGTCTGGTCTGGCGACCGTTGGATCGATTGTCTCTCGAGCTGCTCGGCGAGTACTGGCAGCGTGGTGAATGGCTGTTGCATCAGGGTGGACGTGATTTCACCACCTTTGACACGCGCGAGGTCAGGCCGAAGCTCGCCTTCGAGTACAACTTCACTGCACGACAGCAACTGCGTTTGAGTGCACAATGGATCGGTATTCGTGCTCGCGAGCGATCGTTCTTCCGTCTCCGTGACGGTGTTGAAAGGCTGGCAGAAGGCAGCAAGCCGCCGGGACCAACCGACGACTTCTCCGTTTCGAATCTAAATATCCAGTTGCGCTACCGGTGGGAGTTCGCTCCCCTGTCGGATCTGTTTGTGGTGTACACCTTGGGCGGCGTCCGCAGCCTCGCAGACGATGGCTTTGACGATCTGTTCAACACATCGCTCGAAGATCCGGATATCGAACAACTGGTCGTCAAACTTCGTTATCGTCTGGGAAGCTGAAATGTCATCCATACCCGAAGTCGTGCTGCAGAAAGACCAGCACCGGCGTGTTCTCGCCGGCCATGAGTGGATCTATAGCAACGAAATCGACAATGTTCGATCACCGGTCAAGTCCTTTGCGTCCGGTGACGAAGTCGACTTTGTGAGCCAGCACGGCAAATGGCTGGCGCGCGGTTATATCAACCCACACTCACTGATCGCCGGGCGAGTATTGACCCGCAATCGGCAGTTCCGGCTGGGTGCTCCGTTATTTCGGGATCGGATAGCAGAAGCTTTGGCCATTCGTGATCGGCTCTATTCGGCACCGTTCTATCGGCTGGTGTTTGGCGAGTCCGACGGATTACCCGGAGTGGTCGTTGATCGTTATGGCGATGTGCTGGTTCTGCAGATCGGCACTGCCGGCATGGATCGCCGAGTGGATGAACTCGTCGCGGCGCTGGTGGAACTGCTTGCGCCTCGGTCCATCGTATTGCGAGGCGATATGTCCTCTCGCACCCTGGAAGGTCTCGCCGAGGATGTGCGGGTGGTCCATGGCGAACCGGTTGAAGATGTTGTGCTGCGCGAAGGGCAGTGCGAATTTTTGGTCCCTGTCCAGAATGGTCAGAAAACCGGTTGGTTTTTCGATCAGGCCGACAACCGACAACGTATGCACCGGCACCTGCGCGGCGGACGTGTACTGGATGTGTTTTCCTATCTGGGTGCCTGGGGAATTGCTGCCGCACGTGCGGGCGCCAGTGAAGTGGTGTGTGTCGATGCGTCCGCCCCGGCGCTCGAAGTACTCAACGCCAATGCAGGGCGCAACGCACTGACCAACGTACGCACGGAACAGGGTGATGCGTTTGATGTGATGCAACGACTGGTTGATGCAGGCGAACTGTTTGAGACGGTGATCGTGGATCCACCGTCCTTCGTGAAACGACGCAAGGATCTGAAAACCGGCGCCGCAGCCTACGAGCGCCTGAATACACTGGCACTACGATTGGTCCAGCCCGGTGGAACGTTGATCTCGGCCTCCTGCTCGTACCACATGCCGAGAGAGGAACTGATCCACAGCGTCCTGCGTGCATCCCGACGGGCCGAGCGGACCCTGCGATTGCTTGAGCAGGGAACACAGGCCGTGGATCATCCCGTTCATCCGGCGATGCCGGAAACCGAGTATCTCAAGGCCTTAACCCTGCACGTGAGCTGACACGTCAGCTCACGAGGCGTTGGACTTGCGGTCCTTCTTGCGCTTGCCTTTGTCCTTGTCCTTTGCAGGCTTGTCCTTGTTCTTGTCCTTGAACCGGGCGGCGGCAAATGGAGGTGCAGACGATGCTGATGGTTCGGTTGCACTCGCACGTTTGCTCTTGTGATTGTCACGCTGTTTCTTGGGCTCGAAGGCTCGCGCCGTGCTGATCGCGCCACTTGCATCAAGTAACGACAGGCGCAGCTGACGTCCACAAACCCAGGCATTGCTGAGGTCGTTGAATATTGCCTTGGGCATACCAGTGGGCAGTTCGACAACGCTGTGGTCGGCGAGAATTTCGATTTTGCCAATCTGACCGGAGTCCAGCCCTGCTTCGTTGGCAATTGCGCCGACGAGGTTGCCCGGCGCGACGCCATGTTCAGACCCTACTTCGATGCGATAACGATCGCTATCTGCCGCTGCCAGCCGGTTCGCCCTGCGGGCCATGCGTGGCGGGCTGTCACCGCGGTCATCCTGCCGATCTGGTCGACGATCATCGCGGCGGCTGTCATCCCGGCGATTGTCATCGCGGCTGTCGCCACGATCGGAACCGCCTCGGTCGTTGCGGTTGTCATGACGGCTTTCATGGCGGTTATCCCGCCGGTCATCGCGACCCGGTTCACGATAGTCCGCGGACTCTGCGGGCCGGCGTGATCGCGCGGCGTCTGGCGGCATGGCGAGGGTTTTGTTGCCGAGCGCCAGAATTCCCAAAGCGGCCGCGATATCCAGCGGGGTCACCGCATGTTCCTGCTGAAACTGTTCGAGGATGTTGCGCATGAATGCGAGATCCGCGGACTCAAGCTTTTCGACGATGCGCTGCTTGAACTTGGTAACCCGGCTTTGCGTGACGGCTTCAGCGCTGGGCAGTTCCAGACGCGTGATCCGCTGTCGTGTTGCGCGTTCAATCGCTGCCAACATGCGTTGTTCGCGAGCGGCCACAAACAGTATCGCGTCACCCAGTCGACCGGCACGTCCGGTTCGGCCGATGCGGTGAATGTATGACTCGGTATCGTAGGGAATGTCGTAATTGACGACGTGACTGATGCGATCCACATCCAGACCACGCGCGGCGACATCGGTTGCGATGAGTATGTCGAGCGAACCCGCCTTGAACCGGTTGACCATCTGTTCGCGATGGTTTTGGGCCATGTCACCATTGAGCGCCGCAGCCGAATACCCGCGCGCTTCCAGACGTTCTGCCAGCTCCAGGGTCGCGATCTTGGTCCGCACGAAGATGAGCATCGCATCGAAGGGCTCGACTTCGAGAATGCGGGTCAGCGCATCGAGTTTGTGCAAGCCGCCAACCAGCCAGTAGCGCTGACGGATCGTCTCAGCGGTGGCTGTTTTGGCCTTGATGGAGATGTCCAGAGGATCATGCAGATGCGCGCGCGCAATGCGTTCGACTTCAGGAGGCATGGTTGCAGAGAAAAGAACCAGCTGACGTTCTTTCGGTGCTTGCTCAAGAACCCATTCCACATCATCGATGAAACCCATTCGCAGCATTTCGTCGGCTTCATCAAGTACCAGGGTCTGCAATCCCGCGAGCGACAGCGAGCCTCGACGCATGTGGTCCATCACTCGACCGGGCGTGCCGACGACGATCTGCACGCCACGTCGCAGCTGGCGAAGCTGGATGTCGTAACCCTGACCACCATAGATAGGCATGACATGAAAACCGGGGAGATGTGCGGCATAACGCTGAAAGGCTTCAGCAACCTGAATGGCGAGCTCCCGCGTCGGTGTCAGGATCAGTGCTTGAACCTGCCGGTTGTTGACGTCAACCCGGGAGAGCAGCGGGAGGGCAAAAGCGGCCGTCTTCCCGGTTCCAGTGGGTGCGTGTCCAACCAGATCACGCCCTTCAAGCAGGCACGGAATGGCTTCCGACTGGATCGGCGTGGGCGTTTCATACCCCACATCGGAGAGTGCCCGCAGCAACGTCGCGGGCAGATTCAGGGCTTCAAAGCCGTTGCTGGTATCCAATTGTGAGGACATGGCGTTCTCTATTCGCTGAATTAGCTGATTTGCGCGCGGCAAATTGACCGCTGGACTCAAACAATGGTGTTGCGGAAACAGGGCTGGCACGCGGGGAGGCGGCACCTTACCCGCAGAATCCATACGAAACAACGCTCAATGTGTATGGAAATTATGGAAACGCGGCTGATTGGTGACGTTTTGCCCGCTAGAATGCCCCCATGCCCCGATGGCACAAAGGATAGCGCGACCCCCTCCTAAGGGGTAGGTTGAAGGTTCGAGTCCTTCTCGGGGCGCCAATAAACTCATGGGTTGTCGACCGACTCGGGCTCTGCCTATTCAGGCAAAACCTCCTCAATCATGCGGTAGTCGTGCAGAACTGTGTGGAGAGTCCCGCAGCGTCAATGCGCGAGCGAAAGAACCGCGCCCATGACGCTATAGATCACTATCCAGTATCCAGCATCGATCACAAACAGCTTCAGTGTTTTGCGCGCAAACAGGTAATTGACGCCGATTGAAGTCGCGACGAAAGCGAGACCGATGCCACCAGCAATCTGCACGCTGAGCGACAGCCCGGGCGTGCCAAAGGTCGCGAGTACGTGTGCAAGTATGAACGCGGCTAACAAATTGAGGAGAAACGTCGTCCCGAAAATCAGGGGCATGTTGGCGTTTTTCAAATCGGCATCGGACAATCCGGCTTCACGTTGCCAGACTTTTCCGAGTAGCGGCCCGTACCAGATCCCACCGATTACGAACCCTGCCAGCGCAGCGCCGATCACGGCAAGCCAGTTCATTTCCCACATCGGAGCCTCCATTGTGACCAAGTATCGGTGGCACAGACCACTCTACCCACACGTCAGGCGTGGTGGCAATGATCCGGGCGCTTCAGAAGGCCACTGCTCAGTACAGGCAGTTGAGAGTCAATGGGAAAAGTTGTCGCGCTGACGATTCTCAATTTATCTTCGGGAGCACGAGGTACACATCATCCCCAGGTCGCCAGAGCTGATGAGCGCGCTTCATCGCAGCCCAGCGGCCAAGTATCGGCAGCGGATCACCATGAATCTCCGTGAAACAGCCGTTCACCGAGCGCGTATCGAAGTAGGCCGCATCCACACCGTCGGCATATAGTCGACAGGCGTCGACGAACCCTTTGTCGAGCAAACGTTGATACTCGGCTTCGAAGTCGTGTACCAGTACTGCAACGTGATGAAACCCTTCTTCACCGGCAGCGAACATGTCGCGGTAAATCGAAGGTGTGTTGTCGTGTTGCTGGATGAACTGAATCATCATGTCGCCCAGGTAACCAAAGGCATAAGAGACATCAGCTTCCTGATCGGTGCCTCGATAGTGAAAGCGGTCAGTCTTGTGGTGCATCGCCTTGCGGAATGGTCCCGCACCAAACAGATCGCTCCACTTGCCGATGGACTCATCGAGATCGTTGACGAAATAAGCTTCCTGAAAGAAAGGGTAGCTGGTGATGCGATCGGACATGATCTCCTCCTGGGAGGTTGTTAATGCTGATCCGACCGACAGTACCGCAGTGCTGGCGTCCGGGATAGATTGGCGTGTCGGAAGCCTCGGACGCTTCGTGGAAGAATAAGGTTGGTGTCGGCAATGTTCTTACTTCAACGCGTTAACTCAGTTCATTCCAAAACAGCAAGGTGGAAAAGGTCATGAAGGTAATCACCGGTATTGGTGGCTGGCCAGGTGCGGCTCCGGCACAGGCAAAAAAAGCAGAAGACGATGGCTTTGATTGTGTGACCTGCGGGGAGCTTGCCCATGACTCGGTGCTGACCATGGCCCTTGCCGCCACGTCTACCCGTCGAATTGGGCTGCAGACCTCGGTCACGATCGCTTTCCCTCGTAGCCCCATGGTCCTGGCGATGGAGGCGTGGGATATCCAGCAGATTTCAGGCGGCCGCTTTGCCATCGGTCTTGGCAGTCAGGTCAAAGGGCACAACGAACGAAGATTTGGTGGCACCTGGACAGCGCCAGCACCACGCATGCGCGAATACATCCAGATGATGCGTGAGGTCTGGGATTCCTGGTCGATTGGCAAACAGCCGCAGTTCCTCGGCAAACATTACACGTACACGCTGATGACACCGAACTTCAATCCCGGTCCCATCGATCATCCCTATCCGAAGATTGGCCTGGCCATGGTGGGCGATGGCATGGCCCGAGTGGCCGGTGAAGTCGCAGATATCATCATGCCCCACGGCGGCATCATGTCCGACAAGTACATGCGCGAGGTATTGCTGCCAAACGTAAAGGTCGGGCTGGATCGTACGGGCAGAACCTGGCAGGACGTGGAAATCGCCGACAGTGGGTACCTTGTCTTGGGCGACTCGGACAGTGAGATCGAGCAGAAGCTCCTGGGCATGCGCACCGCGTTATCGTTCTACGGTTCGACTCGCACCTATCACCATGTGCTGCGCCTGCATGGTCTTCAGGAGCTTGGCGACAAGTTGCACCGGCTTTCCGTGAACGGCGAGTGGGACAAAATGCGTGAGACGGTCACTCTCGATCATCTTCACGAGCTCGCGCAGACCTGCAAGTACGACGACTACCCGCAATTTCTCAGCCAGCATCGGGAATATGCCAGCCGCACTGGGTTCGCGATGCCGGCTGATACACCCGCACAAAAAGAACGTCAGCAGGATCTGCTGCGCAGGATTCAGGCGGTACAGACGCCGGGTGTTCCACGGGGAATGTAGTTCGTTGTGCCTGTCATCAGGACATTTCCCCTCCGGTGTGCGGGAGCGGAGCAAGGAAATCGCTGCGGGGCTGAAGATCTGGATTCCGAATCCTTCCCGCGATTGAACTTGTCGAAGATGGCTGCGTACCAGTTACCTCGCCGTCCGCTCTCGTCCGACCTCGTTGTATGATGAATATCCTTCCGATCAGAAACTTCACGTGCTCAAACAACTTTACCTGCTTGTCCTGTCTGCACTCGTATCCGCAGCCACCGTCGCAGTCGCTGAAGACAACAAACTGTCGGCTGGTCTGCTTGAACGATTGGTCGTCCCCGAGGGTCTCCACGTAGAACTGGTTGCGGGTTCGCTTCCGGATGCACGGCAGATGGCACTGTCCAAGGATGGAAACACCCTGTTTGTGGGGACGTTCAAACAAGGCGTTGTCTATCGCATACGACTCGACGGTGCAGGAAAAGCGAGCAGTGTGGAGACCCTGCTCGAAGGTCTGACACTGCCAAGTGGCATCGCCCTGCGCGAGCATAACGGGCGGGAAGATCTTTATGTCGGCGCGTTGAATGAGATCTGGGTAGTTGAAAACGCGCTGGAATCCAAAACATCGCGATTGCTGACGGATAAGCTCCCTGACAAACAACACCACGGCTGGAAATATCTCCGCTTCGGGCCGGACGGTTTGTTGTACGTTCCGGTCGGCGCGCCCTGCAACATCTGCAAGAGTCGAGACCCTCGATTCGCGTCGATCCTGACAATGGATCCGGATACTGGTGTGACCCAACCGTTTGTTGAAGGGGTACGCAACAGCGTAGGTCTGGCCTTTCATCCGACAACGGAACAGCTCTGGTTCACCGACAATGGCCGGGACATGATGGGCGATGATGTGCCGCCGGAAGAGGTCAATGTTGTCACAGCAAAAGGCCAGCACTTTGGCTATCCCTTCATCCATGCCGGCAACATTCCTGATCCGGAATTTGGCAAGGATGTCGACGCTGGCAAGTTCACCAAACCGAGCTACACCATCCAGGCACACTCCGCTGCACTCGGTTTGACGTTCAATACCGGGGCAGGATTGGGCAAAGCGTGGCAGGGGAGTGTGCTGATCGCCGAGCACGGCAGCTGGAATCGATCAGAAATGGTGGGTTACCGGGTCTCAGCGCTGGTTCCCGATGCGGCCGGCACCATGACGATCAAGGCGTTCATGACCGGCTTTATCCAAGCTGAAAAAGTTGTTGGGCGACCTAACGACGTACTCATCACAGGGAAAGGCGAACTGCTGGTTTCGGATGATGTATCCAATGCGGTCTATCGAGTAAGGGCTGATTAAGTCGGACTGGAAAAACCACCTACCTTTATCGGATTCCTTTATCAGATTCCTTTATCGGACTATTTGGGAAGCCCTGCCGAGTACTCAAGCTGGGTTGCTACGAACTTTCTCGTCGGTCGTCCGTATCGTTCGCCGATTTGTTGTAGCGATGTGTCCAACGCTCTGACTTGGAAACTGGCTGCGAGTGCGGGCAGTGATGCATCACTGGCCTCGTATTCCTGCTTCTTGTCTGGGATGACTCGTATGCCCCCTTGCGTCGTCACAACTTCTTCATCAGCTGCTGCAATCAGCACCCTTGATTGATAGGTGCGCGACCAGGCGTCGGCTGTCAATGCCAGAGCAATCTCATCGACGCCAGGTTCGATGTCAATCCGCAGCGTTTCGTGACGCCAAAAGGCGAGCGTATTCACGGCGGCCGTGAGCAGAAAGTCCGATTTCGCCGTGAACTCATCGCTCTGATGCTGATCATCCCAGTTGTCTACCCGAGCTCTAAGGCAACCTTTGCAGCTCGCTGATAGCCTGCGATGGCTTCGATCAGCGTCAGAGACACAGGAATTGACGCGGACACTCCGGTCGTCGAAGCCACACCCCGATCAACCACATACCGCCGGTTCGGAACGTAGACCATCGTTGGATTTTCCTCACGCACCGTCGCGAGGTCATACCAATGAGACGTCGCGCGGCGCTCAACGAGAAGTCCAGCCTGACCCAGCACTCTGGCGCCGGTGCAGATTCCAACGATGATCGCGCGTTTGGCTGCCTGAGCGCTGATCCATCCCGTGGTTTCCGGATCGTCGGCCGGAAACATTGCGGGTACGATGACGTAGTCCGCCCCTTCCGGATATTTATGCTCAAACTCGGCGACCGTTGCATCTGGCAGGATGTTCAAGGCGGGCATCAGCGTGATTGGGCCGCTACGCGTGGACAACGCAAGCACGTCGGCCACATCGGCCCTTTCGAGTACCCCGAACGGAACGAGATAGTCGGTTGTTTCGGTCCCTTCATTCAGACCAATGACAGCGATGACGGGACGACCCGGACGTTTCGGTGGCGTGAAGGCAGCAAGCAACGTTTTGCGATCGGGCGAGGTCGCCCACGCGGGAACATCGCGCGATTCTGCTGTGGGTCCGGCTTCGGACGCAGCGAACCCTGCAGAGACAAACAGCATCAGAGGGGTCAGCAGTATCAAACGTGCAACGATTTTCATGGTTCTGATGATCTCCAAAACAGTTTCCAATCCGATGCTGAAGATTGCCCGATGTCTCCACAACGAACAGGACATTGAAGCCGTGAATCCGGCCACATCATTCTGGTTGGGCAGGAGGCCGGCATGAAAACCGTAGTTCTGGTGGCGTTTGAAGGCGTCCAGATGCTCGATGTCGTCGGACCTTCCGATGTATTCGGGAAAGTTGAGCAACTACGCTCTGGCAGCTACCAGCTTGTAGTCGCTTCACCCATCGGTGGTGAGGTCCGCAGCAACTCAGGGCTCGTCCTCTCTCGCACGATCTCATTGGCTGAACTCTCGGGCTCAATCGATACGGTGCTGATAGCGGGGAGTGATGAAGCCGGCTTGCGCTCGGTCATCAATGACACCGGCCTCGTGGACTGGATCAAGCGGGCCAAGGCCAGCGGTGCGTGCCGAGTTGGCAGTGTGTGCACCGGCGCGTTTGTGCTCGCAGCAGCGGGCTTGCTTGAGGGAAAACGCGCGACCACCCATTGGTCGTCCTGCGCTGAACTCGCTCGGTTGTGTCCGAGCACACTCATCGAAGCCGCCTCGATCTACACGGTTGATCCGCCAATCTACACCTCGGCAGGGGTGACGGCTGGCATCGATCTCGCGCTGGCCATGGTCGAAGAGGACTTCGGACGTGCAATCGCTGCGGAAGTAGCTCGTGAGCTGGTTTTGTTCCTGCGCAGACCAAGTCGTCAACCGCAGTTAAGCGCAGGTCTAGTGGCACAGACCAGCACCTCAAACCGGTTGCAGGATCTGATCACGTGGATTGTGGATAACCCAGCTGCGGACCTCTCGGTCAACACCCTGGCCGACCGAGCCGGCATGAGCGAACGTAATCTAGCACGGGTGTTTCGCCACCAGACCGGCGCGACACTCTCAAGATTTGTGGAACAAACCAGACTCGAACATTCCAGGGACTTGCTGGAAAACAGTGATTGGTCACTTGATCGGATCGCTGAACGGGCAGGATTTGGATCGATCGACGCCTTTCGATCGGCGTTCAGGCGTCGCTATCAATCAACGCCAGGCGAGTATCGAAACACGCTGACGTGAGGGCAAATTCGTCAGGACTGCGGAGAAATTCTGGATGATGACGCCTTAGGTAATTGCTGGATTCCGATGCATCTCACAAAGTTCACGCGATTCACCGATCTGGTGATTGGCTGAACGCTGCAGTGCTGAGGAATAAAACTGAGCAACCCACAAAGTTCGTCGATCGAAATCGTCAAGGCCTTCATGGCCGCAATGGAAAAGATGGATTACGGCACGGCGCTGAAATATGTCAGCGACGATTCAGAAGCAGTTGCCTGCAGCGAGTTGAAGAAGGCTCTCGCCAACGTCATCAAGACCGACGGGGAGCACACAATTTCCGGTCATTCGGTGTTTTCAAACCAATGACCGGTAAGCCGAGGCCATCTCTTCAAGCATCCGCGACATCCCGAAGCGGCTGATGGATACCTTGCGTGCTTTGAGTCGCATAGACGCCAGGTTGGCGGCATCCTTCAACAAGCGCTCCAACACGTCAGCCAACGCGTTAGGACTGCCAGGGGTGAACAAGAGGCCACCTTCATCTGCAACAATCACTTCGCGATTCCCGGTCACATCACTGACGACTGCCGGGATCCCGCAGGCCATGGATTCGATCACCACATTTGGCGTCCCTTCATAGTCCGAAGGTAACACCGTCAGCGTGCAGGCACGGTACAGGTGTTCAATATCGACCTGGTGTCCAACCATGATGACCTGGTGCTCCAGATGCAGATCCCGAATCTGCGTCTCGATGGTGGTGATCAGTCCCGTGTTTGAATGACGTCCTCGTTGCATCTGGTCTCCCACCAGCAACGCTTTGCAACGAATGCCTCGTTTGTTCAGAAGCGCCAGTGCCTCTATCAACAGCGTGTGGTTCTTGACTGGTTTGAAGCTCGCAAACATGCCGATCAGTACGTCGGTGGCGGAAACACCAAGTTTTTGTCTTGTCTCTGTCGCATCCCCCGGCCTGAAGCGATCGGTATCCACACCGTTCCGAACGATTCGATAACGATTTGACGGGAGTCCAAACGCCTCTGAATGCCAGCGTGCGCCTTCGGTCGTGTTGGCGATGCAGAGGGACATGTTCCGCCCCGTGAGTTTGTACAAGCCGGTTTGCCACCACGCGTAGTGATGCCGAGTGCTGCGCTCCGAGCCAACGACGTGGACCACACCGGCAATTCGAGCTGCCAGTCGACTGACGATTTCCGCATCCAGCAGAAATCCATGCACAACATCGATCTTCACTTCTTGCAGAAGCCGGGCCAGACGAAAGGGCGATCGACCGACCACATGCAAACGGCTTGTGTCGTCCAGGGAACGGGCCAGCGGCGTGTGCCCGGAGAGCGTAGCGACGAAGGCTTCGATACCTTGGCTGGCAAGACCGTTGGCCAACGCAACAACCTGGCGTTCGGCACCACCATAACCAAGATCGCTGATGACCAGCATGACACGCAGGGGAATTCTAGGGTTGGCTTGCACGTGGGTCGCCGGCGTTGGGATACTGCGTCGTCACAGTGATGAGCGAGGAGTATATGGCAGAGCGACCGTTACCGCGTCCTACCCCGGAAACCGAACATTTCTGGGCGGGTACACGGGCAGGGGAACTGCGACTGCAACGATGCAATGACTGCCAGTTGAGCTACTTCCCGCCGCGGCCGTTCTGTCCCGAGTGCAGCAGTCGCGATGTTTCAATCTATCGTGCCAGCGGTCACGGCACGCTGGAGAGTTACGTCATCAATCATCGTCCACATCCAGCATGGAGCGAGCCGTACGCCATTGCCCTGGTCAAGCTTGCAGAGGGCCCCCGCATGATGAGCAATATTGTCGAATGTCCGCAGACCCCGGAGGCGCTCGAACTGGACATGCCGCTGGAAGTTGTTTTTCTGAAGCAGACCGATGACATCACGCTGCCTCTTTTTCGCCCGAAGGGTGGTTCACAAGGCGTAACGCGATGACTGGCGTGGCCATTGTCGGCGCCGCCGAGACCACGGAGCTCGGCGTTATTCCCAACCTGAGTGAACTCCAGTTGCATGCCGATGCGGCGCTGAACGCATTTGCGGACACGGGCCTCAATGCCCGTGAGATCGACGGCTTTGCGACAGCCGGCTTTCGTCCTACCGAAGTCGCGCAATACCTGGGTCTGCGACCGCGTTGGGTGGATGGCACTTCGGTCGGTGGTTGTTCGTTCATGGTCCATGTGCGGCACGCGGTGGCCGCTATCCAGGCAGGTCATTGCAGCACAGTGCTGATCACCCACGGCGAGAGTGGTCGCTCAAGAGTAGGGAAGTCTGGATTCGCCCCGGCTCCGGCGTCTTTCGGTGGTCAGTTTGAAGCGCCCTTTGGTGTGGTTGGACCACCCACCATGTTCACCATACCGGTATTGAGGTACATGAAAGATTTCGGGTTGACCCATGAACAACTGGCCATGGTGGCCGTGGTTCAACGGCAATGGGCGAACCGTAATCCCAGAGCCTCGATGCGCGATCTCATCAGCGTCGAAGACGTTTTCAAATCCCGGGTGATTGCCTATCCGTTTCACCTGCTCGAGTGTTGTCTTGTCACCGATGGTGGCGGCGCGCTGATTCTCACTTCGGCCGATCGCGCCCGGGACTTTCCGAAACCACCCGTGCACATCTGGGGCACTGGCGAAAGTTCGGAGACCCCGATCATCAGCCAGATGGAAGATCTGACCAGTTCGCGTGCATTTCGTGAAGCGGGTCGGGATGCCATGCGTGAAGCCGGAATATCCCAATCGGATGTCGATCACCTGATGATCTACGACGCCTTTGCCCATCTGCCCATCTACGGACTGGAGGACCTGGGGTTCTGCAAGCGAGGCGAGGCGGGGGCATTCATCGCCGAAGGGAACACGGCACCTGGCGGTCGACTACCGACCAATACCAATGGCGGTGGCCTCTCCTACATGCATTCAGGGATGTACGGCATGTACGCGTTACAGGAGAGCGTGCGCCAGGTACGACGCGAGGCAGCAGCGCAGATATTGAATGTTGACGTTGCACTTTGTTTGGGCGTCGGGGGCATGTTTGGCGCCAGTGGCTGCGTGGTGCTGGGCAAGGAAGCAAAGAGGGCAGCCACCAATCGTTGATTGGCACTGCCCTTAAGGATTTCTATTCTGCGACCGGCTCAGCCTGCGTGACTGGTTCGGGGTCGAGTTCTCCAGTTGGCGCAAGGGGCTCAACCGGCGCCGGCATCGGTGCGTCCGAAACGGCGCGCATGATCCGTCCGTTGGTCCCTTCGACGGTGAAATAGAGGGCGCCATCAGGCCCGGATCGAACGTCCCGAACCCGTTCGCCAATGTCGCTGAACAGCTTTTCCTCTTCGAGTTTTCCATCGGCAGTTCGATGCAGACGCCGGACTTCCTTGTTCACCAGCGCACCCGTAAAAAAATCCCCCTGCCATTCCGGGAACCGATCACCTTCGTAAATCGCAAGGCCAGACGGCGCAATTGAGGGGCGCCAATAGTGAGCCGGTTGTTCCATGCCTTCCCATTCCGTAAACGGTGTGACGTAGGCATTGGTGTAGTCGAGGCAATAACAGATGGCGGGCCAGCCGTAGTTGTTGCCGGGCTCAATCCGATTAAGTTCATCGCCGCCCTGAGGGCCGTGTTCGTTCAGCCAGACAGTGCCGTCCTTTGTCACGGTCAGCCCTTGCGGATTGCGATGACCGTACGTCCAGACGTACGGCGATTCGGGGAAGGGATTGCCTTCTGCCGGTTTGCCGTCTTCGGTCATGCGCAGGGTCTTGCCGAGTTGACTGGTGACGGACTGCGCTTCGTGCCGGTAGGAGAAACCGTCACCCGTGGTCAGCAGCATGGTGCCATCCAGCAGGAAGGCGAGCCGGCCGCCGTAGTGCACGGGGGTGTCCTTGCGACGCTCGACGCGGAAAATCACTTCCAGATCCTTGAGTTCTCCGGTCAGGCCCTGTCGCGACAATGTCGCCCGGGCAACAGCGGTGCCATTGTCCTTGGGGCTGCCCTGCGCATAGGTGAGATAAACGATCTGATTATTTACAAAGTCAGGGTGAAGGACGATGTCGAACAATCCACCCTGGCTCTTGTGATACACCGCTGGAACGCCTGCGACGGGTTCGCCAACCTGGCCATCCGAACCGACGATTCGCAGACGACCCGCATGCTCCGTCACCAGAAAGCTGCCATCGGGCAGAAACGCCAGTCCCCATGGGATCTCAAGATTTTCGGCGACGGTCTCGAGGCGAAATCCGGCTTGTGCATTGAGAACAAGCAGGCAAGCGGAGACGAACAGGGACAATCGGGTTAGCATGCAAAAACTCCGGCAGATTCGGGAAGAAGCATACATGGGAAAGCGCGTGTTGGCCTTTGTCGCAGCCTGGTTGGTCACCTACGTCCTGGCCATCACGGCAGCGTCGCAAGGTGTTCTTGGCTGGCTTGAGAGCCTTGGTCGCGAGATATCCATCGGCGACCGGCTTGCGTACATCGGTCATGATCTGGCCGGCATGATCATGCCGTATGGCGCCATCATCCTGGTCGCGATGGCTATCGCCTTTGGGGTGGTCGCGCTGATCGTTCGCGCCTTGCCGAACCTTCGAGTACTGGGCTATGTCCTGGGTGGATTTGCTGCCGTGCTCGCGATCCATCTCACCCTGCGACTCGTCTTCGAGATGAATCCTGTTTGGGCGACCGGATCTGCATTCGGATTGTTGATGCAGGGATTGGCAGGGCTGGTCGGTGGATACACCTTCGTGCGGATCAATAACCGCGCCATGGTATGAAACGAAGGATCGGGCTGCTGACTCTATTGCTGGTCTGGAGTAGTCAGTCCTCCGCACACCCGCTGGCACCGGAAGCACCGTGTACAGAGCCTCTACGCCCGCCACGCGCTGACGTTGCCAAGTGGAATGCGTTTGTCGATGCGGTGGATGTCTATCGCACCTGTATTTCCAGCTTCGCCGCCGATCAGTACTCGGCTTCAGAAGCCCATCGTTTCGCGGCGCAGCGCGCAACCGAACGCTGGAATGCGTTTGTTCGCGACAATCTCAATGTCCCGGCCGACTTTCCGCACAAGTCAGACAAATCGTCCTGACCAGGAACCGACCGGGCCGACGCACTCATTGAGCGCGTCGCCCCGGACATGAAACGATAAACTGCTGTAACCATTTTCTGGAGTCGTGACGTGGCTTTCGTAGTGCAACCCGGCTCTCCCGATTTTGAACTTGCCTTCAAGGGCAGCGTCAATCGCTGGGAGTGTGATGAAAACGATCACCTCAATGTGCGTTTTTATTCGCGCATGGTTGGGGAGTCTCTTGTTAACGCACTGGCCGAGTGGCGGGTTGCTGAAGGATGGCGCATCCGGATCCAGCACATGCGCTATCTGGCAGAGGCGCGCATGGCCACGCCGGTGTCAGGCTTTGTCGCCAGGGTCAGTACGACAGTTGATACGATGGATGTGTTGACAGAGTTACGGCACTCCTTCACTGGTGTCGTGCTGGCCGCGTTTCTTTCGCGAATCGAGTGTGTGCAACATGGCCTTGGGGCGATGACGCCCGCGCAGCTGCCGCTGCATGCAGGCCCTCGCGGTTTGCCAATGGACGATACGCCGTACAGCCGACTGACACTCGCGCAAGCTCGTGTACACGGTTTTGAGATCACCGCCAAAGGTGTTGTTGCGCAACACGAGTGTGATGCACGTGGAGAACTGCCACCCCATGGCATCATGGGGAGAGTTTCGGATGGCATGCCAAACCTGTGGGCACTCCTGCAAACGGCTGAAGAGCAGTCGGCACGGACGAACGGTTTTCAGGGTGGTGCGGTGCTCGAATATCGAAAGCACTACCACACCGTTCCCAAGGCTGGTGATCGTTACGAGCTGGTCTCGGGTATTCGCGACGTCACCGAGAAACTGCAGTACTTCACGCATCTGCTGTATGACGTCCGTACCGGTCAGTGCATCATGAGCGCTGAAGCACTGGGTGTTGTCCTTGATCTGGTGGCACGACGCAGCGTCGTCATTTCACCAGAACGTCGGGAGCGCATGCTGGCTAAAAAGCTGAGATCGCTGACCAGTTGAATCGTAGTACGACGAATCTGTGTTGCTGATATTAGAGGGCGTGATGAGAAGAGTGTCTTTGTTGGTCCTGGGTTTGTTGATGAGTGGCTCAGTGTTTGGCGAGCAGGCCTGGACGCTGCTGGGTGCCGATGTGGATGCCGCTCTGAATCAGAGCGAACGACGACAGGTTGCAGAAGATCTTGGCAGTCGCCTTGAAGTGCTGCGGTCTAAAGTTCCTTTGCAATCACCCGCCGATCGGACATCCGTCGAAGAGCGTCTCGCGAAACTTGGTGATGTCGCACTGGCGAGTGAACGACGCGGTCGTTTTTTCCTGTCGCTCGACTACCAGCACTATCAGTTGGCGCAACTCCTCGATGGTGCCAGCGAACAACTGCGCTGCATTCGAGAAGCGACGAACGAATCGATTGAACTCACCTGCTGGTCACGTCTGGCACAGATCTATCTGGCCGAAGAACGCCTGGGGATAGGCTTGTCGACACTACGGGCTGCCCGACTGTTGCCGAGGGACGACAAGATGCCGAGCAGTGCGCAGGACCCAACGGTCTGGTACACGGAATTCGGCCGCGGCATCCTGCGCCGGATCATCACGCCATGGCTGGAAGCCCATAGCACGACGACGGGAGCCGATTGATGAAACTACTGCTGTTCGTTCTTTCCAGTTTTATGGTGACGACGCTACAGGCCGCGACCAGCGTCATTCTCAACACTTCGCCTGCGTTCGAGTGTTATCAGGAAGTGGTGCGGTATGGCAGTGTTCCTGATTTCGACTCCTGCAATACAGCGATTGAACTGCAAGCGCTCGATCGATTGGAACTCGCCGCCACTTACTCGAACCGCGGCATCCTCTATTCCCGCAAGGGAAGAATTCGCGCAGCCTTGTCCGACCACAATAGAGCCGTTGATCTGGCTCCCGAGTTGTCGTCAACTTTTATCAATCGGGCCAACACGTACGTCAAGGCGCGCCGTTTTGTCGAGGCGATGAGCGATATGGATCGTGCGGTCGCCATTGCCGATGATCGCGTCGCAGTTGCGCACTACAACCGGGCGTTGTTGTTCCAGCGGATCGGTGATCTGGCCTCGGCGCGCAAGGACGGGGAAATTGCAGCGAACCTCTCGCCCAATGATGTCGAGTATCAGGACTACGTGCGCACATTGCAGATCGTTCAGATGCCACAGGGCAAGGAGATCGCTCCCGAGAGTGATCAACCGGAACAGATCGACGCGAAGAAAAAGTCGGTTGCGCCTGCAGAATAGGGGAGGGTGCGAAGGTGCTGACAGGCCGTCAAATCTGAGGCAAAAAAAACCGCCTGATACAGGCGGTTCGAATTCCCATGTTTTTATTGTTTTTCTGGGAGTTACCTTTGATTGTTCCCCGCTGAACGATACAGCTGTCAACGCGGACAATCGGTGGTTCGATGCGTCCACTGGTTCAATCGAGTCGCCAGCAGAGTACATGAGGTTTTTTCTAGAAGCAACGCTTTGTTCGCTTCAAATCAAAGGGTTAGCACGGGTATCTTGAAAATCGTGAAAGACAGTTTCTTTAACAAACTCGCACACGAAGCCGAACGGGCTGGTGATATGCCATGTCTGCTTCTGGGAGACGGCACTGCACTTGCGTATCGGGACGTCTATCAACGGGCTGCTCGTTACGCAGGCGCGCTCGGTGGTATGGGGGTTCGGTCGGGAGATCGAGTGGCGGTGCAAGTTGAAAAGTCGGCTGAAAATCTGGCTCTTTATCTTGGCTGTCTGCAGGCCGGCGCCGTTTATGTACCGCTCAATTCAGCGTACACCCGCGAAGAAATAGCCTATTTTCTCGCAGATGCCGAACCGGCGGTGTTCGTTGCGACCGCAGTTGATCCGATACTGGTCGCGCGCTTTCCGGCGATTGCCTGCCACGCAATGGATGCCCTGGGCAGTGGATCAATGTCCGATGCGGCGAATGTCACATCGCCAAGAATCGGCGCAGAGCCAAGATCTGGAAGTGACCTCGCGGCGATAGTCTATACATCCGGCACAACGGGCAGGTCCAAAGGCGCGATGCTGTCACATGACAACCTCGCGATGAACGCAGAAGCACTGATCAAGGCATGGGGTTGGCGCTCGGACGATGTGCTGCTGCACGCGTTACCCATTTTCCATGTGCATGGACTGTTCATCGCCATGCATTGTGCGCTCGGGACCGGGACGCCGATGATCTTCCTGCCTAGATTTGTGGCCCGCCAATCACTCGCACGATTGGCCGACGCAACGGTGCTGATGGGCGTGCCAACGTTTTATACGCGCCTGCTGGATGAAGCCGGCCTCACCGTTGATGCCGTTCGCCATGTCAGGGTGTTCATATGCGGATCGGCGCCACTCACTCCGCAGACTTTTGCAGAATTCGAGGCTCGCACCGGACATCGCATCCTCGAACGGTATGGCATGAGCGAAACCATCATCAACACAACCAATCCACTGGTTGGCGAACGTGTGCCGGGTACCGTGGGTTTTGCACTGCCTGGCGTTGACGTGAGGATTGCTGACGCCAATGGCGTTGAACTGCCTCGAGGCGAAGTCGGCATGATCGAAGTCCGGGGCGGCAATGTCTTTTCCGGATACTGGCAGAAGCCAGAAAAGACCCGTGAAGAAATCCGCGCTGATGGTTTTTTCATCACCGGCGACCTTGGCACGATGGGCGCGGACGCAAGGGTCAGCATCGTCGGCCGAGGCAAGGATCTGGTGATTTCCGGTGGCTACAACGTCTATCCCAAAGAGATCGAAGAGGTGCTGGACGGGTTGCCCGGGATTGCGGAGTCCGCCGTTATTGGTGTGCCGCATCCTGATTTCGGGGAGGCGGTGGTCGCTGTGGTTGTTCCAACTGGCGAACCGGTGCAGCTTGATTCGATCAGAGCGGCGTTGTCCGAGCGGCTTGCAAAATTCAAACAGCCAAAGGCACTCGTCAACGTGAAAGATCTTCCTCGGAACACCATGGGCAAGGTGCAGAAAAACCTGCTCAGGGAGCAATACGGTGACTGGTTCGCCTCGGTGAAATAGCTCGCTCGAGTCAGTCCCGACGAATCACGTAGCGTGCTCAGGGCCAATGGCGCGAATGAGTTCGTCACGTATCGTCTGATTACAGTTGGTGATGTAGGCCAAAGCATGTCGGGAGAGTTCTTCCGAGAACGCCCGATCCATGAGTATGGACACGACCTGCGATGCGAATTCATCGTCGGTCTGCGCCGCGAGGTAGGCGGTGCCTCGCCCGGCCTCCATGCCCTCAGACCCGATGACGGCAGTCACCAAGGGTTTCCCATAACCGAGAGCCTCGAGATTCTTGATCGCGACTCCGGTCTTGAATTGAACCGGGTTGATGACAACGCTTGAATCAGCGTAAGTGCTGCGCAGGTCATCAACACGCCCGAGCAATTTGATGCCCTCTCCCTCTGCTAACGAGCGGCAAACCGAGCCGGCAATGACCAGCACCGCGCTCGGGATCTGCTGACGAATGGCCGGAAAAATGTTGTTGATGAAGTGGTTGATGCCATGGACATTGATCCCGTTGTCGGAAGCCACAAACAGGATTCGACCATTGGCAACGGATGCCAGTGGATCAACCGGTGTGATGTGACCGAGGGTCACCACCGGGGTTCGCGTGAGTTTCGCAAACTCCTTTTTTTCCCGATCCTGAATGGCGAACACCAGATCCGCCCGGTCAAACGCGATTCCTTCGCCTCTGGGAGTGGTGGAAAACCACTTTGGAGTCTCACCATGCGCGAGGTACTGGCGATGTCTGTTGGCAAACGCGTCATGGGTGTCAATGATGAGCCGAACCTCGGGGCCAAAATTGAGGAGAGCACGGGAGAAAAAGACGTAACTTGCGATGACCGCATGGAATGGGGCGAGGCGATGCAATTCGCTGAGCTCGGAATCAAGAGCCGGGTCATACCATTCATCAATGTGCACCGCATATTTTGCGTCGGCGCTGAATCGACCGAACAACTTGCGCTTCAGCCGAGTGTCGTAACGCGCCGGTGGCCATGCATACCCGATGGACTTGTAGGCCTGGCCCCAGATTTGCCGCATGGCCAAGTCGTCACCTTCCTCTTGGCGTGCATGCAGGAAGGTCACGTCGTAACCGAGCTCGAGCAGCGTGTGCAGCAAAGACCCGACCCGCGTTCTGTTACCCGCAGTTTGCGGGTGGGTTGGCACAGGCGACAGTAACAAAACGCGTCGTTTCATCGATACGCCTTAGGTCGCAGTGGCTCGTTCTGATCGAAGGACTCGATCACAACCGAACAAACGCGTGTCCGAACACGCGATGGGTGCACGGGTAAACAGCACTCTTTCATCTGGAACAGTCCATGGTCTCAGCGTTCTTTTTCTATCCTCGGCAATCTTCGGTCAGATAGACGTGACCTATCAAATTTGCCTGCGTGGGAGTTGCACCGCCGCAGATTCGAGGGCGCCACAACTACCAGACTGGAGCACCCACGCCCAAGTTTGTGCACGGTATAGTATGCGAAACCCATTGCTCAGGACGTGATCCGTGTCTTTCGACTATGACCTCTTTGTGATTGGCGCCGGAAGTGGCGGCGTGCGAGCCAGCCGCATGTCGGCTCGTGCTGGAGCGCGAGTCGCGGTTGCCGAGTCAACCTATCTAGGCGGTACTTGTGTCAACGTCGGGTGCATCCCGAAAAAACTGTTTGTCTATGGATCTCATTTCGCCAGTGATTTTGAAGAAGCTGCAGGTTTTGGCTGGTCCGTTGGCGAGCGACGTTTCGACTGGCCAACACTTCGGGACAGGAAGACTCAGGAAATCGCCCGACTCAACGGAATCTATGAAAACCTGTTGACCAACGCGGGAGTCACCATTTTCAGGAATCACGCAAGGCTTGTAGATCCGCACGTGATCGATGTCGATGGCAAAAAGGTGACGGCAGACAAGATACTCGTTGCCACAGGTGGCCGGCCCCATGTCCCGGAATTTCCCGGCTCCGAGCATGTGATCACCTCCAACGAAGCGTTTTACCTACCCACTTTCCCAGGGCATGTTGTCGTCGTTGGGGGAGGGTACATCGCAGTTGAGTTCGCCGGGATCTTCAAAGGGCTCGGTGCGCAGACGCATCTGGTGTATCGGGGACCATTGTTCCTGCGAGGTTTCGATGAGGGTGTGCGCACGTTTGTCAAAGACGAGATCGAGCGCAAGGGCATCTGTGTACACTTCAACACCGATGTCGAATCCATCACCGAGCAGGGACAAAAAAAGCGCCTGCATTTCCGCGATGGTTCAACATTGGACACGGATCTGGTGTTGTACGCGACCGGTCGAAAGCCCAATACCTCGGGGCTGGGATTGGAGTCCTGCGGCGTGGCGTTGCAAGCCAGCGGCGCGATTCGCGTCGATGATTATTTCCAGACTTCAGTGCCAAACATCTACGCCATCGGTGATGTCATTGATCGCATGCAGCTAACCCCGGTCGCGATCGCGGAGGGCATGTGCATTGCCAACAACCTGTTTGGCAAAGGCACCAAACGCATGCAGGACTACACCAACGTGCCGACCGCGGTGTTCTGTCAACCCAATATTGGCACCGTCGGACAAACCGAAGCGCTGGCAGCCGCTGAAGGCCCCATCAGTGTATTCGAGACTTCTTTTCGACCTTTGAAACACACCTTGAGTGGTTCGAGCGAACGGACCTTCATGAAAATGATCGTACGCAAGTCCGATGATCGTGTGATGGGCTTGCATATGGTCGGGCCGGATGCCGGGGAAATCGTTCAAGGTATGGCGGTTGCGATGAAGGCAGGCGCGACCAAAGCACAGTTCGATGCGACCGTTGGCATCCACCCCAGTGCAGCAGAAGAGTTTGTAACGATGCGGGAGGCAGCACGATGAAGAAAAATGTGTGTGTATTCATATTGTTGGTTTTGTTCATGCCACTTGCAGCATCGGCTGGGCAGGTCGTTCTCTTTCTTGGCGATGGGATGGGTGTGACCACGGTGACCGCCGGAAGAATTCTCGCCGGTCAGAAACTTGGACTGCAAGGCGAAGAACATCAGCTGAGTTTCGAGACGTTTGACAATGTCGCGCTGATCAAGACTTACAACACCGACATGCAGGTCCCTGATTCTGCCGGCACGATGTCGGCAATCGTAACAGGTAAGAAAACCCGGTTCGGTGTCTTGTCAGTGAATTCGGGTGTTGAGCGGGGTAACTGTGCACAGTCACTGAGCGGTGCATTACCGACGCTGCTGGAACTGGCCGAAGAGGCGGGGTTCGCCACCGGTATCGTCACGACTGCACGCATCACGCATGCCACGCCAGCAGCCAACTATGCTCATGTGCCAGAGCGTGATTGGGAGGACGATTCCATGGTTCCACCCGAGGCTACCAATGCAGGGTGCAAGGACATTGCTCGACAGCTGGTCGAATTCGGTGTGGGTGACGGAATCGACGTCCTGCTTGGCGGGGGCCGCGCCAATTTTCTCCCTGTCAGCGATGCGGATCCTGAGTACCCGGAAGTAAAAGGTCGTCGAAAAGACGGTCGCAATCTGATCACCGAGTGGCTAACTCTCGGCAACAATTCGAAAGGCGGGAAGCGCCAGTTCGTCTGGAAGGCTGAAGCCCTGGCAGCGATTGGGACGAAGGGACAGGTCCTGGGACTGTTTGAACCCTCACACATGCAGTTTGATGCCGATCGTTCCAAAGACCGCGCCGGCGAACCGTCGTTGGCAGAAATGACGGCCTTTGCCATCAAGCTGTTGCAGGGTCGAAGCCGGAACTTTTTTCTGGTGGTCGAAGCCGGACGCATCGACCACGGCCATCACGCGGGTAACGCGTATCGGGCGCTGCACGATGTGCTTGCGCTGGATGCGGCTGTTGCGGTGGCGAATGCGGCGCTCGATCCGAAAAAATCCCTTGTACTGGTCACCGCAGATCATAGCCATACCCTAACGTTCTCCGGTTATCCACCACGAGGCAATCCAATCCTGGGCAAAGTGCCAGTGATCCCAGGGGGCGGCGAGGGCGGTGCGCCAACGTATGAGTATCCAACGCTAGGTTATGCCAACGGCCCTGGCGCCCTTCCTGACTACACCACGGTAGATACCCAAAGCCCGAACTTCCGGCAGCCGGCAACACTACCCATGCTGGCCGAAACGCATGGCGGTGATGACGTTGCGGCTTACGCCAGAGGAGTTGCTTCCGAGTTGGTCCACGGTGTGAGGGAACAGAATGAGCTGCACCGTGCGCTCTACAAGGCGCTATTTGGTAAGGCCGAGCGTTAGCGGAAAGCGTTGACTGTACCTGTTCTGAAGTTTTCCGGACTGGCACTGCATTGTGCCAGTCCAGCGTTAACTACAGATCCATACAGACCTGACAGATCGCATAGATCCGGCGTCGGTTTTCAAGCAGAGGCAGCCAACGCTTCATTTGTGCCTCGATTCGCACAATCACGTCGCTGCGAATTGGCAGCAGGTCGCGTACCAGCCGAGACTCCATGAACTGGTGGAGAATCTGGTAGCGGGTATCGACTGGCGGCGCAAACTCCCTCACTTCGAACGTGTCCAGGCTCGCGAGCTTAGCGGCATGTGCGATGGCATCATCGAGCGTGCCGAGTTGGTCAACCAGACCCAGTTCCTTGGCGCGGCTGCCAAGCCAGACACGACCTTCGGCGATCTCGGCGACTTTTTCCGGTGCCAGGTCACGCCCCCTTGCTACCAGATTCACGAAATCCGTATAGGTTCGATTGACCGACGACTGAGCGATTCGGGCGTAGGGCGCACTCACCGCCCCGTAAGGATTCATCAAGCCAGACAGCGGGCTCGTTCCGACCCCGTCGCTGCGAACACCGACACTTTCCAGTGCCAGTTCAACCGATGGCAGGAGCGAAAAAACACCTATCGATCCGGTGATGGTCTGGGGGTGCGAAAACACCGCATCCGCAGTTGACGAGATCCAATACCCGCCGGAGGCCGCGACTTCGCCCATTGAAATCACCACAGGTTTTTCAGAGAGCTGAACAAGCTCCAGTTCCTTGCGAATTTGCTCTGACGCAAAGGCACTTCCGCCGGGCGAGTCGATTCGCACCACCAGCGCGTGGATGTTTTCATCATCTCTGGCGGCGCGAATTTGCTTTCTCATCACATCAGGATCGATAGACACAGCGCCGTCACTACCGCCATCCATGATGGTGCCAGTCATGCGAATCAACGCGATATTCGCATCGCCAAGGTCGGGAAGTGATTCTGCAGTTGCAAGCAGGTAATCCTCGAAGCTCACAGCCTTGAAATTGCCTGTGTCATCTTCGCCAACCTTGTCGACCATCCGCGCGTTGAACTCGTCCTCGGTCAACAATTCGTCGACCAGTGCACCCTCCAATGCGGCCCTGGCGGTGTCGCCGCCTGCGGCTTCGATGCGCTGGTCAATTTCCCCGACATAGGTGGCGAACGCCCCGTCCGCCAGTTGACGATTTTTGCTGACCGCACCGATGTAGTCCGCCCACAACCCATCCACCAGTTCCTGATTCGCGTTGCGGGCGGCATCGGACATGCCGTTTTCCGTGAAAGGCTCCACTGCAGACTTGAACTCACCCACTCGAAACACATGAACTTGCACTTTCAACTTGTCGAGCAAGTCCTTGAAATACAAACCTTCTGCAGAGAATCCTTCAAACAGGATCTCGCCCATCGGATGAAGGTAGACGGCATTGGCCGTTGAGGCCAGACGGTAGTTCTGCTGGCTGTACCAGCTCCCGTAGGCAATGACCTCTTTGCCACTCTCCTGAAAATGGTCGAGCGCGGTGTCCAGCGCGTCGGCATGTATGGAATTCAAACCTGCCAGACCCTCAAGGTCCAGAACGATGGTTCGGATTCGATCGTCGGTTGCCGCGGTATCGATCACCTTGATCAAATCAGGCAGTACGATCTGGTGCTCCTGGCTACCGCCTGCAAGCCATGACTGCAAGGGATTGCCGATGCTTTCGTGCTCAACGATCACACCGTTTGGCTGGATGAGCAGTGCGGTATTGTCGTCAACTTGCAGGCGCTGGCAGCTGCCAAAAAAGCTGCTGGCCACCACCACGAGGATCAAGACAAAAAAAGCGTTGAGGACAAAATTGCGCGTCGTCGTGATGCCCTGTCCGAGCCGCTGCCAAAAAGAAACCGTGGATTCACTCATGAGGGGGAAGGGTAGATAGTTGTTGACGCGCGCAGCATGACATACAGGCCACAAGCTTGTGGAGTCAGAAGGTCCCGGGCAGACTCTCTCGATCCCCACGAGGACAACGATAGCGTGTTATGGCAATGGAACGAGCTGCTCAAAGCGACCGGTGGTACTGCTTGTGGAGCAGCCCTGCCTCAGGGCATATCCGGTATCAGTATTGATTCCAGAGACCTGACTCAAGGCGATCTGTTCGTCGCACTCGCGGGCGATCCAGGACCTCGCTTTCAGGCGACGACGGTCAGCAATCGCAATGGACACGACTTTCTCCAGCAAGCCGGTGCCGCAGGTGCAAGTGCAGCGTTGATCAGCAAACCGGAAGGACTCTCCGAACTACCGGGAATCCTCGTCGAGAATACTCTGGACGCACTTTGGTCAATGGCGCGTTATCGCCGAGCTGAGTTGTCTGCTCAAACCATCGCCGTTACAGGTAGCAGCGGCAAAACTACGGCCAAGAGCCTGCTGGCTGCAGCATGTTCCGCCTGGGCTGAACCCGGATCGCTCAATAATCATATTGGTATTCCCTTGTCACTCGCCCGCACGCCAAGGGGTTGCGATGCAGCAATCTATGAGGTCGGGACCAATCACCCGGGTGAGATCGCCCCGCTATCAGAACTGGTCGCGCCACATATCGGGATTGTTTTGAATGTCCACTCTGCCCACATCGGGAACTTTGGCGGTTTCTCAGCGTTACTGGCGGAAAAGATGTCGTTGGCCAAAGGTGTTGTGCCCGGTGGCACGCTGATACGCGAAGTGAGTCTGCCCGCCAGTTCAAGAACCGACCTGCGGCAAATTACGTTCGGCACCGATGCCAACGCCATGGTTCGCCTTGAGGCTGTGGACGGGACAGTAGCCACTTTCCGACTACCCACGCGAAATTTGGTTGCCAGGATTCCGGGCGGGGGCACGCACCGCGCACTGTCTCTCGCCGCGGTGATTGCGACTCTGATTGCACTCGATCGCGATCCAGAGGCAGCTGCCGATCTTGGCGATTATCTGGTCCCGGCGGGGAGGGGGCAGACCTTTGACGTCGCCGGTGTGCACATCATTGATGACAGCTACAACGCCAACCCCGACAGCATGACCGCCTCGATTCGCACCTTCGCTGGTTCGGCTGCGACAAAGACTTATGCCTTGCTTGGAGAAATGCTGGAACTGGGCGAAGACAGCGATCGATATCACCAAAGCCTCGCCCGCGAGGTGACATTTTTGGCAGGCTTCTGGGCTGTGGGCGAAGGAATGCGGGTGCTTGAAAGTCTGCCAAATTGCCTTGGGTGGACAGCTTCTGCGGACGATGAGTTGCTTGCTCAGCTCGTGCCACGTCTGGCTACGGGCGACGCTGTCTTGATCAAAGGCAGTAATCGGGTGTTCTGGGCGAAGAATTTTGTCGCGCGGTTACGTCTTGTGCTGAGTTCGCGATCCGGTGTGGGCAATTAAAAAAAACCCGACGCCGAGGGAGGCGTCGGGTAACTTCCATGAGGAGTCACTAAAATTCGGAACTTTCGTTCCGTGTCGTCACACGCCTTAAGGGGGGAGAGACTGTGCGATGACTCCCTCAGTTAAGCAGAGTTAACAAAAACTGCAGGGAACCAGTTCAAAGTTCCGTACTCAGCCGTGGCATACTTCGTTCATGATCACCGACGCCCACGGCAGAACTTTCCGCAATCTGCGAGTCAGCCTCACCGCTGCCTGCAATTATGCGTGTACGTACTGCGTGCCCAATGGCAAACGACTTCAACCCGCTGAATCAGAGCTGGGCGCTGAAGAGCTGATTCGCGCCGTAACACTGCTCATGCGCGTAGGCGGTGTTGACAAGGTTCGGGTAACTGGCGGCGAACCCCTGGTCGCCGCAAAGATCGACACCTTTTTCCCTGCCTTGATGAAACTGCCTCTCGACGATGTTGGCTTGACCACCAACGGCCAGTTGTTGAGCCGCAAGGCCGACATGCTGCTCGCGGCCGGGCTGAAGCGAATCAATGTCAGCCTCGACACGCTCAATCCTGCCGGTTTCCGTGAAATTGCGAAATCTGGCGATCTACGGACCGTACTCGAAGGCATCGACCGGATGGCCAGTGCTGGTGTGAAGGTCAAGATCAACATGGTGCCGCTACGCTCTGCCAATGGCGACCAGATTCTGCCCCTGCTCGACTATTGTCTCGAACGCGGTTTCGAGCTGCGTTACATCGAACTGATGAAGATGGGGCACTTGCGAGCGGGCAACCAGTTTGCCCGTGATTTCATTGGTATGGATGAGTTGCTGGAAACCATCGGCAGCCGGTACGAGTACGCCCGCACCGATGCCCCCTTCGATTCCACAGCCGTACGTTTTCAGATCCCCAGTCGAGGGACCTTCGGAATCATCGCCAATGAAACCGAGCCTTTTTGCGCCTCCTGTACGCGGCTGCGATTGTCGTCCAACGGCAGATTGTTCGGCTGCCTTTCAAATGCTCATTCGCACGATCTCAACCCGATACTGAGCATGCCCGATGATGAAGCTGAAGAAGCGCTCGGAATCGTCCTCGGGAAGGCTTTGGCGGACAAGCAGCCCATACGATTCCAGGGCGAATGGACGGTGATGAAGTTTATCGGCGGTTGATCGGCGCAGACCACCTGTCGCCATCGAAGCCGACCAACCCGGACGGTCTCCATCTTCTGCCTATACTCACTTCGAGTCGTCAATTTAGGCCGCCTGTATGTCCCGATTTTTCATGATTCTCTTTCTCATCTCACAGGTGGCGGCTTGCAGCATTGTTCAGCCACATCCTGATGTCGTGAATACCCTGCGAGCGACGAGAACCCTGGGTGGTGTAACGATAGAAAATCAGTCGCGTTGGACGTTGCAACCCTTTACCGAGGTAATGGTGGTCCATGCCGACGGTCGCAACGATAACGAACGTTTGCTCGCAGTCCAGACCGGGCTTGCCGAGCACCTGCAAATTGCACCCATCGAATCAAACTGGCGATTGGTTGTGCACTGGCCTGACCCGGTATTCGAAGCAAACGATATCAGCGGCGATCCAGCAGAGCATTGGGCAATGAAATCTCTGCGAGCTACCGGTAACAAGGTGACACGGGTTGCGGAACGAGATCAGCTGATCATCGACGTCATACACAATGCAGACAACAACCTGGTGACACGACTGACAGTTGAAATCGAACCGTGGTTGCGTGGTCGGGATTGGCACGATCCAGTCGCGTTGACCCTTGCCTTTTCCGCAGTTGGTGCGGCATTGACCGGAAGCTGATATTTGTCCGGCAATCGATCATGCTTGATCACTCAGCATTGTCTGCAGAACACCCCGTGCCAGACCATCGAATCGACGATCTTTTTTTAGAACTCGACAGACAGGCAAGCAGTCGGCGCCTGCCACCGATTCATCGATGGCAGTCGGCAGCGGAAGGTCAGATCGATATCCGGATTGCTCGAGACGGTACCTGGTATCACGAAGGCACCGCGTTTACCCGTCCAGCGTTGGTGCGCTTGTTTTCCACGGTGTTGTTGCGTGAGGGTGATTCCTACTTTCTGGTTTCACCTCACGAAAAACTGCGCATTGTGGTAGAGGACGTTCCCTTGTTGGCACTGGATTTTGAGACGCGCGGAACGGGCGAGCAAAGTGAATTGTTGTTCAATACCAATGGGGGCGATCTTGTCGTTGCGAGCAACGACCATCCGATCTCCCTGCGTGGTGGACGCCCTTATCTTGATGTGCGCGATGGGCTCGACGCGCTGATCACAAGATCAGCGTTTTATCGGTTGATGAATCTTGCCATCGAACACGATGGTCGCCCCTGCCTGTTCAGCCGAGGGGCGTGTTTTTATCTGGATTGAGTTCGTTGGGCTTTAGCTGATCGAGTCAGCGGTCACATATTCGGATAGTTCGGCCCACCAGCACCTTCCGGAACCACCCAAACGATATTCTGCGATGGATCCTTGATATCGCAGGTTTTACAATGCACGCAGTTTTGCGCGTTGATCTGGAATCTCGGGCCGCTGTCTTCCCTGACAATCTCATAAACGCCAGCAGGACAATATCGCTGTGCCGGTTCATCCCAGGTCGGCAGATTTTTTGCCACAGGAATCGATGCATCCTTCAACGTCAGATGACATGGCTGGTCTTCTTCGTGATTGGTATTGCTCAGAAAGACAGACGACAGTTTGTCAAACGAGAGTACGCCATCGGGTTTTGGATAATCGATGGGTTTACTTGCTGAGGCAGGCTTCAGGGTTGCATGATCTGGAACAGGATCACTCAGCGTCCAGGGCAGATTCCCCTGGAACCAACTGTCCACCAGTGCGGCACCCGACCCCATCAGAGCCCCGAATTTATGCAGGCTGGGGGCAGCGTTGCGAGAGCGATTGAGTTCATCGAACAACCACGAATTCTCGAATCGAGCCTGAAACTCACTCAACTCGGTATGAGCCTCACCACGGGCCAGTGCTGCTGCAATGGTCTCAGCAGCCAGCATGCCGGACTTCATCGCCGCATGGCTGCCTTTGACCTTGATGACATTCAGGAAGCCCGCATCGTCGCCAATCAGCAAGCCACCAGGGAACACGTTTTTCGGCAGGGCCTGGATACCTCCCTTGACGATCGCGCGCGCGCCATAAGAAACCCGCTTGCCGCCTTTCAACACATTGGCAATCAGCGGGTGGTGCTTCCAGCGCTGAAACTCATCGAATGGCGAAAGATGAGGATTCGAATAACACAGGTCAACAATCAGTCCGAGTGATACCTGGTTGTTCTCAAGGTGATACAGATATGAACCGCCTGTGGTCTGACCAGGGAAGTGACCGAGCGGCCAACCCAGCGAGTGTAATACTCGACCTGGAACATGCAGGTCAGGATCGACATCCCAAAGTTCCTTGAAACCAATCCCGTAGTGTTGAGTCGAGGAGTTTTCAGCAAGCCCTAATCGCGAGATAAGCTGCTTACCCAGATTGCCCCGACACCCTTCGGCAAAGACGGTGAACTTTGCGAGCAGTTCATAACCTGGTGTGAATGTGCTTTTGTGTTCACCCTCCCGGCTGACACCCATGTCGCCGGTGGCAACGCCACGAACACTGCCGTCTTCGTTAAACAGAACTTCCGACGCGGCAAATCCCGGGAACAGATTGACGCCGAGCCCTTCGGCCTGCTCGCCGAGCCAGCGACAGAGGTTGCCCAGGCTGATGGCGTAATTGCCGTGGTTGTCCAGATCCCTGGGAATAAACAACTTCGGAATGCGGACCCGGTTCACGCCATTCACCATGTAATACACGTCGTCTTCGGTGACCGGATTGTTGAGGGGAGCGCCGCGCGCTTTCCAGTCCGGGATCAACTCGTTGAGCGCCCGTGGCTCAAAGACTGCGCCGGACAGTATGTGGGCGCCAATCTCGGACCCTTTTTCTACCAGGCAAACACTGATTTCCTGGCCTGATTTTTGTGCGAGTTGCATCAACCGAATCGCGGTCGCAAGTCCGGAAGGGCCGCCACCGACGATCACCACATCGAATTCCATTGCTTCGCGTTGAGCAGCGTTCGGCATGTTTGTAAGTACCTGGTGAGTTGAGGCGAGCATTATACGCGACAACATTGACCCGTCTGGAAGGCCCGGTGACAATACCGCGCCTTTTTTACCCCGGTAAACGTAGTCGAAGGGCAACCGAGATAGCGAGGCCAAGTGGCCAGAATTTTCAGTCGGGAATGCGGGGCAATCTCAAATTGAAGCAGCAGCGCAAGCTGTCATGCTGTGTTTTCGTTTCTGATCAAGAGTTGATATCTAGATAAAAGAAGAGGGCTACATGAAGGTACTGGTACCGGTCAAACGCGTGGTCGACGCCAACGTGAAAGTGCGAGTCAAGCCTGATGGCACGGGTGTGGATCTTGCCAACGTGAAAATGGCGGTCAATCCATTCTGCGAGATCGCCATCGAAGAAGCCGTGCGTTTGAAGGAGGCGGGTGTCGCGACTGAAGTGATTGCCGTCTGCGTTGGTGGAACTCCTTGTCAGGAACAGTTGCGAACGTGCCTTGCACTCGGAGCTGATCGGGCCATTCTGGTCCAGACGGATGTCGATGTGCAGCCCTTGGGAGTTGCCAAGGCACTGAAGGCCATACAAGACCGGGAAGGCGCTCAGATCGTTATTTTCGGCAAGCAGTCAATTGATGGTGACAACAGCCAGACTGGCCAGATGTTTGCGGCACTTACCGGAATGCCACAGGCAACCTTTGCTTCCAAGGTAACGGCGGTCGATGGTTCCCTCGAGGTCATACGAGAAATCGACGGAGGCCTGCAAACGCTGCGCATCAAACTGCCTGCCGTAATTACCACCGATCTGCGTCTCAACGAACCGCGTTACGCGTCCCTACCCAACATCATGAAGGCAAAGAAAAAGCCGATGGATGTCCTCACGCCCGCCGATTTGGGGGTGGACTTGAATCCTACGGTCAAGGTCCTCAAGGTCGAGCCGCCAAGTGAGCGTGGCGCGGGGGTGAAAGTAGGGTCCGTTGAAGAACTTGTGAACAAACTGCGTAACGAAGCAAAGGTGATCGCATGAGCATACTGGTAGTCGCTGAACACGATAACAAGGAACTCAAGGCGGCCACCCGCGTTGCAGTTGCAGCCGCTATGGCCATTGGCGGAGATGTAGACCTGTTGGTTGCAGGGTCCGGTTCCGCAGCCGTAGCAAATGCCGCCGCCAAAGTGCCCGGTATTCGCAAGGTTCTGCATGCCGACAACGTTGTCTACGCGCACCAATTAGCAGAGAACATTGCTGGATTGGTCGCAGAATTGGGTCGTGGTTACAGTCATATTCTGGCTGC
>JANNBJ010000221.1:0-23074 GCA_031385325.1 Gammaproteobacteria bacterium | reverse complement strand
AACCGAAATCGGCGTCGCCGTGCCTCCCGAAGAAGGAGCGACATAGATATCACCCAGTACCTCAAGCACCAGTTGTTGGCCATCTGGATTGACGTCGAGCGACAGCCACGTGGCGCGCTCGGTGGAGATGGAAATGGTCCGTGCCGGAGCGAGCGTCAATGAGGCGTTAGCAGCGGACGCGAGACAGTGGAAGAGCAGGACGATGAGAAGCGAGCGCACAACGACTCCCGTTGGAGCTGGCATGTTAGCATGCCGATCCTTCAGGTCTCGGTTACAAGGAATCCTGAGCCCATGTCAACACACTCACCCTATGATCCCAATAACATATTCGCCAGGATCATTCGTGGCGAAGCCCCCTGCTTCAAGGTCTACGAAGACGATCGTACGCTCGCCTTCATGGACATCATGCCCCAGGCAGAGGGGCACACACTGGTGATCCCGAAGTTCGGTGCGAGCGATCTCTTCACCTTGCCGTTGGAAGATCTGGCTGCAACCATGCGTACTACGCAACGAGTGGCAGCCGCAGTCCAATCGGTGTTTGCGGCACCAGGCATCATGATCGCTCAGCTCAATGGCGCAGCGGCCGGCCAAACCGTGTTTCACCTGCACTTTCATGTGTTACCGCGATTTGATGGCGTCGACTTCCGGATGCATGCACGTGGTATGGGCGATATGAATCTACTCAAGGCGCATGCTGAGAGGATCCGCGCAGCACTTTGATGGCGGGCAACCGCTCCGTCGAAGGTCAGGCGGGTATCAGAGTCAATTCAGAACAATGTATCGGCGGTGGCGCAGACAGTTGTGCACAACACGATGCTTTTCTCGCGCGCCTCGGCCCGTGCCTTTGGCGCCACCGATAACGGCTCCCGCACCGGCGCTGCGTTCAACTGATTCATGGTTGCCAACGACTGCACCCACAACGGCGCCGACCACGGCTCCGGCCACTGCCCCAGTTGCCGCCTGGCCGGGAACATTGACCTGGCTCGCATAGTTCTCGCACTCCCCAAGATCACGTTGGTATTGCATGGGGTCGACACCTTTCATATCGACAAGGGGGCGTCCGGCACAGCCGGTAAGCAGCATGAATGTAATGGTCACAAGCGTGGTTCGCATCAAGACGATTCCTGAAGTTATCACCCGCAGCATTCCGACCATTCGATGCATGTTCACTGAACCCCGATTGGTCAAGTACCGATCCATTCGCTTTGCTCCATTTGTTCGCCTACCATCCTGCGACTGATCATGAAGATCAGTTGATCGACAGAACAATAACAACAAAATCAACAATAAAAGAGAATCTCCTCAAGGAGATCGATAGGGGGATGTCATGCCGGCAAGGACTCTGTTTGCGCTGCTCCTGTTTTCGTTTTGGTTCGTGGCTCCCGGTGTTTGGGCCGGGGAAATTCTGAAGTGGGTCGACGCCAAGGGCGTAGTGCAATTTGGTAGCCCGAACGTCGCGCCACACCAGGGTGCCCGTGTTGTCAAAGTGCAACCTGCCAATGGCATGGATGCGCCTGACGTCAATATTCTGGATGAGGCACCGGCGTCGGTGTCGGTGGCGGCCATCGCTCGTCCGCATGTCACGAATAAAACCGGTTGGCGAGGGAAGGGGTATGGTAGTCAGCGGAAGGGCCAGGGACACTATTGAGCGCGTGCACGACGACTGAAGTCTGTGGACAAGTCAGGCGCCGCGTTTATTCCAGACGATTCAGATAAGACACACCGCCTAGCGCCCGGATTTGACGCTCGATCCATTGCTTTCGTTGCCGCACTTTGGCAGACGGTGCTGCGACGCTGAATCGTTTCGGGTTTGGCAACACGGCGGCAAGCAACGCACTCTCTGAGGTGGAAAGCTTGCTTGGTGGGCGCTTGAAGAAGTGGTTGCTGGCGGCTCCGGCGCCGAACACGCCTGGGCCAAATTCGGCACTATTCAGATAGACCTCGAGAATTCGGGTTTTTGGCCAACAAACCTCGATCCACAGTGTCAACCACGCTTCAATGCCCTTGCGCAGCCAGCTGTGACCGGACCAGAGAAACAGGTTCTTGGCAGTTTGCTGGGATATCGTGCTGGCGCCACGACCAGATCCACCGCCCCGTTGAGCACCCAGTGCTTTATCGATCTCAACCAGGTCAAAACCGAAGTGACTGGCAAAGCGCTGGTCTTCTGCCGCAATCACCGCAACCTTGATGTTGGCTGACATGGCGCTCAGCGGAATCCACTCATGCCGAAAGCGATAGCTTCGATCGCGGGCAAAGGCAGCTTGCAGTCGATCTGCTGCCATGAACATGGTGATCGGCGGATTGATCCAGCGAAATGGAAGGATCAGCACTACCGTCACGAGCACCACCCAGATGGACACGTGTAGAAGCTTGTTTCGCAGTCGCTTCCAGATCGTCGGATGTGCTGGTTGATAGGCCATAGATGCATTTTGGAGGGGAGGAGGCCGGGTCATCCTGATGACCTGTTCCAGAGCAGAGGCGGCGGCAGGATAGTGGATACTCCGCGGTCTTGCACGAGACGATCCGCTGTCAAACAGCTGCTCGACTCGCAACTCTTGCAGTGATGCTGCGGGAGTGAAGTGGTGAACTCCGGAAATTGGTCATTGTCCGGTCATTTTTCCTGGTCCCTTTCCCTTGTCGTTTTCTGGGCGGCGTCACGTTTTTGTTCTTCGCTGGTGGCTTGGGTGGGCTGGTGCCTCTAATCTGCTCGGTCCTCGTGGTTGAAAGCATGTGATGGACTACCGTCGCGAAATCGATGGCTTGCGCGCCGTTGCGGTGGTGCCGGTGGTGTTTTTCCATGCAGGCTTCGCCTCTTTCTCCGGCGGTTTTGTCGGGGTTGATGTCTTTTTCGTGATCAGTGGTTACCTGATCACGTCGATTCTTGTTGAAGAGCTTGATCACGAGCGGTTTTCGATCGTCGGGTTCTATGAGCGCCGGGCCCGCAGGATTCTGCCTGCACTTGTCTTTGTCATGTTGTGTTGCATCCCGTTCGCGTGGTGCTGGATGCCACCAGACATTTTTCTCGAGTTCGGACACAGCCTGGCAGCAGTGAGTCTGTTTGTGTCCAATGTCCTGTTCTGGCAGGAGATCGGGTATTTCGCGGCAGCGGCTGAACAGAAGCCGCTGTTACATACCTGGAGCCTTGCAGTCGAGGAGCAGTACTACCTGTTTTATCCATTGTTGCTCGCGGCGGTCTGGCGGTGGAAACGAACCTGGTTGGTTGGCGTGCTGGTAGTCGGCGCCACGGGTAGCCTGATCCTCGCCGAAGTCGGTACGCGCTACCGACCGGATGCTGCATTCTATTTGATCCCCTTTCGAGCATGGGAGCTGTTGGTGGGCTCGTTGATCGCCATCTGGCATTCAAGCCGTCTGACCGGGAAACGAGGATCGGAGTTGGGCGCATTGGCTGGTGCTATCGCTTTGATCCTGGCGATTGTGGTCTATGACCGGCAAACACCGTTTCCAGGGTTGTATGCGCTGCTGCCGGTTTTGGGCACAGCTTTGGTGATCCACTGCGCGACCGCGGCCACCGCAGTGGGCAGGGTGCTCGGCCTCCCGCTTTTCGTAGGCATCGGATTGATCAGTTATAGCGTCTACCTTTGGCATCAACCGCTATATGCCTTTGCTCGAATTCGCTCTCTTGGGACGCCCAGCGACTTGTTACTCGCATCGCTTGCCGCACTATCGATACTGTTGGGCTGGTTGAGCTGGCGCTATGTCGAAAAGCCTTTTCGTCATCGCACCGGTTTTTCCCGTCGAGCCATTTTTTCCATGAGTGGTTTTGCCATTTTGGGAGCCGTTGGCCTCTCCTTGTTCATTCATTTCGATAACGGCGTGCCAAAGCGATTTGAGTCGGACGCCGACATCACGATGTCGCTGGCGGAACGCGCTGCATACGTCGTGAAGCGACAGGAAGTAGCGCAACAGGTGCATGCGTTTTTGCCTGACGGATCGATAAAGCTTCTCGTCATCGGCGACAGCTTCTCGCAGGATTTCATCAACGTTCTATCGGAATCGCTGGCACCTGAGGAGTTTCAGCTGGCTTCATACTTCGTTCCCAACGTCTGCCAGATCTACCTTGCCGATCCGCAGGCTGATCTGGGTCTCGAACGTCATCCAACCCTGTGTTCTTCGGAGCGCCAACAGGAATGGCCATTGGTGAGCTCTGCAGACGTCGTGTATCTGGCATCGATGTGGGAGGGTTGGTCTGCAGCTGCGTTGCCGGCGACGATAGCAGCACTGGAAGCACGCGGCGCGAAGCACGTTGAAGTGGTTGGGACGAAAGGTTTCGGCGAACTCAATCGAAGTGCACTCCTGCACATCGCGGGTGCTGACCGATCGGCTGCAACGGGTGCGGTGTCACAGGATCTGGTCGCTACCAACGCAGTGCTTGAAGCGGCTGTTGGTGCCAACCGATTTGTGGATATTCACGCAGCGATAGCTGGCAACGCAGACAGCTTGAAATCGCCGTTGTTCGACCCGTCTGGGCGCTTGTTAAGTCATGACGGGGCGCATCTGACCTCGGCCGGTGTCCAGATGCTCGTTGAGCGTGTCGGTCCGGTTCTAAAAGAGAGGCTCGCCGCCATCTCAAAGGAAGTTCCGGGTTCCCCGTGAGCCGTACTGGAGTTGTTTGACTTTCGCATGTCAAACTCCATCCGCTTTTTCAGTTGTCAAAACACAGGGTTTTCCCGATGACCGATTTCGTTTTGTATGGCACTCCAATGTCACCCTTTGTCCGCAAAGTTGAAGTTGTACTTCAGGAAAAAGGGCTGCCATACGATTTTGAAGCGGTGAACATCATGGCCAAGCCGGATTGGTTTCTTGCCATATCGCCGATGGGCCGGATTCCCGTTCTCCGAGATCGTCGAATTGGTCGCGAAGGAACGGCGGGCACGATCCCTGATTCGTCTGCGATTTGCGCCTTTCTGGAGGCCGATACCCCCGTCCCTGCACTGTATCCGAAGCAGCCGTACGCACTTGGTCGTACCAGCTGGCTCGAGGAATATGCCGACTCGGAGATGGCAGCGACCATTGGCTTCAACCTGTTTCGACCCATCCTGTTTCCGCTCATGCAGGGCAAACCATCAGACCTCGACACTGCGCGGAAAACCTGGCGGGAAAAGATGCCACGTATTTTTGACTATGTGGAGCGGCAGTGTGAGGGCCGGGATTTCCTGGTCAACGATGTGTTCACCATCGCTGACATTGCAGTTGCCTGCCAGATGACCAACCTGGAACTTGTAGCGGGATTGCCCGACTCGAAACGCTGGCCCGCGCTGGTTGCGCATACTGAACGGATGCGAACGCGCTTGAGTTTTCAAAGCAATTTGAGGGTCTGTCGCCAAGGCTTAGCCAAAGCGTTGCCGCAGCCTGTCAGACTTGATGACTGAGCGGCCTCAATCCGGCATTTGCAGAGATTGGCCTTTGATTCGTTGGCCATAGATCGAGAGGACCTCACAGCCACCCGAAGTCACTACGGTTGCGCCGCTCGGGACATCGGCATGAACTACACAGTTCGCACCAATTTTGCAGTCGTTGCCGACAGTGATTTTCCCGAAGATGCGCGCACCTGGTGCGATGTAAACGTCATCGCCAATCTGAGGTGCTCCACGGCGATCACCTTGACCGGCAACACCGACCGTAATCCCTTGTGAAATGAAACAGTTGCGGCCAATTGTCGCGGCGCCAGAGATGTTGATTCCGCCAAAATGTCCGATGTATAGACCCGGACCTATGGTTGCACCTCGCTCAATGTCGATACCCCAGCACACCAGAACAAAGGTATGAAGCAGGACATAGAACGGGTGGAGGCAGAATCTAACCCCGATCGGTTGGTGGAGCAGCCACGTGCCGAATCTGTACGCGATGACGGCTTGTACGCCGGGGGTCAGCAGGCAACTAACAAGTTTGCGCAGTCGAGAACGGCCGCCAAGCAGGTCGTATTGGACCTTGATGTCCTGGTAGACCGCCGAGTGTTCCCGTGCCGGTTGTTTACTGGCCAAGGTCTTTTCAGGCAGGTGGAGGTTGGATTGATTGAGCGTACTCACTTCCCGGGTGCTACTTTCGCCTTGAATCTGAACGCTGCATTGATTGATCTTGTGATCGCAGACAAGCTATGCGATCCCACAGATCAAAACGCAGCCGTCGTTCTCAATTCCAGCAGAGCTTTGTAAGTACTTGTTCGATAGATGATTTACGTGAGCTTTCAGGTGTTTTGCCAGCTGTTCTGCCCTGCCCATTTGAAAATCGGCTTGACATCGTCTATATCTGAAATCAATCAGGAGGAACTTCAGGAGGAGTAAGTGCATGGCCTATCACCACGGTGACCTGCCGGCGGCGCTGTTGTCGGCGGTCGGCATGATCGTCAACGAAGACGGCATCGATGCCTTGACGCTGCGTGCGGCTGCCCGACGTGCCGGTGTTTCCCATGGTGCGCCAGCGCATCACTTCGGCGACAAGCGAGGCATGCTGACGGCATTTGCGAAGCAGGCGGCAGTTCATCTTGAGCGCTGTGTGCTGGATATGTTGACGCCACTGCCGCTCGATGCCTGCGCTCGGCGGCTGGTGGCGATCGGTCTGGGTTATCTGGACTACTCCATGATCCATCCAGCGCATTTCGCGGTGGCCAGCCGGGACGAACTGCTCGACACCTCGGATGTTGCATTGATCTCAGCGCGGTTGAGGGTCGTTCGCCATCTCAATACCGTGCTCGAACGGGGAGTGGCACTGGGGCAGCTCGATGTAGCCGAGCTGCCAGGAGCGCGGTTGGCATTCTGGGCACTGATGGTGGGTCTTGCGACCGTCGGTGGCAGCCTGTCGGTGGAATCACTGAGCCAGGGTCAGCAACGTATCCGAGCTCAGGATGTGCTTGAGCTGTTTGCGCAGCGACTGTTTCGGGAGGTGCCGCGAAGCGTCTGACGAGCAGCGCCTGGACCATCCGTCACATGCGCCGCGATCACGTTCTTTTTGGCGGTCCCGCTTTGGTGTAACGCGTACCTGGAGGATCGACCGCCCAGGCGGGGGCGGTTTCCCAATGATCGGCAAATACGAGTTCCTGCATGGGACGGCGTCGAACCGGTCCGTGACTGCCAACCGGTTTTCCCAGTGTGACGGTGCAAGCGATACGGGCAGTGTCCGGAACTCCAAGCAGCGGTCGAAGCTGATCTTCCACCGCCCCGTGAAATCCTGTGATGACTCCGCCATACCCCAGCGCTCGAGCAGCAAGCAGCAGATTCTGCACGGCTGGATACATCGATGCGCCCTCCATATGGTGGGCAGCTCTATACGGTACGAAGCAGGGCAGGATCAGGCATGGGACATCTTCAAAGTGATCCACGTAGTCCTGCATGACTCGCGCCATTCTCGATTTGGGAGAATCCGGATCCGAGCCGGTTCCCTTGTCGTACTGATCTGTTTCCCGCTTGGTGTTCCAGACGCTGCGGGCGCCCTCGGCAATCAGGGATTTTGCGCGTTTTGCCACTTCGCTGTCGGTAAGCACCAGAAACCGGAATGGCTGACGATTGGAGCCGGACGGTGCCCGAGTGGCTGCAAACAGGATGTCCCGTAGTACCTGTTCCGGGATCGGTTCGTCGCGGTAGCGTCTGATGGCCCGAGTGGTCGACAAGCCTTCAAGCAAGCCAATCGAATCGGTTGCAAGGGGCTCTTCGCTCAACGGTAGTGATCTCGACATGGCGGTGTTAGCGTTGGTTCGTTGAAGCTAACAATAACGGGGATACTGTGGTTGATACGAACTTATTTGATCTGACGGGCAAGGTTGCGTTGTTGACGGGAGCGTCCAAGGGAATGGGGCAAGCCATGGCGGAAGCTTTGGCTGAGCACGGTGCCCGAGTGGTCATCTCCAGTCGCAAACAGGATGCGTGTGAGGCAGTGGCGAAAGGAATCAATGATCGATTTGGTGCTGGCAGAGCCATCGCCATTGCCTGCAATGCAGGTTACAAGGAACAGTTGCAGGCCTTGGTCGACAAAACCCACGATACGTTGGGCGCGATCGACATCCTGATCGGCAATGCCGGCGTGAATCCGTTCTATGGACCCATGTCGAAAATTCCGGACGACGCGTTCGACAAGATCCTGAGCACCAACGTGAAAGCCAATCACTGGATCTGTCAGATGGTTGCGCCTGACATGATCACCAAGGGGCGAGGCTCCATGATGATCACCTCGAGCACTGGCGCCTTTGCTGGTTCAGAGACACTTGGCACATACAACATTTCAAAGCTCGCAGACATCGCCCTGGTTCGGAACCTGGCGCTGGAGCTGGGTCCCCATGGTGTGCGTGTCAACGCAATCTGTCCGGGGCTCATTCGCACCGAATTTGCGCGTGCGTTGTGGGACAACGCTGAATCGGAAAAACGTACGCGGGAGCAGGTACCGCTGCGCCGCCTGGGTGAAGCGCAAGACCTGAAGGGGCTCGCAGTGTTTCTCGCCTCCGATGCTTCTTCCTATATCACCGGGCAGGCGATGACGGTGTGTGGTGGAGCGAGGATGTGGTCGTAGGGCACCTGTTCTTGTGCGAGAAAGCTCCGATTCATCGGAGCTTTCTTCGAACGCGCTGAACGCATGGTCCGAAACTAACGAGCTGCAAAACGCAGGATTCGCTCCGGATGCGCGCTGGTACGTACCAGCCGCGTACCCAGGGCAACGGCGACCAGGCCCAGTCCGACCGTCAGGCCGGCCCAGTAGCCATACACTCCGTAGGTCGATGTTCCAATCCACCCATTGGCGAGCGCTGCGCCGAGTGGCAAGGCGATGAGCCAGTAGCCGACCATGCCATAGACCATGGGCACAGAGGTGTCCTTGTAACCGCGGAGGGTACCTGCGGCAACGGCCTGGGTGTCGTCGGCAATCTGGTAGAAGGCAATGAAGATCAGCACGGTTGCCGCCATGGACGCCACAGCGGGATCCTCGGTGTATATCGATACCAGATGAAACCGCGCCGCAAACAGCAACACGCTGACAACCACCGCGTAAAAAAATGCGAAGCGCCACGCGGTCAGTGCTGCAAACCTGGCAGTGGGGAGGTCCTGAGCGCCAACATAGTAGCCAACACGAATGCCGGCCGCCGCGCCGAGAGCAGAAGGCAGCACAAAGGTCATCCAATTGAGATTGCCCGCGATGCTGTGAGCGGCCACTTCAGTCACACCGATACGACCAATGAGGAAACCGATCAGTGAGAAGATCGTCATCTCGATGAAGAACGTCAGCCCGATCGGCACACCGACTTTCAGCAGCCTCGTCAGTTCGACTGCATCGGGTGGTGTGAATGTACTGAACGCTGCGGTGAGGCGAAAATAGGGCCTGCGGGTCACCAGCAGCATCGCCAGCAACTCAACCCAGAACACGATCGCGGTCGCCCATCCCGCACCGATGCCACCCATTTCCGGGAAACCCCATGCACCGAAAATGAGGGCGTAGTTGAGCAGTGCGTTCAGTGGCAACACACCACCGGCTATCCACATGGGCGGCATGGTATGGCCAAGTCCCTCGCTGGTCTGCCGGAGCGCGACGTAGATCAGTACCGGTGGCAAACCAAAACATGTGGCCTGGAGATAACCGACAGCGATTCGAGTGACTTCTGGATCGATCCCGGACCAGATAAAAACCGGCCTGCTGTTGGCCAGTAGAATGACCAGGACGATCGACGTGGGTATGGTCAACCACAAGCCCTGGCGGATTCGCTCTCCTGCCAGATGCATCTCTCCTGCACCACGCGCCTGCGCAACAATTGGCGTCAACGCCATGGTGATACCCGTCATGAGCATGAAAAAGGGCCACATGAGATTGCCGGCCATGGCGACACCTGCCAGATCAGCCGATCCATAGTTGCCGGCCATGGCCGTGTCGAGGAAGCCGGTTGCCATGATGAACATCTGCGTGGTGATCATGGGCCAGCCGAGGCGGAAGAGTGCGCCTAACTCGGTTTGGACACGCTGGGTCCTGGATGCAGCTGGTGACGGCCCGGCGTCCACTGTGTGGTCTGCCTGGTCAGTTATGCAGGTTCAGCAATGCTGCGACCACTGCATCGGTCTGCTCGTAGGGCAACATGTGTCCCGCTGCATCGAATATTCTGGCAGTTGCGTTTGGCAGCAACCTTGTGAACTCGTTGGCGTAGACCGGCGGAATCAATCGGTCTGAATTCCCCCACAACACTTCGGTGCGTGCCTTGACGCGATAGAGGCGATTGGCCAGTCCTCGATCCGGCACGGGAAACAGCAGCTTGCCGGCGGTGGTCAGACGCCTGGAGTTTTCCACCATGAATCCGGTGAGGTATTCAGGATCGTCAAAATCTCCACCTGCCGACAACAAGGCACCGTGCCGCTGCGGATCATGCAGCAAAAGCGCGGGTAACTCGTAAGGCATGGCCGTGAAAAGATCGGTAACCGGATGGTCATCCAGCCATAGTCCTGCCGGACAAAGCAGAGCCAGACGGTCAATCCGATCGGGCGCAATTGCAGCCATCTCGGCAGCGATCATGCCCCCCATCGAGTGTCCAACCACAAGCGGCCGGTGCAGCTTCAGGGCATCCCAGATGTCGTAGGCGAGCAGCGTGAAATCCAGCATGTCGCGCAGGTGGGTGTCACCGGACGAGCCGCCGTAACCTGGTAACAAAGGGGCGGAAACACGAAAGTGACGGGACAGTGCAGCGAGGAAAGGATCATCCTTCAACAATCCCCCTGCACCGTGCAGATAGAGCAGATCTGGCCCCATACCCGCCTGCTGGACCTGAATTTCGTATTCGATGCCGGGTGCGGCGTTGAGCTTCAACATCTGGGCCGTCATTCGTCAGGCTCCCGCGATCGACGGGACGGCATCCCGTGCAGCATGGGTTACCGGGTGAATCCAGTACCGGTCATCAGTTGCATGCTCAGGCCACATGTTGCGCAGACGCGGCATGACTTCTTCAGCGAACAGCTTCGTTGAACGCATGCACTTGTCCTTTGGCATGTCTCCCACGTGAATGAGACAGAAGATGTTGCCCACTCGCAGGCCGGTGATCATCTCCTTCATTTTTTCAACCACGGTGTCCGGTGAACCGGCAATGACATATCCCTGATTGACCAGCTGATCCCAACTCATGCTCGATACGTCACCGACGGCGGCGCGGGTCATCTGGGACGTAACGTTGGCCTTCAGCGTCTTGATGGTTCGATAGCCTGGTGCATCGGCAAATCCGGGGTAAACGTGCAGGCACCTGTTATAAAAATAGTCGATGTGCTGACGATAGTCGCGTTCGGCTTCCGCATCACTTTCTGCCACCACGATGGTCTGGGCAAATCCTGCGCGATAGGGGCTCATGTCCTTGCCTGCGTCCTGTACACGTTGCCAGTATCCATCCATCAACTGTTTTGCGCGCTTGTAGCCGGAATAACTCAGGTAGCAGTACACGTAATCGTTCTCGATACAGAAGTCGTAGGTTTCCAGCGAACCACCACCTGGAATGAAAATCGGCGGGGGATTCTGGATCGGCTTCGGCCAGCAGTTTGCATAACGCAGCTTGGTGTAGCGGCCGTTGAAGGCGAACGGTTTGTCTTCCTTCCAGGCACGACGGATAAGTTCGTGGGCCTCGGCGTACTTTTCCCGAGTCAGGCCGGGAATCTGTCCGTAACAGAAGTTGGTGTCCATCGAGGTGCCAACTGGAAATCCAGCGACCAGTCGCCCCCCGGAAATGACGTCGAGCATGGCAAACTCTTCAGCTACTCGAATCGGCGGGTTATACAGCGCGATCGAATTGCCCAGAACAACCAGCGCAGACCGGGACGTCCGACGCGCCAGTGCGGCGGCCATGATGTTTGGTGACGGCATCAAGCCATAGGCATTGGCGTGATGTTCGTTGACGCCAATGCCGTCATAGCCGAGCGACTCCGCGTATTCGAGTTCGTCCAGATAGACGTTGTAGAGTTCGTGACCGCGGACCGGGTCGTACAGGCTGCTCGGAATATCTACCCATACCGAGCGATGTTCTTCCCTGAAGTTGTCGGGCAGATGTGGCCAGGGCATCAGGTTGAACCAGGTGAATTTCATCGCGGCGCTCCCCTCCAGGAATGGATAGAAAGCCGCGAGTGTATCAGCTCATGAATACCTGATGAGAGTGTTCTGGTGCAGGGTTAGTGGGTGGGTGGCAGATCCACATCAGCGGCGGAGTCCGCGTCAGCAAACAGGGTGGGAGGTAGCGGGCGCGAATTGTTAGTCGGAGTTTTAGCCCGGTCCGCATCGAGGTACCGCACCACCCCCTGGTCGGCCCAGTTGGGCAATGCAACCACATGCACGTTTACCAAACGCTGCAGCGGTATTGACGTTGTGGTCGCTGCATTCACAGCAGTCTGAATCGTCGACAGGTCCCAATCATTGGCGGTGTACAGGATGGCGTGAACGAGTGCTTTCGGGGGTTCGACCTGCAGTTGCCCTTCGCCGAGCTCCCAGCGGGCGGCGCCGTTCTGCGCATCGACTGACAATTCGTTGATGGTGTCACCGCTCAGGTCTGCACCGTCGGCTGCGCGAAGCGTCGACTTCAATTGCAGACGCTGTGAACCTGCGGCAAACAAGCGCACTGCAGCTTCGGTCGTGTTGACCAGCAGAAATGGCTCGCCATCGCCGATCTCCTGCGCCAGGGTTTGCCAGGTTTGTATCGAGATGGTGAGGTCTTCAAGCTTTTTCTCGACCGGAATATTCAGCGTCTCGAGTGTTCTGCTGTCGACGTTACCTTCGCTGGCAAGACCGTGACGAGTCTGGAAACGCTGAACAGCCCGCACCAGTTCAAAATCGAAGGTCTGACTTTCGAGCGAGCCAGCCTGGGCCGCGTAGGACTCGGGCAGATCATTACTCAGTATCAGTCGCACACGCAGCGCTTCGACGGTTGGACTGACCACACCATGCTCGAGACTGGTCTCGGTCTGCGCAGGCTGAATCCGGGGGAAACCACCGCAGTCCCTGACCCACAACAGACGATCGCGTTCGTCCAGCAACGCGGCCAGTTGAGATTGAGCGAGGGACGCATCTGCCGAAGTTGCAACCTCGCCTTGTGCACCCCATGGAGACAGGGTTGGATCCTCATACATATCGGCTGCCCAGAGCGCTGGGCTTCCGAGGACCAGAGTCAGGCTGAGGATTGCTCGACTTCGCTTCGACATGGCGGCTCTTTCGTGCGTGTGATGTGCACTTACAAGATAGTTGCGGCCGAGCGTCCCGAAGTAAGGCATTGCCTGGGGGTTGTAATGGGGTTGTGCCAGGCGCCGGATTGTCGCCTTGCAAACCAGTCTTCCCGGTCTGGAATGTGACCTCAGCCGTCTGGTCTAGACTTGTGAGTATCCCTCTTTTGGAAACCGGCTTGAACGATAGCCCGACCTCTCGCCTCGACCTATGGCGCTCTCGATTGGGTGAGTCATCGACACCTGCTTTTGCGAAGACGGTGGGACAGGTCTCCCAGGTCGTGTCGAGTGATGAAACGTCCGTGAACGATCTGTCCGAAGTGGTGGGGCAGGATGCGTCGATGACGGCGCGTCTGATTCGAATCGCCAATAGTTCGTTGTTCAATCAACAAAGCCGTTCCATTGACACGCTGGGTTCGGCTGTCTTCATGCTCGGATTTGATGCCATACGCGAGTTATCGGTGTCACTGGCTCTCGTTGATCAGGTTCTCAAAGGGCGTCCTCATACCCGTGTTACACAAAGTCTCGCACGCGCTTTCCATGCTGCGGCCCAGGCCCGTTCGTTCGCTCGCCTGCAAAAAGACAAATGCCCCGAAGCCGTGTTCGTGGCGACGCTCCTCTACGAGGTTGGCGAACTGGCGTTCTGGTCTGCCGATGGTCCCGAATCGGATGAAATCGAACAGCTCGTACGTAACGGCATGGACACCGGTAAAGCCGAAAGAAAAGTGTTGGGATTTACGTTGCGTGAGTTGTCACGAGCACTGGCCGTGGACTGGCGATTGGGTGATCTCCTCAAGGATGCGCTGGACAACAAGCTGACCAGGGATGGACGAGCCTCGAATATCATCCTTGGTCATTCAATCGCTGAGGCCATCGAGGTACACGGCATTGAGTCCAAGGCGGCGAAAGCGCTCCTCAAGCGCTTGTGCGCACATCTCGATCAACCCATGGAAACAGTTGAAAAGCTGGTCAGTATCAATCTGCAGGATGCCCTCCGGGTCGCCCGCAGCTACGGCGTGGAAGCACTTGAAAGCGTCTTGCCTGCCGCGGAACCTGTCGAATTAACCAACGACCTGATGGGATCCACGAGTGAGTTGTTGCACTCTCAAGCCACTCAGGCATCTCCAATGAAGGCGCTGCTGATGCTCGCAGCTTCGCTTGAAGCTGGCGCTGGTCTGGATCAGCTGATGCGGATGTTGCTTGCGGGCATTCACAACAGCATAGGATTTGATCGAACTTATTTCGCCTTGTTTACAGCGGATCGAAAGTCTCTGCAGGCGAAGTACACCCTTGGTCGCGATGCAGCATCGTTTTCAGGTTCGCGACGCGAACTGCTGCCAGCTAACGATTTCTTTCAGCTTCTCTTTGCGACCGGCAGGGCAGGTCGATATCACCCGGGCGATCGCAAGTCCAGTGAGCATGGTGTTGAGTGGCTGGCAGCTCGAGAATGTCTTTGCATGCCGATTGCCCTGAATGGCAAACCGGTCGGGGTGTTATATGGTGATCGAAGCACGAGCCTTGCGCTCATCACAGATGATGACGTCGCGCTGTTTCGGTTGTTTGGTCTGCAGATTCCGCTCGTTCTGACGCTTGCACGCAAGGCGAGCTGAACAGTCTGCAAAAATCCAACGACAAAGAGGTCCTGGTTCTTGTCACCCGAACCACTTCGCGCCTACCGAAGCTCTTCTTGTTCAAGCCCCTCCAAGACAATCGGCGCGTGAAGTCGCTGAACTGCTACGAATTGAAGTAGCTCGTTCAAATAGACTTGCGGACGACGGAAGAACCAGATCACTCTGAAACGAGCGCGCGCTATCAACCAGTTCAGTCAATCAACGAGACAAAGTGGAGAAGTGTATGAATAGTTTTTCAACGATAAAGGTCCAGGTAACCGATGGTCTCGCCCGATTGACCCTGAATCGACCCGACCGTCGCAATGGCATGACCAACCTGATGGTGAAGGAGACGCACCAGGCACTGCAGGCACTTGCTGCGGATACATCGGTTCGAGTCCTGCTGTTGACCGGAGCCGGGGACTCCTTCTGTCCCGGTGCGGACCTCAAAGGCATTACCGACGGCGAGTCGGGTGGCACTCGTGAGGCGGATGCGGGTGCTTCGGCCGAGGCCTTCCAGGTGCCCGCATTACTGCATGACATGCAAGCGTTGACTATTGTGGCGGTGAATGGCGCCTGTGCAGGTGCTGGATTTGGTTGGGCGTGTGGAGCCGATATCCGCGTTGCCAAGGCGGGTGCCATGTTCAATACGGCATTTCTGAACGTTGCGGTGGCTGGAGACATGGGCGTGCCCTGGAGCTTGCCACGCCTGGTCGGTGCAGCTAAGGCGAGAGAGTGGTCGTTTTTCTGTGAGAAGTTCTCGGCCGAAGAAGCGCATGTTGCTGGCCTGGTGGCCAGAGTGTATGCAACCGAGCGCTTCGAAGCCGAAGTGGAGCAGCTGGTGCAGTCGTTCCTCGAGAAGTCACCAACCGCTCTGCGAACGATGAAGGCGCATTACCTGGCCGCGGAGTCCATGACGTTTAATCGTTTCATCGAACTGGAAACCGAGCGCCATACCCGAATTGTTGGTGGAAAACATGCTGCCGAGGCGTTCCGGGCATTCATGGAGAAACGCAAACCGAAGTTCGACTGACCAGGATCAAACCCGCTTTGGCATCCTCGCTACCGAGCCGATCACGCCATCAGCTTCGAGTGTCTTGAGTTCGTCTGCTGAGAGTTCGAGCAAACCGGTCAGCACTTCGGCATTGTGCTGGCCGAGCGTCGGCGAGGGGTGTCGAATGCACAGTGCTTCCGTCGTTCCTTGCGGACTGATGATGCGATATGGCGCAGACGGATTGGGCTGCAGACCAACCACGTCACGATCGATCCACTGCCAGAAACCGCGGGCCGACAGGTGCTCGTCGGTCAGCACGTCGAGGGGATGGCTGACCTGCGCGGCCACCACCCCGGCGCTTTGCAGTTTCATCATCAGATCGTGTGCCGCATGAAGCATGGTCCACTGGGCGAGGATGGATTCCAGTTCATCGCGTCGTGCGAGCCGGTCTGCCAGGTCTCCGAAACCCGCGAGACGAGGTGCCGCCAACGTTTGCAGTTGAAGCCACATGACTTCATTCATCACCTGAATGACGATCCAGGCATCATTTCCCAGACAAGGGAACACACCATGTGGGCTCGACTTCAGATCGATATTGCCGGTCCGGGTCCACGGCTTGCCACGCACCGCATATTTCAGGATGCCGTGGATACTCATCGGTAACAGTGCTTCGACCTGTGACAAGTCCATGAACTGACCTTCACCGGTGCGAGCCTGATGTCGCAGCGCCGTCAACAGACACCCCGCGCCGTAGATGCCGCCGATGGCGTCCCCATAGGCGACATGCAACATGGTGGGTGGATCTTCGGGTCGGCCGTTGAGGTGAGGCAATCCTGAGGCGTGCTCGACGGTCGAGCCATAAGCGCGGAAGCCAGCCCAGGGGCCGGTAGTGCCAAATGCTGGCATGGAAAGAAGGATGATGTCGGGATTTGCAGTCTTCAGTACGTCGTACGTGAGCCCGAGTTGTGGCAGTACACCGGCTGAATAATTTTCCAGGATCGCTTGAGCGCCTTTGACGAGACGCAACAGAAGTGCCTTACCGTCCGGATGTTCCAGATCGAGGGTGATGTCGCGTTTGTTTCGGTTCACCATGTTGAATGACACGGCTCGTTCCGCGCCTTGATTGGCGATCCATTCGGGGGTGGCTTCCCAGCTGCGCCACCAGTCGAATCGCTCGCAGCTTTCTACCTTGATGACGTCGGCACCGAGATCGGCGAGGTGACGGGCGGCGAGCGGGCCCGCCCAACCCATCGACAGGTCTATGATCCTGATGCCTTGTAATGGCAGCTGATCACCAGCGGCGGTTGTCTGGATGCGGTCGGGTAACGGGCCATGTTCATTCAGTGCACTGACCCGACCTGCGCGCTTCAAGGGGGTCTTCTGCAGACGCCATGGCGTAACAGGCACCTGCACACGCGCGTCCGTCGGCAGGATCGCTTCGGCAAAGGTCTGCCTGGCAACAAACTGATCGACGTTGAAAAGTTCTTCGGGCGTCGGCACGCGTGCCAGCGGAATGCGCCGGCGCTGACCTTCGTAGAACGTAGCTTCTGCCGATCGATCGGCGAGCAAAGCACGAATTCTGGGCTCAAGAATGTTGGCGTCAGCAAGACGCCCGAGCGCGGTTTGATACGCAGGATTCGCCGCGATATCGTCCATACCGATCAGCGAACAAAGACTGGCCCACTGGCTTGGCGTCAGTGCGGTGATGCCGAGCCATCCATCATGGCAGCGATAGATTCCCAGGGGATAGGTGGGTGGGAAACGATTGATGCCCATGCGCGTTGATACCGCGTCGTTATACGCGGCGATGGGCTGGACTTCGGTAAAACACAGTGAGGCTTCCAGTATCGATACTTCCAGCCGCGCTGCGCACGCCAAACCACGTTCAGCACCCAGAATGTGGCTCAGTGCAGGGATATAAGCGACCGCACCGGCGTTGATTTGAGCCTGATAACCGGATGGGATGAGTGGTGGCCCTTCAATCGGTCCGATGCCACGAATCATGCCGCACAGCGCCAGACACGCAGCATCAGAACCCTGGAAAGACGAATAAGGTCCATCACTTCCGAACCACGAGATGGCGAGACTCGAGCGATCATCCGGAATCTGCAAACGCGGCTGCCCATCGTGCAGGATGAGATGGGAAGCACTCGCCAGTTGTTGCCAGTCAAGACCGTCCTGATCAATAACGATGCTGTGTTTGTTGGTGGAGAGATAGGCATGCATTGCGCTCTCATCAACCCCTTTTGCATCACCAATCTTTGGTGGCAGCGTGCGGGTAGCGAATCCTCCTGTCGGCTCGACGTTCCACACCGCTGCGCCTCCATCGGCGAGCAGCTTCCCACAGTACTGCGTGGCTACCGTGCCCGACTGGTCGACGACAACAATTCCTGCAAGGGGCAGCGTCATGCTGTAAAGGCTGGCATGACCCGATCGGCGAAGGCCAGGACGGCGTCCAGGCGTCCTTCGACTCCACCTTTGGCGACCGGATCGAGAATAAGATGGGAAACGCCGATACCGGCATAGGCTGCTACCTGATCCTGCATTTGCGCCGTGCTGCCGAAGAGCGACTTGTCCGGTTCCATGGAGTTCATCGTGTCCAGGTAGACCCGCAGTGACAGTGTCATTGCAGCAGGGTCGCGTCCTGCCGCCGAGGTGAGGTCCAGCACTCGACGCCAGGCGGCGGCAACGACCAGCAGAGGTTCAAATGCAGCGTGAAACCCTGTTCCATATCGGGCCGCACGCCGATAGGCCGCTTCGGTGTTCCCACCTACCCAGATGGGGACCGTTTTCTGCACTGGCTTGGGTTCGAATCCAACCGGGGGTACCTGGTAAAAACGTCCCGCATAACTTGGTGTCGGATCAGTAAACAAGCGATTGAACAATTCGAGCTGTTCGTTGCTTCGCTCGCCGCGGTGATCCCAGGGCATGCCGAGGATCAAAGCTTCCTCCGCCATCCAGCCCACACCACATCCGAGGATGAGTCGTCCACGGGATAACACATCCAGTGTGGCGAGTTGTTTGGCAGTCACGACGGGCTGTCGATAGGGCAGAATCAGGACGGTAAAGCCGAGTTGCAGCGTCGTGGTTACCCCAGCGATGAACAGTTGGGTGCCGATCGGGTCGAGCCATCCCATCATCTGATCTGGTGCAAAGGATCCGTCCGCCGAATAGGGATATTTCGAGGCGATCTCGGCGGGCCAGCACACATGATCACTGACCCAGCCAGAAGCGTAACCGGCCCGTTCGATCGCTTGCGCAAAATGGACCAGAGAATCTGCATCGACACGACGTCCCAGGTGCGGCAGATGCACACCGAAGCGCATGGCGGGTGACGTTGAACCCTGCTGATCTGTCGTCGACGCCACGGTGTTTTCCTCTGTCCGGCGTGAAGGTTGCAACGGGAAAATCGCCCGTGGGGTCTGGAAAGTCAAATCGAATTGACGAGGACCAACAGGGCCTGAATTGAGCGTGCGGGATATTCCCGTAGTGGCGTGTCAGGATGCCAGCTCGAATACGGGGCAATACATGCAACACCATTCAACCGAAGAACTGCATCGACTGGACCGGCAGCACCACCTGCATCCCTTTACCGAGTTGGCAGCCTATGCCAATACTGGTGGGCGGGTGATGACGCATGCCGAGCACATTTACGTTTATACCTCGGATGGACACCAGTTGCTGGATGGAATGTCTGGCTTGTGGTGCGTGAATCTGGGGTACTCGCAACCACGTATCGTGCAGGCCATTACTCAGCAGCTGCAGACGTTGCCGTTTTATAACAACTTCTTTGCTTGCTCGAATGAGACTGCTGCGCTCCTGGCGGGCCGACTGGCGACAGTGTTCCCGGCTGGCTTCAATCGTTTTTTCTTCACCAACTCAGGCTCTGAAGCCAACGACACCAACCTGCGCATCGTGCGCCGCTATTTTGACCTGATCGGCAAACCGGCCAGAAAACACATCATCAGTCGACGCAACGGGTACCACGGCAGCACGATTGCCGGTGCCAGCCTGTCCGGCATGGACGACATGCATACGCAGTATCCGATGCTCGGTTTTGTTCACCATGTCATGCAGCCGTACTGGTATGGCGAAGGTGGCGATCTTTCTCCCGATGAATTCGGGCTCAAAGCGGCACAAGCGCTGGCGGACTGCATTGATCGACTTGGAGCGGACAATGTAGCGGCGTTCATTGCAGAACCGGTGCAAGGTGCCGGTGGCGTGATCATTCCACCGTCGACGTATTGGCCGGCGGTTGAACGAATTTGCCGTGAACGCGGTGTGCTGCTCATCAGCGATGAGGTCATCTGCGGCTTTGGTCGAACCGGGCGATGGTTCGGCTGTGAATCCTTCGGGTATCGGCCGGACCTGATCAGCTTTGCAAAGGCTGTGACCAATGGCTATCAGCCGCTTGGCGGCGTCGGGCTCAGTGATCTGGTGGCGGATGTGTTGACGTCCAGCGGTGGCGAGTTTGCGCACGGATTCACGTACTCCGGACATCCCGTGCCGTGCGCGGCCGCACTGGCGACGCTCGATATTCTCGAGTCAGATCGGGTGATAGAAAAAACTGGCGACAGAGCAACAAGACTTCGCATGCAACTGATGACCCTGCAGGATCATCCGCTGGTAGGCGAAGTCCGAACGCACGGCATGCTGGCCGCAATCGAACTGGTCAGACACAAGTCTTCGCGAGAACGCCTGCAGGCCAACGGTGTCGCCGCAGAAATTGCTCGTGATCACGCCATAGACAATGGACTGATGGTGCGGGCCGTGGGTGATTCACTGGTCACAGCGCCACCGCTGGTGATTGCTGATGACGAAATGGATCTGCTGGTCTCTCGTCTGCGCCGGGCACTGGATCTGACTGCGGTGCACTACGGGATCAGCACAAGGGCTTGAACCGAACGTAATGCCGTCGATCAGGACCGCAGGTCCCGTCGTTTCAACGCCTGCAGACAGATGAAGTCGTGAGCGATGGTCGCGGCAGCAAGTGCCGTGATTTCGGCGTGGTCGTAGGCTGGCGCAACTTCGACAATGTCCATGCCGATGATGTCCGCAGGCCCCAGACCACGCACGATCGTCAGGGCCTGCGCAGTGCTCAGCCCGCCTGGTACGGGCGTGCCCGTGCCGGGAGCAAATGCCGGGTCGAGGCAATCGATATCAAAGGTGAGATACGCTTTTCGGTTGCCGACAGTGTTGAGTACACGTTCCAGAGCCGCACGTGCACCGTGTTCGTGTATCCACGGGGCATCCAGAATCACGAAGCCCTCATCCTGCGCACTGAAGCTGCGAATGCCAATCTGCACGGAATGTTCGACGTCGATCAATCCTTCCCGCTTCGCGCGCAGGAACATTGAGCCATGATCCAGTCGATCTCCATCATCCGGCCAGGTATCGACGTGGGCGTCAAAGTGGATCAGTGCCAGTGGTCCGCATTTTTCCGCATGTGCCTTGAGCAGTGGATAGGTCACGAAGTGGTCACCACCAAACGTCACCATCATGTTGGCTTGAGCAAGTATGGAGCGTGCGTGCGTAACAATCCGGTCCACGGCCTGCTGGGGATGGCCCGCATCGAAGTAACAGTCACCCCAGTCTGCCACTGCGAGCGTGGTGAATGGATCGATATCGAAGGGAAAGGCGCGTGATGAGAGTTCGGCCAATTGCACCGATGCGGCGCGGATGGCCGCCGGACCGAATCTGGCGCCTGGCCGAAAGGTGGTGGCGACATCAAATGGCAATCCGGAAATCACGATGTCAGCGCCGCTGATGTCACGCGTGCGTTGTCGACGCAGAAACGTGAGGTCGCCGGCGTAGGTCATCTGATCGCCTGACCGTCCGAGCAGATCGGGTCGAGTCATGAGTTGTGCAGATCCAGAGTCATGAGGGTTGATCCTGTGGCATGTGCATCAGTTGATTCCATTCGCCGTGGAAGTGCTGCACACGCGCCTCTTCTTCGGACAGCCAGACGCTGTCAAAACCTGCGGACTGCATTCCGCTTTGGGCATGTTTGAGCAGTTCGACGTCCTGGTTGATGGTGATAGTCATCGACTTCTCGCCACGCAGCACGGCATCGTACTCGAATACGTCACGCGCTGGCCTTGGTGGTTGAATCTTGCCGGGTGGCAGGCGCACGAGTGAAATCTTGTCGAATTCGCAACGACCAGGATCGGTTGCGTGTGGGCGCGGGCGAAGTATCCAGCAGAAATCCGCCCCGAACGACATAACGGTGTTTGGAAACAGGTTGTATTGCCAGGCGTCGGTAAGCTGTTCATCGGCGAACTCGGAGTAGTCAAAGCCAAGGCTCTTTGCGTGAATTCGTTTGGCGTTCTGGACGGCGGCGCGGATCTGCGGGACCCGTCCGGCGAAATCCTCGGCTCGCAAACCGACCTCATTGAGACTGGATGCAAGCAGGGGTGTCGGCAGTTCCGGGATCGGAAAGCGGGGGTTCGTGGTTGCACCGGGTACATGCACACCCGTGTGTCCGTGTGGAAACAGGTGCACGGTGTCGTTGCAGCAGTCCACCATCGATCGATGTTGCGGATGCAGAAAATCGACGTGGTAAAGCTCACCGAAATTGTCGACCACAGCCTTCCAGTTGCAGTTGAGAAAACACGTTTGATCCTCGACCACGGCCATGTCGCGAAACCGGTAGGCGGCGAGGGCGTCGACGACAGGACCGAGAAAATCTCGCAGTGACATCGGATTCTGCCCGAGATGGACAAAGACGATGCCGTCCCAGACGTCGACGTGTACCGGCTTCAAACCACGACCTTCCAGGTCCAGCCCCTGCAGGAACTGTTCGCGATGGGGGGCTGCCTTCAGTGATCCATCGTTGGCGTAGGTCCAGGCATGGTAGCCACATCGAAAGAAGCGCGAGTTGCCGCAGGGTTCATGCACCAGTCGCAGGCCACGATGCTGGCAGACGTTGTAGAAGGCTTTGATGCTGCCATTGCTGGTGCGGGTCAGGAGAATCTGCTCGGGGCCGATCGGGAAGACATAAAAGTCACCGGGCCGTGCCAGGTCCTGTTCAACACACGCCAGCAGCCATGTATTGCACCAGACGTTGAGCCACTCCCGGGCCATGGTGTCGGACGATATATATCGATCCTTGGTGAAGGTGTGAGGTCGGTGTGTGCTGGTGTGGTCGATGATCTGCAGCGACATGAAGTCTCACGCTTTCTACGGTGATGGGGAGGATGTTAACGCTTCCCGACGAGGGTTCCACCGGATTGCTGGTCTGGTGGGGGAGCAGAGCGCAATTCTGTGCGGATGAGAGCCTGTCCTGATTTTTGTGTGCGAGGCAT
>JANNBJ010000204.1:0-17140 GCA_031385325.1 Gammaproteobacteria bacterium | reverse complement strand
GAGGGCGTCGAGGTTAACGAAAAGACTGGGTGGCGCGGACCGGAGCGCGCACAGGCGTGCTTGACAGCACGTCGAGCACGCGGAGGGAGCACGCCGAGTGTTTTCGCTGCTATCGGCGTCCGCAGCAGGTCATTCATGAATGGTGCGGGCTAGCTACCTCAACGCCCCGGCCGATTCCAGCGTGGCGATCCAGTCATCGTCATAATCAAGAATTTTCCTCAGCACGACATCATTGTCGATACCAAACCACGGCGCGAATTCTGGTTTGCGAGGCTGCGTCCGCGACATGGTCACCCGCGTGCTTTCTACCCATGCGTTGGCGTGTTTGTTGTGTCTGACCTGCTGGTAATGCTGTCGATGTGCCAGCTGTGCATCCTCGAAGAGGTCATGGGTGTCGAGCACTCGGTGTGCTGGCACACCTGCTGATTGCAGCGCAGCTTCGATCTCTGCGCCATCCCGATCGGCAAGCCAGGTTGCAAGCCTCGATTCCAGAATCTCTTCCCGTTGTTTGCGCTCGGTTAGAGTCAACCCGCGCAGCGATACAAAATCGCCGCCGGCAAGATCACACAGCCGCTGCCAATCCGCATCATTGCGCACAGACACCGCCAGCCAACGATCATCCCCGACAACGCGCCACACACCTTGTGGCACATGGTCAGGATCCCGATTGCCGTTGGCCACGGAAACCTTGCCGGTTGACAGATAACGCGCGCACTCCGCGGCGAGAAAGTTCATCCCGGCCTCCGCCTGCGCCATGTCGATGTACTGACCTTCACCGGTCGCCCGACGATGCTCAAGCGCTGCAAGAATGGCCATCGCGTTGAACCGCACACCGAGGAAATCAGTGTATGGCCCGAAACAACCGGTAGGCGGTTCTCCAGGAAAACCCGTCAGACCATGAAAGCCGCTGACGGCAGCCGCGAGGTTGCCATAACCCGCATAGGCACTGAACGCACCATCCTGACCCATCAGACAACTCGAGATCATGATGGCGCGTGGGTTGATTCGTTGGACCTCATCCCAGGACAGCCCCATCCGGGCTACAGCGCCGGGGGCAAAACTCTCGGTGATGACATCTGCCCACTGAACCAGATCCAGCAGCACCTCCCGGGCAATCGGCACACCGAGATTGAGCGCCAGATTCAACTTGTTGGCATTGGTGGAGTGATGTGCGGCTGCGCCTTCCGGATCGACCACGCCGTTTACGTATGGCGGTACACTGCGCACCATGTCGACCCGGGTTGAAGACTCGACGTGGATCGCGGTCGCGCCATAGTCGGCCAGCATGCGTGTTGAACCAGGACCCGCCACCACCCAGAAGAGATCAAGAATTTTCACCCCGGCCAGCGGCAGCTCGGCGGTCGCACCTGGATTCGCGGGCAACACCCGTGGCGACCAGGCTGCTGGTTTCCCGCGTTGCAGTGGAAACGGCGTCTTCGACAAGTGAGCAAACGCGCCGAGCCGTTTCATCCCGAATCGCCTGATCACCAGTGACCGGTCCTTCGCATGCTGACTTTGCAGGACGTCAGCGACCGACAGCACCGGAGCGATCAGCAAACGGTGTTCAACCGCCACAGCCATCAGCTCGGCTTTGCTGCGCGAAGCCATCGCGCGGGCAATGGCATCCTGAATCGGCGCCCATTGTTCCTGGGTGATGGTGCCCGTCGCCATCTTCATGGCTGACTGCCCCCAAGCCTGTCCCAGCAGACTTGCATCGAGCAATCCCAGATCGTGCAGCCACTGGGTCAGGCGATTCATGAACGCGACCAGCGGCGGCACGATGCCCTGGAGCACCATCACCCAGCCGTCAGCAGCGGGATACAGACTACGCAGATCAACGCTGCCAATGCGTGATTGCCCGCTGGCCCGCACCGCCCCGGTTTGACCCACCGGTTTGTCGAGCGAACGATTGAGCAGCGCGTAAGTCGTGCTCTGTTGTGCCGACAGATCGACGTGTTGACCCAGTCCACACTGCTCGCGTGCGAGCAGTGCAATCTGCACGGCAACTACCGCATCCGCCGCCGCGTGGTGAAATGCCTGCGGTGCGCCAATGCGCAGAGGCGCCCGATCCGCTGCACCCGATAGATAGAGAAACCCCGAGGCCGCACAGGCAACCAGATCGGTGGCCGCCCAACCGGCCTTGGGGCCGGTGCTGCCAAAACCCGTGATGGTGACGTGAATGAGGTGCGGGAAACGGATCGCAAATGTCTCAGGCGTCATACCGACTGCAGCGAACCAGGATTCACCTTCTGACTCGATGACAACATCAGCGCCTTCCAGCCGTGCCAACAAGGTTGGCGTATCCCCAACCCAGTCGATTCGCCGCTGTATCTTGCCGTTGGCATACGCTTGTCGCCAGAACGGATCGACCGGTGCTGCCGTCGGTCGCTCCCAGAGTTCAACCGTCGCGCCCATGTCCGCCAGCAGCTGCCCGGCAAGCCACGACTCTGGCGATGCAAGATCAAGTACCCGTACGTCATTGCGCACCTGGCGCGTCTCCTGTTTGGGTCGCTGAACCACCAGATCCAACACTCACCGGGACCTCCAGATCTTCGTCTCCATGTGCGGGCTTTCGCAGCCACATCAGCGCTTGCATGGTCGCGCGAATTGCCACGGTATGCCGCGCATCCGCAAACTCCCGATACAGTGGATCGTGACGAAGTAGAACGCAGGGTTCGCTCGCATCGCAGTCGAATTCGATCTCTTCACCAAATCGATTGCCGGCCACACCGTAGTCCCCAAACGCTCCCGCCTGTTTCGGCAGTTGCCAGAAAACTTCCCACGTCACGGGCATGCCGCTGATCGGCGAACGAATTCCGTCAAGGGTATCGGCGACCACTGTCTGGAGCAGCGCTGCAGGAGTTGGGCCGGCTGCCAGCAATGGCTCGCACTGGCCGGCAGCACTGACCGAAAGATGTGCATGATCAAGCGGCCACTCATCAAACCGATCGGCGAACGATAATCGCCAGAAGCGCTCGCTGAAAACCGGGACGACTCGCTGCGGAGTGGTCATGCGTTGCAGGTAGAACACCATCCGCCCCAGTTTGCGCAACTTCGAGCGATCCTGACCACCCGCGCCAAAGGCCGTGGCCAATTCCTCAAAGTGTCCTTCGAACCGGGTATCGACCAACCCAAAGAGCGTGCGGCCCGCACCTGGCACCGAGGCAAAATAGTTCCAGCGAAACATCCGGACGAACAAACTGCGATCGGCCATCTGGGTATTGGCTTGCGCGATGTGGCGCACCTGCAGCGCAGAGAGAGGTGCCTGACCATCCGCAATCAGACACTGATTCAGCAGACGCGCGGCAAGAAAGGTCATTTCCTGATGAACATCATCGGGGTAAGCCAACGCAGCCACGGGCCAGACCAGCATCAATGAAAGCAGCCATCGAAGTGCACGCCGATCAGCGATCGTTTTTTTGAGGGCCTGCTTAACAAGTCGCTCCTGCGACTGGTTGAAAGCGTCCCTAAACAATCCGCGCAACGTGTTCATCACTCTCCAGTTGCATACACAGCTCTGACACTGTCGCAGAAGTTCCCGGCCACACAAATTCCGGCGCGATCTCGTTCAGCGGGATCATGACAAACGCGCGCTGCGTGGCACGTGGATGCGGCAGGATAAAGTCTGCTGAATCAAGGACCAGATCACCAAAAGCGAGCACATCAAGGTCAAGCACGCGCGGCGCGTTCCGAACAGTTGCGACACCTCGACCATAAGCACGCTCCAGTGCTTTGAGGTCTCTCAATAAACTCTGGGCAGTCAAGCCGGTACGCGGCGTGAACGCCACCGCCGCATTGATGAATTCGGTGCTGTCTGCCGGACAGTCAACCGGCGATGTCCGGTACAGCGATGACATGACAAACCGGTCGCGCGCAAAAGTCTGCAGTGTCTGCAGGGCATCAACCACGACGGTGACACTCGACTTTTGTTGCCAGGGCAGGTTACTGCCCAGACCGATCAGAACCAGCGGAGAAAGGCGCATGGCCACATGGTAGCCCAGTGCCTTCGTCATGGGTTGTCCTGTAGCAAATGGCCAGTTGCTTTGGCACACTCCCCTGCCAACACATCTGCGACATCAATACGGGATAGCCCATCGAGGGTTAGCCCATCGAGGGGAAACATGAAGGCTGCGGTACTGCGCGAGATCAACAAGCCACTGTCCATTGAAAACATCAGTCATGGCAAACCTGGCCCGCGAGAGGTGCTGGTTCGCACCGTCGCCGCCGGTGTCTGCCACTCAGACCTGCACTTCCAGAACGGTTCATATCCCTACCCGCTGCCCGCCGTGCTCGGCCACGAGAGCGCAGGCGTTGTTGAAGCGGTGGGCAGCGATGTGCATTACGTCAAACCAGGGGATCACGTGATCACCTGCCTGAGCGCATTCTGCGGGCACTGCGAACCTTGCCTGACCGGCCACATGTCCCTGTGCCAGGAGCCTGAACTGCAACGTGGAGCCACTCAGGAACCACGTCTGGGATCGAAAAAAGAACCCATGTTCCAGTTCCTGAATCTGTCGTCGTTTGCCGAATACATGCTGGTTCACGAACACACCATCGCCAAGATCCGGCCCGACATGCCGCTCGATCGAGCCTGTCTGATCGGTTGTGGTGTCACGACGGGAGTCGGCGCGGTCATTCACACGGCCAAAGTTGAACCCGGTGCAACTGTCGCGGTGATCGGTTGCGGCGGTGTCGGGCTGTCGGCGATCAACGGCGCGGCCATCGCTGGTGCATCACGCATCATCGCGGTCGACATGGTGGCATCCAAACTTGAGCTGGCCCGCAAATTCGGCGCCACCGATGTGGTCAATGCCAAGGAAGTCGACGCCATCGAAGCGGTACGCGAACTGACCGGTGGCGGCGTGCATTATTCCTTCGAGGCCATCGGCCTGAAGAAAACTGCGGAGCAGTCATTCAAGATGTTGCGCCGCGGGGGTACCGCAACCGTGATCGGCATGATTCCGGTCGGCACCATGGTCGAGTTCCACGGTCCAGAGTTCCTCATGGAACGCAAGATCCAGGGCTCCAACATGGGTTCCAACCGATTCCGCGTCGACATGCCACGCTTCGTCGAGTTCTATCTGCAGGGCCGATTGCATCTCGACGATCTGATCTCACGCCGAATCAAACTAGAAGACGTGAATGAAGGTCTCGATGCGCTGCTGACCGGAGAAGTGGCGCGCAGCGTCATCATGTTTGATTGACCGCACAGGTCGCGGCTGGTCGTTGACGCCCCGCGCTTGAACCGCCTTATCCGTTGACGATCACCACGATTGTCAACGGATGACCAGCGTCCCGAACTGTCCACTGCGAAAGACCCGCAGCATCAGCTGCTGCGACCCTGCGCGAATCACATCGCGCAGATTTTCGATGTTCTGCACCGGCTGGCGGTTCACCGCAACGATGACATCTCCCTCGCGCAGACCGGCTATACCCGCCGCGCTATCGAAGGCCAACTTTGTCACCAGTATTCCCGCGCCCTCTTCCGGACCTTCCGGACTGCGAAAATTCTGCAGCTCAACACCACGCAGTTTTGCATTGAGCCGTTGCCCTGCAATGTGCTCGCCCTCATAGGCTTCCAGGGCAAGCACCAGAGCGCGAGGCTGGCCGTTGCGTTGTACGGTGATCGGCAGCTTGCCACCGGCGAATACCACCGCCTCCTGGGACCGATAGTCGCCCATCTTTTCGATGCGTCGCTCGCCCAGTTGAACCACGACGTCGCCGGGTTGCACGCCCGCTTTTGCAGCCGGGCTGTCGGGATCGATCTGCACCACCACAACACCCGCCACACGTGTGGCGCCAAAGGCCTCTGCAAGCTCAGGCGTAAGACTCTGCACGTCCATGCCGATATAACCGCGCTGAACTTTGCCATGCGCCAGCAATTGCGAGAGCACTGCCTTCACCATGTTGGCCGGGATTGCAAAGCCAATGCCGACGTTGCCGCCGGCAGGCGCGAAAATCGCGGTGTTGATGCCAACCAGTCGACCCGCAAGATCAACCAGCGCACCACCAGAATTGCCGGGGTTGATGCTGGCATCGGTCTGGATGAAATCTTCGTAGCCTTCGATTCCCAGGCCGCTTCGACCCAGGGCGCTGACAATGCCACTGGTGACGGTCTGATTCAGTCCGAATGGATTACCAATCGCGACAACAAAGTCACCCACACGCAATTGACCGGAATTCGCAAAGGCGATCTGCCGCAGACCTTTCGGGTCCACCTTCACCACCGCGAGATCGACCTGCGCGTCACGCCCGACCAGCGTGCCATTGAGTACCCGGCCATCGGACAGGCCAACACTGATTTCGTCAGCACCTTCAACCACGTGATTGTTGGTGACGATGTAGCCTCCTGCTGCATCCACCACAACGCCGGACCCGGCACTCTGGGTCCGTCTGGTCTGCGGTGTACCGGGCGCCCCGAAAAACCGGCGAAAGAAAGGATCTTCAAGCAGCGGGTTACGAATCTGCACCGTGGTGTAGGTGGCAATATTCACCACGGCTGGGTTGACCTTCTCCAGCATCGGCGCGAGTGAAGGGAGTGGACCACCTTCAGGCGTCGCCAAGGGCAGCGCCGCCAGCACGACACTCGGCACTGACATGAATGCAAACACCAACAGGGTCTGTCTGACCAATCCGATCACGCGATTTTCCTCGAGGTTGTCAATGCCGAGCGCAGCTCGGCTATGGTAAATGGTTTAGCCAACAGGCGGGTGTCGGTATCGGTATTGATCTGCAGCGCGGATTCAACATCGGCATAACCCGTCATCACTACCACCGCAAGTCGCGGATACTTCACCCGTATCACTGCATGCAGCTCGGCCCCCGACATATCGGGCATGGCCAGATCGAGCAGCATCACATCGAAACATTCCTGGGCACACACCTGAAGCGCAGCTGGCCCGCTGTCGACCGCGACCACGGTGTAGTTCAATTGTTCGAGCATTGCTGCGGTCACCAGTCGAACTGGAGCATCATCGTCCACGATCAGAATCTTCCCTTCCGACATCCCGGCCTCGCGAGTTCGTCCCTGCCTGAGCAGAGAGTACACGCAGAAGCCGCCCGGGGCGCACTATAGAAATGACATCCTGAAACGTCTATGTTGCCAACAGAACACACAACACAAACTAAAACGGGGGCGGCATGGAGATTCGCGACAAGATCATTGTCATCACGGGCGGTGCAAGTGGCATTGGTCGCGCACTGGCAGAACGGTTTTTACGCGATGGTGCGCGCCGCGTCGTGATCGCGGACATCAGTGACAACGTGCTGGCAGTGGCGCAGGAAATCGGCGCAATCGGCAAACGTGTCAACGTCGCCATCGAGACCGAGGTGGAAGCATTGATTGCGGGCGTTGAGAGCGAAGTCGGCCCGATCGATCTGTTCTGTTCCAACGCCGGTATCGGCATCGGCCGGGACATCGACGAATCCGAAGCCGTATGGGAACGGATCTGGCACGTCAACACCATGTCGCAGGTATATGCCGCCAAATACATGGTGCCGCGCATGCTCAAACGAAACGGCGGCTATCTGCTGAATACCGCTTCTGCCGCCGGCCTCTTGAGCCAGGTGGGTTCCGTCACTTACGCAGTGACCAAACACGCCTGCGTTGCACTGGCCGAATGGTTATCCATCACCTACGGTGATCGTGGCATCAGGGTTTCAGTGCTTTGCCCACAAGCGGTGCGCACGCCGATGACGGCAGGTGGCGCCGGTGTAGCAGGTGTTGACGGGATGCTGGAAACACCAGTGGTCGCTGAGGCCGTGGTGCAAACGCTGCGGGACGAACGTTTCCTCGTCTTGCCACACGCTGAAGTTGCGGAGTACATCAAACGCAAGACGGCGGACTACGATCGTTGGCTCAAAGGCATGCGGCGATTGCAGGTTGAGTACGGTAGAACCAGCCAGACCTGATTCTTTCCTCGGAACAACACCAGCGATATCTCAGGCGTAACCCAGTCGCTCGCCATTGGCGGGCGATTGGGGTTCACGTCCGCCCTGACTACCCTGACCCATCACCCGGTCCCGGTCAATTCTGACACCACGCGCATCACGTGCTGGTGCCTGGCCCAGTGGTGCCAACACTTCGTCAGCTGAGCCGATCTTGAAGCGGTCGTCGTGGCGAAAGTTGTAGATGATGCGCCGACAGGCCTGCAGATTGGGCGCTTGTTGCAGTTGTGCGATCAGCAGCGCAGCCACTACCGCCGCGTCAAATTCACTCGGATAGGGTCCGAGTGGATGACCTTCACGAGTCTTGACGTGCCAACCCCCACGCGCGGCGAAAGTACGCCCGGAGCGAGTCCACGGTGACGGGCTTTCGCCCTCGCGATTTGTCGAGTATGCCGGTACCACACTTCCTCCCAGCCTCTGGCTTCTATGTCCAGTAGATCATTGGTGTCAGACCAACTTACAGCGCGATCTTCTCTTCCAGAAGTATACGCCCAGCATTCTGGCCGTGAACACCTCCTCCTGCGATTTGATAAGACGTCCCTGACGTTTGTCGTTAGCCCATAGCCTCAATAGCGCGCCTGGCCATCACTCGCACCAGGTGGGCGCGATATTGCGCCGAGGCATGCAGATCCGCATTGAATCCCGCATCGGGAATATCGATCGAGTCCAGACTCGATGCGGAAAAATTCCGTGTGAGGGCGGCTTCAAGCGTGGTCGCCCGGAACGCACAGGGACCGGCGCCCGTCACACCGACACGAACACCGGTCTTGAAATCAGCCACCATCACACCGACGACGGCATATCGAGACGCCGGGTTGGGGAACTTGCGATAGGCTGCGCGCCGTGGAATCGGGAAGCGCAATCCGGTGACCAGTTCACCGGACACAAGCGCCGTCTCGAACAGATCCCGGAAAAATTGATCACCGGGTATCGTGCGTTGATTGGTAACCACTGTCGCACCCAACGCGACCACCGCAGCCGGATAGTCCGATGCCGGGTCGCTGTTGGCAATCGAGCCGCCAATGGTGCCTCGATTGCGGACCTGGTTATCGCCGATCTGCGCGGCCAGATAAGCCAGCGCCGGAATGGCTGCCGCAATGGCCGTCGACGACGCAACGTCAGCGTGACGTGTAAAAGCACCGATTCTGACTTCGGAGTCTGTGACTTCAACACCACTGATCCCGGCAACACGAGCCAGATCGATCAGATCCGTTGGCGACGCCAGTCGCTGTTTCATCGTAGGGATCATGGTCATCCCACCCGACAGATAGGACGGATCTTCAGACCCGGCGAAAATCCGGGTGGCTTCTTCCACAGTCGATGGACGATGGTGCTTGAATCTATACATGACGCTCTCGTGTTGGTTCGCTTGCTTTTTTGTCGGTCAGGTTCTTGCTTCCCTGCGGTACCCCTCAGGCAGCGGCCTGCTGCTTGAGGATCCGCCATATTTTTTCCGGTGTGGCCGGCATGGCTACTTCGCTGACACCAAGGGCATGCGTGACTGCATTCATCACAGCCGCCGGCGAGCCAATCGCGCCGGCTTCACCGCACCCTTTCACGCCGAGTGGATTGTGCGTGCAATGGGTCACCGTCGTGTCTACCACGAAATCCGGCAGGTCATCGGCGCGGGGCATGCAATAGTCCATCATCGAACCCGTCAACAGCTGACCCGTGTGGTCATAGAAGCCGTGTTCGAAGAGTGCCTGACCAACACCTTGCGCGACACCACCATGCACCTGGCCATGTACAACAAGCGGATTCACGATCCGGCCAAAGTCATCAACGGCGACAAAACTGACCAGTGTGACAACGCCGGTTTCACCATCGATCTCCACTTCAGCGATGTGAGTGCCAGCCGGGTAGGTGAAATTCTGCGGATCGTAAAAGGCTTTTTCCGACAGGCCCGGTTCGAGCCCCTCGGGGTAGTTGCCAGGCACGTAGGAAGCAAAGGCGATTTCCTGGATGGTGAGTCGTCGATTGCTGTCGCGCACCGCGAACTGCCCGTCAGCAAAGTCGACGCTGTCTTCGCTGGCTTCCATGAGATGGGCGGCGATTTTCCTGCCCTTGGCTATGATCTTCTCACCCGCCTTGATCAAGGCCGAGCCGCCCACCGCCAAGGATCGTGAACCATACGTACCAAGACCGAACTCCACTCGTCCGGTATCACCGTGCACGATTTCAACCGATTCATAAGGCACACCAAGCTGATCCGACACCACTTGTGCAAAGGTGGTTTCGTGGCCCTGCCCGTGCGAGTGTGATCCGGTAAATACGGTCACAGACCCGGTCGGATTGAACCGCACCTCGCCACTTTCATAGAGCCCGACCCCCGCACCCAGCGCGATGGCAAGCTTCGACGGCGCAAGGCCGCAGGCTTCGATGTAACACGCAAGGCCAATGCCACGCCGCTTGCCACGGGCCTCAGATTCGGCCTGCCGCGCAGCAAAACCGCTGTAGTCCGCAAGCGTCAGTGCCCGATCGAGACTTTTTTCGTAGTCGCCGATGTCATAGACCAGTGCCACCGGGGTTTGATACGGAAAGTCCCGTGGCTGAATCATGTTCAGACGGCGGAGCGCCGCCGGATCCATGCCCACCTCACGCGCCGCGTTTTCGACGATCCGTTCGACGACATAAGTGGCTTCCGGCCGGCCTGCACCACGATAGGCATCAACCGGCGAGGTGTTGGTGTACACACCTTGCACCTCAACAAAGATGTTGGGTGTCTTGTACTGCCCGGCCAGCAGCGTGCCATACAGGTAAGTCGGCACTGCCGAACCGAACGTCGACAGATAAGCGCCAAGATTGGCAACGGTGTGCACTTTCATGCCGACAAAGAGACCGTGTGCATCGAGCCCAAGCTCAACGTGTGTCAGATGATCACGGCCATGCGCATCACTGAGAAAAGCTTCGCTGCGACTCGCCGTCCACTTCACCGGCCGACGGATCTTGCGGGCCGCCCAGATCACCGAGGTTTCTTCGCTGTACACAAAGATCTTCGATCCGAATCCGCCACCCACATCGGGCGCAATGACGCGCAGCTTGTGCTCAGGGGCAATTTTGACGAAGGCGGACAGTATCAGGCGTGCCAGATGCGGGTTCTGGCTCGTGGTATGCAAAATATGCTCACCGGTGTGCGCGTCGTAGATGCCCAGTGCAGCGCGTGGCTCGATGGCATTGGGGATCAATCGATTGTTGGTGAGGTCGAGTCGGGTCACATGGGCCGCAGTCGCCAGTGCGGCTTCGGTGGCAGCGCGATCACCCAATTCCCATTCGTAAGCGAGGTTATGCGTGATGCCGGGATGGATTTCTTCCGAGTCCGTGGCCGTCGCCAGATCAATCACTGCAGACTGTTCTGCATAATCAACCACCACCGCATCGGCCCCTTGATGCGCAATTTCGATGGTCTGCGCAATGACGATCGCAACCGGTTCACCCACGTAGTTGATCTGAGTGTGAGCCAGCGGCGGATGCGCAGCCGTGCGCATATCGGAGCCATCGTGCTGTTTGACCATCCAGCCACACGGCAGATTGCCAATACCGTCGGCCGCCATGTCAGCGCCGGTGTAGACCGCCAACACGCCACGAATCATCATCGCATCGGCGATATCCACAGATTCAATTCGGGCACGGGCGTGATTTGATCGAACGAATACGGCGTAGACCTGTCCTTCAACCCGCATGTCGTCCGTGTATCGACCATTGCCGGTGATGAACCGTGCATCTTCACGACGTAATACCGAGGCACCGATCCCATTCACCCGAGCAGGCTGATCAGGGCTCATGTCGTCTCCTCAGGTTTTTACCGTCATGGTTTGTGCGGCGGACAGAACCGCCCGCACGATGTTGTGATAACCGGTGCAGCGGCAGATGTTCCCTTCCAGACCTTCACGTACTGCGCGCCCATCAAGGTTATCGGTGTGCTCAACCAGGTCGATCGCCGCCATGATCATGCCTGGTGTGCAGAAGCCGCACTGCAGCGCATGGCACTCGCGAAACGCGGCCTGCATCGGATGCAGCGCATCGATTGCGCCGATACCTTCGATGGTGGTGATCGTTGCACCATCGGCCTGACCTGCCAGCACCGTGCAACTTTTTACGGCGCGGCCATCGAGATGGATCGTGCACGCACCACACTGGCTGGTATCACAGCCGACATGGGTTCCCGTCAACCGCAGTCGTTCGCGGATGATGTCGACCAGGAGCGTATTTTCCGGTACATCGAGCGAATGCTCGGCACCATTGACCGTCAGATTGATCTGCATGTTGTTATCGTCCCCCGGGCTCCATTGAAAAACCGAGTCGCGGGCGACGTCAATCGTTTTCGTCAGGCATCAGACGATTGACGAAAATTTTGCACTCGAACCCAGGATGAATCAGATGGAGAGAACCATGGCCAGCACAAAGATGACGATCACGACCGCCCAGACTTTCCACTGACCTCCGGTCTCGTAACGCGAAGTACCAGCAACGCTCGCAGGCGAGCCATCAGCGCCATCTGCAACGGCTTGATTGGCCGGACCGTCGTCAGCATCCGGCACACCAATCTGCGCGCTGAACGCCGTGAAGAACTCATCGGCCATCTTGCGTGTTGCTGCATCGATCAGCCTGGACCCAACCTGCGCAAGTTTGCCGCCGATGGACGCATCGATGTCATAGATCAGGCGTGTGCGCGGTGCGCCGGTCTGTGCGTCCTGGACGGTTTCGAGTCGAACCGTCGCGCCACCTTTGCCAAACCCTGCCGGCCCACCTTTCACATTGCCGATGATGCGATAGCTGTCGGGCGCTGCGATATCCGAAAGTTCGAGGCCAACATCAAAGGTTGCGCTGACCGGGCCGACCTTGGCTTTGACCTTGGCGCTGAAATGGGTGTCGTCTTCCCGCACCATCGTCTGACAGCCCGGGATACAACGCGCCAGGACGTCGGGATCGTTCAACGCTGCCCAGACCGCGCTCTGCGGCGCAGGAATCAGGTATTCCCCTTGCTGTTCCACGATCGTCAAACTCCTTGGCCGAACGAATGACGCTGCGCAGTCACCCGAAGAAGGGCGCGAGATTGGCAGCCTGATTTACGCTTTGCAACGCAGTTGGTCGATGTGCTCTGCGGCCTGCAAACCCGCTGTTTGGTCGCTGTTTGGTCAAACAGGGCACCGTTTGAAAAATATGCGCGAATGAATGTAAATCGAGTTGCCTGAATAAGGCGGTTCAGTGGACAATGCGCGCGGGCATGACTGCCCAGACTCCGCACAGATCTGGTCCGTAGCCAAGCAAGGCGAACGATCAGGTTGGTTTTAACCTTTCGAGTACAGGTGAAATGGACAACCAGACTTCCCAGAATGCGGTTCAAGACTCGCCGCAAGAACTGCTCATGCGCGGTTTATTGCGAGCGTACTACTGGATGGACGAGAGTTTGCAGAACGGCCTGGAGCGAGCCGGCTATGTGCCGCGCACCCGCACCCAGACCATGATCCTGATCAATATCGCCAATGGAGTAGCTCGCGCGGCAGAACTGGCCCGCGTTCTTGGCGTCAGTCGACAGGCCATCCAGCAACAGATCAACGATCTGGAGCAGGACGATATCGTCACCCAGATTCCCGATCCCAACGACAAACGCGCCAATCGCATCGTCTTCAGCGAGCGTGGGGCGCGCCTGATCCATACCGCCATGAGCACGCTGCGCGAAGCAGAGCAGGTACTGGCCATGCGGGTTGGTTATGACGCCATGGAAGCACTGCGAGGGTCTCTGGCCATGGACTGGGGTCGCATCGTCGGCGATAAAAGAGCCGCCGGTCGAAAGCGCTCGGTAGGCTGAGCACCCATCCGGTTGCTGAAAAGTTCCTCCTGAACTTTTCAGCAGCGCACTGACGCACGACGAAAAAACACCCCCGCCACGCAGTTCCGGTCTGCTTCGGCGCGGCTTCGTCGCATGCCGCTTTGGTTTCTCGGGCAAGGACGTAAGCTGCGGTTTCTCAATCGGAGCTACCTCATGCACTACAACTACCTGGCACCTTCCATCTCGCTCATTCGGGTCATCTACATTTTAGTGGCGCTGTTCCTGCTGAGCGGCGGTGCTTTTGCCGACACCCTCTCGATGAAAATCGACAACATCCAGGATGCCAACGGCAACATCATGATTTCCGTTGGTGACGCCAGTGCTTTTGATGGCAAAGGTCCGAACGCACTGCAGATCATCCTGCCTGCCAGAACCGGCTCCGTGTCATTCACGACCGATGCGCTGCCACCCGGCTTCTGGGCTGCGCGCGTCCTGCACGACGTGAACAACAACAACGAAATGGACAGCAACATGGTTGGCATGCCAAAGGAGCCGTGGGGCATGTCCAACAATGCACGCGGCAATTTTGGTCCACCCAAATTCGAAGACGCCCGATTTGAAATGAAAGGCGACATTGCACTGACGATCACGGTGGGGAAATAACATGCCGGCACCCAGCAACACCGGTCGGCGCGATTTCCTGCGTTTTGCAGCCGCCGCAGGATTGTTGTCTCAGGTACCCATGGGACTGGCTGACGTCACTGCGAATGACGCCTGGATGAATTCCTTCAACGCAGCCCTGGTTGAAGAGCCATGGTTGAAAGCCTTTCGCTCAGTGACTCAACCAGCCTTTGCCGCCAACGCCGCCGTCACGGGCCAGTGGCCAGCCGGATTGACTGGCACGCTGTATCGCAATGGTCCGGCCCGCCATGACATCGCCGGCTACCGGTATCACCACTGGTTCGACGGTGATGGCATGTTGCAGGCGTGGAAATTCACGCCAGCGGGGGTCACTCACAAATCTCGCATGATCGAAACGAACAAGTACAAGGCGGAAATCGCCGCCGGACGCGCCTTGTATCCAGGGTTTGGCAGTGTGCCTCCGAATCCTGCGCCGGTGTCCAGCAGTGATGCGGTCAACGTCGCCAACATTTCTGTTCTGCCGCATCATGGCAAGCTGCTGGCGCTGTGGGAAGCCGGCTCGCCGTGGGAGATGAACCCCGACGACCTCTCGACAACCGGCATTCACTCGTTCAACGAAGACACTGACGGCGTACCATTTTCCGCCCATCCACGGGTTGAACCCGACGGCACGCTATGGAACTTTGGCTATGTCTCCGGTGCCGGACTGATTGCGCTGTGGCACATCGACGCTCAAGGTGCGCTGGTCAAGGCAGGCACGGTAAAGGTCGACCCCATGACCATGCCGCACGATTTCCTGGTGACCTCACGCCACATCGTCCTGCTGCTGCCGCCCCTGAATTACAAGCCAGCCGGTGAATTCACCTCCTTCATGGAAGCACACGTGTGGGAGCCGAATCTGCCAACCCGCGTCCTCATCGTCGACAAGAACGATTTCAGCAAGGTGCAGTGGCTGGAGCTTCCGGCGCAGTGGGTATTCCACTACGGCAATGCGTGGGAAGATGCGCAGGGCGTGATTCAATTCGATGCCGCGCGTGCGCCAGACCCGATGGCCATGATCAACACTTTCCGCGATGTGATGCGTGGCATTCGATCACCGGCATCACCCAGTCTGCACTACCGATACCGGATCGATACCAACAAAGGCCGGATCACCGAAGAAGCCATGTTCAACCCTGGTTTCAACACCGAATTTCCAGCTATTGATCCACGTGTGAGCACGCAGCGCAGTCACCGTCTGGTGATGCTGTGCAGCGATGACAGCAAACCGGCATCTCACCCCATGCTGTCGGGCGTTGCCGTCTACGATGATCGCCGGGAGAAACTGGTGACGCTGCGCTACCCCGATCATCAGATTCCTGAAGAACATCTGTTCGTCGCGGCTCCAGGCAGCGATCCGGAATCTGCAGGCTGGATCGTCGGCACCGCGCTCGATGTGAAAAACGATCGAACCCTGCTCAACGTGTTCGATGTCAGTGCACCAGACGAAGGTCCCGTGGCAACCGCCACCCTGCCCTACGCACTGCCGCTTGGGCTGCATGGCAAGTTCGTGGCGTCCTGACCATTCAATGAACGCCAGACCACAAACCGCTGCCGAGGTGGCCAAAACTTACGCGCTGACGGCGTTCTTCTGTCTGGCCATCGCCATCCTGTTGACCGGGATCGGGCTCACGGATGGGTTTGCGACCACACTGACCATCTCGTTCTGCATCGGGCTGTCGATCAACACCGCATTTGTATTGCTCGCCAGGAAAATGAGCCAGCTCGAGAAATGGTACCTCGGCCCGATATTGATCACCGCCATCGGACTGTCGCTCGGTCTGATCATCGCTGGAACGCTGATCGTTCAGAACCCCTGGTTCTTCTTTTCCAGCAATTACAGCAGTCTGGTGGCTGGCATCTTTTTCGGCGTTTTCGGCTTTCTCATGTTCAGCACGCGCGAAGAGTTGCTGAAGACTCGCCTGGAACTGGTGGAGTCGAGGGCAGCCAGCATGCAACAGGAACGTCGTATGTTCGAAACTGAACTGCGCCTGCTGCAGGCCCAGATCGAACCTCACTTCCTGTTCAACACACTCGGCAATATCGCGAGCCTCATCCGCGCCAATCCTGATGCGGCTGAAACGATGCTGCAGAATCTCGCGAGACTGCTGCGTGCATCACTGCGTCGCACACGCGATAGTCACACCACACTGGGCGAGGAACTGGAAATCATCTCGGCGTACCTCGACATTCAGAAAGTCCGCATGGGTCAGCGCCTGAGCGTAGTCATCGATGTTGCCAACGATTTTCATGTATTGACCTTGCCACCTCTGCTGCTCCAGCCCCTGGTGGAAAACGCTGTTTTGCACGGACTGGACCCCAAACTGACGCCCGGCTCGCTGACGATCACGGCCAGCCGCGTCGAAGATCAGCTGCTGCTTCGTGTCACCGACGACGGTGTCGGTTTTGAGCAGAACTCGCGAGGCACGGGTATCGGTCTGCGCAACATCAGGGATCGTCTGCAGGCGCTGTATGGCCATCGCGCTGCACTGGACCTGATCGAACGGCCGGAAGGTGGCATCATCGCCGAACTGCGATTGCCGCTGGAGCAGGCATGACCACGGCCATCGCCACCGCCATCATTGCCGATGACGAACGAAACCTGGCAGAACATCTGCAACGACAGCTGAGTAGCGTCTGGCCGACGCTCACCATTCAGGGCATCGCCAACAACGGACCGGAGGCACTGTCCCTCATCCAGCAGCACCAGCCCGACATCGCTTTCCTCGACATCCGCATGCC
>JANNBJ010000150.1:0-32887 GCA_031385325.1 Gammaproteobacteria bacterium | reverse complement strand
CTACGATGTGATCCAGCAGGCGAACGCCGACTTCAGTCAGCAATGGCCGCAGCCTCTCGGTCAACGCAATATCGGCCAAACTGGGCTCCGCCATCCCAGACGGATGATTGTGAGCCAGGATAACCGCCGCCGCGTTCAGTTCCAGGCAGCGCTTGATGATCTCTCTCGGATACACGTTGGCGCTGTCGATCGTCCCGCTAAACAACACTTCAAGTTTCAACAGGCGATGTCGCGAGTCCAGCATCAAACAGGCAAAAACCTCTCGTTGCAGACCGCTGAGCTTGAGTTGCAGAAGCCGCTGAACCTCGAGCGAGGAAGACAGGACAGGACTGTCGCCGAGTTCTTCACGCGCGACGCGCTCCGCGAGCCCGAGTACCGCCTTGAGTGTCGCGACCTTGGCCATTCCCAATCCGCGCTCACCCAGCAACCGCTCAACCGGGGCGCACAGTACTGCCCCAACCGAGCCATACCTCTCGAGTAGCTGCTCGGCGACCACTATCCCGCTCTGCCCACTCGTGCCCGAACCCAGGCAAACCGCCAGCAGATCCGCATCCGTCAGACCCGCAGCCCCACCAGAGAGTAGTCGCTCACGGGGTCGATAAGCGTTGCGCAATTGACGCGGCCGTGAGCCACTTGGTAGTTGCGGTCCGAGGACGATGCTATCGTGCGTCTTGGCATCATCAGCACATGTTTTCATTCGGACGGTCTCGTCGATGACTCTGGCAGGCAAGCACATCCTACTCGGCATCACCGGCGGCATTGCAGCGTACAAAACGCCAATGCTTGTGCGCCAACTCCGGCAGGCCGGTGCCGAGGTCCAGGTCGTACTCAGCCGATCGGCCCATCAGTTTGTCGCGTCTCACTCTCTGGCGGCGGTAGCAGGCTCTGTGCCTCGAAGCGACCTGTTCGATCTCGAAGCAGAAGCCGCCATGGGACACATCGAACTGGCCCGCTGGGCTGACCTGGTACTGATTGCACCAGCAACTGCTCACTGCCTCGCCCAATTGGCGCACGGATTCGCAGGGGATCTGCTGAGCACCGTATGCATGGCCACCAGAGCCCCTGTGTTGCTTGCTCCTGCGATGAACGTGGTGATGTGGGAAGCCCCTGCCGTCCAAGCCAATATCGGTCGGCTGGTGGAGCATGGAAGAGTGATCCTCGGGCCTGCAAGCGGCGAACAAGCCTGCGGGGAATTCGGGCTCGGCAGAATGCTTGAACCCGACGAGCTTGTGATGGCAGTGCTTGGGCAGTTCAGCGAACCGGATCAGCCACTGCGGGGCCTGCACTTCACGATCACTGCGGGACCAACCCGTGAAGCCATCGACCCGGTACGCTTTATCTCAAACCACAGTTCTGGCAAACAGGGTTATGCCATCGCTTCAGCTGCCGCCTCACTCGGTGCGCAGGTAACACTCATCAGCGGACCTACGGCATTGGTCTCGCCCCGTGGCATTACGACCATACGAGTCGAGAGTGCGCAGCAAATGCTGGCTGCGGCACTGACGGCCGCTACAAATTGCGATGTTTTCATCGGCGTCGCCGCCGTCGCAGACTACCGGCCTGCCAGCATTCGGACTCAAAAGATCAAGCGAAACGACGACGGGCTTGAGGCCATTTCGCTGGTACAAAACCCCGACATCATCACCTCGGTCGCAGGCCTTGCCACCCGTCCAACCCTCGTGGTCGGTTTTGCTGCGGAGACGAATGATGCTTTGCGATATGCTCGGGAAAAGCGCGTTCGCAAAGGTCTGGATGCCATCGTCGTCAACGATGTCTCAGAACCCGGCATCGGCTTCAATTCAGAGCTCAACGCCGCAACGCTGATTACTGCAGATAACGAACATTTTTTCCCTGCTCAGGCGAAGTCCATGCTCGCCAGGGCTCTGCTGCTGGAACTTGCGGAGTTGATCCACGGTAGGTTAGCGCCAACCAACCCTTGAACGCCTGAAAAGTCTGGCGCGGATCACCAACGACCGATATTATCGCCAGGTCTGCGGTAAGTGCAGAAACAAGGATCAAGCGTGAGTAATGCTGAACAGGAGACCAACGCAGGCGACACCTCCGTCAACGCCAGCGCAGATATCTGGGTACACGCGCTCACCACCATCATCGTCGCCACGGTCGGAATTACAGCTGCGTTTGTCGTTCTCTGGTGGCTGCTCATCGAAAGCGGTGGGAACAACACCGAAATCAAACATAACGAAGCGGTCCATCAGCAACTCGTTGCTGCGGTGAACGGCAGACTCAAAGAGCTGGAAAACCAGACGTCGTCCATCGCAGCTTCACCACCAATCGCTGCCCGACTGCTTGCAACGCAGCACAGCGCCAAGGAGCTTGATACACCAGCGGACGATCTTGCCTCGTTATTCCCTCACTTTCGCAGAGTCGAGGTTTTTGCACGGGGCGCCGCAGAAGTCGATCTGAAATCGCCCATCCCGATTACCTTTGCCGCTCTCGATCTGATGCGGAAGGCTGAAACCCAACCATTTGCAGGCCCGGAAGCGTCGATCAGCCAGCGTGATCTGATCTATGCCGCAGCGCCGATAACGATCCAGGGCAAGGTTGCGGGAGTGCTCTTCGTCGTCGTGGACAGCGCCTATTTCGGCGCACCTTTCGAAACCATGGATCCGTCGATTGGCTCAGTAGAGCTGATTCAGAGCTTCATGGGATCAACCCCGACAACGATCTTCCAATGGGGAGCCGGCACTCCCGGTGATCAAAAAATGGAAGGACCAACAACTAACCCAAACTGGGCGTTGAAATTTCTACCTTCGATCAACCCTGCGACACGCCTCTCGGCGACCAGTTTGCTTGCGCCGCTTTTGTTATGTCTGGCGGTGGTCCTGGGTGGCGTATTTATTGCGTTTTCTCGACTTGGTCGCAGTCTCACCGCGGACCTTGGTGCGCTGCGCGACTTCGGCGCCAAGCTGATCAGCGAAGGCTCTGCCAAACCTGCCCGCTTCAAGTTCAGCGCAATTCAGGTTTTGGCCACCAGTCTAAGCAAGGCTCAACCTGCGGTCTCGACGCTGCCAACTCCCGATGCGGGTGCAAACCCCACGCGGACAGGCAAAGCCGTAAAGTCCCGCACACAGGGCAAGACTGGCACACGCATCAACGAACTCCTTGCTGAAAACCGCGAAAATGTCGACGAAACAGATTTTCTGGAAGTCACTGCCGGAGAGTCGCAAACAACCACCAACCATGGAATGCAATTGCAGGAAAATCCTAGTCCAGCTGACCTCGGATTGAAGCTGGACCCGACCATATTTCGGGCCTACGACATCCGCGGGATTACCACCACGAATCTTACTGCAGACGTCGTTTACTGGATCGGCAGAGCTTTTGCGTCGGAGGCACTCGCGCTGGACCAGAACACTGTCGCCATTGGGCGCGATGGCCGCTTGTCCAGCCCTCAGCTTCGTGACGCACTGGCGAACGGATTGAACGAGGGCGGTGTGGACGTGCTAGATATCGGCATGGTCCCTACACCCTTGCTCTATTACGCAACACATGAATTGAATACGGGCACTGGCATCATGATCACCGGTAGCCACAACCCACCGGAATACAACGGCCTGAAGATGGTTCTTGCCGGTGTGACTCTCGCCGAAGACCGTATTCAACGTTTGCTCCAAAGGCTCGAGACGAACGATTTGACCCAGGGCCGCGGTGAAACGGAAATCATCTCCGTTATTGATCGGTATCTCGGTCGCGTATTAGGGGACGTGGCGATCGCTGATCCGCTCAAGGTCGTTATCGACTGTGGAAACGGTGTTGCCGGTCTCATTGCGCCCAGACTGATTGAAGAAATGGGCTGCGAAGTGGTTCAACTCTACTGCGACGTCGATGGCAACTTTCCAAACCATCATCCCGATCCAGCCGAGCCTCATAACCTCGAAGATCTGATTACCGTGGTCCAATCGGAAGGGGCCGACATCGGGCTGGCCTTTGACGGCGATGGCGACCGCCTCGGGGTCGTCACGAATCGCGGCGAGATCATCTGGCCCGACAAGCTGATGATGCTGTTCAGTCAGGACATCGTCGGGCGCAATCCTGGCGCTGATATCATCTATGACGTCAAGTGCTCGCGGCATCTGAATACCCTGATCAGCGAGTACGGTGGTCGACCGATCATGTGGAAAACCGGTCACTCGCACATGAAGGCGAAGATCAAGGAAACCGGCGCCCTTCTGGCAGGCGAATTCTCCGGCCACATCTGTTTCGGCGAACGCTGGTATGGATTTGACGACGCACTCTATTCTGCCGCGCGACTATTGGAAATCGTTAGCGCAGAGAGCCGCACCGTCGACGACTTATTCGCGCAATTCCCGGTGACCTTTTCAACACCTGAAATCAAGATCAACACCACTGACCGCGCCAAGTTCCAGATCATGGATCGTTTGCGTTCCGAAGCAAATTTTGGCGACGGCACGATTACTACGATAGACGGATTGCGTGTTGACTATGCCGATGGCTGGGGCTTGATCCGTCCATCAAACACCAGCCCGGTTTTGTCGCTTCGCTTCGAAGCCGACGGCCAGTCTGCACTGCAGCGGATTCAGAAGATTTTTCAGAAACAGCTGGCCGCGATCGACCCTGCATTAAAGATCGGATAATCCATGGATACCAATACCATTCACAACACCGCACACGTTCTCGTGGAAGCACTTCCGTATATACGCCGATTCCAGGGCTCAACGCTGGTCGTCAAATATGGCGGCAACGCGATGGTCGAGGACAAGCTTTCAATTGAGTTTGCGCAAGACGTTGTCCTGTTGAAGCTAGTGGGTTTGAATCCTGTCATCGTGCACGGCGGCGGCCCCCAGATCGGCGACATGCTGAAGCGCCTGGGAATCGAATCGAGGTTTGTGGATGGACTTCGCGTCACCGATGAACAAACCATGGATGTTGTACAGATGGTGCTTGGTGGCCTCGTCAACCAGGAGATCGTTTCACTACTGAATCATCAAGGAGGTCGAGCGGTTGGGGTCACCGGAAAAGATGGCAACCTGATTCAGGCCAGAAAGTTCATGCTCGAACGCCGAACTGCGGATATGGAAGCACCGGAAATCATCGATATTGGACATGTTGGCGAAATCGTCAACATACAAACCGACGTTTTGACCACCTTGATGCGCTCTGGTTTCATTCCGGTCATCGCGCCAATCGGTGTCGGTGCTGATGGCGAGTCCTACAACATCAATGCCGACACAGTCGCCGGCAAGGTTGCCGAATACCTGGGAGCGGAAAAGCTGATTCTGCTCACCAATACGCCAGGGGTGCTGGATGCCAACAAGCAGACCATCAGCGAACTGTCTCGTGCGCAGGTCGAGCGCTTGATCGCTGACGGCACTATCGGGTCTGGAATGTTGCCGAAGGTCGAGTGTGCGTTGGATGCCTTGTCTGGCGGGGTTGGCAGCGTGCAGATCGTCGACGGCACGGTCTCACATGCGTTGCTTCTTGAAATCTTTACCGACAGCGGTGTCGGTACGAAGATCAGCTGAGCCAGAACCGTGCCCAAAGAACGCTCAACTCGAAAGCAACAGATTCTTGAATCGCTGGCGTTAATGTTGCAAGACAATCCAGGTGCGCGTATCACGACCGCGAACCTGGCGAAGCATGTAGGTGTTTCCGAAGCTGCGCTCTATCGGCACTTCCCCAGCAAGGCCAAGATGTTTGAGGGGCTCATCGAGTTCATTGAAGAGAGCTTGTTCAGTCGCATCAACCGAATCCAGCGCAATACGGACAGCACAGCCGCCGATGTCACCGCGGAGCTTGCTCCGGTCGATCAGTGCGCGGCCATCCTGTCCCTCATCCTGACGTTTGCAGAGCGGAACCCGGGTTTTGCCCGCTTGCTCGTAGGCGACGCACTGCAGGGTGAAACGGAGCGACTTCGAATGCGGATGCGACAAGTTTTCGAACGCCTGGAAACTCACTTGCGTCAGGTGGTACGCGCCGATCAGGAATCCCGCAAATCAGCTCCACCCACGCCTGCGAATATTGGCGCGAACCTGCTGCTTGCAGCGGTGGAAGGGCGGATCAATCAGTTTGTGCGCAGTGAATTCAAGGCCCTGCCCACTGTGGGATGGCATGAACAATGGCGGTTGCTTGGAGCGGCAGTTTTCAGCAAGGACCTCGCCTGAGGATGTCGCGTTCCTTCTGGAATTTGTTATCGATCTGATCATGCTCCTTCTGTCGATCACCGATGCTCTTCTCAAGCAATTTGATCTGTCCTTTCGCTCGATCAATGTTCTGAACCAGAATCGCTGACAACGTACTTCCGCTTCTTTCGGCGCGAGCCGCCTGAGCCAGGAGTTCGGCGTGTTGTCCTCGCACTACCAGCAGATTGGCCTGGTCGTTGGCTATCGCAGTCTGCAGCGCTTCGACGGCCTGCTCTTTGAACCGATCAATATCAGCTTCCGTCTGATACATTGCCGTTACACGCAAATACCCTTCACGACAAGCTCGCTGATCCGCTTCCTTTTGTCGTTTCTGCTTGATCTGTGCAGGCGTCAGCTGCGGCGCGATGCGCAAAATCAATCGTCCGGAGTCATCCAGAACATCGTAGCCCAGCGGCACGCGGTCGTTGGGAATCGAATTGGAAATTTCCACTTTGCCCTGGGAGTTCACGAACCGATAGAGTCGCCCGGCTGCTTGCGCACTGCAGGCTGCGATCAGAACGACAATAACCAACGAAGCACTCATCCACCTTGCAGAGCCTGCTCGAAAGCCTGAGCTGCGCGAATGTCTATTGTGGGGGCCGCTCAAGCCTATGTCCGTTTTCACGTCACGCAATGCTTTAGGCGATAGGCGATGATAGTGCTTCGCAGTGCTTCCAGGTTTTCAATTGTGCGGGTAGTTGTGCCCAGGTAGTCGATCACATCCCTGATATTCACGATGCTGGTCACACGCAGGCCGTGATCCAGTTCCAATGCTTGCGAGGCTGATTCCGACCGTCCTTCCAGGCGCTCTTCTCGATTCAGAGCGATGAGGATTCCGGACACTCGAGCGCCGGCCGCTTCAATCAGGGTCTTGGACTCCAGTTTTGCGGTTCCATCCGTCACGACATCGTCAACGATCAGTACGCTGCCACGCAGTGGCGCGCCGATCAGCTGTCCGCCTTCGCCATGCTCCTTTCTTTCCTTCCTGTTAAACGCTACCGGAATATCCAGCGGGTGGGCGGCACCGGTCATCGCAATGGCCATCGCCGTAGCGATGGGTATGCCCTTGTAGGCAGGCCCGAATAGAACATCGCACTGCAGAGCTTCAGACAGAAAAGTGCGTGCGTAGGCTTCCCCGAGCTGACGCAGCGCAAGCCCGGAAGATATCGCGCCGAGATTGAAGAAAAACGGACTTTGTCGTCCGCTCTTCAGAGTGAACTTGCCAAACCGAAGCACGCCTTCGCGAACCATCAAGTCGATGAAATCATGCTTCCAATTCGGCAATTGTCTCACCCAAGTCTCCCTGTGACGGCGGCGCGCTGTTTGGCGATCAGTCCCTGGATGCCATGTTCTGCCAAATCCAGCAACTGATTCAACTCTGCTCGCGTGAACGTAGCCCCTTCGGCGGTTCCCTGCACCTCTACCAGCCCACCCGATTCGAGCATCACGATGTTCATGTCGGAGCCTGCACGACTGTCTTCCGCATAGTCGAGATCGAGCACCGGCTCACCGGCGAATATCCCTACCGAGACAGATGCCACGAATTGCATGAACGCGTGCTGGAGCGACGCTTTTGACAAGGCATCAAACACAGCAACTGCCGCGCCTGTTATGGACGCAGTCCGGGTTCCTCCATCAGCCTGCAATACATCACAGTCGATCTTGACGGTACGCTCCCCGAGCTTGTCGAGATCAACGGCCGTTCGCAAACTTCGCCCAATCAGGCGCTGAATCTCAAGCGTCCGCCCTCCCTGCTTACCTCGTGCTGCCTCTCGATCGGATCGAGTGTGCGTCGAGCCCGGCAGCATCCCGTACTCCGCCGTCAGCCAGCCCTTGCCCGAGCCACGCAGAAAAGGCGGCACCCCGTTTTCAATACACGCCGTGCAGAGCACTCGCGTGTCGCCAAACGACGCCAGCACCGAACCGCCGGCATGTTTGGTGAACCCGCGTACCAGTGAGACCTGGCGAATTTCCGAAGGTAATCGGCTGCTTGGCCGCTTTGACTGCATGTTTGCTCTTCTTGGTGTTGTGATCGGGGATTATAACCACTCGGCTTAATCCATCCGCCAAGGTTAGAATCCCGCCATGCAAAGTATGACCGCATTCGCTCGAACCCAGGGAGACTACGCCCGCTTTCATCTTGTTTGGGAGCTTCGCTCCGTCAACCACCGTTATCTCGAAACCCAGTTCCGTCTGCCCGAAGCCTTCCGCAACCTGGAACAGCGGCTCCGGGACACCGCACGTGCGCACCTCAAGCGGGGCAAACTCGATGCGACCCTCCGCTACGATCGTGCGGTTCGGGAAGGCGCTTTCGAGATCAATCGGCCGCTCCTGCTGCAGCTTCTCGCGTCGCTCGAACAAGTTCGTCGGGACGTGCCGGATATCGGCGTGGTAAGCCCTCTGGATCTCATGCGATGGCCCGGCGTGTTGCAAGATGGCAATGCCGAAGACGAGGCCATGTTGAATCGAGCCGCCGAGCTCTTTGAGCAGGCGTTGGTCGAGTTATTGCAGAACAGAACGCGCGAAGGGACCGCTCTGCGTACGGTCATCGCAGATCGCCTCGATGCTATTGATCGACACATAGGTGCATTGCGTGGGTTGTCCCGGACGGCCAGCCGCGACCATCTGGATCGGCTGCGCAGTCGAATCGCGGAACTGGCAGTCGAAGTTGACAACCAACGCCTGGAGCAGGAAATCGCGCTGCTGGCCCAAAAAGGTGACGTTGCCGAAGAACTGGATCGTCTGACAATCCACGTCGAGGAGTTCCGGGGAGCGCTGAAGAGTAATGGTCCGCAAGGCCGTCGCCTCGACTTTTTGACCCAGGAAATGAATCGGGAAACCAACACCCTTGGATCAAAATCTGCCCAACCAGAAGTTTCACTGCGCGTCGTGGATCTCAAAGTGATCATCGAACAGATCCGTGAGCAGGTGCAGAACATCGAATGACTCCGGCTCGACCAGGGCTCCTTTTTGTTGTTTCAGCGCCATCAGGAGCAGGAAAAACTTCGCTGGTTGCCGCACTGCTTGCCCAGCTGCCAGGAATCACCGTGTGCATATCGCACACGACCAGGCCGCCTCGCTCCAAGGAAATCGACGGAGTGAACTACCATTTCATCGACCGGGACACGTTTGAGTCCTTGATCAAACGAGGCGCTTTCCTCGAATACGCCAACGTTTTTGGCAACTACTACGGCACGTCCATCGATGCCGTACATGCCGCCCTTAATTCCGGTCAGGACCTCATACTGGAAATTGATTGGCAGGGTGCCGCTCAGATTCGCCAACTACTGCCTGATGCCCTGAGCATATTTATCCTTCCTCCTGACCTCGCCACTCTTGAACAGAGACTGCGAGCACGCGGCCAGGACGACGACACGGTCATCCACAGCCGCCTGTCAAAAGCCGTCGAGGAAATGTCACATTGGTCTGAATTCGACTTTCTGGTAGTCAACGACGATTTTGCGCGAGCCGCCATGGATATGGTCTCCATCGTGCGCAGTGAGCGGTTGCGCCGTGTACCTCAGCAGTCAGTCCTGGCCGGACAACTGGCAGCGTTGCTGGACAGTCCTTCTGACCCTTGAGTACACTGCGACGCCTTTTCATTGACCGACCAAGTACTTATGGCTCGTATCACCGTTGAAGACTGCCTCGATCATGTAGATAACCGCTTCGAATTGGTGATGCTTGCCACCCGTCGAGCCCGTCAATTGCGATCTTTCGGAGCTTATGCCCTGGTGCCGGAAGAGAATGACAAACCAACCGTAATCGCTCTGCGTGAGATTGCTGCTGGACTGATATCCCAAGAAAAGCTTGACGATATGGATATCCGCGTCGAGGATGAGCCCGTGATCGTGTCTTTCGGTTCTCCAGATGAGGGGTTCGGCGACCTCTGATCAGACGGGCAGTTCTGCCGGTCTGATCAAGCCAAAAAAGTCTACCGGTTCATTCTTTGTCCAGAGGTTGGCAGAGCGTGCCTGCTTGGACGCGATTGCGGCGCCGATCACCTTCCTCGAGCTGAAAGAAAAGTATTTGTCGGCCTATCTCGATAGCGCACAGATCCACGAAGTCGAATCTGCCTACGAGTGCGCAGCGTTGGCCCACCAAGGTCACATGCGACGCACGGGACACGCGTACATCACTCATCCCCTCGCCGTTTGCGAAATCCTCGCCAGCATGCGGATGGACCATCAGTCGTTGATGGCGGCGCTCCTGCACGATGTGATTGAGAACACCGAAATCAACAAAGAGACACTTGGCGCGAGATTCGGTCAGCCAGTCGCCGAACTCGTTGACGGTGTCTCGAAGTTCTCGAAGATTTTCAAATCCCGCGCCGAGGCTCAGGCGGAGAACTTCCAGAAGATGGCGCTGGCCATGGCGCGCGACATGCGCGTCATCATGGTCAAGATGGCAGATCGTCTGCACAACATGCGCACGATCGGCGTGATGAGCTCGGAACAGCGCCAACGGATTGCTCGCGAGACACTCGACTTTTACGCCCCAATCGCCAACCGACTTGGCATCAATCACATCAAGATCGAATTCGAAGAACTGGGATTCGAAGCGCTCTATCCCATGCGAGCCGATCGTATCGGTCGCGCCGTCTCTGCGGCCAAGGGACGACGCAAGGAACTGATGGAGGAGATTCGAACCTCAATCGCCCGCTCACTGATGCAGGAAGGCATCCAGGCAACGGTACACGCACGCGAAAAACATCTGTACTCGATCTATCGAAAAATGCGCACACAACTCAAGTCATTCCGCGACATCACGGATGTCTTCGGTTTTCGTGTGGTCGTTTCACAAGTCGATGAGTGTTATCGGTCGCTTGGCGTCATGCACAATCTGTACAAGCCAATGGCGGGACGGTTCAAGGACTATATCGCCATTCCCAAATCGAACGGCTACCAGTCCCTGCATACGACTTTGTTCGGCATGCACGGCATACCCATCGAAGTACAGATTCGTACCAAACACATGGAGTCTGTTGCGCATCACGGAATCGCCGGCCATTGGCTTTACAAATCAGCCGATTCGAATCAATTCGATGTCAATCAAAAACGGGCTCGTGAGTGGGTTCGCGATTTGCTTGAGCTACAGCAGAGAGCGGGTAATCCACTCGAGTTCATCGAGAGTCTGAAAACCGACCTGTTCCCAGACGAGGTCTACGTTTTCACGCCCAAAGGCGACATCATGGAGCTGCCTCGCGGTGCTTGTTCTATCGACTTTGCCTATTCCGTTCACACCGATGTCGGCAACACCTGCGTGTCTTGCTTGATCGAAGGCAGCCCCGCGCCGTTATCGCAGCAGCTGCAAAGTGGTCAGTATGTGGAGATTCGAACATCACCGGACGCACGCCCTAATGCAGAGTGGCTGACGTTTGTCGTTACCGGAAAAGCCAGATCCGCAATCAGACATGCGTTGAAGAATCAACAGCAGTCGGAATCCATAGCCTTGGGCGAACGATTGCTGAATCGCTCACTTGCTGGCGCAAACCGAACCATACGGGACTTTGATTTCCGGCGACTGCGGCGCGTGCTTCTCGAGTTCGGAGTACGACGATTGAACGAACTTCTGTCTGCGATCGGCACAGGCGATCAGATGGCCTATGTCGTCGCGCAGCGACTGATTGCGGCGGACGATCCGCTTAGTGACGCCGTCTTTGTCGAACAGGCAGGCCCTGTAAGCATTCGCGGAGGAGAAGGGCTCGTCATCAAGTACGCGCGTTGTTGTGGGCCGGTTCCAGGTGACGCCATCGTTGGTCACATGACGCCAGGCAAAGGATTTGTCGTTCACATCGAGACTTGCGCCAATATCAACGAAACCCGCCGTCGCAAGGCGAGCGAGATCATTCCGGCGCGTTGGGCGGGGTCAACGAACAGCGAGTTCCTGACCGCGCTCAGAATAGACGTCAAACGCGGCAAAGGGGTCATCGCGGAACTGGCCGCGACCCTGACCGATACCGACGCAAACATCGAGAACATCAATGTGGAAGAGCGCAGCGACAATGTCACCAGCGTGGTGGTAACGATTGGCGTTCGCAATCGAATCCACCTGGCGCGCGTCATGCGCAGGGTCAGAGCGATAGGCGCAACTCTCAGCATCTCCCGTTCCAGCGCCTGATCTGCAGTCGGGGACCTCGGATTCCATTTGGCTACCAAAACCATTGAGGGGCGCATCATGCAATTCGAGGCTATCTCAACCCAGGCAGCACCGGCTGCTATCGGCACCTACTCACAAGCGATAAGGGCTGGTGAAACTGTGTACATCTCTGGTCAGATACCGCTCGATCCTGCGACTGGCACGCTGATACAAGGCTCCTTTCAGGACCGAGTCCGCCAGGTATTCCAAAACCTCGCCGCCATCGCCAGCGCGGCCGGCCTAACGCTCCGTGATACAGTAAAAATCACCGTATTTCTGCAGGATCTTGGTCAGTTCAGCGAACTGAACGAAGAGATGGCCAGACATTTCAACACACCATATCCGGCACGAGCAGCAGTTCAGGTTTCCGCACTACCACGAGGCGCCGATGTCGAAATCGACGCCATTCTGGTTCGTCGTTGACAAACTCTCTCGCCGAACGACCGATCTCCGAGCTGAAAGGAGTTGGTCCAGCGACGCTGAAAGCGTTGGCGCGGTTGTCTGTCGGCAACCATCGAGACTTGCTGCTCCATTTGCCGCATCGGTATGAAGATCGCTCAAGAGTGGTGCCGTTCAGCGAATTGAACCCGGATGTGGAGTCGTTGATCGAAGGCACGATCATCGATGTCGAACAGGTTCATGGACGCATTCCGACCTTGCTCGTTTCCATCACGGACGGAACATCCGTGCTCTCTCTCCGTTTTTTTCGCCTCTACGATCGTCAGCAGAAGGAGTTCAGTCCAGGGCGTTGTGTCCGCGCCTTCGGCACCGTGCAGTTCGGCCAGCGGGGACTACAGATGTTCCATCCGGATTACACGCTGTCCGACCTCCCTCTACCTGCACCGCGACCAGAGCTGACGCCTGTTTATCCGTCGACCAAGGGATTGTCACAGGCGATGTTGCGGAAACTCGCGGCTGCCGTTTGCTCGATGCCATGGTCTGATGCTGACGGCTATCCATGGTCAGCGTTGAAGCGACTGCATCATCCACACTCTGTAGACACAACCCTAATCGAAACAACCCGCCGTGAACTTGCGTTGGACGAACTCACCGCATATCAGCTGGTGATGCGCGAGCAGACACGGCAGCGACTTGCGGCAACGGCTCTGCCGCTGCCAAGAGGTCCGGCCCTTGGCCGCCAACTCATGGCCTCTCTGGGTTTCGAGCTGACGGCAGCACAACGCCGTGTTGTTGGCGAAGTGCTCACCGACCTGGAGCGGCCGATTCCAATGCTGCGCCTGGTGCAGGGCGATGTCGGTTCGGGCAAGACTGTCATCGCTGCGTTTGCGGCCATACGCGCCGCAGAAAACAACTGTCAGACGGTCATCATGGCGCCAACCGAATTGCTGGCAGAACAGCACTTCGTCAACTTCATTCGTTGGCTTGAGCCGCTTGGAATCCGTGTGACTCTGCTCACTTCCAGCGTCAAAGGTCCGACCAGAAAAGAGCGTCTCAAGGAGCTCGCCAACGGTAAAGTGGCCGTGGCAGTAGGAACACACGCCCTGTTCCAGTCCCAAGTCTCCTTCAGCAGGCTGGCACTTGTGATTGTCGATGAACAACATCGATTTGGCGTACACCAGAGAATGGCTTTGCGAGACAAAGGCACCGCGCCACACCAACTCATCATGACCGCGACCCCAATCCCCAGAACTCTCACCATGGCCCTTTACGCTGACATGGACGTATCCAAGGTTGACGAACTGCCGAAGGGGCGCCAGCCCATCACTACCCGAGTCATGAGCCAACGTCACAGGTTCGAACTGCTGGTCTGGCTGCGTGCCTTGCTGGATCGCGGTGAGCAGGCTTTTTGGGTATGTACGCTGATTGAAGCCAACGACGAAATTCCAGCTCGCGCCGTTGAGGACGCAGCGCAGTCACTCTCTGCTGAACTCCCCGGTGTCACGCTCGCCATTCTCCACGGTCGGATGAAGGCGGATGAAAAAGCTGACGTGTTCGCCCGTTTCAGGCGAGGTGAACTGTCGTTGCTGGTGGCGACGACCGTTATCGAGGTCGGCGTCGACGTACCGAATGCAACGGCGATTGTCATCGAGGATCCTGATCGCCTCGGACTTGCGCAGTTGCACCAACTCCGCGGCCGAGTCGGTAGAGGTGATAAACCTTCTCACTGCGTTCTTCTTCACTCTGGACATCTAAGCGAATCAGCCAGAGCCAGACTTCGGGCCATGCGCGATTCCCAGGATGGTTTTTTCCTGGCCGAAAAGGATCTGGAATTGCGTGGGCCTGGAGAGGTGCTGGGGACACGCCAAACCGGCGCTGCGGCGTTTCGACTGGCCATGCTGGACCGTGATGCAGACCTGTTGGCCACCGCCACGCAGCGAAGTCTGCTCTTGCTGGAGTCGACCCCGGAGACCGCACGACACTTACTCGAAGCTTGGTCACCGGGCAGCGGGATTTCGCTCCCGGTCTGATCTGTGACGCCGCTGCAGGGCGAGGTCACTAACAACATCTAGACTCAATGCTGAGATGACTTGTCCCAGGAGCCTCACCATGAGCATTGAGACCCCAGAAACCCCGATCCGAATCACTGCGCTCGCTGATGCCCATTCAAGTGGCAGATGTACGATTCTGCACCGACGTGACTGGATTTTTGACATCAATGCTCTTTGCCGATCAGAAGGCCGTGCCTGGCGCGTAGCCCCGGCATCCATGCCTGAAGGCGTCACGTGGAGCGATCTCGCGGCAACCGATGAGTTACTCGTTGACGCAGCCGTGATGGAACACAAACAGATACAGGTTTTCGACGTATCCACGCCTCACCTGGTCGTTCCAACCAGCTCGCTTCGCAGCGCCCGGGTCGTCACTATGAGTTCGCCAGTTCGACCCACGGAGAGCGACACCACTCCCGCCGAGCAGATCAGCAGCGCTGTGACTACGTTCACCGGTCGGCGACTGCGACAGCGGCTGGACCAGACGCTGGAGATTCCTCCGCTACCGCTGGCTGCGCAGAAAATCATCGCGCTCAAGTCGAATCCAAACTACTCACTGGCCGATCTGGTCAAGGTGGTCGAAACGGATCCATCCATTGCCGCAAAGGTGATGGCCTGGGCTTGCTCTGCGTTTTATGCGGCTGATCCCGCTCCACGATCCCTGAATGACGCGATCATGCGGGTGTTGGGGTTTGACCTGGTCATGAACATTGCTCTCGGCCTTGCATTGGCCGGAACACTTCGACTGCCCGCACATCAAGTGAACGGCGTGCCGCCGTTCTGGACTGAAGCGGTATTTACCGCCGCGGCGATGGAGGCGCTGGGCCGACGCCAGTCTAACGGCAGGGATCAAGCCGGTTTGCACTATCTGACCGGTTTGTTGGCTAACTTTGGAACGCTGATTCTCGGCCACGTTTTTCCCCCGCAGTACGAGGTGCTGTGCCGGCTGCAGGAGGCCAATCCGGATGTGCCAATCCATGAACTGGATCGCCACGTCTTGACCCTCTCGCGGGAAATGCTCGCGGCGGAAATTTTCGCGTTGTGGGAGTTACCCGCACCTACAGTAGCTGCCGTTCGCCATCAGAATGATCGGGATTACACCGATGAGCATGCTGGGGACGTGCGCCTGTTGCAGGCTTCACGGGTGATGCTCGGCTATGGGCACTATGGGCCTGGCGCCATAGCTTCCCTGGAGCTGGAAACTATCGGTATCGACGAAGACGATCTGACGGCGGTCACCAGTCTGTTAGAGGACTCGCGTGACTCGCTGGAGGGTCTGGCTCGCGCGGTCGCCTGACAGCCGAGCATCAGGGTTGCAGAGAGGGACATGAGCCTCTCCTGCTACGGCTGAATGTACAGCTGACCTTCAACCGACTTCGATCATCTCGAAGTCTTCCTTGCTGACGCCACATTCTGGACACACAAAGTCCTCCGGGACGTTTTCCCAAGGCGTACCTGGGGGGATGTCCTCTTCTTCACACCCTTCGGCTTCGTCATAGATCCAGCCGCAAACGATGCACTGCCATTTGCGCATGTGAAATCGTCACTCCATAGCTTTTGAAGGCGCGCTAACTTACTGGCGCCCCACGGAAAATGCAAAGAAATCTCATGCAGGCCGGCCCAGCTGGCTGGGCCAGACCGGTGAGTTTCCACCAACCCCCCGGGCGAAGCTGCAGAACTTCGGCAGGCAGTGGTAAATTGCCCGACGTGCTTCTTCTGGATCCTTTCAGCTTGCTGCTTTCGTTGACATCGCTAAATCTCGGGGCCTATGGGCGCCTGGCACGGCTTGATCGGCCCGTTGGAACGCTCTTGTTGTTGTGGCCGACGCTTGCGGCTTTGTTTGCCGCCGCAGGTGGCTGGCCCGGTGGACGCCTGTTGGCTGTTTTTTCCCTCGGAACCATTCTCATGCGCAGCGCTGGATGCGTGATCAACGATATTCTGGACCGTCATCACGACGGTCTTGTCGAACGCACCCGTAACCGCCCTCTGCCGCGCGGCGATCTGACCGTTTCCGAGGCCGTCCTCTGGTTGGCGCTGCTGCTGTGCGGGGCTTTGCTGATTGCGCTGATGCTCTCGCCCCTCACTCTCGCAGTTAGCGTGGGCGGATTGGTGATCGCCGGCCTGTACCCGCTCATGAAACGATGGACGTATCTTCCTCAAGTGGTACTCGGGGCCGCGTTCAGCTGGGGTTTGATCATGGCCTATGTCGAGGTCACTGGTAGCACCACGGCACCTACCTGGTTGTTGTTCACCGGCAGTCTGTTGTGGATCGTGGCTTACGACACCTGGTACGCGATGGTCGACCGAGATGACGATTTGAAGGCCGGCATCAAATCGACAGCCATTCTGTTCGGCGCCCAGGATCGTTCTCTCATCGCGGTATTGCAGATCGCTGCCTGGCTCATATTGATGCTGTTCGGCTTACAGACTAAAGCCGGTCTGCTCTACTATGCGGGACTCGGTGTCATGGCTTGCACGTTCTGGTATCAGCATCGGTTGGGACAGGATCGCAGTGCGTCTGGCTGCTTCAAAGCCTTTGCCAACAATGTCTGGTCCGGATTTGCGCTGTTCTGTGGCGTAGTGACAGACTCCTGGATCTGGCCGTTAGTGATGGCCCATGTTTAACCTCATCGATCGATTGAACTCGGCGCTGGGTCGGGCGGTTGCATGGCGCATGGCGCATGGTACAGATGGCTTTGCTGACACTGACGGTGGTCGTTTTTCGGTATGCGTTTAACGTCAGCACACTCATCCTGCAGGAGACGGTACTTTATCTGCATGGGATAGCCTTCATGCTTGCGATCCCCTACACGCTCAAACAAGGTGGTCACGTTCGTGTGGGCCTCATCTACGGTCGCCTCAGCACACGCCAGCAAGCTCTGGTGGACCTCATCGGTCACCTGCTGCTATTGCTACCGGTCAGTGTCTTTCTTTTTTGGTCGAGTCTGCCCTATGTCGCAAGTGCCTGGCGCACTCTTGAGGGGTCTGGTGACACCGGCGGTCTCCCGGCGATCTTCCTTTTGAAACCCAACATTCCGGTGATGTCACCAAGACTGTTTCGGTCAGGGACCTTTTTGCTGGTGCATTGATTCCCGGGCTCGTGCTGGTCGTATTCTATTTTCTCTATGTTCTGATCGCTGCGTTTCTCACACCGGCCAAGGTTGGCGGCCGAATAACCATGGATCACGGCGAGAAAACCCCAGGTCAGTCACTCGCCAGAACGTTACTCGCCCCGATCATGCTGATCCTGCTTGTCCTTGGTTCGATCATCGGTGGGTGTTGCAACACCCACCGAGGCCGGTGGCGTCGGTGCCGTAGGAGCGCTCGTACTGGCAGCACCGCAGGGCAAGTTGTCGGTCTCAATGGCACGTGCAGCGAGTCAGCGCACCGTGCAAACCCCTGCCATGGTATTTTTTATTCTCATTGGCGCCTCCTTGTTTTCGCTGGTGTTCCGAGGTTTCAACGGAGACCTGGTCATTGAACACCTATTCGACAACATGCCCGGCGGCATGTGGGGCGCTTTTGCTTTCGTCATGCTCATGAACTTTCTGTTGGGTTTTGTACTCGACTTCATCGAAATCACGTTCGTGGTCGTACCCATTGTCGGGCCGGTTCTGCTCGCCATGGGGCTCGATCCGATCTGGCCTGGCCTGGCCTGGCCTGGCATCATGATCGCGGTAAATCTGCAGACCTCATTCCTGACGGCACCGTTTGGCTTTGCCCTGTTCTATTTGCGTGGCCTAGCGCCGCCCGGTGTTACCACCCTGGACATGTATCGGGGCGTGGTTCCTTTTGTCATGCCGCAGTTATTGTTATTGGGCGTGCTGTGTATGGCCGCAGCTTGCTACGTGGCTTCCGGCACTACCGCGGCAGTGATCTTTGCGAGTTCATGCAGAACTTACGGCGCCCAATGTGGCCTGCGCTTTTCAAGAAAAGCAGCAACACCTTCGCGATAATCCGGCTCTTTCATCATGGCATTGAGCAACACTTCTGAATCATTGACTGCAGCCCCAATGCTTCGATGCAGATCGCGGTAGATTTGCCACCGTGTCTGCCGTAGTGAACCAGGAGACACCGAGCTGACAAGCTGCCGAACGTAGTCACGCACCGCGGGCAGAAGAGAGTCTGCCTCATGCAGCGCATGAATCATGCCCATTGCATACGCCTCGTTAGTTGTGAAGACGCGGCTGCTGATGAGGATTTCTGTGGCTCTGGGTAATCCGATCATCCGCGGCAATAGCCACGAAAGACCGTATTCAGCTGGCAGGTTGAGCTTGCCGTGCGCTGTCGTGAGCTTTGCTCCAGGAACTGCAAACCGAATGTCACAAAAACATGCCAACGCCAATCCGACCCCTGCCGCCGCGCCGTTCAACGCGCCGATGATCGGCTTGTTCAAACCGAAGTGATAGGCAAAGCTCGCATCAAACTCCGGGGCGACACCATAGCCCGGCTGAGCCAACTCATCCGGTGTGCCAGGATCATAGCCGCCGCGCTCTGCGTGTCCTGACAACGCCTGTGCATCGCCGCCTACACAGAACGCTCGACCCATTCCGGTGACAACAATCGCGCCCACGTGATCGTCAGCATTGGCATGTGCCAACGACCATCGATACTCCGTGTGCATTCGGCCGGTCCAGGCGTTTCCGCGATCCGGTCGCGCAAGTGTGATGGTTGCAATCCCCTCGCTCACCTCATAGCGGGTAGCTTTGAGTTCCATGATCACCTTGTATTCAGATAGGCCTGTTCGGAAAGCGCGTGGTACTCACGAACAGACTTGTAAAACGCCATGTACGAGTCATAGACACGCTGCGTCAACGGATCACGTTTGGCTGCTTCCGCAAGCACCTCAACCGAAACTTCGCGTAGTTGCTTCATCACATCATCGGGTAGCTTGCGCAGTTGCACGCCATATTCATCGACCAGAGTTCGCAACGCAGAATCGTTGCGCGCGGTGAATTCCGATAGCACGTCGTCATTCACCGCGCTGGTCGCATTGCGCAAGATGGCCTGCAGGTCTGGTGGCAACGATTCCCAGGCTTTTGAATTGACGATGGCTTCTGTCGTCGGTCCCGGTTCACGCCAACCCGGATAGTAGTAACACTTGGCAACCGTATGCAAACCGAGTGCGAGGTCATTGTATGGACCAACCCATTCGGTTGCATCGATCACACCGGTTTGCAGGGCCGTAAAAATCTCTCCACCAGGCAGGTTGATCGGTTCTGTTGATCGGTTCTGTTGATCGGTTCTCCACCGGCGCGTTTCAGCACTTCACTTCCCAGGCCCGGCATTCATCTCCTGCGCAATCATTCCAAACGGAACCGTGGCAAAAACTCGGCAGAGGGTAGCTTGCCGCGCCAATAGCAGGCTGCGCCGTGACCCATCTCGGCACTGCCCTGACTGACCGCGTCGAATACGCCCATCGCCGGAACATACTCGCCTGCGCCAAAGACACGAATCTTCAACCGGCCGTTGCTCATGGCTTCGACTTCTTTCGCCAGTCGCTCTGGTGCGGTCTCGTTCACACCGCCGCTTGCCGGCTCAGTCTATCGGTCGCAGATTGGCCAACCCGAGGATCAGCCACTTCGAACCGGCCGCGGCGAAATTTACCTGTACGCGAGCTCGTTCCCCATTGCCTTCACACTGCAGGACAACACCCTCACCAAAGACGGTATGCAATACGCGCTGGCCGATATGGAGGGTCGAGTTATCCGTCGATGAGTTGTTGTACGTTCTGTCAGCTGCAGCATACATCGGCTGAAACAGCGTGCCGCCCATGCGCACTTCTTCGAGGACATCGGCGGGCAATTCCCTGAGGAATCGAGACGGCCTATTGTAACTGTCCATGCCATTGAGTCGGCGTGTTTCAGCATAGGTGATATAGAGTTCGCGCATGGCGCGTGTTATCCCGACGTACGCCAGTCGTCGTTCTTCCTGCAATCGATCCGGATCTTCAGCTGACATACGGTGCGGGAACAACCCTTCTTCGACCCCGGTGAGAAATACCAGCGGAAACTCTAGTCCTTTCGCTGAATGCAAGGTCATGAGCTGCACCGCCGGACCGCCATTTTTTTGTGCCTCCCCCGCATCGAGCGCAACCTGATCCAAAAATTCGATCAACATGCCAGGGCTTGTTGCATTGGCGTTCTCCAGAAAAGGGAGCGGCTCGGACGTGAATAGTCGACAGGCCCGAACCAGCTCTTCCAGGTTCTCCTTGCGAGCCAGACCACGCTCGCCACGCTCACTCAAGTGAAAAGCCATCAGGCCACTTGCGTCGATTACGTGCTCTGCGATTTCATGTAACGAGTATTCCTGAGTCGCCTCTCGCAGATCCGCGAGCAGACGCAGAAAACCTCCAAGAGCGCTTCCCGCTCGGGCTGGCAGCCCGCCTTCGCTGAGCAGGAGGAGCGCCGTTTGATGCAGGGATAGTCCACGACTTCGAGCCCCATTTCGCAACGTGTCGACCGTCTTGTCACCTATACCACGGGTCGGTGTATTGATGACCCTCTCAAATGCGGGATCGGATTCCGGATCTGTCAGCAGGCGCATATACGCCAGCGCGTTCTTGATCTCGATCCGTTCAAAAAACCGCTGGCCGCCATGAATGCGGTACGGTATGCCCGCTCGCATCAGTGACTCTTCAAGCACTCGCGACTGGGCATTGGATCGGTATAAGAGCGCAATTTCTTCGGGGCTCCCGCCATCCTCAAGCCATTGCTGCGCGCGCGAAACAATGAACCGCGCCTCATCTGCATCGTTGTAGGCCGAGTACACGCGAATTGGCGCGCCATCTCCATCTGTGGTCCACAGCTCCTTCCCGAGCCGGCCGCTGTTGAGCGAGATCAGCGCATTGGCTGCTCGCAGTATGTTGCCCGTGGATCGGTAGTTCTGCTCCAGACGAATGGTCCGAACATTGGCGAAATGGGTAATGAAGTCCTGCATGTTCTCAACTTTGGCGCCGCGCCAGCCATAGATGGACTGGTCATCGTCACCAACCGCCATGATTTGTGCCTGCGTGCCTGCCAGAACTCGCAACCATGCATACTGAATCGTGTTGGTATCCTGGAACTCGTCAACCAACAGATGGCGGAAACGCTGTTGATAGTGTTCGAGCAGGAGAGCATCTTCGAGCCAGAGTTCATGACTGCGTAACAAGAGCTCAGTGAAATCGACCAATCCGCTTAGTCGACAGAGCTCTTCGTAGTTTTCATAGATTCGTTTGTGTGTGATCTGAAACAGATCGTCGCCAAACGGTACGTCCTTGGCGCGACGCCCCTCTTCTTTCTGCGCGTTGATGAACCACACCGCCTGACGCGCTGGCCATTTCTGTTCATCGATATCGAGCGCGCGCATCACACGCTTGACCACTCTCAGCTGATCATCCGCATCGAGGATCTCGAAATTCTCTGGCAGCTTTGCTTCTCGCCAGTGTCGACGCAACAAACGATGAGCGATACCGTGAAACGTACCGACCCACAATCCCTGGACTGAAATGCCCAGCAATCGCTCGATGCGAGAGCGCATTTCTGCTGCTGCCTTGTTCGTGAAGGTTACGGCGAGCAGCCCCTGCGGTGAGACATCTTCGGCCTCTACCAACCAGGCAATACGATGTACCAGGACCCGTGTCTTGCCACTCCCCGCGCCGGCAATGATCAGCAGATTGCCTGGCGGCGCGGTTACCGCGTCCCGTTGTCGGTCGTTAAGGCCATCGATGAGGTGAGAAATATCCAAACGTGCAGGCATCGCGCTAAAGGCACGGCATTGTACCTGCTACGCCTGCGATTCTGGGCGCAGGAAAGGAGTGCGGCTTACACACTCCGGCGCGTTTGTATCCCTATTCGACGGTGACCGACTTCGCGAGGTTGCGAGGCTGATCAACATCAGTGCCCTTCAGAACGGCCACGTGATAGGCGAGGAGCTGCAACGGGACCACGAAGACGATGGGGGCTAACAACCGATGGGTCGTCGGCACCTTCATCACCTTGATGCCTGGTTCGTCCTTGAAGCTGGTTTCACTATCGGTGAACACATACAGCTGGCCACCACGCGCGCGAACTTCCTGGAGATTCGATTGCACCTTCTCGAGCAATTCATCTTCAGGAGCAACCGCAATCACCGGCATGTCTTCGTCGACCAGAGCCAATGGCCCATGTTTCAACTCGCCAGCGGGATAGCCCTCGGCATGAATGTACGAGATTTCCTTGAGCTTCAATGCGCCTTCAAGCGCCACCGGATACATTGGACCACGACCCAGATACAGCGCATGGCTGCGGTCCATGATCTCTTCCGCCCAGCGCAGGATTTTTGAGTCGAGCTTCAGCGCTTGTTCCACTACGCCACCCAGTTGATGCAGAAGCGCGACAATCTCCGCTTCGCGCTCAGCAGACAGCCCGTGTTCTCTGGCCAACAGAAGTGTCAGCAGCATCAGGTCTGCAAGCTGCGCCGTAAACGCCTTGGTAGAGGCGACACCTACCTCGGTGCCGGCGTGAAGCATGAGTGCGATATCCGACTCACGCGCCAGTGAACTCGTGGCAACGTTACAAATCGTCAGCGTCGCCTTGAAGCCGACCGCTTTGGCAACCCGTAGCGCGGCCAGCGTGTCAGCCGTTTCCCCGGATTGGGAAATCGTCACAAACAGGCTGTTGGGAATTACCGCAACTTTCCGATACCTGAACTCACTGGCGATCTCGACATGGCAGGGAATACCCGCCAACTCTTCAATCCAGTAGCGGGCGACACTGGCCGAGTAAAAGCTCGTTCCACAAGCGACCAAGGTCACCGCATCAATAGATTTGAGCAGTTCCTGCGCATGCGCGCCGAGAACTTCCCCGAGGACGCGGCGCTTGCCGATCCGGCCTTCCAGTGTTCGTCGCAGCACATCCGGTTGCTCGTAGATCTCCTTGACCATGTAGTGCCGATGGACGCCTTTACTCAGATCATCATGGCTGAGCTCGATCCTGACCGTCTTGCGATGAACCGGTTGCTCCGAGCGATCCCAGATCCGAATGGTCTCGCGCGTGATCTCGACCATGTCACCTTCTTCAAGGTAGATAAACCTGTCCGTCACCGCCTTCAGAGCCAGGACATCGGAAGCCAGGAAGTTCTCACCGATCCCGACACCAACGACCAACGGGCTGCCCACCCGAACGGCGATCAGCCGCTTGGGATCCTTCAGGGACATGACCGCAATGCCATACGCGCCTTCGAGCTCGCGAATTGCAGCGCGTACCGCATCGATTAGCGTCATGCCCCGAACCATCAACGAATCTATGAGATGCGCGACGACTTCGGTATCCGTTTCAGACTTGAAGGTATAACCAGCCGTCTGCAGACGCTCTCGCAGCTCAACATAGTTCTCGATGATCCCGTTATGCACGAGGGCAATACGGTCATTCGAAAGGTGCGGGTGAGCGTTTCGTTCGCTGGGCTTGCCGTGTGTGGCCCAACGTGTGTGGGCGATACCGATTGTTCCAAGAACGGCATTGCAACGAAGATCTTCAGCGAGTTCTTTGACCTTGCCGACTTTGCGGCGAAGATCGATCGACGTATTACCCATCGGAATCACGGCCATTCCCGCCGAGTCGTAGCCTCGATATTCAAGACGCTGCAGACCCTCCAGCAGGATCATGGCGACATTTCGATCAGCGACTGCCCCGACGATTCCACACATGTTCGATCCTCTTGAACTACTTCGTGTGACGCCGATATGGCGGCGTCCATCCTTTGATGTTGCGTTGTTTCGCTCTTGCCACTGCGAGATCACCGGCTTCGATCTTGCTGGTTACCGCCGAGCCCGCGGCTATAAAGGCGTCGTCTGCGATTTGAATGGGTGCGACCAACGTTGAATTGGAGCCAACGAATACCCGGTCACCAATCTCCGTACGCTTCTTGACTGGTGAGCCATCGTAATTACAGGTGATGGTGCCGGCGCCGATGTTGCTTTCGCTGCCAATCTCGGCATCACCCAGATAGGCAAGGTGATTAGCCTTTGAGCCTGATCCCATCCTCGTTTTCTTCGTTTCAACGAAATTGCCAATACGAACCCCGTCGCCGAGTTCGGTGCCGGGACGCAGTCGTGCAAACGGTCCCAATACACAGCGCGCACCGATCACCGCACCATCGATTACAGTATTCGCCTCAACGCGAACCCCTGCGCCAAGTTTGCTGTTGCTGATCACGGCGCCTGGCCCCACATGGACATGGTCTCCAAGCTCAACGGCACCGGACAACACGACATTGATATCAATAAACACATCTGTGCCGGTCTTCACCTCACCTCGAATGTCCAACCGCGACGGATCGGCGATCGTGACGCCGGACAGCATCAAGCGATTAGCCTGGATCAACTGATAAGCGCGCTCGACTTCTGCCAGCTGAACCCGGTTGTTGACGCCAGTGACTTCCATTTCAGAGTTTGCAAAGACTCCTTCAACTGTTTGACCGTTCGCAATTGCGTGCGCGACAACATCGGTGAGATAGAACTCGCCTTGTGCGTTGTCATTACTCATGGTCGCAAAGAACTTCTCGAGCAACGCTCGCGGGGCCGCCAGAATTCCTGAGTTTATTTCGCGTATCGCTCGAATCTCTGCAGACGCGTCCTTGAACTCAACGATTCGCGTGATTCGGCCATTTTCCCGAACAATTCGACCGAGCTCCGCGGGGTCTGACAGGTTTGCGGTCACCAGAGACAAGACGCCTCGCGATGCATGTTCGGCACAACGGGCAATCGTCTGTGTGCTCACCAGCGGAACATCACCAAACAACACCAGCACCGTGGAATCTTTTGCGATAGCGGACATTGCCTGTGCAACGGCATGAGCTGTACCCAGCTGCTCGGTTTGCTCAACCCAATCAAGCCCTTTTCCCAAGGCATCCTTGATCGCCTCCGATCCCGGTCGAACGACCACATGAATAGCCTTCGGCGACAACGTGCGCGCGGCATCTGTCACGTGAGTCAACATGGGCTTGCCAGCAATAGGGTGAAGGACTTTCGGGAGACTGGAGCGCATGCGGGTGCCTTGCCCCGCAGCGAGAATCACGACTTCGAGGTTCATTAACGGATATCCATGCCGTAGCAACCGGGGATTATAGGCAGTCAGGAGGAAATGGAGGTGACGACCGTCACCTCTTTTCATACCGGGTCACGGCCTGCTCAGCACATCGGTCCAGATCAGTCCGAATCAGCGTTGTCCCGCACGATTGGCATCAGCGGTCAATGGCGGCGGCGGCGCAACTCGTCGAGTGTTCTCAATTGCGCATGAGCCTCCGCCAACTGTGCCGCGGCGAGAGAAAAATCGAAGTCCGCGGCGTTTTCCTTCATGGCCCGTTCGGCGGCCTGGCGAGCTTGTTCAGCTGACGCTTCATCCAGGTCCTCCGCACGCTCCGCCGTATCGGCGAGAATCGTGACGATGCCTGGCTGAATCTCAAGAAACCCGCCAGACGCGTAAAAAATTTCTTTCTCACCGTTTGGCAACGTCAGTTGGACTGCGCCTGGATTGATTCCGGTCAGCAGCGGAGCGTGGCCGGGATAGATACCCAGCTCACCGACAGTTCCCCGCAACGAGATCATGGCGACCTCGCCGGAGAAGATGGCCTTTTCAGCGCTGACGATGTCGCAATGAATGCTGTTCATGATCAGGACTGAAGTCGCTTGGCTTTCTCGACCGCGTCCTCGATCGCCCCGACCATGTAAAACGCGTCTTCGGGAAGATGATCGTACTCGCCGTCAAGGATCGCCTTGAAGCTTCGAACCGAATCTTCACGAGATACGAACTTGCCTTCCTGACCTGTGAACTGCGCCGCGACGAACATGGGTTGCGAGAAGAATTTCTGAACTTTGCGAGCCCGGTATACGAGCCGCTTGTCGTCTTCGGTCAATTCGTCCATGCCGAGAATGGCAATGATGTCCCGTAATTCCTGGTAGCGCTGCAGTACCTGTTGTACCCGGCGAGCCACATCGTAGTGCTCTTGACCGACCACCAGCGGATCCAGCTGACGCGACGATGAGTCCAGAGGATCCACCGCTGGGTAGATGCCGAGGTCAGTGATCGCTCGAGACAAGGTCACCGTCGAATCAAGGTGGGCGAATGTCGTTGCCGGTGACGGGTCGGTCAGGTCGTCCGCGGGAACGTAGACTGCTTGCACTGAAGTGATGGAACCGGTCTTGGTGGTGGTAATTCGCTCTTGCAACACGCCCATCTCTTCGGCGAGGTTGGGTTGGTATCCCACTGCAGACGGCATGCGTCCCAGCAGTGCAGACACCTCGGTCCCTGCAAGCGTGTAACGATAGATGTTGTCAACGAACAGCAAAACGTCTTTGCCATCGTCACGGAATTTTTCAGCCAGGGTCAGTCCAGTCAGCGCAACACGAAGCCGGTTACCTGGAGGCTCGTTCATCTGGCCGAACACCAGGGAGATCTTGTCCAGAACGCCTGCTTCCGCCATCTCGTGGTAGAAGTCATTGCCTTCCCGAGTTCGCTCGCCCACTCCAGCAAACACTGATAACCCCGCGTGCTCCGTGGCGATGTTTCGGATCAGCTCAAGCATCGTTACGGTCTTGCCAACTCCAGCGCCACCGAACAGACCAACCTTGCCGCCCTTGGCAAACGGGCAGATCAGGTCGATTACCTTGACGCCCGTTTCCAGCAGTTCGTTACCACCGCGCTGATCTTCGTATGACGGAGGTGCGCGGTGAATCGGCGCATGCGATCTCGCGTTGACCGGCCCTTTTTCGTCGATCGGATGTCCCAGCACATCGAGAATTCGGCCAAGTGTTTCTTCGCCGACCGGGATGGTGATTGGCGCGCCCGTGTTGTTGACTTCCAGCCCCCGCGACAACCCATCGGACGGCCCCATGGCGATCGCGCGAACAATTCCGTCGCCGAGCTGCTGCTGGACTTCAAGGGTCAGGCCCGTGGCGTTGACGGTCAATGCGTCATAGACCTTGGGTACGTTGACCCGATCAAACTCCACGTCCACGACCGCGCCGATGATTTGTACGATTCGACCGCTGCTCATGCTCAACCTCTTGTTACGTTAAGTCGGCTATTGGGCTTATTTGGTTTGGGGGCGCGGGCCTTAAACGGCCGCTGCACCACCGACAATTTCTGCAATTTCCTGAGTAATGGCTGCCTGACGCGCGTTGTTGTAGATCAACGTCAGCTCTTCGATGACCTTGCCGGCATTCTCCGTGGCGTTTTTCATCGCAATCATCTTCGCCGCCTGCTCGCAGGCCGCATTTTCGACCACTGCTTGATACACCTGTGATTCGACAAATCGTGTGACCAGCCCTTCGATCAACTGACGTGCGTCAGGCTCGTACAGGTAGTCCCATCGATGGTGGTACGCATCGTTAGCCTCTGGTTCCAGAGGCAACAATTGTCTGATCACCGGCTTCTGCGTCATGGTGTTCACAAACTCGTTGCTGGCGATGTACAACCGATCGATCTCTCCGCGCTCGTACAGTTCGAGCATCACCTTGATGCCGCCGATCAGATCAGCAATCGCCGGAGTCTCGCCTACCGGGGCCATCACTGCCTTGACGCTTCCACCCATGGATCTGAAAAAGCCTGCGGCCTTGTTACCCACCAATCCCATGTCGCTCTGGATGTTCTTGCTACGCCACTCGCCCATGTCACGTACCAGCGTACGGAACAGGTTGACGTTCAGCCCTCCACACAACCCCTTGTCGCTTGAAATGACGACATAGCCAATGCGCTTGACTTCGCGCGACTGCATATAGATGTGTTTGTATTCCGGATTGGCGTTGGCGAGGTGCCCAATCATCGCGCGAATGCGCGTGGCATAGGGGCTGCCGTGTTTCATCCGATCCTGCGTTCGTCGCATCTTGGACGCAGCGACCATCTGCATGGCGCTGGTGATCTTCTGCGTGTTCTGCACGCTCTTGATCTTGGTCCGAATTTCTTTGCCTACTGCCATGCTAGAGCCTCTGCGCTAACTATCATTTGCCTGTCAGTAAGTCTGGGTCGCCTTGAACTGCTTGATCGCCGCACGCATCGTGCTGACGATCTCGTCGTTATAGACGCCTGTCTCATTGACCTTCTTCATGAACGCGGCTTGCTGCGAGTTCATGTAGTCCAGCAACGCCCGCTCGAAGTCGAGGACTTTGTTGACGGCCACGTCCTGCAGAAACCCGTCGTTGGCTGCAAACAGGGAAACACCCATCTCGGCAACGCTCATCGGCGCGTACTGCTTCTGTTTCATCAACTCCGTCACACGCTGACCGTGTTCGAGTTGTTTGCGGGTGGCCTCATCAAGGTCGGACGCAAACTGAGAGAACGCTGCCAGTTCACGGTACTGGGCCAGTGCAAGTTTGATCCCGCCAGCGATTTTCTTGATGAAGGAAACCTGTGCGTCACCACCTACTCGAGATACCGAAGTTCCCGGACTCATGGCAGGACGCTGTCCTGCATTGAAGTTCCGTGCTTCGAGGAATATCTGGCCGTCGGTAATCGAGATCACGTTGGTCGGAACAAACGCCGAAACGTCACCCGCCTGGGTTTCAATGATCGGCAGTGCGGTGAGAGAGCCGGTTTTGCCTTTCACTTCTCCGTTGGTAAATCGCTCCACATATTCTGCATTGACGCGCGCCGCTCGCTCGAGGAGCCGTGAGTGCAGATAGAACACGTCGCCTGGATAAGCCTCACGACCCGGTGGTCGGCGCAGCAGCAGGGAAATCTGGCGATACGCCCATGCCTGCTTGGTCAGGTCATCATAAATGATCAGGCAGTCTTCACCGCGATCGCGGAAGAACTCACCCATCGAACAACCGGAATACGGCGCGATGAACTGCATCGGCGCAGGATCAGAAGCGGACGCCGCAACAACAATGGTGTACTCCATCGCACCGTGCTCTTCGAGTGTGCGGACGATGTTGGCTACAGTCGACATCTTCTGCCCGATGGCAACATAGACGCATTTAATTCCGCTGCTCTTCTGATTGATGATCGTATCGATCGCGATTGCGGTCTTGCCAATCTGCCGGTCACCGATAATCAGCTCTCGCTGACCTCGACCGACGGGAACCATCGCATCGATACACTTCAGACCGGTCTGCACCGGCTGCTTCACACTTTCGCGAGCGATAACACCAGGCGCAACCTTTTCAATCGGTGCAGTCAGCGTGGCATTGATGGGACCCTTCCCATCGATTGGATTGCCCAGTGAGTCGACCACGCGACCAAGCAGCTCACGGCCGATCGGGACTTCGAGTATTCGGCCGGTGCATCGTGCAGTCACGCCTTCGGTCAAGCTCTTGTAGTCCCCCAGAACGACGACACCCACGCTATCGCGCTCCAGGTTGAGCGCCATGCCATAGATGCCACCGGGGAACTCGATCATTTCACCGTATTGCGCATCTGCAAGCCCGTGAATGCGGACGATACCGTCGGATACGCTGACGATCGTTCCTTCATTCTGCGCTTCTGCGGCGAGATCAAGACGCTCGATTCGGCCGCGGATGATGTCGCTGATTTCGGAGGGATTGAGTTGCTGCATTCTTTTGTCCTGATCTTTGTTCTATTCGCTAATGACTGGAACTTGTTGTACGGACGACTCAGGTTCGCAGGAGTGATTCCGCGAGTTTGTCGAGCTTGCCTCGCACGGAGCCATCGATGACCGTATCACCGGCCCGAATGATTGCCCCGCCAATCAGGGCTGAATCAACTCGGCTCGCGAGTATCACTTGCTTCTCGAATTTGCGTTCAAGCGCTTGTTTGAGATTGCGCTCTTCGCTCTCGGAAACGGCATATGCTGAAATGACTTCAACTTCGAGTATCCGTTCTTCCTGCGCTTTCAGTTGTTCGAACTGTTCGGCAATGGCGGCGATCAGATCCAGGCGATCATTTTCGGCCAGAACCCGAAGGAACCGACGACCCCGATCGTCCAGGTCATCCGAACAGACTTCGATGAGCCGCTGCGCTTTCACCTGGTTGGCGATCTCGGGAGATTCAAGCAAACGTCTGACTCGATCATCTGCGGCTGTCCCGGTCAGGACACCCAGCATTTTTGACCATGCGGGCAGCTGACGCTCTTTCTTCGCCAGGTTAAAGATTGCGTTGGCGTAGGGACGACTGACGGTGGTGAGCTCTGCCATGCTTTGTCTCTGCCTACAGTTCGGCTGCGAGCTGGTTCAGCATCTGCGAGTGCTTTCCGGCATCAACTGATTCGCCAAGCACTTTCTCGGCACCGCGGACCGCAAGCGTCGCGATCTGGCCGCGGAGCGTTTCGCGTGCGCGATTGATCTCCTGCTGGATTTCACCGCGCGCTGCCTCTTTCAACCGTTCGCCTTCCGCACGGGCTTCGTTCTTTGCTGCCTCAACCAATTGAACAGCGCGCTGTCGCGCTTGCTCAACGATCGCGGCCGCCTCTTCCTTGGCCTTGGCGAGTTCTGCTTCGGCGCCACTTCTCGCCTGAGCGAGACGCTTGTCGGCTTCTTCCGCGGCAGCGAGACCGTTGGCAATGGCTTCCTGACGAGCCCGCATTGCCGCGATCAGCGGTGGCCAGAGGTATTTCACGCAGAGCGACACGAAGACAAAAAAGAGTGCGGTCTGGATGAGCATTGTGGCGGTCAGATTCATGACTCGTTCTCTAACTGTTGAACGGCTGGTCGGTAACCGGGAATGTCAGACTGCGAAGACGACATACAGACCGATGCCCACCGAAATCATCGGTACGGCGTCGACCAGGCCCAGAACGATAAAAAGCTGGGTTCGCAACATCGGCATGAGCTCCGGCTGACGGGCAACCCCTTCCAGATACTTGCCGCCAAGGACGCCTACGCCCACCGCAGCACCGATTGCGCCAAGGCCCAGAAACAGGCCGCCGGCGACAAACTTCAGAACTTCAAACTCCATGATGACTCCCTTTTGTTAAGGACGATTACTAGTGCTCTTCCACCTGGTGGGCTTGAGCGAGATACACGATGGTCAACACCGCGAAGACGAAAGCCTGCAACGTGATCACGATGACGTGAAACCCGGCCCAGACCAATTGCATCAGCGCTCCACCCGCGACGGTCGCAGCTTCTGCCAGCCCGAAGGCCTGAAAGGAAAACATGAGCGCGATCAGGATGAAGATCATCTCGCCGGCATACATGTTGCCGAACAACCGCAAACCCAGTGACAGCGGTTTCGCGATCAGCCCTACGAATTCAAGGATGAAGTTGATTGGAATAGCCCAAACGGACGGGAACGGATGCATGGTCAGCTCTTTAAGGAAGCCAAGCAGGCCTTTGCACTTGATGCTGTAGTAGAGAATCAGCACGAAAACAGAAAGCGCCATGGACATCGTGATGTTCGGGTCCGTGGTCGCCACCACCTTCATGTGGGAAATACCCAACTCCCCCGCCACCCACGGAATCCAGTCGATCGGCACGAGATCCATGAGGTTCATCATGAACACCCAGACAAAGATCGTCAGCGCCAGTGGGGCGATCAGATCATTCTTGTGACTGAAGATACTGCGAGTCGTGTCATCGATGAAGTCGACGATCATTTCGACAAAATTCTGCAACCCACCAGGCACACCAGCGGTCGCCGATCTTGCAGCCGCCCCAAACACCAAGAGAAACGCTATGCCGGAGGCCAACGCCCAGAACATGGAATCCACGTTGATGGCCCAGAAGCCCATGGCCTTGGCTTCAGCAGCAGTATGGGCAAAACCCCATGCGCCATCCGGATGCTGACCATAGGTGAGGTTCATCAGGTGATGCTGTATGTACTCTGCCTTGGTTTCGCCTGCCATCGTCTTCCTGTGCCATCGCCTGTTTCGTTGCTGTCACTGCTCGACAGATTTCGACCTGCCAGGAGCCACCTGGTAAGGGGTCTGGCTCTGCAACCAGAAGCCGCCGATCACGTGCGCCACCAAGGCGACAATCACGCCGGCAAAAAAGGCCAGAGGGTCTGGAGTGAGATACCTGAAAACGATCCCCATCAGGACGACCGACAACTGGAACTTCACGACTCCCTGAACCAATAACCAGCCGCCGGACCTCCGACGGGTGGATGCCCACGCGAAAATCGCGTTCGGCAGGAGGATGGTAAAACCACCCAAAACCATGGAGACACCGGAAGGCAATCCCCATAACGTCATCACGAGAGCCGCAGCGGTTATTGCCGCCCCCTG
>JANNBJ010000139.1:0-21231 GCA_031385325.1 Gammaproteobacteria bacterium | reverse complement strand
ACCGGCAAACCGTATCCTCTTGGCCGCACGATGTACGGTGGTGGTCTGGCGCGGGTGATCGAATCACGCAACCCGGACTTCAAGGAAGGCGATCTGGTGCAGGGTGAGTTGGGCTGGCAACTCTATTCCGTTGTTGATCCCAGACGCCGTGTTGCGGTGAAGCGTGTGAAGGCCCCGGAAGGACTGCCAGAGACCACACTCATGCATGTGCTGGGCAGCAGTGGTACGACCGCTTATTTCGGCATCACGGAATACGCGCGTCCCAAACCAGGCGACACGCTCGTTGTTTCGACCGCAGCGGGCAGCGTTGGTGCGCTGGTCTGTCAGTTGGGGCGCATCCAGGGTTGTCGCGTCATCGGCATCACCGGCAGTGATGCAAAGTGCAAATGGCTGACTGGAACGCTGGGGGCCGACGCGGCCATCAACTACAAGACAGAAAGTGTCGAAGCACGCCTCAAGGAACTCTGTCCCGCCGGCATCGACATTTACTTCGACAATGTTGGCGGCGAAATGCTCGACACGGTGCTTGGCCAGATCGCGTTTGGCGCGCGCGTCGTGCTGTGTGGGGGAACCTCGCAGTACAACAACGACCTGAACTGGTACGGCCCGAAGAATTACTTCAATCTGGTGTACAAGCAGGCATCGATGGCGGGCTATTTTGTATCCAATTTTGCCCATCGTTACGACGAGGCGTTGTCCCGTCTGTCCACGCTCCTGCGGGCCGGCGAGATGACATACGCGGAAGACATCCTGCAGGGGATCGACAATGTCCCCAATGCGCTGATCAGAATACTGAAGGGAGACAACTTCGGTGTGCCGCTGATTCGGCTCGTTGGATGATGTGGAATGGCAACACTGCTGAAGACAATATTCTGGCTGTCGACGGCAGTGTTGCTTGCTTCCTGCTGGAAGTACGATGAGTTTTCCGAGCCCATGCCGATTCAATCCAGACTTGACGATGAACCTGTTCAGGGGGCGACCAGCAAGGCCTCGTTCAATATCACAGCCAATGACGTCGAGTACCGGATACAGCCGCTCTTCAGCTATGACCTCCATGGGCTCGTCGTTTCGTTCCGGCATCACGACGGCAAGTTCATGCTGCATCGTCTGTGGAACGATCATCTGAACGTTGCGGACCTGTGTGTCATCTGGGGCAGAAACGCCCGTGATCTCAAACTGAATCTGTACGAGTTCCGGAACGCGCAGTTCACCTGTTATGTCGAAGCACCCACCCGTGAATTGTGGCAGGCATTCGAGATGGCCCAGCTTTCAAACAACCACCTGCTCACGGAACAGCCGTCGATCCGCTCGGCGATTGAGTCGGTTGAAGTCGGCGACCAGATCCACCTCACCGGTTATCTCGCCGAGTACTCCAATCACGACGGCTTCCATCGTGGTTCGAGCATCGTTCGCACTGACCAAGGCAATGGCGCCTGCGAAACCATCTATCTGGATTCGTTTGCCATCGTTCAGCCGATGGATTCGATCTGGCGAAAACTGGCCTGTGTTGCGAGCGTTGGTGCGCTGTTGAGTGCCGCGCTGTGGCTGATTGGTGTGGCCAGAGGGAAGTACTGACGATCTGTATCAGTCTGCTTCGCTTGCCGCGTATATTGAATCCGACAAGGTTACTGTTTTGGCAAACGAAAGACATACAGCGCCTGGCCATTGGCAGGCTGGTTGATATCCGGACTGATCACGGCGGTCATCGCCCGGAATACACCCATGCCCGTTGGCACTGCGATGTACTGCTCGTCATCCACACCGTAGGAAATCGGGTAGCCATGGCCTGGTGCACCGAGCCTGGTTTGCCAGAGGATCTTGCCGGTGCGGGCATCGAACGCGCTGAATCGGCGATCCAGATCGGCGACAAAGGCGAGACCACCCGCAGTAGTCAGTACTCCCGTCATGAACATGGCGCGCTGCTCGTGTGTCCACTGTTCTGTCATCGAGTCAACGTTGTAAGCCACCAGCTTGCCGAGATTGCCCTTCGCGGATGGCATTTCATATGAACGTGAGTCACCGCCGTATCCACCGGCACCCACAGCGCGGTCCACTGCACGTCCGACCAGGTCGGAACAGAGTTGGTGCAACGGGATGATGAGGCTGCGTGTGCCGGGATTGAATGCCATCGATTGCCAGTTGTGTCCACCGTAGATCCCCGGGCAGGTCTTGATCGGGTCGCCGATCTTTGCGTCGATGATGTCCTGTCGGTAGGTGACGAGACCGGTTTTTCCATCGATAGACGCGAACAGGTTTTGTGGCAGTGTTTCCGCGTGCCCCACATAGTGTCCGTTAGTGCGATCAAGTTTCCACAGCACCCCGTCCTTGCCGATAGTGAAGACCCAGCGGTCATCTTTCCCATCCACGAGCACACGTTCGAATCCGACGTCCATGTCGATGGTTTCACCGGGAACATGCTGGAAATGCCAGCGAATTCGGCCGGTTTTTGGTTCGATGGCCAGGGTGGAGTTGGTGTAGAGGGCCGCATCTGCAGTCGACATTCCGCGGCTGGCGGCAACCCACGGTTTGGCCTGCGCGGTGCCGATGTAAAAAAGGTTCAGGTGCGGGTCGTAACTGCCGGCGATCCACATGTCTCCACCGGCACGAAATTCGGCAGGCATGCCCGCCCACGACTCGTCTCCAGGATCACCAGGCAACGCAATGGTCGACGTGCGCCAGAGTTCCTTGCCTGTCTCGGCATCATGCCCGGTGATGAAACAGCCAGTCTGTTTGTATCGTTCGCAGCCATTGATCCCGCTGATGACAACCCCGTCGCCGACGATCGGTCCTGCGGTGTGGGTATACCCCAGCGTGTAGTCTGCTTTGACCGCTCGGAAGCGTTGTTCGCCGGTTCGTGCATCGATGGCAACGATGGCGGCGTCATAGGTGGAAAGAAACAGCTTGTCACCGTAGATGGCGATGTTCTTGGTCGGTCCACCCAGGGTTTGTGATTCTGGTGGATATTTATACGCATATTCCCAGATGACATCGCCAGTTGCGGCGTCCAGTGCCTGAATGATGTTGCCGGGATGGGTGAGATACATGATGCCGTCATGCACCAGCGGCGTACCCTGATTGCTGCCGTCGCGCATGGCGATCACCCAGGCCAGTTGCAGCTTATTGACGTTGTCTGCGTTGACTTGTTGCAAAGGGCTGTAACCACTGCCATCGAGAGTGCGGCGCCAGGACAGCCAGTCATCAGCCGGCGGATCGTTCAGCATCTGTTGTGTAACCCGCCGAAAATTCGGGATCGGGCGATTGATGAACGCCGATCTGCTCTTTGCAATGTCATTGATGGTGCTGGCGTCTGACCAGGTGTCGAGCGCTTCGCCATCAGCCTTGGTTGTTTCACCGGTGGCGATCGAGATGCCGGTTGTGGTGTCGAGGGGCGCTTGCGGCAAGGCAATGGAGTTGCTGTCCAGAATCAGGGCAATGATGGCCAGATGTTCATCGTCACGCAGCCCGCCGCCACCGCCGGGCGGCATGTTGGCTTTGTTGTAGTGCAGAAGCGCCAGGGAGCTTTTTTTTCCCCACTTGTCGAGGAAAGCTTTGCCACGCAATTCGCTGCCGTGCGCTGAGCCACCGAGTGAGGCGCCATGGCAGGAAGCACACTGTGTTGCATAGAGGGGTTTGGCAGCGGCGAGCTGATCAGCGTTGGCCACGGCAAGGGACAGCCAACCACACAGGGCGACTGCAACAACGAGACGAATCATGGGCAGAAATCCTTGAGCGAAATCGATCAAGAAGATGGTAGCGGCTAGAGTCGCAGGATGCTTGAGTTTGCGCGAGAGGTCCTGGGGAGGGCGGAGCAGCAATCCATCGCCGCTCCATTTACTTCAACCTGATGCCTAGCAGCCCGTCGGACTTGAGACTGATCTACTGCGCCAGTGGGAAGAGCGGACCATTTTTCCCCGATTTCTCGTTGCATAGCGCCGCTATGCGCCTCGAAATCGTGAAAAACTGTCCTCGCTCTCCCACTCGGCTCGCTACGATCGCTCAAGTCCGACAGGCTACTAGAACATTTCGAAGTTCATGGTGTACGACACCACGAATTTCACCTGGCTGTTGTCGTATGCGCCATCTGCAACCGGACCTTTGACGTTGGTGTCGCTGATCAGCAGTTTGAAGCCAGACTTGGCAATGGAAACACCGTAGTCGAGGTAGTCGCCTTCAACACCGTTGAACGCTTCCATGAACTCACCGTCGTGATAGCCAACATGCAAACCGACGTCGATATCGTTGCCGGCATCGATCACGTAGTCCGCTGACAGATACAGCTGTTCGGCGAAGCCGAAGTCCTGACCGGGTGCCTCGTCTGCTTCGGTGTGGATGAGTGACGCGGCTTTGAATGTGAAACCTGCGACTGCGACCGAACCGTAGAGTTCGCCGAAGTCAAAGTTCGCAGCCTTGTCATAGTTGTAGTACATGTAACCGACGTTGTAGGTCACGTCACCGACGGTTTTGCTGAAGCCACCATAAATGTCGTTTTCGTAGGAGTACGGATCACCCGCGCCGAAACTGACGTTGGAAACCCAGGTGCCCACATAGAAGCCGCTGTCGTGGGTGTAATCGAGCCCACCCGAGATGGCCGCTTCGTTTTCCGTCTGCGTCAGTCCACGCCAGATATAGTTGCTGGCTGCAGTTGCATTCGCAGTGAGTGTATCTGCATGAGCACTGCTCCCCAGTGCCATGCCGGCAGCGAGTACGCTGGTCGTGATAAAGGTTAGACCTTTCATCTTCTTCTCCTCTTGTTGGTCGACGTTCTGTCATCAAGCCGTGTGAAGCTGCTTGTGAGCCGATTCACACGCTGGCGGATGCGCTGTTGCGCTAATGCAGGAAGCAGAATGCAGGAAGCAGGCCAACGGGCCGAATGAGGACTGATGACGCGCGCAAAGCTGGCAGCGTTGTTGAAACGCCCCCAAGCAGGGCGTTCCTGAATTATTCGCGCACCTAATCAGTGCTTGCGCCGCCTTTCCGGGCGGTACGGCCGACAAAATTGCGGGTGAACGAAGTATCGCGGGTGCTGAAAGCGTGGTTTTCGGGATAGTCGTTACAACCAGGGCACAGAGTCTTACCCGGCAGTGCGGCGCGCACTGGTACAACGTTCTTTTGGCAGTACCGATCTTTTGCAGTGAACGGTCTCCTTTCGCAACGTTTTCCAATTCCTGCCCTTGTTATGGGTGCGCTGCTTGTCTGGCTGCATTTGTCCGGCACGGATCCCGGCCTGACGATTCAAGGTGCCACGCCCCCACAGGCATCGCGGTCACAACAAAGCCCGGCGCAAAAGCTGATGCACGAAGGCTGGCTGCAGAGTGCTTTGGCTGCTTATCCAGAGGCGCTGGATTCACCGTCCAATGGCGCGATCGATCAATCGCTGGTACGCGGCTATCTGCAGCTGCGTCATCTCAATCAAGGGCAGGCTGGTGTGCATGCCCTTGCCTGTCCCAATCGCCGCATGAACTGTTTGCTCGCCAGGCGAATGGCCCGTCACTACGATGATTCGAACGCCGTATTGGACGAGACTCCGGCGGAGATGGCATTCAGCTGGGGCGAGAGTGGTCATGCCGTGGTGTCGATGCAGGGCATGTCGACAGGCCAGGGCGCTCGCCCGGAAAGCCTGATGGTGCTGGATACCGGCAGTGTGGCTACGATTCTCCCGCAAGGACTGGTCGGGAGTATTGGATTGCACCTCTTCACGACGCGGGTGGAAAACCTTGGTCGGCTGGTGCCGCTTGAGATCGTGCGTGCAGGACCGCTGTTGTTGGGAAAGCGTTACCTGCCGGGCTGGATAGCAGCCCTGTCGTCGCAGGGTTTTGAACGGGAAGGGGTGCTCGGACTCGACCTGCTGCACGCACTTGGTGGTTTCAAACTTGATACCCGCAGTCGGCGGGCGACCTTTCTTGGGGGTCGCTGTCCGGTTGACCGCGCGCCTTCAGTGATGATGGAAAGTGGTGTACCCGTGATGCTGGTGGACATCGACGGTCGTCCACAGCGTGCGTTGATTGATACCGGATCAACACGCAGTTACGTTTTTGATCGCGGCGCCGGTGCGACTGCCATGCGTGTACGTTCCGACTTTGGCGATGTGCATCTACAAGGCGAGATTCGCTCCTCATCGATCCGGATTGATGGCAAGACGTTGACTGGCCTGGTGGTGCACACCAGTGACAGTGAACGTTTCATCACCGGTACCACCGCCTTGCTGGGTGTGGATGTCCTCTTCTCCGGTTCCACTTTCGGCTTGTGTTTCGAGCCGGCCCGCCTCTGGATCGATTAGGCACGGCTGCAAACCCGACGGCTCCAGACATTGCTACATTTCGCCCGATCCGGACAATGCCCGGATCCACACGGCGTTACACGTCGAGGCCACGGTGTCCCAACCAATCTGCTCGCGTGCCGATCTCGGGCGTCGCATTCACGTGACCGGTCACAGCTGTGCCGGCAAAAGCACGTTGGCCGCGCAGTTGGCGACGCTGCTTGCCGTGCCATGCGTAGAACTGGATGCGCTCAACTGGTTGCCAAACTGGGTTGGCCTGAATGCGACGGACCCGGCCAGGCTTGATGCGCGCATCGTCGAAGCAACCAGCGGGGAGGGTTGGGTGCTGGCCGGCTCCTACGAGTCCTTCACCGAACGATGTTGCTGGTCACGTCTGGACACACTGATCTTCCTTGATCAACCGAGATGGCGCTTGCTCATTCGTGTGCTGCGGCGATCGTGGCGACGCGCTCGCTCGCATGAACTGTTATGGGGTACCAACTACGAAAAGTTCTGGCCGCAGCTGGCGGTGTGGAATCGTGAAGAGTCTCTGGTGTGGTGGATCTGGACCCAACATGCCCGCAAACGTGCGCGATTCGAGGCGATGCGCACGAATCCCGGGTATGCACACATTCGCTTGATTCAACTACGATCGGTTGCAGAGGTTGATGCGTTCCGACAACAGATCGAACAGGGCTCGGTGGCTCAGGTAAACAGCGCGTAAAGCCCGAGCTGCACGATCACGAGGGGAATTGCCCAGAGACGGTAGTCACGCCACCAACTCTGATCCGGCGCGTCTTTCATGATCTCTGCCTTGGGGACCAGAAACACCGCGACGCCAATGCCGATAAACAGAATCGCGGCAGAAAGGTTAGCCCACCAGACTGGAAAATCAGCGGGATTCACGGCGAAACACCAGGCGGTCGAGAGTTGTTGCAGGCAATTTTTGTGTGAAGAAACTCACTGCCCATAAACACACCAGCGCGTAGATGAACGTGACAAACGCGACATACAGCATGTTCATGCCCAGAGCCGTCAATGCGCCTGAAAGACATACACCGGTGACCAGGGTAACAAGCCCCGCCACGGGTGTGACATGCCGCGTGAACGCACCCAGGACCAGGAGCGCAAGTGTTGGCCCCTGGAACAGCGACAACAGAATCTGGATGAACTCGTACATGCCACCCAGATTGCCGATCTGCGGCGCCATGAGCATGGCGAGCACCAGTATGGCGGTGGTGAGCATCCGGCCGACCTCAAGGTCGCGAGACCGATCTGCGCCAGTCATCAGCACACCGCGGATATCTCGCGTGATCATCAATGCGGTGCTGTTGAGGACAGAGCTCACTGTCGACTGCAGTGCTGCGATGAGCACAACGAACATGAGGCCGGAGAGTCCTGGCGGCAGAATGTTCTTGATCACCCACGGCAATGCCATGTCGGGATATTCGATGTCAGCCTTCAGGACCAGGGCCAGGAGGCCAGGGAAGACGATCAGCAGCGGCACCAGCGTTTTGGCAAAGGCTGCGAACATCATCGCGGCACTGGCATCCCATTGTGATCGCGCCCCAAGGCTTCGCTGCAGAATCACCTGGCTACCGCACCAGTAAGCGGGCGAGAGGACGATGGCCAGGCCCAGCATGACGCCTGGCCAGGGAAACGTCTCATGGTCGGCAGGCAGGAAGGCGTGCATGTGGTCCGGGTTGGCGGCGCTGAGCTTGGTTGCAAAACCAGAGAAGCCACCCGTCTCGACGATTCCCAGCGCAACAATGGACAGACCGCCGGCAAACATGATCAACACCTGCACCATGTCGGTGTAGGCCACTGCGCGCAGTCCGCCAGCCACGCTGTACAGTCCGACCACCGCGCCGGTCACCAGGACACCGATCCAGATGGGCCAGCCGAGATAAGTCTGCAGCGTCAGCGCCAGAGCCCACAGACCGACGGCGATCGCAAACACGGAAAACGTCGAGGTGATGAGCGCCAGCAACACCCGCACACCGGGGTTGTATCGTTGGCCCATGTACTCGGGGATCGAATACACCCCGGCGCGCCAGTACACGGGGATGAAGACGAGCGAAGCAAGAATCATCGCCGGTATGGCGCCGATCCACTCAAAGTTGGCCTGCGCGATGCCGACCTTGAACGCCCCACCGGATGCGCCGACATAACCCTCGGCGGAAATGTTGGTGCCGATGATTGATAGCCCGACGACGTACCAGGAAAGTGAACGGCCTGCGAGGAAAAAATCGTGGGCGTTGTGGACACCCTTGGATACGCGCAGACCCACATAGGTGATGACGCCCAGATAGGCGACGATGATGGCCAGATCCAGCGGATGAACCACGGTGCTGTCTCAACTCCAATATGATCAGACGCGGCATCGCAGGATGCGATCTGCCAAGCCTGAGTTCCCCTGAGCCCCAAGCTTACGGTAACTCTGATTAATTCGCTCCTGCGAATTGATCATGTCGGCGCCTACGCGGCGCCTATCATTTTCCCCGCGTTTCACGCATGAAAAATGGTGGTGCATCCCTGCACCACTAAGGAAGTTCTGATTAATCAGAACTTCCTTACCTAAACTCTTCAGTCCGGTATCCTGATTCCAGCAGATGCATCCAGGAACAGGAACTGCTGAGCGGCGCTGACCTTGCCGCTGCATCCCCAACTCCCGAACCAAAGGAAACTGAACAGATGGCTCTCGACATCATCGGCGCGGGCTTCGGCCGCACAGGAACCTTATCGCTCAAAAATGCGCTTGAGCAACTTGGCTTCAACAAGTGTTATCACATGATGGAAGTGATGAATCACCCGGATCACAACGCGATGTGGCGGACCGCTGGTCGAGGTGAAGCCGTCGATTGGGAAGCCTTGTTTGCCGGCTACAAGGCCAGTGTCGACTGGCCGTCCTGCAATTTCTGGCGGGAGCAGATGCAGGCTTTTCCAGCCGCCAAGGTCATTCTGTCGTTGCGCGATTCAGATAGCTGGTACGAAAGCATCATGAACACGATCTGGAAGGTTTCAGACATCATCCAGAAGGCGGATGCACCGGAGAGCCGGGAGCGCACGAACATGGTGTTCGAGCTGATCTGGGACGGCTTGTTTCAGCGGCGAATGGATGACAAGGCTTTCGTCATCTCCGTATTCGAAAAGCACAACCAGACCGTGATCGATTCGGTTCCGAAGGAGAAGCTGCTGGTGTACCGTCCGGGTGATGGCTGGGAACCCTTGTGCGGTTTCCTCGGCTGCCCGATTCCGTCCACCTCCTACCCCAAGATGAACAGCACCGAGGATTTTCAGAAGTTCTTCACACCACCTAAAAGTTGATGTAACCAGAGAGTTGCCGAATGCACAGTTGGATTGTCAGTGATGCTCTGAACATGTCGCGGGTGCGACTTGTTCAGAGCATCCTTGGTCCAGGCCGTTCCTGGAACCCGGACGCATGACTGACAATCTCACCATTGGCAGTGTGACTGGTGTAGATGTACATCTGCGGGTTGCTGGCGCGGGTGCGCGAAGTTATGCCTTTGTCATCGACTGGCACATCCGCGTGCTGGTGGCTCTGGTGTGGTGGATCGCGGGTACAACCCTGTTCGGCTGGTCGAGCGTTACAGCCGATGCTGCTGCAGAGCCGAATGGCGCCTACTTTCTGTTGGTGATGCTGCCGGCCCTGGCCGTATACATGCTGTACCACCCGGTGCTGGAAGTAGTGATGTCCGGACACACACCGGGGAAACGCATGGCCGGGATTCGTATCGTCACCACGGATGGATTCACGCCGGGGGTCGGTGCGTTGGTGATTCGCAATGTGCTGCGCCTGCTGGATGGACTGCCGATGTTTTATCTGGTGGGATTTATCGCCACCCTGGTGACACGTCAGGCGGTACGAATCGGTGATCTCGCAGCAGGCACCATGCTGGTTTATGACGACAGCGATGTTGCGCCGTTGGCACCTTTGTCAGTTGAAGCGGTCAATCGTGTGGGCCTGCAGCAGGTGGAGTTGATCCGCGATCTGCTGAGGCGGTGGGATGAGCTGGCCTCCGACGCTCGACGTCGTGTGGCGATTACGCTGCTGGAACGGCATGGTGCAGATCCGGTCAGTACTTTGCCCGATGAGTCGCTGCGCGCCCGCCTTACACTGCTGCTGGAGCGGCCGTGACAGATCGTTTACCTGGGACCGTGACAACAGATGCTCATGCAGCAGGAAACCGCTGGTTTGGCGCGCGTCTGCCGGTCTGGACTGCTCTCGGTGAACAACTCACCCACCTTGAACGCGCCAAACAGGCTACCCCTGACGAGGTACTGGGTTGCATGCGGGTGTATCCAGAGCTTGCCCGGGATCTTGCCATTGCCCGCAAGGTCGCGCCGCAGGGGCAGGTGACACGACACCTGGAGCGCCAGTATTTCCGCCTGCACCGGATGTTGTATCAACCGGCGTTTTCGTGGCGGGAAGATCTCGTTGTGCTGGTTCAATCGGAGCTGCCTGCAATCATTCATGAGATGCGCTGGCGCATCGTGTCGGTGACGTTGCTGTTTGTAGCGAGCACCTTGTTTGGCTGGTGGCTCATTACCGCCAATCCGGATCTGGCCGGTCTGTTTGCTTCCGAATCGATGCAGGATGATGTCCGTAATGGACGACTCTGGACGGAAGGGCTGTTCAGCGTCACGCCACCTTCGGTTGCTTCGGTGTCGATCTTCACCAACAACATTACTGTGGCGCTGACCGCCGCGAGCCTTGGTGTGTTGTATGGCTTTGGCACGCTGTACATCATTGGTTACAACGGCATGATGCTGGGTGGTGTGTTCGCTTTTGTGGCGCAGCACAACATGGCGGATCGACTGTTCGCCTTTGTGTGTGCGCATGGACCTGTTGAACTCAGTGCCATCTGTCTGAGCGGCGCGACAGGATTCTATCTCGGCGAATCCCTGGCAAGGCCCGGCAGATTGACACGTACCCAGGCGTTTCGGGATGCGGCGCACAAGGTCTGGCGGGTGCTGCTGGTCTGTGTCGTGTTTCTGGTTGGCGCCGGATTGATTGAAGGGTACGTGTCACCAGATCCTGATGTTCCACTAGCGGTGCGATTGCTGATCGGCTTCGGTTATCTTGCGTTGTTCCTGTATACCCTGGCTGGCTGGCGACTGCCGGTGTTCAACCGCGGCCACGCAGTCGCAACAATTGATATTGCCGAAACACCCGAGCCTCGAGCTCGTCGGGTGTAGTGGACACCGCCATCGCGCCAAGCCTGCGCAGACTCTCCACACTACTGTCGAGCTGACGTTTATATTCCAGCGCAGCAAGGCTCTGGTACGGGTCGAGCCAGTGGCTCGCAGTTTGGTGACCGAGAGCGCCCAGCTCCTTGCCGATGAGACCTACCAGTATCGGTTGATGTTTCGGTACCCAGGCGCGAACTGCAGCGGCAAGCTGGCTGGTAGTCGTGCCCTGAAAGAGATCCGATAACAGGATCACCAGCGTGCGTTGACTGACCAGTTGGCGAACACGCAACGCGGCCATCAGGACATCACCCTCAACCGGTCGGGCTTCCAGGCTGCTGAGGGCCTGGCGGATCTGTGCCACGGTGCTTAGACCTGCAGCCGGTGAGATTGCGTGGCCAATCCGATCGCTGAAGGTCACCAGCCCAACACAATCACCGTTGCGAGCGGCATATTCCAGCAGGCGGGAGGTGAGATTGATGTAGTGCCCAAGCTGGTCCAGTCCGTCCAGTGCCGTTCTGCTGGTGCGTCCGGTGTCCAGTACCACCACGACACGCAGTTGGGTGTCGCGGGCGTGAACGCGCGAGATGAGGTGCCCGCTTCGAGCGCTTGCCTTCCAGTCAATCAACTGACGAGGATCACCGGCCTGATAGTCCCGCAGATGGTGCAGTTCGAGACCTGTCCCCATCCGGAACGTCTGTGCACCGGGCGCTGCGTGCACGCCGGTCAGTCCGGCATTGGGCTGCCAGGTATCGGGAACGACGCTGATCGTCGCATCGATGGCCAACTGTCTGGACCACCAGGCAAGGCCTGAAGGCCCGGCCAGTCGTACCGGTAGTTTCGACCACTGCACTTCACCGATGGTGATGCTCTGTATCGGGATGCTGTGAGTCAGCTTGCCGGCTGGTGCGATAACAACTTCCTGCACGGCATCGACTGGCAACAACGTCTGGATGGCCATAGGGAGTGCCGGCTCGAATTGCAGTCGTGCGGGTCGTGCGGAGTGATTGGTCAGTTCAATCTGAAGCGTCTCACGTCGACCTAGATGAAGTGCCGCGAATTCGATCCGATGTACCGATATAACCTGTCGTCGTGCCATCCATCGATCCCAGACGAGTCCGATCACCAGCATGGCCGCGAACAGTCGCCACCATGGCACCAATACGCCGGACCACTCGCCGACGATACCAGTGGTGGTGATGAGGGCGAGTACCCAGATGGCAAGAGGGCGCAGAGTCACTGAAGCCCCCCAGCCCACATGGTCAGGGTTCTCGACCGGGAAAGACCTGACAAGTTATTCAACGCGGCACAGGCACCTGATTCAGCAATCGATCAACTTCATCCTGTGCGCTGATCCCGTCGAGAACTGCGTCCGGCGAGAGGATGAGGCGATGGCGCAGTACCCACGGCGCGACACGTTTGACGTCATCCGGCAACACATGGTCGCCACCTCGGAGCGCGGCTTCGATGCGCGCGGCAGTTGCCAGAGCCAGTGCGCCGCGAGTTGAGAGGCCAAGACCGATGCGGTTGCTGGACCGCGTGGCGACAGCGAGGTCAAGCACGTAACCCATCAGCGCTTCTGAAACATGGACGTTAGCGAGTTCGTTGCGCGCTGAGGCGATCAGTCCGTCGGGAATCAGTTCAAGCGTGGTGAGTTCAGTGCGCACACGTGCATCGGGCAGGTTGTACACATCGAGAATACGCAGTTCATCAGTGCGGGCCGGGTAGGACAGGCGGCTTGCGATCATGAAACGATCGAGTTGCGATTCCGGCAATGCGTAGGTGCCTTCGAACTCACGCGGGTTCTGAGTCGCGATGACGAGGAAGTTATCGCTTAACCGGAACGTTTCGCGATCAACGCTCACCTGACGCTCTTCCATGGCCTCGAGCAGGGCGGACTGGGTTTTCGGTCCGGCGCGATTGATTTCATCCACCAGTACAACATCCGCAAACAAGGGACCAGGCTGGAACACAAAGGTGCTGGTGGCGGTGTTATAGACGTGTACGCCAGTGATATCCGAGGGCATCAGGTCAGCGGTGCCCTGGATACGATTGAAACGACCGCCCAACAAATGCGCAAAGTGGCGGCCAAGCAAGGTTTTGCCAAGACCGGGCGGACCTTCCAGCAGCAGATGTCCCCGGCCGATCAAGGCCAGGGTCAGTGCATGAATGGTCTCGCTGACTCCGAACGCAACTCGTCCAAGTTCCTGTTGCAGGTGATCCTTGAGTTGAACGGCAGCACTTGTCATCGGAATGATTGCCTCGCTTTCCTGAGATTGTTGTGGAGTTCACGCAACGCGACCGGCTTGCCGGCCGCCAACAGACTGGCATCACGCTTGAGTGCCGCGAGCAAGTCCGGGTCGAATGTGGGGTGTGACTCGAGCCGCGACCACGGATCGATGGAATCACTGTCGGCCGCTCGCTGTTCCTTTTCCCATACCGCGAGCATCTGGCGACCAAAAGTGACCTTGTCGAGCTTGCGTGCCAGTAGCCCGCCCATTGCCCGGATATGATCTCCAAGTCTGGGTCGGGAATCCGCTGGCCGCGGTTTGGTCAACCGGCCGTCCGTCGTGAGCAGATAGATGAGCCAGCCCGCCAGCAGAAAGCCGATCGAGTGCCAAAGACGTTCATCGCGATAAAATCGGGAAGGGTCATCATAAGCGCCGATACCAAGCCGATAGTCGTCGAACAGCCACACCCCTTGTTCCTGCTCCTGCCCTCGCCCTTGCAGTCGAAGGCCGACCAGATTACGAACGAGCTGAGCATTGCCCTCGTTTTGCAGTGCCTGGTTCGAGAAGAGGGATGAACTTGCCATGACGATGATGTGCCCTTTCCCCCGGGTGATTTCCCAGATGCCGGGTGCTTTGGTCGAGCGCTCGGTTGCTGCCTGCAGCAGCAGGGGTGTCTCGTCAGACAACTCAGGCAACCAGAACTCGGTGCTGGTGTCGGTGAAGAAGACAAGCTCATCCACTCCCGTCATCAGCGGATGCCCGGCCACGGGGTCCAGAACCAGGGTGGCGCCGGAGGCCAGCGTTTCGGAAGTATTGCCAGCATGCTCCTCCTGTTCGACTTCGGAAACGGGAACTCCGGTCAGGGTTTCGAACTCTTCGAGCATTTCGTTGTTATAGGAGAGGATCCAGTTCGGGGTATCGTTGAGTGCGGCATTGATGATGAGCGTATTGCCTTGCCGGACCCACTCCAGCAACGCGTCAACCTCCCCGTTTGCGGCGTGCACGTCGTGAGGCAGGGTCGTCAGCAGCAGGTTCCCGTCAGGCGGTAGCGTCCCATCATCGAGATCAAACCAGCTTTGTTGCCAGCTTTTTGTTGGCACTTCGGCAGCGTCGAGCCAGCGATGCAGTGCGGCAACACCATAATCCTTGAGATCGAGGGTGGTGGGTCTTGATGGGGGAGGTGGTGCGGATTGCTGAAACAGCAGCAGCCAGGTGATATACATGGCGGCCAGCAGACCAGCGATGTTCTGCATCCGTTCGCTCATGTGCCACCCTTGCGTGACAGTTCCTGCAACAGGGTTTCTCCAGCGAAGACCAGCTCGCGCAGCTGCGAATCGTCCGGCTGCCAATCGGCGTAAGCAATTCGTTCAGTACCCGTGGCAAGGCTGGATATCTGCGCTTGCACAGGGTCGGTCAGGGCAGTGACCTGCCGCCTGATTTCGTTGACCGTCATGCTGGGCGCTTCTGGTGGCAGTGCATCACCTCGCAATCGAGCAACTACTGCCCCCAGCAGTGCAGCCGGTTGCAGTTTCAGCGGAACGACCACAGTGGTGTCGTCGGGCCTGGGCGCAGAACGACGATCCGCGACGTCGACCGGTTTGTTTCGCTTGCCGAACACACCAGCCCTGCGCAGTTCTCGAATGAAGATAACCACCGCAGCTACGGCGGCTGCACCAAAACCCAGCTGGATGATGAACAAGACCCAGTCTGCGTCTATCCAGCCGGTAAACTTCGAAAGCAGCGTCGAGAGATCTGTTTGCGTTTGTGCTTCGAACTGAGCCTTGATCCAGTCCCAGATTCGATCCCACATGGAACGTTCTTCGATGTGCTCTTCTGGCAGCGCTTCGAGAATGGCATCGAGAGACTGTCGACTCAAGGCTGGATTGGCCTGTGCGGGTGCTGTGTAGCGTTCAGTCAGGATAGCCAAGTCCCGAACCTGCTCGATGGTCAGTGTGTCCGGGGTGGTTTCGAATAGCGTATCTCGCCATTGGCTGTCACGTAGTGCGGTGATGAATTCGGGACAGACTGATGCGGTGAGGAGTTCTTCGCTGTCGGTGTCCTGTTGCAGCGCCAGCCGGGTTTGGCAGTCATCGGCGAGAGAGGTGAGAGAGGTAAGAGAGGTGAGAGGAGTTTCGGCGCGGACATTTGCAGACCAGATGCAGATGACCCACAAGGCAGCAATGGACCAGGTCAGCCCATGGATCGAACGCACGCGTGGTAGATACGACACTGGTCGATGTTTGCCAGATTTCAGGCGCTGACGGATAGCTCCGCGCGCCGAAGCAAATCGTCCCCACCTCGGCGCAGTTTGAGATCGTTGTACGTCACCAGCAGGATGGCGTAGAAAAATGGCGTCAGCACCGCGGCAATAAGCGGGGTAACGACAAATGTGAAGATGAGCAATCCCATTGATTCCTCGCTTTCCATCACACCGCCGATAACCCCGCCGGCCACGAACATGATCAGTGCTGTGTACAACACCATGGCAATAATGCCGAGTACACCAAGGATCGTGGCTGTGCGCCACCAGTAGCCTTTGATCAGCTGGTAGCTGTAACCGAGGCTTTGCACTGGACCCTTTCGATCGCCAATGACAGCGATCGTATAGAGAATCCAGTACACAGAAATAATGATGCCTGGCACGACCAGCAGGATCATGCCGAACACGACGGCGATACCATACAGGATCGATGCGCCAAGCATGGCTGGCAACCTTGTCAGGCCCGCAAGTACTGCCTCGTCAATCGCCATGGAGCGATTGTTGGAAATTGCATCCTGTATCGATAGTACTCCCAGATACGCGGCCATCGTCAGCAGGGAAGTGACGGCGACCACCCCAAGCGGAAGGGCGATGTTGCCACCAACGAGCGCGCCTTGAAGTGAGCCAAGACCAGTCAACCGAGTAACGAGTTCGGGCAGAGTAGACAGAAGGCCACCCACCAACGCCAGCGGAAAGGTCTTGGCCATACTGGCCTTGAACAGCGCAATGCCATTGTCGAGTACACCACCAATGCTCAGTGGCTCAGAAGGACGCTGGTACATGGGTCGATCTCCGTTCAAGCAGCCGTGACATCTCGATGATAGGTGAAGCGGCTGAGTTCAGCTATGCGACAAAGACATCAGTTGCGCGCCGCAGCGCGGACCGCGTCCAGCTCGTATCCTGCGTGCAGGAGTTGATCCTCAGCCAGCTGTTCGATCTCGGCCATCGAGAACCAGCGCAGTTCGACCAGTTCGGTATCATCCCAGTCAAATTCGTGGATGTCGGTTTCAGCGGCGTACACCATGTGGGCGGCTCGTTTGTAATCAAATCGACCGATGGGAGTCAGCGCGCCAACATGGAAATTAAGCTCCTCCCACAGTTCGCGACGGACAGCCGCCTCCGGCTTCTCGCCCCACTCGACACCACCACCAGGAAGTCCCCAGCGCCTGGGCGTCTTGCGCCAGAAGCTGGAATGCACGGCGAGCAGAAAGTGGCCGTTACGATGCAGAACACAGCGGGCAGTCTTGTAGCGGGTGGTCAAGTTGATCATGGATGCTGACAGGATCTGTTCATTGTAGTCCCATCGGTGCGCGAGCGCCCGAGCAGAGCGTCGCGTGTTCCTCGGCCCATCATTCCCTACGAGATCTGTCAGGGCGTGGTATGAGTCACGCCATCAACCGTAACCAGCGCTCGGGCGGCTGCAAGACCCTGGTAGGCCGGTCGTACCAGGGAAATGCTTGCGTCAGCAGCATCGAACAGAACACCGATTGCGCCGTGGTCTGGATCTCCAGTGTCACCGGCAATAAACGCTGGCCCACCTCCTGGGGCGGTGCTCTGTTCTCCGGCCAGCATATCGATCCATGCAGCGGTAGACGCAGGCAGTAGCGAGGGCCGATCGAAGGAAACCCGTGTGCGATCGTTGATCAGCACCTGGTGCGTCTCGCGCACACCCTGATCGAAGTGGTGCAGTATCTTCGCCGCCTGAGCTGTTCCGGTGTACGAGCCGTACAGCGGCAGGGCAATTGCTGCGAGCAAGGCGATGACGGCAACGATGATCATCAATTCGATCAGCGTGTAACCGGTTCGTTCAGATCCGTTAGACATTTCGATGCGGTGCCAGGGTCATCTTGATCGAGCATGTTACGCGCGTCACTAACCGATCTCTGTGGGATATCTGCTATCCGTCATGCCCGCGTTCACACCCGAAACGACTCAGCCGATTCCTGCAAATGATTGAACTGAGCTGAGCGGAGAACAGTTGAATCGTCTGCAACTATCGCGACAATTATCCGTTTGTCGGTCATGTCGAAAGCCAGCGCAAGGCCGGCGGAGCATCCCACAGCACCGGTCGCCATCCCCATCCGGAACCGTTGACGATATTGATGAGGGGAGAGGTCATTTCCCGCATGTCGAAGGACCACGTGTGACTGAGATCACCGGTTGGTTGCAACTCGTCATCCAGGACGATGCCGAACACCGTTTGCCGTTCACGCTGGAAGAACGTGATGCCGGTCATGAAGACCCAGTCGAATGATGCGTCGCCTGGCCCGACCGACGCATCGTATCGGCTCACATACTCGCTGACGAAGACAGATCGAGAACCCTGGTCCAGTCGCAACACCAGTCTATGCACCCGCTTTACGCCATGCAGGCGTGTGTGGTCGATCCATCGGCTGTCGCCATAGCGCCATGCCACGATGATTTCATCGGGATTGCGGCCGGGTTCAATGGTCATGGGAATATCGGTGCTGTTCAATTGCAGCAGTCGTGAACGCAGAACCGGGTTGTCAGCCGTGTCGAGGCTACCGGCTGGAACTGCGGCGGCCCAGGCTGCCCCTTTGATGAAGACTACGGCGACGAAAAGCGTGTAGGCCGCGAGCAACGCGATGGCACTGGGCCAGGACAACCCCAACGGCGGTCCACCAGCGGCCACACGTGCCTCCTCCGCGGACATGCCTCGAGTGGCTTGGTAGAACGTGCTACTGAGGACATTACGATTGAGCGCCTGTTGATCCGGTCCGGTCCAGACGCCCAGATGTCGGCCTGCGCGGTGGACAAAAATCTCTTCTCCGGTGACGCGTGTCGCGGTGAACCCGGTTTTTGAGTTACCGCGAGCCATGTCTGCAAGACCACTGAGGGTCAGATAGCCGACTACAGCCGCTTCGGCGTCTTCGTCACTGTTGAAGGCGGCAATGATCGTGGTACGTCCGTCGGGAAGAATGGCGAATCGTGCCCAGCGTGTTTTGACAGGCAACGGATCGAACATCCTCGATACATCGCTGATCATCGTGTCTGGGGTATCGGGGGTATCGGGGGTATCGGTGGCAGCAGTAGTATCAGAGCCGAAGTAACGCGCAGTGGTTTCGGACGTGCTGGGTGGTGTGGTCAGAGATGCCCACCATTCGTCCGACGCGACGTTGCTCTGAGGCGTCGACGTTTTCTCTAGCGCAGATACTTTCTGCAGTGCGACATGCAGGTGATAGGCAAAATGCGGGATCACGATCAAGCTGAAGATCATCGCGAACCACAGCATGGGTCGCACCGAAAGGCCCTGCCGCGCCATGACGATCCCCACCACGGCCGAGACCAGTCCACCGATAATCAGCAGAGCCAGTGTGACCAGCACACCGGGATTGCCGGTCAGCAGGGATATGGGTTGCATGGTGTTTGCTGTCCTGTTATCTCGAGAACCAGCCTCGCCGCGGAGTCACCTGATCGAGTGTTTCCATCACGCTGCGGAACCGCCCTGTGCTCCACTTGGTCTGGTCATGACGAAAACGTGCCATATCGTAAGGCCGCGACCCCACGGCAAACTCATGCATGGGATCTTCAAAATCGTCGGAGCGGTCTTCGTTGATGCGAAAAGCTGCCGTCGACTGGGCTGCCGGATCGGCGCCGTTGGCGAGTAACCAGCTGACTTTCTCTTCATTGGGCTGCAGCGCCGCGTAGTGCAGAGGTGTGAGACCGAATCGATTGCGTACATCAATGCCTTCAACGATCAGGCGCGGATCGCTGAGCATGGTGGTATGCAGTGGAAGGCAGCCGGCCTTGTCGCGGGCATGGACATCGGCGCCGGCGGCGAGTAGCAAGTCAATGGTCTCAATGGACGCGGTATGCAGGGGCGTGCGTCCGTCATTTCGTTGTGCGTTCACATCTGCCCCGTGTTCAATAAGCAGTTGCACACACTCGACACAACCGGAGCCTGCTGCCCAATGTAATGGCGTAAGCCCGTGATAGTCCGCCGCATCAACCTTCAGTCCTGCGTCCAGCAGGACGGTCATCAAGGCGAGACGATTTTCCGCCCGCAGGTATGACGTTGCCGAGTGCAGCAATGTCTCGTCGCGTAATCCTCCGGGCAACTGTCCATCGGCTTGTTGAACCAGTGTTGCCAGCCGAGCAGCATCACCCGCCTTAAGGGCGTCACTGAATTCGGACAGTGTGTCGGCGCCTGAGTTCATCGACAAGACTCCGGTGATGAGCAACCACAGGATCTTCATGGTTGCCCCCCGAGCGACAAGGCACCGCTCACCTATTCCTCGCGGGTACAGTCCACGTAGTAGCGTCGCTGACCGGGGATCGAGTCGTCTTCAACAAGACCGTGCACATCGGTATCGAAGCCCGGAAACGCCTCATTGAACCGGCGTGTGAAACGCAGGTACTCAACGATCTTGCGGTTGAAACGCTCGCCTGGAATCAGCAGCGGGATGCCGGGTGGATAGGGTGTCAGCAGCGATGTGGCGATGCGTCCTTCGAGTTTGTCGATGTCCACGCGCTCGGTCTTGCGGTGCGCGATGTACGCATACGCATCACTGGGCTTCATCGCCGGTTGCAGGTCAGACAGATACATCTCGGTGACCATGCGGGCAATGTCCACTTCCGCGTACATGTCGTGAATCGCCTGACACAGGTCGCGCAAGCCCATGCGTTCGTAGCGTGGGTGTGCGGCGCAGAATTCGGGTAGAACGCGCCACATGGATGCGTTGCGGTCGTAGTCGTCCTTGAACTGCTGCAATGCTGTCAGCAGGGTGTTCCAGCGACCCTTGGTGATGCCGATGGTGAACATGATGAAAAATGAATAGAGACCGGTTTTTTCCACCACCACGCCATGCTCGGCAAGGAACTTGGTGACGATGCTGGCCGGAATGCCAGTGGTACCGAACTTGCCGGACATATCGAGCCCGGGCGTGATGATCGTGCACTTGATCGGGTCCAGCAGATTGAATCCGTCGGCCAGATCGCCAAAGCCGTGCCAGGTTTCTCCGGCCTTCAGCACCCAGTCCGCACTGACGCCAACACCTTCTTCCACCAGTTCGTCCGGTCCCCAGACGGTGAACCACCACTCCCCCTCTCCAAATTCGTTATCGACCTTGCGCATGGCGCGGCGGAAATCCATCGACTCCTGGATACTCTCGTGGACCAGTGCCGGTCCACCGGGTGCTTCCATCTGGGCGGCTGCGACGTCGCAGCTGGCGATGATCGCGTACTGCGGACTGGTGCTGGTGTGCATCAGATACGCTTCGTTGAAGAGATGACGGTCGAGTTTGCGATCGGTG
>JANNBJ010000131.1:0-59940 GCA_031385325.1 Gammaproteobacteria bacterium | reverse complement strand
CGCTGCGCCGACGGCCGCTGGGTGAATACCGGTGTGCCACCACGATTCCCCGCCGAGTTCGCCAAACTGCTGGACTGGCTACGCACGCTGAAGCTGGACGAAGGGTTCCCCGAAACGGTTTTTCTCGAGATGGGTGCGAGCTGGGAGGGGCCGTTCGATCTGTCCCGCATCGGCATCGACGATACGATCACCGCCATCTTCACAGCCGGACGAGAAGGTCTGCAGCTGATCGCGCGGACCCTCGGCGCGCAGGATTTTTTCGAAGGTTGCCAACGAGCAGGGCTTGCGGTGGGTGTCATCAACAGTCCCGAAGAAGCCTTTGAGAACCACCACTTCAAGGCGCGAGGGATGCAGGTGCCGGTGCTGCATGAAGACATCGGACGCACGGTCACCTATCCCGGTGCGCCTTTCAGCCTGCCGAAAGCGCCGTGGCGGATCTCGCGGCGGGCTCCCAGGTTAGGTGAGCACAATCGGGAGATCCTGGGCCGAGAAGCGTGATGCGGGTTGTTGCGGATCAAGCGCCAAGCAGGCGGCGAGCCAGCACTGACTGCATATCGCGGCGCCCATCAGCAATCAGGTAGATGATGACTTGACTGCCTGTGACACGGTAGATCACGCGGTACGGCTTGAAGAAGGTCTGGCGATATTCCTTGATCCCGAGGCCGACCAGTTCCTTCGGATAGCTACCGCGTTCCGGGAATTTCGACAGACTCTCCACCACGTCCATTAACTCATCCAACACATAGTTGGCGTTGGCCACACAGTCGAATTCGGCGATGTAGTCGAGGATGGCTTCCAAGTCCTGCTCTGCCCCCTGTGTGAGCAGGACCTCGAATTTGGCAGGCGCCCCGGCCATCAGGCATCGGATCGCTTGGCGCGAAGGCGGGCAACGACGTCGGCCACGGGCTTGATCTTCCCAGCTGCCATGTCTTGGTTACCTAGCGCGAGGATTTTCAGCAGGGCCAGAGTTTCTTGCGTCTCTTCGAACGAAGCTACGTCCTGCAGGACCGCCTTGGCCTCCCCGTTTTGGGTGATGACGATGGGCTCACGCCGCTCGGCGAGGTGCTTCAGAACCTCGGCAGCGTTGGCTTTGAGATAGCTGATCGGCTTGACTTGTGATGAGTAGCGCATGGCGGTGTTCCAGACTTAATCAGGACTGAATATAGTCCTTTTATGGTCTCATGGCACGGTGTCCGAATCGGGTGCGGTAGCGCCATCAAGGAGCTGAAGGCGATGAGCGAGCCAGTGCAGCCCAGCCGTAACCTGGACCAAAAAATCACCAGGGAATTTCGCACGGAAGGAAAGGCCGGGAAACTGGCTGATTCCGGTTTTGCAGGTATCTACAGCATCAACAGGCAAAGTCAAATCGAGTAACTCGGCCAGCACGCCGCGAAGAGTTTCGATGAATTTGCTGTGTATGCCTGGCAAGTCCACCTGCCTCAAGTAAATGCCAGGACGCGGATGCTCGACAAGCCACGTTACTACAGTCAGCAATCGAGTCCATTCGATGGACAGCTCCAGCGCCTGTAGTGAAGCTTTTCTAGCCAAGGCAGCAAGCCGACGTGTGTTTTCCGGGTGGCGGAAACTTGAGCGGAAAACGGTCCCAATTCTTGCGGTTGCCTAACCAAGCCAACCCATCTTCAAGCGTCTCGACTCACACACAAGCAGGTAGCTTTTGCCTGCCCTGGTCAACTTCCCGACGTTACCTGCTGCCATTGAGCGCAAAAGTATGATGGCTTCCCGGTAGATGTCTAAAACAGGTTGACACCTTCCGACACCTCCGTAGGTTTCCCCCGCAAAGAGCCGGAGGTGAATGAACCTACGACGGGGACGTCCATGAACCTTGAACCCACAAAAAAGCCCGCAGGGGCAGGCTTCTAATGACTTTCCTGGATCTCTCCGGAAGTCATTGATTGGTGGAGGCGGCGGGAGTTGAACCCGCGTCCACTGGCGCTCAGAGATCGGCTCTACATGCTTAGAACACGTCGTTTGTTTTAACCTCGAACGCTCCGACGGCCAGGATCATTCTCGGCGAGCCCGATTGTTTTAACGCTTTGGCCCCGGGCGAGACCTCCGCGCGATCCTGTGAGCTAGCCACTGACTTCATCGCACAGGAAACGAATCGTCAGTGTAAGCGGCGGTTTTAGGCCGCTAGTGCGTAGTTTTCGTCATTGGCAACTAAAAAGTTGCAGCAATTGTTTTACGAGAGTTACTACCCTCTCGGCATGCACCTCAAACCTTGCTACCCGTGTCGAAACCAAGTCGCCCCCAATTCAGATGGAATAGTCAGTTGACCCATTCACTTGAATCAGTACAGCGGAACCAGCTCGCTGGATAACCGTTGCTGTCAGCCTAGCACGCTGCGCGCTGCGCAGGCGCCTGCTTTTTCATACACTCCCTGGACCATGTGGCCTGTTTCTCGTTTCCTGATCCTTTCCATGTCCCTGGCAATGGCCTCACCAGCCCTTGCCCTGGACGTCCGCGCCTTGATCGAAAAAGCGGTTGTGCTCATCGATCAGGGGCAGCCGGTACTCGCTCGCACCTATCTCGAGCCGGCATTGATCGCGCCGATATTGGTGGATTCCGAGCGTTCGCGGACCTACTACCTGCGTGGTTACAGTTACTTCGAACAACAGCTATATGTGTCCGCGCGGCTGGATTACAACCGGGCGCTGGAATTCAATGCTGACAATCCCGCAGCTCTGGTGGCGCTGGGGAGGCTCCATCTGGGTGGCCTTGGCATCAAGCAGGATGCGCCGCTCGCGTGGCTCCTTTTTGAAAGGGCTGCCGAACTGGGTTTTCTCGATGGCAAGGTCATGGCGGGTCGTTCTCTGCTGTTAGGCGAGGGCGTTGAACGAAATACGCGGCACGCCCGACGGTGGCTGGCGGAAGCCGCTGCAGACGGGGATGCGATCGCCATGCTGCACATGGGATTGAGCTATCGCGCGCCGTACGTCGCCGAGACAGACGTTCAAAAAGCTACGGCGTGGTATGAAAAAGCGCGAGCTGCCGGATCCGCTGTTGCGCTGGTCATGCTTGGTCACATGCACACGACGGGGGAGCTTGGCCCGGCAGACCAGGAAGCGGCTTTCAAGTTGTTCAAGGAAGCCGCCGATGTCGGGCTGGCCGACGGACAGGTGCGAGTGGCTCATGCCTATCTGCTTGGCACAGGCGTGAAGGCAGATGTAGATGCAGCGCGGGAATGGTTCGAAAGGGCTGGTCGACAGGGTTCAGTGGATGCCTGGGTCGGGCTTGGTTATCTCTTTCACGCCGGTCTTGGTGTTCCTGTGGATATTGACAAGGCAAGGCGCTGGTATCGCAAAGCCGCTCTGACCGGGCATGGTCTTGGGGTTGCTCGTTACGTACAGCTGTTGCTGGAGATTGGCGATTTGCCGGCCCACGAAGAAGCGGCGCAATGGCTTGGCCGAATGGCCCGTGAAAAGCGCACGAATGCGGCCAACGATTACGCCTGGCTGCTGGCAACTTCTCCACATGCGAAGGTCCGTAATGCGCAGCTTGCCGTCGAATTTGCGGAAGTGGCGGTGGCGGCCGAGGCTTCGGTGTCCAGGCTGGACACGTTGGCTGCCGCGTATGCAGAAGCGGGCCAGTTCGGCGTTGCGGTCGCCACTCAGGAGCAGGCGCTTGCGTTGAACGAACCGGACGCAGCGAGCTTTCGTCCGGAGATGGTGCGCAGATTAAAGGCCTATCAGGCCGGTAACCCGTGGCGGGAGTAGGGCGCTTCTGGTACAAAGTCGCCCGCTGCATTTCAGGATCAAGAGTTGAGCGTAGAACGTCGTCGTACGGAAGTGGTTCGGGAAATTATTCAGGAGCTGTTTGCGAGCGGTCGTTCGCAGGTTCGCCCCGGCGATGTCAATTCCGTGCTGCGTGAGCGAGGTATGCCCATGGGTACCTGGGAAGTTCGCGCGGAGTTCACCGAGCTTGAAGCGGAAGGCGCCTTGGTTCTCGATGTTGCGACGGCAGGCTGGTTACCGGGCAAGTCAGTCTCGCAAGAAGCCAAGCGCGCTGGCGCATGAAGACAACAGTCGATCTTTCGAATCTCCCTCGTATCGACAATCCTGGTACGATTCACATCCTCTGTTCCAAGTGGTATCCGGAGCTTGTGCAGAGCATGAGCAGCACGTGCGAGCGTGTGTTGCGTGCACATGGCTATTCAAGAGTTGTGGTGCACACCTTGCCTGGCTCTCTCGAATTGCCGCTCGCAGCTCGCGATCTGTTGGCAGAAGACCGCAGCAAGGAAATCGATGCGATCATTTGCTTCGGGGTCATCGTCAAAGGTGATACCTATCATTTCGAGATGATCTCGAACGAGTGCATTCGCGGGCTGGGTGATGTGACGCATGAATTCCGGCGCCCGATCATCGTTGAAGTTATCCCGGTGCTCGATATTGCACATGCAGCCGCGCGTTCTGCAGACGATGAATTCAACAAGGGAATCGCAGCCGCCGTTGCTGCGATCGAGATGGTCGCCTGGCGACGGGCGAATACCCAACGCTAAGAGTTCTTGAGTCCAGGGCGGGTTCGCCGGATCAGCGATGGTGAACCTTCATCAACCTTTCTTTCTGACGCGCCCATTCGCGATCCTTGGTGGTTTCGCGCTTGTCGTGGTCCTGCTTGCCTTTTGCCAGGGCGATTTCACACTTGACGTGTTTGCCCTTCCAGTAGAGCCGAGTCGCGATGCAGGTGTAACCTTTCTGTTGGGTGGCCATGAAAAGTATGGCGAGCTCCTTCGCATGCAATAACAGCTTCCGTGTGCGCTTCGGCTCGGCGATAACATGGGTTGATGCGCTTTCGAGCGGTGAAATGTTCGCGCCCAGCAACCAAGCTTCGCCCTCGCGTACCAGCACGTAGCTATCGATCAGCTGCGCTTTACCTGCACGGATGGATTTGAGTTCCCAGCCGAACAGGACGAGACCTGCTTCGTAGCGATCTTCCAGGTGGTAATCGTGTTGCGCGCGCTTGTGACGCGCAATGGTTGGATCCGGATCTGCGTTCTTCTTTGCCATGGTCGACATTATAGGCAGCTTCCTTCTTTATAATGCGCGCCACGTTAAGGGGATTGAGAAATGACGAACGACGACGTGTCCCCGCATGGGATGTGGTCGAATCGCTGGCTGTTCATTCTGGCGGCGGCGGGTTCTGCAGTTGGATTGGGAAATATCTGGAAATTCCCTTACCTCACCGGTGAGAACGGGGGCGCTGCGTTCGTGCTGATTTACCTCGTCACCATAATGCTGGTCGGGTTGCCGATTCTGATGGCTGAGGTTGTGATTGGTCGGCAAGGGCGAAACAGTCCGGTCAACAGTCTGAGAATTCTTGTGCAACAACATCGCCATAGCGCGTTCTGGGTGTTGATCGGCTGGATGGGGATGTTCGCTGGTGTCCTGATTCTTTCCTACTACTCGGTCATCGCTGGCTGGACGCTCTACTACATGGTCGAGATGGGGACCGGCGCACTGCAAGGTGCGGACGTCGCCGTCGCTAACAAGACCTTCAACGATTTCACGGCGAATCCATGGCTCGTGGGCGGGTGCCATACGTTATTCATGCTGGCGACGGTCTTCATCATCAGCAAGGGTGTCGTCAAAGGGCTCGAAACGTCGATTCGGTGGTTTATGCCGCTGTTGTTTGTCCTGTTATTCGTGTTGCTCGGTTATGGCGTCATGTCCGGTGGATTCGCGCAGGGCTTCGCGTTCATGTTCGATTTCAAATGGCAGGACGTGAGTGCCAATACCTGGCTGCTGGCGATGGGACAATCATTTTTCACCCTGAGTCTGGGCATCGGTACGATGATCGCATATGGCGCATACCTTCCAGGCAATGTTTCGATTCCTGGCACGGTGTTGATGATCGCAGGGCTCGACACGCTGGTTTCGATTTGCGCAGGCCTGGCGATTTTCCCGATCGTTTTTGTGAATGGCCTCGAGCCGGGACAAGGTCCTGGATTGATGTTTGTGACGATTCCGCTGGCGTTTGGACAGATGCCCTTCGGCGCGTGCTTTGGCGTGCTGTTTTTCGTACTGGTGAGTTTTGCCGCCATCACGTCGGCGATTTCGTTGACCGAACCTGCGTTGGCCTATCTGGTAGAAGAGTACAACGCCAAACGATCACGCGTTGCGGTCACGCTGGGTGTCGTCTGCTGGTTGATCGGTATCGGCACGGTGTTGTCGTTCAACGCCTTGGCAGATTTCAAGGTGGATGGTTCCCGCACCATCTTTCAGTTCATCGATTTTCTGACCCAGAACATCATGTTACCGATTGGTGGATTCATGATTGCGCTGTTTTGTGGATGGATGTTGCCGCGGGCAGTGGTGCAGAGTCAGCTGGGAATCAGTAATTCAGGGTTGTGGTGGTTGTGGAAACTGGTCATCGGCTTCGTCGCGCCCATAGGGGTTGCGCTGGTATTTCTGGGGACCCTGTTCCCCTGTATACAAACGCTGAGCTGTGCGGCTTGAGTACCATCACCCGTACTGCACTTCTGCCATACCCCGCGGAGCAGATATTTGCAATGGTGAATGACGTTGCCAGCTATCCGCAGTTCGTACCGGGGTGCAGTGCCGTGGATGTGATCGAAAATTCTGCAACTACGGTGATCGCCAAGGTGCATGCATCCGCACGCGGATTCACTGAGGCGTTCACCACGCGAAACACGCTGACTGCGCACTCTCGTATTGATCTGGAACTGGCCGACGGCCCGTTTGAACGATTCACTGGTGCCTGGTTGTTTCAACCATTGGGAACTGCGGGCTGCAAAGTGACGCTGCAGCTGGATTTTCAGTTGCGCGGTTTGTTGCGGGCGGTGGAGCCACTGGTCGGGAAGGCCGCAGATGTGATCGTGGATGCCTTTGTCAAACGCGCACGACAGCTAACACCATGACGATTCTGCTCGTTGACCTCGTGTATGCGCTGGCGGACGAACAGCATGTTCTGCCGCTTCAATTGAGTGAAGGGGCGTCAATCGCTGACGCTCTGGAGCTGGCTAAGCAGGATGCACTGTTTGCTCGCTTCCCGTTACAGAATCTGACAACTGGAATCTGGGGCGAGGTCAAACCACTCGGTTACGTGCTTTCGACCGGAGATCGGCTGGAGCTATACCGGCCGCTCAAGATTGATCCGATGCAGGCACGCCGCAATCGAATCAATGGCTCGCCGGTGGCGCCTCGATAGAGGCTGCGTCTGCAGGTTCATCATCTTCGGGCGGCAGATCCTTGATGATGTGCTCCGCCGGTACCTCGGGTGTTGATGGCCCAGCGGCTGCAGAAGGCGAGAGGTTGCCGCTGAACGACGCCAGCCGATCCTGTTCGAAGATCAAAGACAGATAGGTCTTTTCCTGGTACTGACCAGGTATGTCGATGTAATAGAGATAGTCCCATCGATCTTCATTGAATCGGTTGCGCGTTACGGGGTCGCCGAGAACAAATCGAACCTGGTTGCGTGTCATGCCAGGCTTGAGTTGGTCGACCATTTCCTGGTTGAGCACGTTGCCTTGCTGGATCGTGACCTTGTGGACACGAGGCAGTCCCAGCTTGGGCATGGTGCAGGCACTGAATACAAGTGAAGTGAACAGAATGGTGACAATGGGCGCGCGCATGGCTGACCGGCTTTCAATGGTGCGCGGATGGTACTCGAAATGGCGAAGCCGCTGAACTTCCGTCGTCCAGCAAATTCCGGGTGTTAGTTCGCCTCGGCCAGAAGTGCATCTGCGTACTGGCGGGTCTTGTCCGACACCTCGGCGCCGGCCAGCATTCTCGCAATTTCTTCCCTGCGGGCCGGCCGATCGAGCGTCAGAATGGTGGTGTCCTCACATTCTGTCTTGCGAACACACAAGTGATGTTCGCCGAGTGCGGCCACCTGGGGGGCGTGGGTGACACAGATGACCTGGGTGTGCGCGCCGAGGCGTCGCAACAGCCGGCCGATCGTATCGGCGAGATTGCCGCCAACCCCGACATCCGCCTCATCCAGCACCAGACACGGCAGCGCGCTGCGCTCTGCAGCGGTTACGGCGATGGCAAGATTGATACGGGCGAGCTCACCGCCGCTGGCGATGCGACCCAACGGCCCAGGCGGGTATTTCGGATTCGTGCTCACCAACAGTTCGATCCCATCGATTCCTGTTTCGTTTTCGGTCGCACCGAATTCGACCCCGAGTTTTGCCTTGGCCAGCCCCAGCTCGGCGAGTATTCGTGATACTTCTTTTGCGAACTCCTTCGCCGCCTTCTTTCTCTTGTTCGACAGCGCCTGCGCACTGCCGCGGAACGCTGATTCCAGGATGCGCGCTTTGGCTTCGGCGGCTTCAAGTGCCTGGGTGTCGGCGTTGATGCTATCCAGTTCATCCGCTAGAGCTTGTACTCGGGCCGGCAGTTCTCGCGGAGTGATCTTGTGTTTACGCGCCAGGCCATGCAGGAGTTCGATCGACTCTGACAGTACCGAAAGCCGTGCCGGATCGGGCTCCAGCGCATCGGCATAGTGTCGCAGGTGGCGGCTGGCGTCCTCCAGCAACGCACTGGCATCACCGAGTGCCGAGCGGGCAGCGTCGAGGGCTGGATGAGTATCGGCCAACGCGCCAAGGGTCGACATGAGTCGACCGGGAACATCCAGTTCAGCGAGGCTATTGTCGGCAGCCAATACGGTTTCGAGGAGATGATCCACCTGGGCGAGGCGTCGATGGTCGTCGAATAGCTGATCGACTTCCTGAAGGTCGATACCAAGACCGTCCAGTTCCTGCAGTTGATAAGTCAGCAGCGCGATTCGATCTGCCTGCTGGCTCGCACTGACTCCAAGGGTTTCCGCCTCGCGGCGAATACGTTGCCAACTCCGCCAGATCTCAGTGACTTGATCCCGATCGGTACCAGCCAGTGCGAAGTCGTCGAGTAGTGTCAGTTGTACGTCTCGCCGACCTAGTCGGACGTTCTCGTGTTGCCCGTGTACATCAACGAGGCTTTCACCAAGCTCGCGCAATACCTGCAGAGTGACCGGGATGCCGTTCACAAACGCTTTCGAACGGCCGTCGGCTGACATGGTGCGCCTGAGGAGACAGGTGCCTGGACCATCCAGGTCAACAAGCTCCAGGGCGGTCAGTCGATCCCTGATTCGAGGTGTCAACGAGATATCGAATTCGGCGCTCACGTCCAGACGTGCAGCCCCGGGGCGCAGCAGGTCACTGGCGGCTCGCTCGCCGAGCACCAGAGACAGTGCAGCGAGAAGTATGGACTTGCCGGCGCCGGACTCACCTGTAATGACGGTTAAACCCGCTGAAAATGAGACTTCGAGTCGCTCCACGAGCGCGAGGTCTTGCACTGTCAGGTGCTTCAGCATAAAAAGTAGCGTCCTCGTCTGATGGGGAGCGAATCGATCATGATCAATTGTTCCACAAGAGTTTGACCGAAGTTCTGTTGTAAACCCATGCCCAGACCCATTGTCCGCAATTCGTTTGAGACCGCGCTAGATCAGCGGGCGCAACAATTGCTGAAACTGGTGGTGGAACACTACCTGATTGATGGTCGGCCAATTGCTTCGAAAGCGCTCGCGGAACTTCCCGCGATCGGTGTCAGCTCGGCAACCGTTCGCAACATCATGGCCGAACTGGAACAACTTGGTCTGGTGCGATCGCCGCATACGTCGGCTGGAAAAGTGCCTACAGTTCAAGGGTTACGTCTCTTCGTCGATACCATGCTTTCTGTGCAGCCGCTCGACCGGCAAAGCCTTCGTCAGGTTGAGCTGCAACTCGATCCCGATCTGTCACCCAAGGAGCTGGTGTCCAACGCAAGTGAGCTGCTCTCGAAGCTGACTCAGATGACGTGTGTGGTCACCACGCCGAAACGCGATGGGATTGCGCTCAAGCATGTCGAGTTTGTGAAGCTCACCGATACCCGCGTTCTGGTGGTGCTGGTGATGCAGGATCGCGAAATCCAGAATCGCGTGATTCATACCGAACGGGTGTATAGCGAAGTCGAATTGACGACGGCAGCCAACTTTCTCAACCGGGAGTTTGTGGGGCGTCCGCTCGAGGACATCCGCGCCGAACTGCTGAAGTCCATGCATCAGGACAGAGACCGCATGAATTCGCTTATGGAAACCGCGCTGGACGTGGCCTCGCGAGCATTTGTAGTGCCGGCCGAAAATCCGGGTCGAGATCTTGTTGTGGCAGGCGAAACCCGTTTGGTCGATGTCACCGGTGATCTTGGCACCGCACGTGCGCTCTTTGAGGCATTTTCCCACAAGGGTGTCATCCTCCATCTCCTCGATCGCTGCCTGCAGAGCGATGGCATTCAGCTCTTCATTGGTCATGAAACGGGCTATGCACAGCTTGATGAAGTGTCTCTGGTCACCTCTACCTACGAAGTCAACGGCATGGTGGCCGGGGTCCTTGGTGTCATCGGACCGACCCGCATGGCTTATAAGGACGTGATTCCAGTCGTGGACGTCACGGCCAGGCTGCTTGGTGCAGCGCTTCGTTATGCCTGATAGCGGACGGCTTTCTTTCCACCCCAGGGGTTGAATCGCCTGCCGTCAGCCCCCATGGTGCCCGAATCTTGAAATTTGATGGCACAGGCATGTCGGAACAACCCGGAGATATCAATCAGGACCAGGCGTCAAATGCGCTCCCCGATGCGGACCCGTCTGATGTCCCAGGAGCGGAAGCGTCAGGCGACCCTGCGCTCGCTGCGGCCCAGACTCAGATCGCTGCGCTTAAAGATCAGCTGCTGCGCGCGCAGGCTGAAATGGATAACCTGCGTCGGCGCAACCAGCGTGATGTGGAAAACGCGCACAAGTATGGCGTAGAGCGTTTGCTGGGAGAGATGCCCGCGCTGCTCGACAGCTTTGAGAAAGGGATGGAATCTGCCAGCGCGCTGGAGGGCGAGACTGCTGTGGCGGTCGCTGAGGGGCTCACCCTGTGCCACAAACTTTTTCTGGCGGCGCTTGCACGATATGGCGTCACACCAGTCGACCCACGAGGCGAACCCTTCAATCCAAAGTGGCATGAAGCGATCGCCATGGTCGCCAACCCTGACATGGAACCGAACTCCGTCATGGATGTGCTGCAGCGGGGCTATCTGTTGCATGACCGGCTGTTGCGTGCGGCCAAAGTCGTCGTTACCAAGGCACCGTGAGATAAATCACGGATTACCACGAGGACGCTTGAAGCCGTGTTGAACGGCCACATATATCCCTTATAGATAATCGCGCTCTGAGCGCAGCTGGAGAATTGAGATGGGAAAGATCATCGGCATTGACCTCGGCACGACCAACTCGTGTGTGGCTGTCATGGACGGCGGTGAAGCCAAGGTCATCGAAAACTCGGAAGGTGATCGCACGACACCTTCGATCATTGCCTATGCCGATGATGGTGAAATCCTCGTCGGCCAAAGTGCCAAGCGTCAGGCTGTCACTAATCCGAAGAACACATTGTTTGCCGTCAAGCGGCTGATCGGACGACGCTTCGCGGATGACGTGGTTCAGAAGGACATCAAGATGGTGCCGTACCGGATTGTTGCGGCGGACAACGGTGACGCGTGGATTGATGTCAATGGCAAGCGAATGGCTCCGCCACAAGTGTCCGCCGAAGTTCTGAAGAAGATGAAGAAGACTGCTGAGGACTATCTCGGCGAACCGGTTACCGAGGCAGTCATCACCGTGCCGGCCTACTTCAACGATTCACAGCGGCAGGCGACAAAAGACGCCGGGCGTATTGCCGGTCTGGAAGTAAAGCGGATCATCAACGAACCGACAGCAGCAGCGCTCGCTTATGGGCTCGACAAAAAACGCGGCGATGCGAAGATCGTCGTGTATGACCTGGGTGGTGGCACTTTCGACATTTCGGTCATCGAAATAGCCGAGATTGACGGTGAGCATCAGTTCGAAGTGCTCTCGACCAACGGGGACACTTTCCTCGGTGGCGAAGACTTTGACCTGCGTGTCATCGACTATCTTGCAGACGAGTTCAAGAAGACTAGTAGCGTCGATCTGCACAATGATCCGCTCGCACTACAGCGTCTGAAAGAAGCTGCGGAGAAGGCAAAGATCGAGTTGTCGAGCAGCCAGCAAACCGAGATCAATCTGCCTTACATCACCGCAGATCAGACCGGGCCGAAGCATCTGGTGCTGAAACTGACTCGTGCCAAGCTCGAGGCGCTCGTTGAGGACCTTGTTAATCGTACGATGGAACCGTGTCGAATTGCGTTGAGCGATGCCGGCATGAAGAACTCTGATATCGATGATGTCATTCTGGTTGGTGGGCAGACGCGCATGCCGCTCGTGCAAGCCAAGGTCAAGGAATTCTTTGGTCAGGAGCCGCGCCGTGATGTGAACCCGGATGAAGCGGTTGCAGTTGGCGCAGCGATTCAGGCATCGGTGCTGGCTGGCGAGCGCAGTGACGTGTTGCTGCTGGACGTGACACCGCTGTCTCTGGGCATTGAAACGCTAGGTGGGGTTATGAGCGTGCTGATTGAAAAGAACACCACCATCCCAACCAAGAAGGGGCAGACATTCTCAACGGCAGATGACAATCAGACAGCCGTGACCATTCATGTGCTTCAAGGCGAACGGAAACAGGCGACTGCCAACAAATCGCTGGGCCGATTTGATCTGGCCAATATTCCACCTGCGCCAAGAGGCATGCCGCAGGTAGAAGTCAGCTTCGATATTGACGCCAATGGCATCCTGAATGTTTCCGCGAAGGACAAGGCCACCGGGAAAGAGCAGTCCATCGTCATCAAAGCGTCGAGCGGCTTGTCGGACGACGAGATCCAGAAGATGGTGCGTGACGCTGAGGCTCATTCGGCTGAAGACGCGAAGTTCGAAGAAATGGTGCAGCTGCGCAATCAGGCGGATGCGCTGGTGCATAGTGCGCGCAAAGCGGTTGCTGACGCGGGTGACAAGGCAACGCAGCAGGAGAAAGATGCCATTGAAACGGCGGCAATAGATCTCGAAGCTGCCCTCAAGACTGAGGACAAAGCCAATATCGAAGCAAAACTACAGGCGCTTTCTGCTGCCTCCGCTACACTCGCGCAGAAGATGTACGAGTCGCAGAGTGCAGGCGAGGGAATGGGTGGCGCAGGTGGAAGTGCAGGCGGAAGTGCAGGCGGAAGTGGTCCGGGACCAGACGGTGACGCACTCGATGCGGAGTTCGAAGAGGTCAAGGACAAAGACAAGTAAAGCCGACCACGGGCAAGTAAGGCCAGGCGTTGCTGGATCGACGTTCTGGAGCCAGCGTTAGCCGCGGCGTCGGTTCAGGCGACACCGCGGTTTTTTCTTTACGGAGCTGATGACAGGAACATGGCGAAGCGCGACTACTACGAAGTTCTGGGCGTAAGCCGGGATGCGGATGCCGATACCATCAAGAAGGCGTATCGGCGTCTTGCGATGAAGTATCACCCAGACCGTAATTCCGACGATCCTGGATCCGATGACAAATTCAAGGAAGCCACTGAAGCCTACGAAATCCTCATGGACGAAGAAAAGCGGCCGGCTTACGACCGGTTCGGACACGCGGGTGTTGAGCAGAATGCTGGTGGTGGCGGGCGTGGTTTCGAGGGTTCGTTCAGCGACGTGTTTGGTGATGTCTTTGGTGACATTTTCGGCGGAGGCGGCCGAAGCCGGGGCGGTCCTGCGCGAGGTGCTGACCTGCGCTACTCGCTGGAACTGGACCTTGAGCAGGCGGTACGCGGCGACAAGATCGAAATTCGCGTGCCGATTCTTGCCACCTGTGAGGACTGCAAAGGCAGTGGTGCGAAATCCGGCACGCAGCCTACGACCTGTACGGATTGTGGTGGCGCAGGACAGATTCGCGTCTCGCAGGGTTTCTTCTCGCTGCAACAGACCTGTCCTCGATGTCGCGGTCAAGGTCGCATCGTCAAAGACCCTTGCCGTAGCTGCAGTGGTGCCGGACGCGTCGAGAAGCGGAAAACACTGTCCGTTCGCATTCCGCCTGGCGTTGATACCGGGGATCGGATTCGTTTGACGGGTGAAGGCGAAGCTGGCCCAGGCGGCGGTCCGGCTGGTGATCTCTATGTTCAAGTAGAAGTCAGACCGCACGCGATTTTTGCGCGTGATGGCCGCGACCTGCATTGCGATGTGCCCATTTCCTTTGCCGATGCTGCGCTAGGCGGCGAATTGGAAGTGCCGACGCTGGATGGCCGCGTGAAATTGAAAGTACCCGCTGGCACTCAGACGGCAAAACTGTTCCGCCTTCGAGGGAAGGGAGTTGTCCCGGTGCGAGGCGGCGGTCCGGGTGATTTGCTGTGTCGGGTGATCGTGGAAACGCCCGTAAATCTCACAGCCCGCCAAACTGAACTTCTGGAAGAATTGAAAACGACCATGAAGCAGGGTGGTGAAAAGCACTCGCCGAAGGAAACTTCCTGGTTCAAAGGCGTAAAGGACTTTTTCGACGGCCTGACTTCCTGATAGCGTGCACGCTTTCCGAAGCGGATCACTTTCATGCTGAAAATTGCGGTCACCGGTGCCGTTGGCCGAATGGGTCGGACACTCGTCGAAGCGATCCATGCTGCCGAGGATCTAAAACTTGGCGCGGCGCTGGAGCGAGCAGACTGCCCGCTGCTGGGTGCGGATGCTGGTGAAGTGGCAGCCGTTGGCAGGCTCGGTGTTCCAGTCGTCTCCGACATGGGGTCGGTACTCAGCCAGTTCGACATTCTGATCGACTTCAGTGTGCCGGCAGCAACTCTCGAAAAACTGGAAGCCTGTGCAGCGGCGGGTAAAGCGCTCGTGATCGGTACCACCGGCTTCGATTCGTCCGGGCTCGCCCGCATCAACCAGGCCGCAGAACGCATTCCGATATTGATGACACCCAATATGAGTGTCGGCGTGAATCTCGTCTTCAAGCTGATAGAGATGGCCGCCAAGGCCTTGGGCGACACGGCGGATATCGAGATCATCGAAGCCCATCATCGTAACAAGGTTGATGCGCCCTCAGGCACGGCAGTTCGCATGGGCGAAATCCTTGCGAGCGCCACAGGACGGGATCTTGCAGATGTAGCGGTCTATGGTCGGCAGGGGATCACCGGAGTTCGGGATCGCGCAACCATCGGCTTCGGGACCATCAGAGGTGGCGATATCGTCGGTGACCACACAGTGCTCTTTGCGGCACCTGGAGAACGCATCGAAATTACCCACCGTGCGCATACTCGCAGCAATTTTGCAGAAGGTGCACTGCGGGCCGCCCGCTATCTGGCCACTGCCAAACCCGGCGTCTATTCGATGCAGGATGTTCTGGGGTTGTAACTTTTTTGCCCCTTTCGGACATCAGGGGTTAAAAAAGACGGCGTCAGTCGCTAGACTACGCGCCCCAGCAAGAGGCCAGATTGAACCCACAGGTTCGGTCACACGGCCTTAAATTCAAGTGGGCACCGCTTCCTTATTTCGACCCACACCGCACCGTTGGGGAAAACAGTTGATACCGGCGTTACTAGCGCTTGCAGATGGCACCGTGTTCAGAGGCCAGGCCATGGGCCAGCACGGAAAAACCGTTGGTGAAGTAGTCTTCAATACCGCGATGACCGGTTATCAGGAAATCCTCACGGATCCTTCCTACGCCGAGCAGATCATCACATTGACCTACCCACAGATCGGCAATACCGGAATCAATCCGGAAGACCACGAATCTGATCGGGTTTGGGCCCGAGGATTGATCATTCGACAGTTGCCTCGCCGCGTGAGCAACTGGCGGGCAACCGAATCTCTCCCGGATTTTCTGGCTCGGCAGAACGTAGTTGCCATCGCCGAGGTAGATACCCGACGGCTGACACGACACATTCGGGAACATGGTGTGCAGGCAGGCTGCATTCTTGCAGGAGTCGATGCGAGCCGACGCGCAGATGAAGCGATTGCTGCAGCGCGTGCCTTTCCTGGCTTGGCGGGCATGGATCTGGCGAGGGTCGTCACCGGCGTTCGTCGCGAGTGGACGGAAACCGATTGGCAGCTCGGCCGAGGTTACGGTGAACTTTTTGAACCAAAATTTAAGGTAGTCGCCTACGACTTTGGCGTGAAGCGCAACATTCTTCGATTGTTGGCACAGCGTGGGTGCGCACTGACCGTGGTCCCTGCACAGACTTCGGCGGAAGAAGTTCTCGCACTCAAACCCGATGGCGTGTTTCTCTCGAATGGTCCTGGTGACCCTGATCCCTGCGACTACGCCATTACGGCGATTCGCAAGTTGCTGGAAAATGATCTGCCAATATTCGGTATTTGTCTTGGCCATCAGCTGCTCGCGCTCGCCAGCGGGGCTCGTACGGTGAAGATGGCGTTTGGACACCATGGCGCCAATCACCCTGTGCAGGATCTGGAAAGTCGAGCGGTCATGATCACCAGTCAGAATCATGGATTTGCGGTGGACGCAGACTCGCTGCCTAACTGCCTGAAAGCGACGCACATTTCACTGTTCGATGGCAGCTTGCAGGGCATAACGAGGACCGATCGACCGGCCTTCAGTTTTCAGGGACATCCTGAAGCAAGCCCGGGTCCTCAGGATTGCCAGTATCTCTTCGATAAATTTGTTGCCTCGATGCAGGAGCGCAGTCGTGCCTAAGCGTACTGACATCAAGACCATTCTGATCATCGGTGCAGGCCCGATCGTCATTGGCCAAGCCTGCGAATTCGACTACTCCGGCGCACAAGCGTGCAAAGCCTTAAAGGACGAAGGCTATCGCGTGGTGCTGGTGAATTCGAACCCGGCCACCATCATGACCGATCCAGCGATGGCAGACGCAACGTACATCGAACCGGTGGAGTGGCGTACGGTTGCCAGGATCATTGAGCGCGAACGCCCGGATGCGTTGTTGCCGACCATGGGTGGCCAGACCGCATTGAATTGCGCGCTCGATCTGGTGCGCGAAGGTGTTCTCGAGAAGTTTGGCGTGGAGTTGATTGGCGCCAAGAAGGAATCCATCGACATGGCAGAGGATCGAGAACTGTTCGATCGCGCCATGAAGCGTATAGGGCTCGATACTCCACGGTCGGCGATTGCCCACAGCATCGAAGAGGCCGTGCAGGTGCAGGCTCGTCTGGGTTACCCCTGCATTATCCGACCGTCGTTCACCATGGGCGGTAGCGGTGGTGGAGTTGCTTATAACCAGGAAGAGTTTGTCGAAATCTGCGAGCGCGGACTGGATATGTCGCCGACCCGGGAACTGCTCATCGACGAGAGCCTCATCGGCTGGAAAGAGTTCGAGATGGAAGTGGTTCGCGACCATCGCGATAACTGCATCATCATCTGCTCAATCGAAAATCTGGATCCGATGGGGATTCATACCGGTGACAGCATCACGGTGGCTCCGGCGCAGACTCTCACCGACAAGGAATATCAGATTCTTCGTAACGCATCGATTGCGGTGCTGCGGGAGATCGGAGTTGATACCGGCGGATCAAACGTTCAGTTCGCCATTGACCCGCTGACTGGCCGTATGGTCGTGATCGAAATGAATCCCAGAGTCTCAAGATCCTCGGCGCTGGCTTCAAAGGCGACTGGTTTCCCCATTGCCAAAGTGGCAGCCAAGCTGGCAGTAGGTTACACGCTGGATGAACTGCGTAACGACATCACGGGCGGACTGATTCCAGCCTCCTTCGAGCCGAGCATCGACTACGTTGTCACAAAGATCCCGCGGTTTACCTTTGAAAAGTTTCCCAAGGCAGACCCACGACTTACCACACAGATGAAATCTGTTGGCGAGGTTATGGCCATTGGTCGAAGTTTCCAGGAGTCTCTGCAAAAAGCGTTGCGTGGTCTTGAGACCGGACGCATGGGCTTTGATCCGGTGTATCGGTACAAGGCCGGTTCCACAGATCACACGCGGTTGCGCAGAGAGTTGCAGACGGCAGGTGCTGAACGACTCTGGTACGTGGCGGATGCGTTTCGTTTGCGAATGAGCATCGAAGAAATCCAGGAACTTACCGGCATAGATCCATGGTTCCTTGCAGAAATTGAAGATCTGATCGATACCGAACGCGGGTTATCCGGGATGGCAGTGGAAGCGCTGTCTCGAGATGAGTGGTACCAACTCAAACGCAAAGGATTTTCTGATTCCCGTCTGGCGTCCTTGTTGGACAGCGACGAAAGCGTGGTGCGTAGCACTCGACAGGCGCTCGGCGTTCGTCCCGTTTATCGTCGGGTGGATACTTGTGCGGCGGAATTTCCTGCGGCGAGTGCATACCTGTATTCCACGTATGAAGAAGAGTGTGAAGCCAAGCCGACTGATCGACGGAAAATCATGGTGCTGGGTGGTGGACCGAACCGGATCGGTCAGGGCATCGAATTCGATTACTGTTGTGTCCATGCGGCGCTCGCCATGCGCGAGGATGGTTATGAAACCATCATGGTCAACTGCAATCCTGAAACGGTTTCAACGGATTACGATACGTCTGATCGACTCTATTTTGAGCCAGTAACACTGGAAGATGTGCTCGCGATCGTCGATGTGGAACAGCCGGTTGGTGTCATCGTGCAGTTTGGCGGCCAGACGCCGCTGAAACTGGTTGAGCACCTGGAGCGGGGCGGGGTGCCGATCATCGGCACCAGCGCAGACGCAATCGACCGCGCTGAAGATCGTGAACGTTTTCAAACGATGATCGAAAAACTGGCGCTGCGTCAGCCCGAAAACCGGACCGCGACGAATGTCGAGCAGGGTGTGCTGGCCGCCCAGGAAGTTGGGTACCCGCTCGTTGTTCGGCCCTCGTATGTGCTGGGCGGTCGCGCCATGGAAATCGTCTATGACGATGACGAACTGCGTGAATACCTGATTCGCGCCGTTGATGTGTCCAATGATTCGCCAGTATTACTCGATCGTTTTCTCGATCAGGCCATTGAGGTGGATGTCGACGCGGTCAGTGATGGTCGGGATGTTGTCATCGGCGCGATCATGCAGCACATCGAGGAGGCAGGTGTGCACTCCGGTGACTCTGCTTGTTCGTTACCACCGCGCGACCTGTCACCACGAATTCAGGATGCAATTCGTGAGCAAGTGAAGGCCATGGCGATCGAACTCGGAGTCATCGGACTGATGAACGTTCAGCTCGCCGTTCAGGACCAGCTGATCTTTGTTCTGGAGGTAAACCCACGAGCATCGCGCACGGTTCCATTTGTATCGAAGTGCATTGGCCGGTCACTGGCCAAGGTAGCCGCTCGCTGCATGACCGGTATTTCCTTGCAGCAGCAGGGATTTACCCGCGAACTGGTGCCGAATTACATCAGCGTCAAGGAATCGGTATTTCCGTTCGTCAAATTTCCCGGCGTAGATCCGATTCTCGGCCCGGAAATGAAATCGACCGGTGAAGTGATGGGAGTGGGTGCAACGTTTGGCGAAGCTTTTGGCAAGGCAGCCTTGGCGGCAGGCTCCCCACTGCCAAAGGGTGGACGTGCGTTTCTCAGTGTCAGACGAGTTGATCGAGAGATGGTGAAAGGCGTTGCCAGACAACTCGCGAATCTCGGATTCAAACTGTGCGCAACGCGCGGCACCGCGCGTGTAATCACCGATGCGGGCATCGAGTGTGCAGTTGTGCGCAAGGTTGGAGATGGTCGGCCGGACGTTGCTGATATGTTGAAGAATGAAAAAATCGATCTGATCATCAATACGACCGAGGGTCGTCAGTCAATTGAAGATTCAGCCGTGATTCGTCGCCTTGCGCTCAGCAAAAAGGTCTGTTACACGACGACCATGGCTGCGGCCGAAGCCATCTGCATATCGATCAAGGAAGGCGCAAGCGAAGACGTCAGATGTTTGCAGGAACTTCACGCAAGCTTGCCCGCCTGGTAAACCTGAGACAGAATTTCAAGATCATGCCCGTGCCAATGACAGTTGAAGGATCCGAAGCGCTGCGAGCCGAATTGCTGAGCCGCAAAGGAGCGTTGCGTCAGGATATTTCCAAGCAGATCGGCGTCGCTCGCGAACACGGTGATCTTCGCGAAAACGCGGAGTATCACGCGGCCAAAGAACTGCAGGGAATGAATGAAGCTCGTATTCGTGACCTTGAAAGCAAGCTTTCCGAAGCCCAGGTCATCGACATTACGAAAATCCCGCCCGGTGAGAAGGTCATTTTCGGGGTTACCGTCCGCCTGCTATCGGTAGAATCTGACGAAACTGTCACCTACAAGATCGTTGGCGAGGATGAGGCGGACTTGCGACAGGGAAAGATCTCCGTCACGTCTCCGGTAGCCCGCGCACTGATTGGCAAACTGGTGGGTGATGCAGTGAAGGTTCAAACGCCTGGCGGTCAGCGCGAGTATGAAATCGACGACGTGCAGCACATCTGATTGACCAGCGATTCAGTTGATGCGCCGGGTGATATTGGATAGTTCTGGATCAGTGTCGGGATTGGCCCGGTATAACACCATGATTTTGCCGATCGTCTGGACCAGCAACGCCCCCGTGGTCTCTACAATCTGTGACATCGCAGAAGCCCGAACGTCTCGTTCCAGCGCATTGACGCGGATCTTGATGAGTTCATGATCAGTCAGCGCACGTTCCACTTCACCCAGCACGCCACTGCTGACACCGCCGTTACCGACAATCACAACGGGACGCAGGTGATGGGCAATCTGACGCAGTTCTTTTCGACGTTTCGTATCCAGGATTTTCTTCCGTTAGCCAGGCGACCTCAGCATTCTAGAGAAATCGCGTGAGTAAGCGCGGAGGATCTTCGGGCCGATGGCTCGAACGACAACAACGTGATCAATTTGTGCGTCGCGCCCATCAGGAAGGCAACATCTCGCGAGCGCACTACAAACTAGAGCAACTCGACAAGCGATTCCGACTGGTTGGTCGGCACACGAGAATTCTGGAGCTTGGTGCGGCGCCAGGTGGCTGGACCCGATATCTATCCGACCGCGCGTCCGACGGGGTGATTATTGCCGTCGATCCATTGCCGGTGAGCGCGACAGCTTCGGTTCATGTTCTGTGTGGCACGCTCGGAGAGGAAAGTGTTGATGAAGCCCTGCAGAATATTTTGGGTGATCGGGGTGTTGATCTTGTTTTGTCCGATATGGCCCCCAATCTCAGCGGAGTAAGGGCCGCTGACCAGGCCAGTGCCATTTATCTTGCCGAACTCGCCTTGGAAGCCGCCGATCGATGGTTGCAGGCGGACGGGAATCTGGTCGTGAAACTCTTCCAGGGTGAAGGAGTTGATAAGTGGCTGATGGATGCGCGCAAAATGTTCAAGTCGGTCCGCCAGGTCAAGCCTGAAGCATCGCGGCCGGAGTCCCGTGAACTCTATGCAGTAGCGCTCGGCAGGCGGATAACCAGTGCAGAAACTGGAGTGTGATCTTCGACCAGCAGCGTGTTTCGTGGTTGGTGTAAGCTGGTAGGCAGGTAACCCTGCATTGTTGAGTCGAACCGGGTCCGAATTGAAAAGCGCATCAATCGGACGAACAAGGTGGCTGCGAAACCGGCAATAGCGGTCTAGCACCCAGGCAGTAATTCAAGCGGTCTGAAAGTTGATTGATCGCGAGCGAAAATGAGGTGATCCCTTGACTGATATGGGTAAGAACTTGCTGATCTGGTTGGTGCTTGCAGCAGTACTGCTGACCGTATTCAACAATTTCAATCCACAATCGGAACCTTCTGAGATCAGCTATTCCAACTTTCTGGAACGGGTTCGTTCACAGGAAGTAAAAGCAGTTCAGGGTCGAGACCGAACCCTGATCGTCGAGGGCAAGAATGGCGAGACATTCAAGGTCATACGACCTGATATCCCCGATCCGAAGTTGATCGACGACCTCTACAACAATGGCGTCGAACAGAGTTACCAAGTCCCTGAAAAGCAGGGTTTCTGGACTCAGTTGCTGCTGGCAAGTTTCCCCATACTGATCATCATCGCGGTGTTCATGCTGTTCATGCGCCAGATGCAGGGTGGTGCTGGCGGCAGGGGTGGGCCGATGGCGTTTGGAAAGTCAAAGGCCCGTCTGCTTTCGGAAGACCAGATCAAGACTACCTTCGCTGACGTGGCGGGGGTTGATGAAGCCAAAGAGGACGTTTACGAGCTGGTTGAATTCCTGCGTGATCCCGGCAAGTTTCAGCGCCTGGGTGGCCGTATCCCACGCGGTATCCTTTTGGTTGGTGCCCCAGGAACGGGCAAGACCCTGCTTGCCAAAGCCATTGCCGGCGAGGCAAAGGTGCCGTTTTTCTCGATTTCTGGCTCAGATTTCGTTGAGATGTTTGTTGGCGTTGGCGCGTCCCGCGTCCGAGATATGTTCGAGCAGGCCAAGAAACAATCTCCGTGCATTATTTTCATCGACGAAATCGATGCAGTCGGTCGACATCGTGGGGCGGGTCTGGGTGGTGGTCATGATGAGCGTGAACAGACTCTCAACCAGCTACTGGTGGAGATGGATGGGTTCGAACCCAATGACGGCATCATCATCATTGCCGCTACCAACCGACCAGATGTGCTGGATCCGGCGCTTCTGCGCCCAGGCCGGTTTGATCGTCAGGTCGTCGTCAGTCTGCCCGATATCCGTGGCCGGGAGCAGATTCTCAAGGTTCACATGCGCAAGGTGCCGATTTCGGATGATGTCGATCCGACGATCATTGCTCGCGGTACACCGGGTTTTTCCGGCGCTGATCTGGCAAACCTGGTGAACGAAGCGGCGCTGTTCGCCGCTCGGGTGAGTAAACGCATGGTCGAGATGGTCGAATTCGAGAAAGCCAAGGACAAGATCCTGATGGGCGCCGAGCGCAAGAGCATGGTCATGTCCGAAAAGGAAAAACTGAACACGGCGTTTCATGAAGCCGGACACGTGATTGTTGGTCGGTTGATGCCTGATCATGATCCGGTCTACAAGGTGTCCATCATTCCTCGTGGCCGCGCACTCGGTGTGACGATGTTCCTGCCGGCTGAAGATCGATACAGCATCAGTCGTCAGGCCATTCGAAGTCAGATCTGCAGCCTGTTTGGCGGTCGATTGGCCGAGGAGATGGTGCTCGGCAAAGAATTTGTGACGACTGGCGCGTCCAATGATATCGAGCGTGCTACCACGCTCGCGCGCAACATGGTCACCAAGTGGGGATTGTCCGAGCGCATGGGACCGTTGATGTATGACGAGGATGCCAGTGAACCCTTCCTTGGTATGTCTGCGGGTGTCCGTCCCAAGCCGCACTCGCCCGATACTGCGAAAGCGATCGACGACGAAATTCGGAGAATCATCGACGAGTGTTACTCAGAAGCAAGACGATTGCTGGAAGAGAATCGGGACAAATTGCAGATGATGGCCGAAGCACTGATGGAGTTCGAAACACTCGGCTCTGAACAGCTGGATGACATCATGGCAGGCGCGAAACCAAGGGCGCCAAAGCCACCAGTACCCCCGGCAACCCGGACTTCCGATGAGAAGCCGATCGGTGGTCCCGCAGAAACCTGATCAACCCGTTGCGCTCGCCTTGAGCGCAGCAGGGCTGCGATGTCGTGACCGCAAGCTGGACCTTACCCAGCCTGTGGTTATGGGCATACTGAATATCACACCCGACTCATTTTCGGACGGCGGTCGATTTGTCGACGCATCGGGGCGTGTTCGTCTTGATGAGATTGAAGAGCAGGCTAGCTGCATGGTTTTGCAAGGCGCGCGGATTCTTGATATCGGGGGAGAGTCAACGCGTCCAGGTGCACCAGAAGTCTCCAGTGACCAGGAAATGGAGCGTGTGATTCCGGTCATGGAACGGCTCCGCGGTCTGGATACTCTGCTATCAGTGGACACACGGAAGGGCGTCGTTGCTGAAGCGGCGCTGGCTGCCGGGTGTCACCTCGTTAATGATGTATCCGCTGGGTCCGATGAGGCGGTATTGCACGCCGTCCATCGTTTCGGAGCCGGCCTTTGCCTGATGCACATGCGTGGTGAGCCAGTGACCATGCAGCATGCTCCAGACTATGTTGACGTTTTGAGCGAGATTGGCGTCTACCTGGCGGAGCGAGTCAAACGTGCGGTCGCGCTCGGTATCGCCCGAGAGTCTCTCGTGATTGATCCAGGCATCGGATTTGGCAAGACGTTGCAGCACAATCTGCGTTTGCTGGCTAATCTGGAACGATTGGCTGAAGCCGGTTTGCCGATTCTGGTTGGAGTGTCGCGCAAGTCATTTCTGGGGCGGATCACGAATCGCGCTGTGGAAGAGAGGCTTCATGCCAGCATTGCGATGGCAGTACTTGCGGTTGAGCATGGTGCCCGCATCATTCGGGCCCATGATGTGGCGGCAACTTATGATGCGCTGTCCGTTTGGACAGCGGTAAATAACGAAAGGGTTCGTTGACGAATGCGTCGGCTTTGCGGTGAGTGATTGAGATGTCTCTACAAGGAAAAGGTATGAGCAGAAAGTACTTCGGCACGGATGGCATCAGGGGACGAGTAGGGACTTATCCAATCACACCAGAATTCTGTCTGCGCTTGGGATGGGCAGTCGGCCGTGTGTTTGCACAACGTGGTCGAAGCCAGATCCTTATTGGCAAAGACACTCGCATTTCCGGCTACATGCTTGAGTCGGTGCTGGAGTCAGGATTAGCCAGTGCCGGCGTCAACGTTGGTCTGATTGGCCCGATGCCGACGCCAGGTATCGCATATCTGACCAGGACGCTTCGAGCCGATGCAGGAATCGTGATCTCCGCGTCCCACAATCCCTTCTACGATAACGGTATCAAGTTTTTTGATGGCACGGGTAACAAGCTGGCCGACGAAGTCGAGCTGGAAATTGAAGCCATGCTCGAGAGCAAGATGGTCTGCGTTTCCTCCGAACAGCTTGGTAAGGCATCGCGATTGCCGGATGCCGCGGGTCGGTATATTGAGTTTTGCAAGGCGACCGTAGATCGGGGTTTCCGACTGAGCGGCCTGCGCATCGTCCTCGATTGTGCTCACGGAGCCACCTATCACGTGGCGCCTGGCGTTTTCGAGGAACTCGGGGCAGATACCATTGTCATTGGCGCTGAACCTGACGGCATGAACATCAATGCAGGATGCGGATCGACACATACGGATAAGTTGATAGAAAAAGTACGCGAGTATCGAGCTGACGTTGGTATCGCCTTTGATGGCGATGGCGATCGAGTACTGATGGTCGATGGTCAAGGCGTAGAGCGTGACGGCGATGAGTTGCTTTATATCATTGCGAATCATCGTCATCGTAAAGGCGAGCTCGGTGGCGGGGTTGTTGGCACGGTGATGTCGAACTTCGGGCTCGAGCGAGCGCTGACAGAAAAAGGGATTTCGTTTGATCGCGCGGCGGTCGGCGACCGATATGTACTCGAACGAATGAAAGCCACTGGCTCACAACTCGGCGGTGAGTCGTCCGGGCACATCGTCTGCCTGGACCGGACCACCACCGGTGATGGCATCGTGGCCGCTCTTCAGGTTTTGCGTGCCTCCATTGAGGCGGATTTACCGATCGAACGACTTCTTGATGGTATGCAAAAGACCCCTCAGATCATGATCAATGTGAAAGTGTCAGATCCCAAAGGTGTTGCCGTGCACGCTGAGCTGAAGCGCGCTGTGCTTGAAAAGGAAGGTATCCTGCAGGGGCGTGGCCGGATTCTTGTAAGACCTTCCGGAACGGAGCCTGTGCTGCGTGTCATGGTCGAAGGAGAGGATTCTCTCGAGGTGAAGACCATTGCAGAAGAGTTGGCCTATGTGGCTGAAAACCTCAATGGATCTCACAACGGAGAGTCGTAGTTCACGTTGCCTTTGAGCAGGACTCTTCGTCCAGCAAGATGCAGGCACTTTCCTTCGTGATGATGATTTTTCCAGATTTGCCGTATACCATTGCCGGCCCTTCGGCCAGTGAGCTGATGCATGCCTGATTCTGGACGCCGACGAATTGTCGCCGCCAATTGGAAAATGCATGGCTCCATGGAGATGGTTCGGGAGTATGTGGCGCGGTTGGCACCCGTTGCAGGGGTAGAGCTCGTGATCTGTCCTCCCGCTCCCTATTTGTTTGCTGTGCAAACCTTGCTTGTCGCTCAAGCAGATTATGTTGCGATGGGCTCGCAGGACGTGCACGAAGCTGTCACGGGAGCGTTCACCGGCGAAATATCGGCTGAAATGGTTGCCGAATCTGGTGCGCGATATGCGATCGTCGGCCACTCGGAACGGCGGCGATGTGCCAGTGAGTCGGACGAGCGGATTGCAGGCAAGATCAAGGCTGCCATTCGTGCGGGATTGCAGCCGATTTATTGCGTTGGCGAGACCATTGAAGAACGACAGAGCGGCGTGGCAAAAATTGCAGTGGACAGTCAGCTGAAGGTGATTGCCACCCGTGTTTCGAAGCAGGACTGGAGGCAACTCATCGTTGCCTATGAGCCGGTCTGGGCGATTGGTACGGGTTACAGTGCGAGCACTGTACAGATCGATGAAATGCACACTTTCATCAGGGAGGCTGTACAGGTTCTGTTAGGCGAATCGATGGAGTTGACGGTCCTCTACGGTGGCAGCGTCAACGAATCGAATGCGGATGAGTTGTTCAGGTCGCCACAGGTAGACGGTGCCCTGGTTGGGAATGCAGCTCTGGCCGGAGATGGCTTCGTGAATATTGCCCGAGCATTGCAACGGGCAAAGAGCTGAATACTTGGAATTGATTGTTTACATGGTGCCGTTGCGGCGAGTGCTGCGCGGCAGCTGACAGAGAAGTGGTAACAGATGGAAGCGCTTGAATCGATATTGTTGATCCTGCTGGTCGCGGATGCCGTGGGCCTTACGGTGCTTGTCTTGTTGCAACAAGGTAAGGGCGCCGATGTCGGTGCAGCTTTTGGTAGTGGCTCTGCGAACACGGTGTTTGGTAGTGCTGGTGCGGGTTCATTCATGACAAAACTGACGGTATGGCTTGCGGTTGGGTTTTTCCTCATTGCATTTGGTCTCGCCTATACCGCTAAACAGAAAGCTTCGCAGGTCAGCATTGAAGGCTTGCCGGTTGTTCCCGCAGTCATCGAATCGAAGCCTGGCGACAAGCCAGCTGAAACGGAGTTGACTCCGAAGTCCGAGGGTGTAGATTCCGGACTCCCCGACGTCTAGGGTTAGAACAAGAGACTTATGCCGAAGTGGTGAAATTGGTAGACACGCTATCTTGAGGGGGTAGTGGGCATTGCCCGTGCGAGTTCGAGTCTCGCCTTCGGCACCAGACAGATTTTTCCAGACCGTCACGTTCTTTCCAGATACCAGCATCAGTGGTTGCGTGCCATGGGGCACGTCCCTATAATCCCGCCCCTTGCTGATGCGGGGTGGAGCAGTCTGGTAGCTCGTCGGGCTCATAACCCGAAGGTCGTGGGTTCAAATCCTGCCCCCGCTACCAACTTCTGGTAGCACTCTCTGTTGATCCGATATCCTTAACGGCGCTCAGATCAGATGGGGGTGCTGCCATCTGGGTAGCTGTGCTTCACCGTAGTTGGTCTACGGTGAACAGACCGAAGTCAGCGGAATCGCCCGTGACTGGTCGAACGGCTCGTAAGCTCTGATCGCAGAAATCCTGATCCAGTCAAGTGTGCGAAAGTCGAATGGGCGTTTAGCCCATTTTTTTTTCCTTCGGCGCAGCGCTGCCGACGGTTTGGACCTGATGTCCGGATCAAGAGTCGAAGTCTGTTGCTGCGAATGGCAGGTTCTGAGGTTGAATCGGAAGGAACAGGAATTGGAAACGCTGCTGAGTCCTGTAGTTGGGAGTCAGGAGTGCGAGATCTGGGGCGTGGAGTTCGTTGCTCAAGGGCGACATTCGCGCTTGCGTATCTATATAGAAAAGGAAGCAGGCATAACCGTCGAAGATTGCGAGAGGGTCAGCCGACAGGTCAGTGATGTACTGGATGTCAGCGAAGTCGTAACCGGGGAGTACACACTCGAAGTGTCCTCACCCGGCATGGATCGAATCCTCTTCAAGCCCGCGCATTACGTGAGCAATTTGGGCGAGCAAGTCGACGTGCGACTGCATCTTGCGTTTGATGGGAGCAAGCATTTTGTTGGTGTGCTTGCCGGGTTCGAGAATGACGAGGCTTACGTTCATGTCGGGGCGGACGAGTTTGTCTTCCCGCTTGAAAACGTACAACGTGCACGCATCGTGCCCCGTTTTGATTGATAGAGACGAACGAAAATGAGCAAAGAAGTGCTGACCGTTGTTGATTCCGTTTCTCACGAAAAGGGAGTCTCCAAGGAACTGATATTTGAAGCGCTGGAAGCGGCGCTAGCGATGGCGAGCAAAAAACGCTACGAAGAAGGTGCGGAGTTTCGCGTAGCGATTGATCGCAACACCGGCGAGTACTCGACATTTCGCGTGTGGGCGATTGTTGACCTCGAGTCAGTCGATGAACCCAATCCCGCAGCGCAAATTGATGTGACCGACGAAAGAGCCAAGAGCGCTTCGCTGGGTATCGGCGGAGCGATCGAAATCCCGGTCGAATCGGTCGAATTTGGTCGCATTGCAGCGCAAACCGCGAAGCAGGTTATCGTTCAAAAAGTCAGGGAAGCCGAACGGGCCAAAGTTGTTGCTGAGTATCTGCCTCGTGTCGGTGAGCTTGTTGCGGGTACCGTCAAAAAGCTGGGCCGGGACAGCGTTATCGTTGACCTCGGTAACAATGCCGAAGGGCTGCTGAAGCGAGAGCACCTCATTCCGCGCGAGTCGTTCAGGGTCAATGATCGAATTCGTGCCCTTCTGCTCGAGGTTCAGCCTGAAAATCGGGGTCCGCAACTTACATTGACGCGGACCTCTGCAGCCATGCTGGTTGAGTTGTTCAAACTTGAAGTGCCTGAAGTTGCCGAGGATGTCATCCAGATTCGCGCCGCAGCGCGAGATCCTGGTTCACGCGCCAAGATTGCGGTCAAGACCAATGATGGTCGTATAGATCCGGTTGGGGCATGTGTCGGTATGCGCGGTTCTCGTGTCCAGGCTGTGTCGGGCGAACTTGCGGGGGAGCGAATCGATATCGTTCCGTGGGACGACAATCCAGCGCAATTGGCAATCAACGCTCTGGAGCCTGCCCAAGTTGCTTCCATAGTTGTCGATGAAGAAAGCCACACCATGGAAGTCGCCGTGTCTGAAGACAATCTGGCTCAGGCCATTGGCAGAGGCGGTCAAAACGTACGTCTGGCAAGTGAGCTGACTGGCTGGACTCTGAATATCATGACCGAGGCAGAGGCGGAGCAGAAGCAACAGAAGGAAGCCGGTCAGTTCATCCAGAATTTCATGAATGTACTGTCGGTTGATGAGGATGTTGCGATCGTGCTGGTGGAAGAAGGTTTCACCACCATTGAAGAGATTGCATACGTGCCTATTGACGAGATGTCGGCGATCGAGGGGTTTGATGCCGAAATTGTCGAAGAATTGAGGAATCGCGCGAAGGATGCCTTGCTGACCAAGGCGATTGCCAACGAAGAAATGCTGTCCGATCAGCAGCCCGCGGATGATCTTCTGGAAATGGAAGGGATGGATCGACAACTGGGCTTCGCACTGGCAAGCCACGGTGTGGTCTGTATGGAAGACCTGGCTGAACTCGCCATCCCTGATCTGTTGGAGATCGCGCCTTCGTTGAGCGAAGCGAGAGCGGCTGAATTGATTATGACAGCGCGGGCTCCCTGGTTTGCATAGCCGATCGGTTCATCGAGCAATGATTGACGGGTCCCGCAAGTGGAAAAGACTGGCAGCGAAGGCTCCCAGCAAAACGGCGTAAAGAGCGGAAATAACTATGGCCGATGTTACGGTTGAACAACTCGCGAGCACAGTAGGCGTTGCTGTAGAACGGCTGCTGTCGCAAATGCGTGAAGCCGGCCTCTCGCACTCTCGGGCGGGTGAATCCGTTTCAGAAGAACAGAAGCAAGTGCTTCTCGCCTATCTAAAGCGAGCGCATGGAGGAGAAGACTCGTCACCTAACAAGATTACGTTGACGCGCAAGTCTGTGGGTACTCTCAAGACTGGCCAGGGTAAAGCCGGCCGAAGTGTGACTGTGGAAGTTCGGCGCAAACGGGTCTTCGTGAAGCGCGGAGAGACGGAAGAACAGGCCGCTGAATCAGCAGCGCCCACACCATCGCAGACAGAAGTTGAAACCAAGCGCATCAGAGAAGAAGAAGCCCGTCGCGCCGAAGCGTTGCAACGGGAAGAGGAACAGCGCCGACTGGAAGAAGAGCGCCGTTTGGAAGAAGCACGTCTGAAAGAAGAAGAACGGCTGCGCCTTGAGGCGGAGAAGCTGGCGAAGGAATCGGCTGAGCTGAAAGCTCGAGTACAGACGGCGCCGGCAGTTGATGACGTTGCGATCAAGACGGCAGACGAGCAAGCCAAAACCCAGGCAGAAGAGCGTGGCGGAAAGCGGACGCGTGGCAAAGAGCGCGAGAAGGACCGTGATCGTCGAGGACGTGACGGCGTCGTTGAACCCGCGCAGAGCGGTCGCTCCGAGCTGAAACTCAAGACCGCACGCAGGCACAGGCCAGGTGGCAGAGCAGGTCAGGGTTTTCACGTCGAGCAGCAAGGCGGGGAATTCCGACCCACGGAGTTCATTTCCCACGAAGTGGATATTCCGGTAGCTATCACGGTTGGAGAGTTGGCCAGTCGCATGTCAGTGAAGGCGGGCGAAGTCATCAAACAACTGATGAAGCTCGGTGTGATGGCGACGATCAACCAGGCGATCGATCAGGATACTGCCACACTCGTTGTTGAAGAACTTGGCCACAAAGTGAAACTCGTTCGTGAAAACGCGATCGAGATGGAACACACAGAGTCGCTGCAGATTGAAGGCGAGCAAGTTGGCCGCCCGCCCGTCGTGACAGTTATGGGCCACGTTGACCATGGCAAGACTTCACTTCTCGATTACATTCGCAAAGCCAAGGTTGTCAGCGGTGAAGCAGGCGGCATTACACAGCACATCGGTGCCTACAGCGTGCCAACTGCAAAAGGTCGGGTGACGTTTATCGACACCCCAGGTCACGCGGCGTTTACTGCAATGCGGGCACGAGGCGCACGGGTTACGGATATCGTCATTCTGGTAGTTGCTGCTGATGATGGCGTGATGCCACAGACGGAAGAAGCCATTCAGCATGCTAAAGCTGCGGGCGTACCAATTATTGTTGCCATCAACAAGATGGATCTTCAAGGCGCGGATCCGGAGCGTGTTACCAGTGAACTCGCATCGCGCAACGTCATGCCGGATACATGGGGTGGCGACACCCAGTTTGTAAAAATCTCTGCGATTACAGGACAGGGTATCGATGATCTTCTCGATGCAATTCTCCTGCAGGCAGAACTGCTCGAGTTGAAGGCAGTTCCTGAAGCTCCTGCACGAGGCGTCGTTGTTGAGTCGCGACTTGATCGTGGTCGTGGACCGGTTGTGACCATTCTGGTGCAGAACGGGACGCTGCGGAAAAGTGACGTGGTCATTGCCGGTGAGTATTTTGGCAGGGCGCGCGCGATGATCGACGATCAGGGTAATCAGGTGGACAGTGTCCCACCGTCGATGCCTGTCGAACTGCTTGGTTTGTCAGGCACTCCTGGTGCTGGTGATGATTTTGGCGTCGTGCCCGATGAACGCACCGCGCGTGAACTTGCTGACTTTCGTCGAGATCGGACTAACGAAAAACGACAGGCGCTTCAACAGTCTGCGAAGTTGGACAACATATTCGCGCACCTTGCAGAAGGCGAAAAGCGCGTGATGAAACTTGTTCTCAAGACGGATGTTCGTGGCAGCCTCGAAGCCATTACACAGGCTTTGGCCGATATCGGCAATTCGGAGGTACAAGTCAGCGTGTTAGGTTCTGGCGTCGGAGCAATCACCGAATCTGACGCGAACATGGCGCTGACCTATGGTGCGGTGATTTTTGGTTTCAATGTTCGCGCCGACAATTCGGCAAAAGCACTGATCGAGCGCGAAGGGATGGAATTGCGCTACTACAGCATCATCTATGAACTGATTGATGATGTTAAGAAAGTGCTCACGGGTATGTTGTCGCCGGAAATCCGTGAAGAAATCGTTGGTGTTGCAGAAGTGCGCGACGTCTTCCGATCGCCAAAATATGGCCAAATTGCAGGTTGTATTGTCCTTGAAGGCAACGTCTTCCGGAGCAAACCGATTCGAGTCCTGCGTGGCAACGTGGTGATCTTTCAGGGTGAACTCGATTCATTGCGCCGATTCAAGGATGACGTCAATGAGGTTCGCAGTGGCACCGAGTGCGGTATCGGGGTTCGTAACTACAACGATGTAAAAGTTGGCGACGTCATTGAGGTCTTCGATACTAAAGAGGTCGCTCGATCGTTGTGAAACAGTATTCACAAGCTGGTGAACGAACACAGCGGGTCGCTGATTTTATCAGGGACGAAGTTGCTCGTTTGCTGCTGCGTGATATGCGAGATCCGCGGATCGACATGGTGACTGTGACCGAGGTGCGGGTCAGTAAGGATCTGGCGTTTGCAGACATCTATGTGTCTTCGCTGCGTACCAATGATGAGACAGCGCGCAGTGCCATGATCGACACCCTCAACGGCGCAGCAGGCTGGATTCGTTCGGAGCTCGCAAAGCGCCACACCATGCGGACGACGCCGAGGCCGAGGTTTCATTACGACGAACTCATTGAGTCGAGTGCAAAACTGGACAGGGCCATTGACCGGGCAATCGCTGCGGACAAGGAGCGGGTTACGGAGGCGGACGATGAATCGGCGTAGTCGAGGCCGCCCGCTTGACGGTTTTCTGATCATGGATAAACCCGTTGGGCTCAGTTCCAATCAGGTCGTGCAGAAAGCCAAGAGAATGATGGATGCACAGAAGGTCGGTCACACGGGTAGTCTCGATCCGTTGGCCACGGGAGTGTTGCCTCTCTGTTTTGGTGAAGCAACGAAGTTCTCGCAATACCTGCTCGATTCTGACAAACGATACTGGACCAGAATCCGCCTTGGGCAAACAACCAAAACAGGTGATTCCGACGGTGAGATTCTCGAAGAACGCCCCGTAGATGGGGTCACCGCTGAACGCATTGAGGCAGTGCTTGCCGAGTTTCGCGGCACCATCGAACAAACGCCGTCGATGTATTCTGCGATCAAACATCATGGGCAACCGTTGTACAAACTTGCTCGAATGGGCGTCGAAGTCGAGAGAAAATCGAGAACGATCAGTGTCTACCATTTAGAACTCGTCGCGCTCGATGGCAATTTTTTTGAGCTGGAACTGCACTGCAGCAAGGGAACGTACGTAAGGTCGATAGCCGAGGACATCGGACAAAAGCTTGGTTGTGGTGCGCACGTAGTCGCGCTTCGCAGACGATCAGCCGGGCCGTTTCAGGAAACTGACGTGATATCGTTTGAAACTCTCGAAGTTGCATGCGACTCAAAAAACAGTGAAGGTTTTCTCAAACCCATTTCGTCCGCGGTCGGGAACTGGCCGGAAGTCAGTCTGAACGAGACGCTCGCTTACTATCTTCGGCAGGGACAACCAGTCATGGTGCCCCGTGCACCCACCCAGGGTTGGGTGAGGTTGGCTCTGCAAAACGAATCTTCCGCTGCATCGTTTATCGGTGTAGGGGAGGTCATGGACGACGGGCGCATCGCGCCACGTCGGCTGGTATCGAGGGCATGACTGCAAATATGCGTGGTCATACTTGTGAGCCTTACCAGCGCTTTACAGGCATATTCAACAGGAGATCGAAAACATGGCATTAGACGCGGCTCGAAAAGCCGAAATCATCAAGGATTACCAACAAGGAACGAGCGATACAGGCTCGCCGGAAGTCCAGGTAGCTTTGCTGACTCACAACATTAACGAATTGCAGGACCACTTCAAGGCGCACAAAAAAGATCACCATTCACGCCGGGGACTGATCCGCATGGTGAACCAGCGCCGAAAGTTGCTGGACTATCTCAAAGGCAAAAACTCAGAGCGATATGCATCGCTGATTCAACGACTTGGTCTGCGTCGTTGAGCAACACCTTGCCGCACGATTTGCTGTCAGCCGTGGCTGTCGATGGTTCGTGCGTGGTGTCTGCAACCCTACATAAGGAGCTGATTTGAAAGCGATTACCAAAGAAATACAGTTTGGTGGGCAAAAGCTCACCCTCGAAACGGGGCGCATTGCGCGCCAGGCAACCGGGGCAGTGTTAGTCACTCTCGGCGAAACCGTCGTGTTGGCGACCGTAGTCGGTGCCAAGGGCATGCGACCGGGGCAGGACTTTTTCCCACTGACGGTGAATTACCAGGAAAAGACCTACTCCGCCGGGAAGATCCCGGGTGGATTTTTCCGACGTGAAGGTCGACCGAGCGAGAAGGAGACGTTGACGTCGCGTCTCATCGACCGCCCCTTGCGACCTTTGTTTCCGAAAGGATTCATGAACGAAGTTCAGGTGATTCTGACGGTGGTTTCAGCGGACAAGGACCAGGATCCGGATATCGCCGCCTTGATTGGTGCGTCGGCCGCCTTGTCCATCTCAGGCATTCCATTCTCTGGCCCTATCGGCGCGGCGCGAGTTGGCTATATCGATGGCAACTTCATTCTGAACCCGGGCTTTGAGCAGATGAAGAGCTCGATGCTGCACATGGTTGTCGCCGGTACCAAAGACGCCGTACTCATGGTTGAGTCTGAAGCTGATCGCCTGACCGAAGATGAAATGCTCGGCGGTGTGTTGTTTGCGCAGCAGGAAATGCAAGTGGTCATTACGGCGATCAATGAGTTGGCGGCTGCAGCTGGCAAGCCTCGTTGGGATTGGCAGCCGGTGGCGTCGAATGCGCCTCTCAAGCAGGCGGTAGAGCAGCAAGTGCGAAGTCAGCTTGGCGATGCATACCGCATCATGGACAAACAGGATCGACAAGATCGAGTAGCGGCGCTACGAAAGTCTACTGTCGAAGCACTGGCCGGGGCAGAAGCCGCGCAATTTAGTGCAACTGACGTTTCTGACGCGTTTGCCAAGCTGGAAAAGAACATCGTTCGAGAGCGTGTCATCAACGGTGAACCGCGCATCGACGGTAGAGACTTGCGAACAGTTCGTCCGATTACTATCGAAGTTGGTGTGTTACCTCGCGCTCACGGTTCGGTGTTGTTTACCCGGGGCGAAACGCAGGCGATTGTTGTGGCCACCTTGGGTACGCAAAGAGATGCGGCACTGATCGATGCGCTGGAAGGGTCCTTCAAGGATCACTTCATGTTGCATTACAACTTCCCTCCTTACAGCGTTGGTGAAGCTGGCTTCATGGGTGGGCCAAAACGTCGGGAAATTGGTCACGGCAAATTGGCGCGTCGTGGTGTCCAGGCTGTACTTCCAACCGTTGAAGACTTCCCCTATACGATTCGAATCGTGTCGGAGATTACCGAGTCGAACGGCTCGAGTTCCATGGCATCTGTTTGTGGCGCCTCTCTATCGATGATGGACGCTGGCATTCCTTTGAAAGCGCCGGTAGCAGGCGTCGCCATGGGTCTTGTGAAAGAAGGCAATCGTTACGCGGTGCTGACAGACATCCTTGGCGATGAAGATCACCTTGGTGACATGGACTTCAAGGTTGCGGGTACCGCGGAAGGCGTTACCGCATTGCAGATGGACATCAAGATTGATGGCATCACTGAAGAGATTATGGAAGCGGCGCTGCGTCAGGCCCTGGAAGGTCGACTCTTCATTCTCGGCGAAATGAACAAGGTGCTGGCGACGTCACGACCTAACCTCGCCTCAAATGCACCCGTCATTACCACCATGAAGGTTCATCCGGAGAAGATCCGCGAGATCATCGGCAAAGGTGGTGCGATGATCCGAAGTATCGTCGAAGCCAGCGGTGCTGAAATCGATATCGAAGATGACGGCACAGTGAAGATCTTCGCCATGAACGAGGAGTCACGAAACATCGCCATTGGCAAGATCCAGGAAATTGTTGCCGAGGCTGAGGTTGGGAGGATCTACGAAGGAAACGTTGAGCGGATCGTCGACTTTGGCGCCTTTATTTCTATCCTGCCAGGCAAAGATGGTTTGTTACACATCTCGCAGATCGCTGATGAGCGAGTCGAGAGTGTTGGCGACTACTTGCAAGAAGGCCAGAAAGTGCGCGTTGTCGTGCTTGATGTCGACCAGCGTGGACGCATCAAGCTGTCAATGAAGGAAGTGAAGAACTACGAAGCGGCGTAGCTGCTTAGTACTGCAGACATCGGGGTTGCGAGAAGCAACCCCGTAGCTTGCGAGATGGGTGAATCACGTCAGGCGATCGCAGGAGCAGTTTGGGCTGGCTTCGGTCGCTGCGTAGACCTCAGGTTCCAAGACCTACGGGCGGAATCTGTCCTCTCGTTCTCCGTAGTGACGCTCTACGAGTTCGTGCCTTTCCTGCGCTTCCAGACAAAGTGTTGCGATTGGACGTGCTTCAAGTCGTCGAAGTCCAATGTCTTCCCCGGTTTCTTCGCAGTAACCGTAGGAGCCATCGTCCAGGCGACCGAGTGCTGCATCAATCTTCTTGAGGAGTTTTCTTTCGCGATCGCGGGCTCTGAGTTCGAGTCCGAACTCTGATTCTTGTGTCGCACGATCGTTGGGATCAGGGAAGTTAGTCGCCTCGTCACGCAGATGATGGATGGTACGATCGACTTCTTCCATCAACTCACGCTTCCAGTTCATGAGTATTCGTCGAAAATGCTCCACCTGGCCTTCGCTCATGTACTCTTCGCCGGGCTTTGGCTGGTAGGGCGGAATTCCATGAATGGGGCCGCTGAATAGATTGGGACTGAGATCTGAAGGCGCGACCAGACGCGCGGTACTCTTTGACACGATTGGTTTGTTTTCCGTTTTGGAATTCCTAGTCGAGGCGTCCTGTTTCACTTTGCTTTTGATAGAAGTCGTGGCGGTTCCCTTGATGGCTGTTGCTGCTGCCGGCGCCGTTGCTGGTATTCCAGTTGTAGCTTTTTTCTTGGTGTTCTTCGGAGTCGAGTCAGCTACCGATGGCTGTTCTTTGGCAACTTTGTCCGCTAACAAAGCCGTAGCTGCAGGGCTTTTTGAAGCAGCAGGTTTTTTGGTTTCTGGTTTGCTCTTTTCGGTTGGCAATTTGTTATCGACCTGAACCGGCTGTCGCACGGATTGCGCGATTTTCGGTGGAGGTTTCTTTTCCTTGGGTTGAGCGACAGTCGGCTTGACCGGTGCTTTCTTGGTTGTCGCACCAGTTTTTGCCGTGGTGCCTTTGGTCTTGGTGGTCTTTTCGCCCTTGGACGCAGGATCAGGCTTGGCGGCGACCTTTTTTGTGTTAGCGGTCGTCGCGGTCTTTTTGGATTTAGAAGCTGTGGCGCTTACTTGTTTCTTCTTTGCAGCCATCGCAAACCTTCCCGCTGGTTCGAAGAGCGGCGCGTATGATATCCGAACGTGGTCAAGGTTCCAGCGATGTTTGGCCTGTATTAAGAGTGTTTTCGTGATCGTGATCGACCACGCCGTACTCGGTTGCTACTTCAGCAACGGTAAGTACCGCCCCCGACTTTCGCATGATTTCTTGATCGGCAGCCAAAGCAGCGATGCAGCGTCCTGACAGGCGCACCGACTGAGAAGTCCTCGGGTCCAGTTGCATTTTACCTTTCGCGACCATGTCGAGGATGAATTCTGTTTTCACCTTGGATGGGGATAGTGATAACGCCGCGACGCCATAGGCCTTCAGTTCATGGGCCATATCCTGTGCCATCCGATCGACCCCGGCTTTACCCACACCATAGGAGGTGCTGAACACGTATTCTCGGCCGCCTCGGGAAGAAATGTTAACGATCAGGCCACGACCCGCGGCAACCATCATTGGAGCGGCAAAGACCGACGCGGTGTAGTAGCCCCGTAGACCAACGCCGCACTGGATATCCCAAATGGAAACGGGGTGCTCCCAAAACCCGCCATTCAGCACCGGCGGATCGGGAATCTGATATGCGTTGTTGACCAGAATGTCGAGGCGGCCTTGTTCGTCCTGCACGCGCTTGAAGAGCGCGGCGACTTCATCATCGTGTCGATGATCAATTGCGCAGGGAATTCCTGTTCCACCCAGTCGATCCACTGCAGCAGCGGTAGCCTCAACCGAGAGGCTGGCGCTTGGATCGGTTGCAGTGCTGCTACGGCCGGTGACGTAAACAACTGCACCTGCCTCACCTAAGCCCTCGGCGATGCCTTTCCCAATACCTCGGCTGCCGCCCGTCACAACGGCAACTCGACCGGCCAGGATTCTCAAGCGCCCACCTTGCGATTGCGAACCAGATCTTCGACCACGCTCGGATCAGCCAGAGTACTGATGTCGCCCATGTTCTCCAGTTCGTTGGCGGCGATTTTTCGCAGTATTCGACGCATGATTTTGCCTGAGCGCGTCTTCGGTAAACCCGGTGCCCACTGAATGACGTCTGGTTTTGCAAACGGGCCAATCTCTCGTCGGACCAGGTCAATTAGTTCGCCTTCAAGCCGCAGAGGATCAATGTTTGAGCCGGCCATCAAAGTCACATAGGCGTAGATTCCCTCGCCTTTGATGTGATGGGGGTAACCGACAACGGCTGCTTCGGCGACGGCTTCATGCAACACGAGTGCACTTTCAACCTCGGCCGTGCCAATCCGATGACCTGAAACGTTGATCACGTCATCGACACGTCCTGTGATCCAGTAATAGCCATCTTCGTCTCGACGGGCACCATCACCTGTGAAGTAGAAACCGGGGTAGGCCTTGTAGTAGGTGTCGATGACGCGTTGATGGTCTCCGTAAACAGTTCTTATCTGCCCCGGCCAAGACGATGTGATAACCAGATTTCCTGAGGCTTCCTGAGTAGTTATGACCACACCGTTGGCGTCGACCAAGGCTGGCAGGACCCCGAAAAATGGTTTGGTCGCAGAGCCCGGCTTAAGTGCGGTGGCGCCCGGCAGGGGGGTAATCATGATGCCGCCCGTTTCAGTCTGCCACCAGGTCTCAACGATTGGACATCTGCGCTCGCCCACAACACGGTGATACCACTCCCATGCTTCCGGGTTGATCGGTTCGCCAACCGACCCTAACAGGCGAAGCGTTGAACGGCTTGTTTGGGTGACAAAAGTATCCCCTTGCGACATCAGTTGGCGCAGCGCCGTAGGCGCGGTGTAAAAAATGTTCACACCGTGTTTGTCGATGACATTCCAGCAACGAGAGGAGTCTGGCCAAGTGGGAATCCCCTCGAACATCAGTGTCGTTGCACCGTTTGCAAGAGGTCCGTAGACAATGTAGGAGTGACCCGTGATCCAGCCGACATCTGCTGTACACCAGTAAATGTCTCCGTCGTGGTAGTCGAATACATATCGATGGGTTATTGACGCCATCAAGAGATAACCAGCCGAGGAATGCTGTACGCCTTTCGGTTTGCCAGTCGAACCGGAGGTATACAGGATGAAGAGGGGATGTTCGGAATCCATTGGTTCTGCTGGACAAATGTCAGAACAGTCCGCTGTCAACTCGTGATACCAGATGTCGCGCGAACTTTGCCACGGAATGGAATTACCGGTTCGACGTACAACGATTACGGTGTGTACGTTGGGACAAGCTGCCAGTGCTTCTTCGGCATTCTTCTTCAGCGGGATCAGCTTCCCACCTCTCAATCCTTCATCAGCTGTGATCAGGGTCTGACAGTCTGAGTCTAATATCCGGTCACGAAGAGACTGCGGAGAAAATCCGCCAAACACTACCGAATGGATGGCTCCGATGCGCGCGCACGCCAGCATCGCGTAGGCGGCTTCCGGAATCATTGGCATGTATATGCAGACACGATCACCTTTCTTGACGCCTCGAGCCTTGAGTCCGTTCGCCAACTTGTTTACGGCGATTGCGAGCTGCCCATAGCTAATCGTGCGGGATTCGGCCGGATCGTCGCCCTCCCAGATGATTGCAGTTTGACTCGAACGAGTCGGCAGGTGCCTGTCGATGCAATTAAAGCTGACATTGAGCTGGCCACCATCAAACCACCGAAAGTTGCCGCCGTGCATATCGGCCACCCGCGTGGTGTGCCATGGCTTGGACCACGTGAGGAACGTCCTTGCCTGCTCATCCCAGAAATCATCGGGTTTTTCTATGGACTGCGTGTACATCGCATCATAAGTTTCTGCGTCAATGTGACTGCGCACACGTACCGATTCAGGCACTGGGTAAACCGTGCTCACCTTGTCTCCCCTTTGAAATTTTGTGTGGACCTGTCACGCAAGTGTTCGATCAGGAAACGTGTTGATCGATCCTGGCTGCTCGCGTCATCGCCCACCAGTTGTTTGTAGATGGGATTGGCCAATCGTTTACCGATTTCAACGCCCCACTGATCGAATGAGTTGATTCCCCAGATGACACCCTGGCAAAAGACTTTGTGTTCGTGCATGGCCAGCAGTGCACCCAGATGGAAGGCATCCAGCCGATCGAGTAGCAGCGTCGTCGTCGGATGTTCGCCAGGAACTTCCCTCTCGCTGGATACACCACTTTCACCGAGCATCATCGCTTGACTCTGGGCCAGCGCGTTAGCCTCCAGCCAACGATGATGTTCAGTCAGATCCGATCCGGCAGATGCGCAAAAAATGAAATCTGCGCTGTATGCACGTGTTCCCTGGTGTAACAACTGGTGATACGCATGTTGACCGGATGTGCCGACGCCTCCCCAGAGAATGGGCATCGTGTGCGTCGTCACGGGACTGCCGTCCTGATGGACACGCTTGCCGTTGCTCTCCATTTCCAGTTGCTGCAGGTACATAGGCAACAGAGTCAGTCGCTCGTCGTACACCAGTACCGCGTGATTGTTCGCACCGAGGAAATTGGTGTTCCAGACGCCAGCAAGGGCAGCCAACACTGGCAGATTCATCGCGTGCGGCGTGGATGCAAAATGTTCATCCATTGCACGGCCTCCCGACAGAAGCGCATCAAATGCGTGAGTGCCAGCGGCCAGTGCGACTGGCATGCCAACAGCGCTCCAGAGCGAATAACGTCCACCCACCCAATCCCACATCGGGAATATGTTGTCCGAAGAAATGCCAAACTCGTTTGCCGCTTGGACATTGGCGGAAATCGCTGCAAAGTGCTTCGATATTCCCGAAGGCTGGTTGGTGCGCTCGAGGAACCAGGTACGAGCAGATCGTGAATTTTCCAGGGTTTCCAAGGTCAGGAAAGATTTGGACGCGGTAATGAAGAATGTCCGTTCGGGATCACATCCTTTCAAAGCAGCGGTGAGTGCATATCCGTCGATGTTGCTGACAAATCTGATATCGAGCACATCGTCACAGCCAATGGCCCGCACGGCAAGTTCAGGGCCGAGATGTGAACCGCCGATCCCGATGAAGATGATGTGACGAATGCTTTTACCGGTGATCCCGGTATGTTGGCCATGTCGTATGCGGTCGACGAAAGACCTGACTCGGTTGAGAGTGTCATGAACCAGTTGATCGATACCCGGCAGGCCCATTCCACGTGGCGCACGCAAAGCGGTGTGAAGAACTGGCCGTCGCTCTGATTGATTGATCACCTCTCCGGCCAACATGGCTGCGCGATGGTCCGACAGGTTTACCTGATCGGCCAAGGCAATCAGTTCTCTGAATACCTGTTGACTGATCCTCTGCTTACTAAAGTCAGCTGTAATCCCGCAAGTGGTAATCCGCAAGGCGCGATTTCGAACATCATCGGCAAGCAGTTGATTTGCAGGCTTTGTGTCTCGTGCGATGAGTGCCAGAGCTTGCCACGAAGGTAATTCGGTTGGTGACGTAAAAGGCGGACTCACAAAAACTCCGGATTTGGATTGAAGTACTGACGGGCACCCGTCATTTCAGTGATGCGAGTAAGCAATGCCCTGAAATGTTCTTTACTGTTTATGAAGTCGATCTGATTTGCGTTCACCACAAGCAGCGGGCTTCGATCATAAAAGTGGAAAAACTCCGTGTACGCATCTACCAGCGACGCCAGGTACTCGGTCTCCATGCGTTGTTCGCTTTTGACACCACGATGTCGAATTCTCGTCAGCAGGACATCCACATTTGCCTGCAGATAGATGACCAGATCAGGTGTTCGAACATTGAGGTCCAGCTTCTTGCTGATCTGTAGATAGAGATCAAACTCGTCAGGGGACAGAGTGAGGCGTGCAAACAATTCGTCCTTTTCCATCAGAAAATCGGTGACGATTTTCGAAGCCAACAGGTCATCCTGTGCAATTCCGCTCACTTGTCGAGCTCTGTTCAGCAGGAAAAACAATTGGGTTGGCAGCGCGTATCTTCGACTGTCGCGGTAGAAAGCATCAAGGAACGGATTTTCCGCAGCGGGCTCCAGCAACGTGGAGTAGCCGAGCTCCTCTGCAATCATGTTGGTAAGTGTGGTTTTTCCAACACCTATCGGACCTTCGATGGCAATGTAGCCGAAATTGTGGCGGCCGGTGTTGCGCTTTCCCCTGACAGCGGCGGGCTCAACAGGCTTTTTCATGGCACTAAAGTGGGCACGCCGGTTCCGGTGCCTTTGCGTGAGCGTCTTCGCCTGCGCCCGCTGGCCGGCGTGCGCGCTCGAGGCAAGGAGGCTACGAGAACCGCTCGAAGATCGGGTTGTGCCTGATATTGGGTCCACCAATCGAACATCGGTGTGAGAGCCGGATCGATTTGAGCTCTTAGATCCAGGAGATCGTAGGCGGCGCGAAATCGTTTGTGTGACACCAGCCGCTCCAGTGTCTTTGGAGATGGCTCTTCCAGGCGAGGTTGCAAAGACCAGACTTCGCGAACAAAGGTTGAATACCGGCGGGGAATGGCTATCACCGATGTCTGTGCTGCGATGGATTGATCCGCCGCGAGGTTGCTGGCGACGATCGCTGGATGCATAGGCATGAAGCGATGCATACGGGCCACGTAGTCTTCCCACAACAGGACGGCCAACAGGAAGCCTGGAGTGGCTGGCTTGTCTGCAGCGATTCGAGCGTCAGTGTTGCGCATGGCCTTGCTGACGAGTTCGCTCGCCGGGTGTGTTCCCGGGAACAACGCCTGATGTAGTGGCGAGGAGGATATGACGTGCCAGGCGGCGTGCGCGTATCCCAACAAAAACAGCTTGTTGAACTCTTCAAACAAGCGAGCAGACGGAATCGCCTGCAATCTCCTCGCAGCTTCCGGTAGCGCTGAATTGATTGAATCGGCAATATCGAATTTGAGTTTTGCTTTGAAACGCAGTGCCCGGATAGCCCGAACGGGATCTTCGGCAAGCCGCACATCAACTTGCCCGATGAACGCAATGCGCCTTGCCTTCAGGTCCTTGAGTGCATCCACATAGTCCAGAAGATCACCGCTAAGAGGATCGTAATACAGGGCGTTGATGGTGAAATCGCGCCTGAGTGCATCTTCTGCCAGGGTGCCATACTCATTGTCACTCAGGATCATGCCATCGGAGTTGAGCTCGACGAGGGAGGATTTCCCCTTGCGAAAGGTGGAAACTTCAATGATTTCCCGACCAAAACGAACATGTGCAATTCGAAATCTTCGACCGACAAGTCGTGCTCGTCGGAACACACCTTTGACTTCTTCCGGCGTGGCGTCCGTAGCGACGTCGAAATCCTTTGGTGTCTCGCCGAGCAAAAGATCACGAACACAACCACCGACGAGGTATGCGTCGAACCCGGCAGATCTCAGTTTGGCGATAACCTCGAGACTATTGGCGTCAAGTAGTGTCGGATCGATCCCGTGAGTTGAAGCGGGTACTCGTTGCAGAACGCTGGGCATAGTCAGTCGGCCGTCGGTGATTCGGGACCGCTCGATTGCTCTCGACTTCGAGAGCGTTTGCGCGGAATGTTGAGGCGTTGACGGCGTTCCCAGAGGCTCTTCCTGCTGATTCCCAGCTTCTCGGCCAACTCTGTCTCGCTAAACAACTCTTCGTTTTCAACAACGAATCGGACGAAGTAGTCTTCCAGGCTGGTTTGTGAGGCATTGTCAGGTACTGGAACGGGTAGAGATGGGCGTTCGTTGTCGATGGGGAGAACTTCGGCCGGGACGACGTTGTCGGTGGTCAGAATAACCGCTCTTTCAATGGCGTTTTCCAGCTCCCTCACATTCCCCGGCCATTGGTAACGTCGAATAGCAACCAGAGCGTTGCCGGACCAGCTCATTTCTCCTCGCTTCAGTCGAGTTGAAGTTGTCGCCAGAAACCAGTTTGCAAGCGCAAGGATGTCATCACCTCGATCACGCAAAGGTGGAACCCGAATCGATGTTATGGAGAGCTGGTAGAGTAACTCACTCCGGAATCGACCTTGACCACTGAGCTGTTCAAGATCCAAATGAGAGCTGGCGATAATCCGGACGTCCACCTTTCTGGAAGTCGATCCGCCGACTGCACGTAGTTCTCGGGTGCTCACCAGTCGAAGCAGGCGTGCTTGTACCTCCTGGGGGAGTACACCAATTTCATCCAGAAAAAGTGTGCCTTGATGAGCTGTGGAGACCAATCCATTGATCGCCTGCCCACCCACGCTTGCGTCTCTGCCGAAGAGTTCGGTTTCGATTCCTTCGACAGGTATGGCTGCACAATTCACGACGATCATGGGCGATCGCTGTCGATCTGAGGCGTCGTGAATGGCCCTGGCCACTCGGCGTTTGCCAGAACCAGGCTCTCCTGTGATGAGCACCGGTCGGTCTGTCGCGGCAACCGCTAGCACCCGCTCTTTGAGATCACGAATACTCGCGCACTCGCCGATCAAGGGAAGACTTTCGGAGTCGATGGTTGGAAGTCTTCGATTCCGATGCGCTAACAGAGTTCGCTCGATGGCGGCCATTAGATGATCCGCTTCCACCGGTAACGGCAGATAGTCGTACGCGCCTTTCTGAATCGCGGAGACCGCGTTCGAATAGGAGGGGCTTTCCGCGATGATGATTGCTGGCACGTGTTTGCCGGAAACTTTAAGCAGGATGGTGATCATTTCGCTACGGCATTGATCACTGATCAGAACCAGGTCACAAGCGAGATGTCCGCTGGCAGACTCCAAGTCCGCTTCGTTGAACGATTTTGTCAGGCAGCCGTTCGCCTCCAGCGTATTCACGATCGGGAGACTGATGGTGGAAGAAATACCAAGCAACAAGACCTGAGTCATGACACTGATGGTAACAAATACGCGATGTCTTTTTACTCTGCGATACCGGCTGGTAAATTGGCCGGGATCGAAGGGCTTGGAACGGCAGGTGCCAGGATAAGTGGGGCTTCCTTCCAGCTCCTTGCGTGGGCAGGAGCAGCCAAAGAGCTGTCCGGTGGAGGAAAGTCTGGTCAACGCGGTGGAATACAGCGCGGTGTTTCCATTCTGGGAGATGACTGGCGCGTCCGGTTGCAGTCCATGCAATGCGAGCGAATCGACCAACGGGACTCATTGCGCTGCTCGCGGACATCTGAGTTGAATTTTGCAGTTTAATAGTTGGAACAGACTGGCTCCAACGTCTCGTACTGGCTTGACCCTCAATTTGCCTGGATGAAGTTTCGTGAAACTCGCTGACCGACTTGCCACCATCAAACCCTTTCGCGTCATGGAAATCATGGAGCGTGCCGCACAACTCGAAGCTTCCGGCAGATCGGTCGTTCACATGGAAGTTGGTGAACCCGACTTTGCGGTGTGTAGAGAAATTTCAACTGCTGGAGCGGAGGCGATCGCTCGTGGTGACACAAAGTACACGAGCGCCACGGGCCTCCCGGAGTTGCGGCGAACCATTTCGAGTTACTACGGTAGATTGGGTGTCGATATCGATCCGGAACGGATCGTTGTTACTTCCGGCGGAAGTGGCGGCTTGCTACTGCTTGCGGCAGCTTTGCTGAATCCTTCTGACCGGGTGCTCGTCACAGACCCCGGTTACCCTTGCAATGAAGTGTTCGCCGAAACCGTCGGAGCTCATGTCAGCAGGGTGCCGGTGTTTGCTGAAAACCACTTTCAACCGAGTTGGTCTGATTTGGGGGCCCACTGGGGTGATACGGTTCGCGGTGCGTTGCTCGCCTCCCCGTCGAATCCGACTGGGACCATGATCCGCCGGAACAAAATGCGGTCAATCATCGATCAGGCCTGTGATCGAGGGTTCCTGATTATCGATGAAATCTACCAGGGACTTGTGAGCGATGACCCTGAGTATCGAACGGTGCTATCACTTTCATCCCAGCCCATAGTGCTGCAGAGCTTTTCGAAATATTTCGGAATGACAGGCTGGCGGCTTGGCTGGATTGTGATTCCTGAAGAACTGCTGGATGGAGTGAGGAAGCTCGCCCAGAACCTGTTCATTTCGCCATCCACTATTGCCCAACGCGCGGCGATAGCCGCATTTTCTGTGGAGGCGATTGCGGAACACGAGCGTCGCCGCAAGATTTTTCGGCATCGTGCGACGCACATGCAAAGAGGGTTAGAACGCCTTGGACTGGCGGTTCCGGCCACGCCGGATGGTGCGTTCTATCTCTATGTCGATGTCTCTGCAACTGGAATGACCGCATCTGACTTCAGTCGACTGTTGCTGGATGAGTACTTGGTTGCAACAACACCAGGCCTCGACTTTGGTGCGGTGAACGCTGAGCGATTTCTTCGAATAGCCTGTACGGTTGATGTGGATATCATGGATTTGGTGCTGGATCGTATCGCCAATGCGTTGACACGAGGCTGATCAGTTGCGTTGGGGGCCGATGGAGCAAGGAGTATTGCATCGACGATACAAGCGCTTTCTGGCTGATGTCGAGTTCGCGGACGGTCGGATAGAGACGGTACATTGTGCGAACACAGGTGCGATGATCCAATGCTCTACGCCCGGGTCGTCGGTATGGTGTTCCGTCAGCAAGTCGACATCACGAAAGTACCCACGATCGCTTGAAGTCGTTATCGACGGCGGCGACAGGATAGTCGTCAACACTGCGCGTGCGAATGAACTCATTGCTGAAGCGCTTGAACTGAGGTTGCTTGTACCGTTTCAAGAATATGTGGAAGTCATCCCGGAAACCAAAGCACTGGATGGACACAGTAGATTTGATTTCCTCCTGCGTGGACCAGACTCGACAAGGTGCTATCTGGAAGTAAAGAGCGTGACTTGGCAGTTTTTACAGGGGAAAGGCCTGTTCCCAGACGCAAAAAGTACGCGCGCCTGGAAACATGTTGAAGGGCTTGTCAAAGTCCGGCGCAGCGGTGACAGAGCGGCACTGGTGTTCTGCGTGCAGCACAGCGGAATAGAATCTGTCTCAGCGGCGGCAGAAGTCGATCCAGACTTTGCCGAAATACTAAAGCAGGCTGTTGGGGAAGGCGTCGAGGTGTATGGCTACAAAACGCGAATTGAACTCGACTCGCTCACCATACTTTCGTCGATTCCAATCTCATTAGACTAAGAGTTGACCCGGCAGTACCACTGAGGATTCCTGCCCCGCAGAGCGCTAACCGTTGAACTTTGCCAGCAGCTGTTGGTAGCCAGAGATCTTCGGAAGCCTGGCTCCGATGTGCGTCACAAGCTGAGCCGCAGCGAAATTGGCGAAGCGAGTCGCATATATGGGCTCTTGGCCTTTACAAATCATGGCGAGATAAGCCCCGGCATAGATGTCTCCGGCGCCGTTGGTGTCGACAGCGCGCACTTGGTAACCAGCTACTGCTGTTTGTTTGCCATCGATCACACTCAAACTTCCTGCGGAGCCGAGCGTGATGTTACACACTCGGGCGATATCCTTAAGTTCGTGGATGGCCACGTCCAGCCGGTCCGTGCGTGCCCAGCTGAGCGCTTCTTCTTCGTTGCAGAACAGCTGATCCACTCCATTGCCGAGTATCTGCTCGAGACCGTCGCGGAAGTGGACGACCATGCTCGTATCAGACAGGCTGACCGCAGTCTTGACCGAGGCAGCTTCCGCTTGAGACTTTGCAGCAACTGCTGCGCGAAGGCTGCTGGTATTCGAGCTCAGATAGCCTTCAACATAGAAAAATCTGGATTGGCGTAGTGCCGCAGAATCGACTTCAGCCTCTGAAAGCGCACTCGAGATACCCAGAAATGTGTTCATGGACCGCTCAGCGTCCGGAGTCACCAGAATCAAACATTCTCCGCTTGTGCCCGAGCTGTTTCTGGCGTTCTCGTTGCATTGAACTCCCGCCTCCTTAAGGTCGGCGAGAAAGTGGTTGCCGGTATGGTCCTCGGCTACCTTGCAGGAATAAAACGTTCTGGTCCCGAACCCTTGCGCTGCGTAAACGGAGTTGGCCGCAGATCCGCCGCTAATTCTTTTGGCTGGCCTATCGGCAAGGCCGGCGAGCAGTGTGCGCAATCTTGTTTCATCAACCAGGGTCATGTGACCTTTGTCGATACCATGCGCGCGAAGATATCCATCGTCGACTTGAAACTCTGTATCGACGAGCGCGTTTCCCAATCCGTAGATGTCGTACATGGAGGGTTTGGTCCTAGCTGTGCAGGTCAGAAAAAGCGCGTTTGGCAGCTTCGATCGTGAACCTGTTGGTTTCAGAAGTGTGCGCCGCCGAAAGGAAGGCCACCTCATAAGCTGATGGCGCGAGGTAGATTCCAGCGTCCAGCATTTTATGAAAGAAGCGGCGGTACAGGTCCGCATTTGAACTCATGACGTGATCGAAGTTCGTGACTGTGTCCACATCAAAGAAAAAGCTGAACATTCCGCAGACGCGATTGGTAGTAATCCGAATCCCTGCACGAACCGCCGCGTTCGTTAAGCCGTCCGCCAACTCTTCCGTAAGTCCTTGGAGGCGCGGGTAGAGTTCGGAATTCAACTGATTCAAGGTGGCTAGACCGGCAGCCATGGTTAGCGGATTTCCAGACAGCGTTCCAGCCTGATAAACCCCGCCGAGCGGAGCGATGTGGGCCATGACATCAGCTCTTCCTCCGAAAGCGCCAACGGGAAGGCCGCCGCCAATGATTTTTCCAAGTGTCGTGATATCCGGTGTGACGCCATACAAAGCCTGCGCGCCCCCCAACGCAACACGAAAGCCTGTGATGACTTCGTCGAAGATCAACAGCGCGCCGTGGTGTGCGGTAATGCTTCGTAGAGCATTGAGGAAGCCAGGTTCTGGAGGGATGCAACCCATATTTCCTGCCACCGGCTCGACAATCACGCAGGCGATCTTGTTTGGATGTGTAGCAAATGCATCCCTCAAAGCCTGCGGATCGTTGAATGGCAATGTCAATGTCAGGGCTGCAACGTCGGCAGGAATACCTGGGCAATTTGGAATGCCAAAAGTCAGCAGACCAGAACCTGCTTTGGAAAGAAGGGCGTCGCTGTGACCGTGATAACAGCCGGCAAATTTGATGATCAGGTCTCGCCCGGTAAACCCACGGGCCAATCGAATGGCCGACATGGTTGCTTCGGTTCCGGAACTGACCATGCGTACGGACTCAATGGAAGGCATCAGCCCATGAATCGTGTCGGCGAGTTCGATCTCCAATTCAGTCGGTGCGCCGAAGCCCAGGCTGCGGGAAGCCTGCTCCGTTACCGCATTGACGACATGAGCCTGGGTATGTCCAAACAACATCGGTCCCCAGGAAGCGACGTAGTCGATGTATTGATTTCCATCGACATCGAAAAGGTATGGCCCTTCTCCACGCTCAAAAAACACGGGCTCACCACCCACGCCGCCAAAGGCCCGTACGGGCGAATTCACCCCGCCGGGTATACGTTTCAAGGCCCGCGCGAAAAGTTCGTGTGATCGAGTTCGGTTCAAAATGGTCTGGTCACAGCAAGAAAGACGATAAGTATAAGCAGGAGCGCAGGGATCTCGTTGAAGACCCTTAGAAACTTGTCTGTGTGAGGTTGAGGATCAGCGGCCGCAACTGAGGCGAGTCGTCGAATGAGAGCCCCACAATAGTGGTGGTAGCCGATAAGGATCATGACTAATGCCAGTTTCAACCAGATCCAGGCAGATTGGTGCACCGTTTCCCAGTGAAGGAAGAGAAGAGTCCCGCCAAGGACCAGGGTTAACGCCATGCTGGGCATCATGATGACTTTGTAGAGACGGTTTTCCATCAGATTAAAGAGCTGACGCACCTCAGGGTCTTTTGCCTGGGAGTGGTAAATAAAGAGTCGTGGGACGTAGAAAATTCCAGCAAACCAGGTCACGACAAAGATGATGTGTAGGGCTTTGAGCCACAGGAAACTACCCATTTAGGGGTCCGCGAAGCCAATCTGGCGGGTTTAGCAGTCTCCTTCTAAGGTGAGAACGCTGCAAGTCGGGGGAGGCTTCGATGGGGGTACACTCACCTTTCTTAGCTTGAGTCGAGCCAGATGAAGCTCGCGAACAAGACCGTGCGAGTTGTACAAGTGACTGCCTGGAACACTCCGGCGGCGATCGTTTTTCTGCTGCTCGCTGCCTTATCTGGCGGTGGGGTGGCAGGTTATCAGTATGGAATTCGAGAACTTCCTTCGGTTCAGCAGCAAAAACAGCAGCTGGAAGGCGAACTCGCGAAAGCCCAGAGTGAAATGGGTGCCATGGTGGACCGACTTGCTGGCGCGGAACTGGAGTCAAGTGTCTCTAAGGGTGCGATGGTGGATTTGCAGGTAAGTCTTGAATCGTTGCAGCTCGAGCTTACGCATATCAAGGAAGAGATCAGTCGGTACAAGGCTTTGCTTGCGCCAGATAGTCTGGAGCGAGGTCTTCAAGTCGGGAGTTTCAAAATTCTTGGCACTCCGAAGGCGAGGACCTTTCGATTCGAGCTATTGCTTACTCAGATTGAGTCGAAAAGATCGACGCTTTCGGGCACGGTCTCCGTAGACATCGTTGCAGAGTATCAAGGCAAGTCAATCGTATTGCCGCTGCCAAAAGTGCAGAAAGTTGACTATTATCCGCTCCCCTACAGTTTTCGCTACTTTCAGGATTTTGCTGGAGAGGTTGCACTTCCGCCCGGATACAAGCCACTTCGCACTGAAGTGACCCTGGTTCCAGCAGGACGCAGCGCGAAGAAAAATAGGCGTACTTTTCCATGGGTTGTCGAGGCTGATTGATGTTCGGAAGGAAAGCGAAAGATGCAATTACTCTAGTTGCCGCCGGCACGGAAATCGTTGGTGATGTGTCTTTTTCCGGAGAGTTGTACGTCTACGGGAAAGTCCTGGGCAACGTGTCGGCCACCGACGATGCCGCTCGATTAACGATTTGTGGCGGTGGAGAGATTCGCGGCGACGTAAGAGTTGCCAGCGTTATAGTCGATGGCAGGGTTGAAGGTGACATCTTCGCGAAGACAAAAGTGGAGATCGCCGCACGAGCCAGCCTGAAAGGGAATGTCTACTATAAGTTGATTGAAATGCAGTTAGGTGCCCGCATTGAAGGGCAATTGGTGCACACTGAAGAATTACCCACTCAGGACGAAACTGTTCGACCTTTGTCGGGTCGGAAATCTGGTGAAGAATGAAAGCGGAATTCGATGGGTCAGGTCATGAGTAACATGATTAAGTTGTCCGATCGGGCAGCATTAAAAGTAGAAGACCTGCTCAAGGAAGAAGGAGATGACTCGCTTCACTTGCGTGTCTTTGTGACTGGAGGGGGATGTAGCGGATTCTCCTATGGCTTTACCTTTGACGACGCCATCACTGAGGAGGATGCCGTTATTACCAAAGGCGCTGTCCAACTGGTTGTTGACGAATTGAGCTACCAATATCTGGTTGGCTCGGTAGTCGACTATCGGGAAGATCTGCAGGGCTCGAGATTTTTGATTGAAAATCCGAACGCCTCAACGACTTGTGGATGCGGGAATTCTTTCTCGGTGTAGGTGAGATCAGCGAAAAATTGCGCCCAACACATTTCGTCTTCTTGCACCGGTAACGGAAGGTTCATTGCCCGGTTCATTTTGCACAGTTTTCATTGCCAGCCAAGCGAAGGCGGCAGCCTCCAGTGAATCACCGTCCACACCGTGGATTTCCGAAGGCTCGACCGGACAAGCCATCGCTGCTCCAAGCCGCTCCATCAGATAGCGGTTTCGTCGACCACCACCACAAACGATGACGCGGTCCGTCTCCGCAAACGCCTGATTGATGGCAAGCGCTATCGAACACACGGTGCACTCGATAAGTGTGGCTTGAACATCCTCGGGAGGGATAGAGTGCGGTTGCGCGTATTTCTCTATCCAATCGATATTGAAGTACTCCCTGCCAGTGCTTTTTGGTACCGGCATGGCGAAATATGGATCGCTCAAGAAGGCCTTCAGGAGTGGCTCGTTCAGTTTTCCCGAGCGAGCCCAAGCACCGTCGTGGTCTTGGGGTTGTTGCAAGTGGCGTGCCGTCCAAACGTCTGAGAGCCCATTCCCAGGTCCCGTGTCGCATCCGGTCAATAATTCTCCTGATGCGAGTCTGGTGATATTGGCGATGCCACCAATGTTCAAAATGATTCTTCGCTCTTTCTTATCGGCAAAGATCGCTCGATGGAAGGGCGGAACGAGAGGCGCGCCTTGTCCGCCTGCCGCAATATCCCTTCGCCGAAAATCCGCAACTACCGGAATGCCTGTAAGTTCGGTGATGTAGTGGGGATCCCCAATCTGCATAGTGAAGGCGTTTGGTCCGCCCGGTCGATGGCGAATCGTCTGTCCGTGCGAACCAATCGCGACAATATTGCACGCCTGAAGACCGGAGGTGGTTAGGAAGTCGAGAACCGCTTCGCCAATGAATCGACCCAGAGCTACGTCGGCATGACCGAGGAAGTCGAGGTCGATTGGTTGCGAGCTGGTAACTAGCGCCAGCAGATTTTTTCGAAGCTCGTCTGGAAGAGGAGTTGTTGCTCCTCGCTCAATCTTCAACATACCAATGGTGGAGATGAGCGCAAGATCCAACGCATCGACGCTGGTACCCGTCATTGCGCCAATGTAGAGACCGTCGGCGCGAGGCATCAACGAATCAGTTGGCTGCGGCTATTTGCGGGCCTTGTCGATAAGCATCGAGCTGAAATAGCAGCGGCTTGGCATATTCTCGAAAGGCGACGAGTTGCTTTCCGCTGATTGGTGCGTCGTTTGGTAGCTTTACCGTTCGCGGATTCTGATGCGCTCCGTTTACCAGGAACTCGTAGTGCAAGTGTGGGCCTGTGGCCCAACCGGTTTGACCGACATAGCCAATAAGTTCGGCTTGTTTGACCCGCTTTCCTGCCCGCAATCCTTTGGCGAAACGAGACAGATGGAGATACTTGGTCTGGTACTCGGCGCTGTGTTGCAGCACCACGTAGTTTCCATTTGCGGCAGACTTTCCTGCTATCTGCACTCGTCCACTGCCTGAGGCTCTTATCGGTGTTCCCGTTGGAGCAGCGTAGTCGATTCCACGATGCGGTCTTAGTTGATTGAATAAGGGGTGAACGCGCCGTAGGTCGAAATTCGAACTGATGCGAGAGAATTCGAGAGGAGCACGAAGAAAGGCCTTCCGCAGACTCTTTCCGTCAGGAGTGTAGTACCCACCTTCACCGCTATCGCTGGGTTCGAATCGAACCGCCCTGAAGCTCTCGCCTTGATTCACGAATTCCGCGGCGAGAATGTCGCGATGACCGATAAATCGTCCGTCGACATACAGCTCTTCCAGGATGACGGAGAATTCATCCCCGCGTCGCAAATCAAGTGCAAAGTCGATATCCCATTGAAAAATCTTGGCGAGTTGCATGATAAGGGCATCACTCAGCCCGCTTCGTTGGGCGCTGACAAACAAGCTCTGGTGGATCCGACCGGTTCGATAAACTCTGTTGACGTCAGGCTGTCTTCGGGTCAGCTTTCCGGAATACCCTTTCTTCCCGCGCTGGAACTCAAGCAGTTCCAAAGGGGATGGTTGGTAGCTCAATTTGGAAAGCAAACCTTGTTGATCAAGCGTAAAGCGAATGGTTTTGCCCGGAAGTATGCTCTGGAGGCGCTTTCCATATGGTTTGGACGTTGCCATGGCATGAAGCTCGGGCGCCGAAAAACCAAGCTTCTGAAAAACGACGGCCAGGCTCTCGCCGTGTCGTACTGTGTGTTCGATGGCTTGTGCGTGACTGACTGGTTGTTTGGTGACGGAAGCGTCTATGGCAGGTCGGGCTGTTGATTCGGTCGTCGGCGGAACATCTATCGGGGATGTTGTGGACTCAGTAGCGGGGAGTCTTGCAGTGGATGGTTCTTTGAAATCCGAGAATCCAAAAACCCACAAACCAGTGCAAATCAAAGCGATTGCGATCAGATGTGTTCTTGGGAAATCGAAAGACATCAGTTTGCCATTCTCTGTGTTCGCCCCACTTTCGTTGTACGGACCCGTCAACGCTTTCTTTCAAGAAGTTTCATATGTATTGCAGAGAGTTGCGCCCAATCTTTGAACGAAGTCTCAAGAGGGGTCGTAGTATAGTAAAAACTTGAAACAAGAAAAGAAGACATTTCTCACATGTATGGATGGGCATCGACCCAGCGTCCCACACCGTACGTTTTGATGCTCTGACACCTTTACTTACCTTGCCGCCTTTTCCAGGGCTCGACGCTGGACAAGACTGACTCGTTAAGGCCCGACTGGACCTATCGATTGTTCTTCCTTTCGAATAAGTCAGTTGGTCCTGAACGATGCGGATGCGGTAAAAGTTCTGGAGCCACGAGCCTTGGCAGCTGGTTGAACGCCTTCCTTCAATTGTCGACTCAGGCAGTGCGTTGACAGTCGTTGCCCTTCATTCGTGAGCAGGGCTCGAAGGTGTCGCCGTTTTCAGGGATCTCTGACAATTTGAGTATCGGGTCGTTTGTCGTTCGTAATTTGTTTAGGGCGCTCGAGCTTGGCAGCTTCCGTACTTATCAATTCTTTCGCTCTACGGCAGGAATCGTGCCGCAGAAAAAATCCGTCAAGGCGAGTCTTCAAGTGTGGTCGGTCCCGTGACCATTGGCGAGTGCCGTAATAACCTGGTTTCGTCGGGGCGATCGTTGACGAAAAGAGTGCGTCGCTCCGGATATGTGTACAGGCGATTTGTGGGACGCCGAGTGGTCATGCATTTTCCCTTTTGGTTCACGAAGGTATTCTGGATGTAGTGGCACTTGCACAAGCGTGAATGCTGACAGGATGCTGCCGTAGAGAAATCGACCATAAGAGCGAGTGGGCCGGTGTTTTGTGGATCGGTGTCATTGAGTGGCTCCAAGGGCAGCGAGGTTCAGAAAGAGCTGCATGTTGACGAGGCTTGGGTGGGTTGCGGTTGCTGCCTAGAAAAGGCTGAAGAAGTGGTTTCTGACCATTCTTCAGAAATAGTTGCTTCAGCAGTTGCTATGCGAACTTCGCTACGTATAATGCACAGCCCTTGCCCCGGGGGTCCGAGATTCCCGGGGAGTTCTTTAAGAAATCAAATGAATAGTACGTTCGCTCACTGGGTACGACCCAGGGAGCGATACAAGCCATATGTGTGGGAACACGCAATTCAGAAGAGAGCACGATACTTCAGTAGGGCAAGTCATGTTGATCGACGAAGGTCGGAAGATGTGAGGAGCAATACAGATATTAAACTGAAGAGTTTGATCATGGCTCAGATTGAACGTTGGCGGCAGGCTTAACACATGCAAGTCGAACGAGAAAGTGCCTTCGGGCGCGAGTAAAGTGGCGGACGGGTGAGTAACGCGTAGGAATCTACCTTCAGGTGGGGGACAACTCGGGGAAACCCGAGCTAATACCGCATAACATCTAAGGATCAAAGCGGGGGATCTTCGGACCTCGCGCCAGAAGAGGAGCCTGCGTTAGATTAGCTAGTTGGTGGGGTAAAGGCCTACCAAGGCGACGATCTATAGCTGGTCTGAGAGGACGATCAGCCACACTGGAACTGAGACACGGTCCAGACTCCTACGGGAGGCAGCAGTGGGGAATCTTGGGCAATGGGCGAAAGCCTGACCCAGCCATGCCGCGTGTGTGAAGAAGGCCTTCGGGTTGTAAAGCACTTTCAGTCGTAAAGAAACGCTTCAGGTTAATACCTTGAAGCTTTGACGTTAGCGACAGAAGAAGCACCGGCTAACTCCGTGCCAGCAGCCGCGGTAATACGGAGGGTGCAAACGTTAATCGGAATTACTGGGCGTAAAGCGCGCGTAGGCGGTTTGGTAAGTGGGATGTGAAAGCCCCGGGCTTAACCTGGGAACTGCATTCCAAACTGCCAGGCTAGAGTTTGGTAGAGGGAGGTGGAATTTCCTGTGTAGCGGTGAAATGCGTAGATATAGGAAGGAACACCAGTGGCGAAGGCGGCCTCCTGGACCAAAACTGACGCTGAGGTGCGAAAGCGTGGGGAGCAAACAGGATTAGATACCCTGGTAGTCCACGCCGTAAACTATGAGAACTAGCCGTTGGAGCCCTTGAGGCTTTGGTGGCGAAGCTAACGCGATAAGTTCTCCGCCTGGGGAGTACGGCCGCAAGGTTAAAACTCAAATGAATTGACGGGGGCCCGCACAAGCGGTGGAGCATGTTGTTTAATTCGATGCAACGCGAAGAACCTTACCACCCCTTGACATCCTCAGAACTTTCCAGAGATGGATTGGTGCCTTCGGGAACTGAGAGACAGGTGCTGCATGGCTGTCGTCAGCTCGTGTCGTGAGATGTTGGGTTAAGTCCCGTAACGAGCGCAACCCTTGTCCTTAATTGCCAGCGGGTAAAGCCGGGAACTTTAAGGAGACTGCCGGTGACAAACCGGAGGAAGGTGGGGACGACGTCAAGTCATCATGGCCCTCACGGGGTGGGCTACAAACGTGCTACAATGGGGAGTACAGAGGGCTGCAATACCGCGAGGTGGAGCGAATCCCAGAAAACTTCTCGTAGTCCGGATTGGAGTCTGCAACTCGACTCCATGAAGTCGGAATCGCTAGTAATCGCGAATCAGAATGTCGCGGTGAATACGTTCCCGGGCCTTGTACACACCGCCCGTCACGTCATGGGAGTGAATTGCACCAGAAGTAGCTAGTCTAACCTTCGGGAGGGCGGTTACCACGGTGTGGTTCATGACTGGGACGAAGTCGTAACAAGGTAGCCGTAGGGGAACCTGCGGCTGGATCACCTCCTTAAACCTAAAGGCTCAATGGTGAATCCGTTAATTCGGTGAAACCGGAAAGAGTCCAGCTCTCTCGAGAGTTGCGTTGTTCTCACACATATGGCTTGTTTTGAAGATTGAAATCCAGTGACCTCGTAGTTTCGTTCGGTGTTTTCATCGAAATGAAAGGAAAAGAAGACCAGGTAGATACACTAGGGTCTGTAGCTCAGTTGGTTAGAGCGCACCCCTGATAAGGGTGAGGTCGGTGGTTCAAATCCACCCTGACCCACCAGCTCAATTGCGCTGGCTAAGTGTCCGGGTGAAGCGGTTTCCTGGCTTGGAGAAATACGAAGATCTGCTTTTCTAGTTGGATTCTTGGCTGGCGACGAGCAAGTAATTCAGAGACACGGGGCCGTAGCTCAGCTGGGAGAGCGCCTGCCTTGCACGCAGGAGGCCAGGAGTTCGATCCTCCTCGGCTCCACCATCAAGAAAAACTCTGTTGCACAGGGTGACGACAGCTATTCATTTGACAATGCCATTCTTACTCATGCCATTTTTATGCTGGCATTGGTAAGTGTGAGACTGCTGCGGCGCTGAAAAGCGCGGGTGGTCGTGGCTCTTTAACAATACATAGATTTTGTAGCTGTAATATCAACATCGTTGCAGGTATTTCCGAAGCTCTAGCAGAGGAAAGCGTGTGACGATGCGGATGATAATGATGTGCTTTGGTTTATGGCGATAAACCGACGGTGTAAGACGCGTATGCGATGCATGCGCTGGATTATATGGTCAAGCGTAGAAGTGCATCTGGTGGATGCCTAGGCAGCTGAAGGCGATGAAGGACGTAGTAGCCTGCGAAAAGCTTCGGGGAGTCGGCAAACAGACTTTGATCCGGAGATGTCCGAATGGGGAAACCCACCGCGCAAGCGGTATCTGTATCTGAATACATAGGATACAGAGGCGAACTCGGGGAACTGAAATATCTAAGTACCCGAAGGAAAAGAAATCAACCGAGATTCCCTGAGTAGCGACGAGCGAACGGGGACCAGCCCTTAAGTTTGCGGTTTGTTAGTGGAAGCTTCTGGAAAGAAGAGCGATACAGGGTGATAGCCCCGTACACGAAAACTTGCCGTAGATGAAATCGAGTAGGACGGAGCACGTGGAACTTTGTCTGAACATGGGGGGACCATCCTCCAAGGCTAAATACTCTCAGCTGACCGATAGTGAACTAGTACCGTGAGGGAAAGGCGAAAAGAACCCCGGTGAGGGGAGTGAAATAGATCCTGAAACCAGATGCATACAAGCAGTGGGAGCCTGACTTTCTTCGGAAAGGACGGGTGACTGCGTACCTTTTGTATAATGGGTCAGCGAGTTACTTTTATTGGCAAGGTTAACCGTATAGGGGAGCCGTAGGGAAACCGAGTCTTAATAGGGCGTGCAGTCGATAGGAGTAGACCCGAAACCGAGCGATCTAGCCATGGGCAGGTTGAAGGTTGAGTAACATCAACTGGAGGACCGAACCCACTAATGTTGAAAAATTAGGGGATGACTTGTGGCTAGGAGTGAAAGGCTAATCAAGCTCGGAGATAGCTGGTTCTCCCCGAAAGCTATTTAGGTAGCGCCTCTTGTATCACCGCTGGGGGTAGAGCACTGTTTGGGCTAGGGGGTCGTCTAGACTTACCAACCCCATGCAAACTCCGAATACCGGCGAGTGCAATCAAGGGAGACAGTCGGCGGGTGATAACGTCCGTCGACAAAAGGGAAACAACCCAGACCGCCAGCTAAGGTCCCAAAATCACAGTTAAGTGGGAAACGATGTGGGAAGGCCCAGACAGCCAGGAGGTTGGCTTAGAAGCAGCCATCCTTTAAAGAAAGCGTAATAGCTCACTGGTCGAGTCGGCCTGCGCGGAAGATGTAACGGGGCTCAAACTGTGTACCGAAGCTGCGGATACGTGTTTCACGTATGGTAGGGGAGCGTTCTGTAAGTCTGTGAAGGTGTGCCGAGAGGCATGCTGGAGATATCAGAAGTGCGAATGCTGACATGAGTAACGATAAAGGGGGTGAAAATCCCCCTCGCCGAAAGACCAAGGGTTCCTGCGCAACGTTCATCGGCGCAGGGTGAGTCGGTCCCTAAGGTGAGGCCGAAAGGCGTAGTCGATGGGAAGCAGGTTAATATTCCTGCACCGGACGTAGCTGCGATGGGGTGACGGAGAAGGTTAGGTTAGCCTGGCGTTGGTTGTCCAGGTTTAAGCAGGTAGGCTGGGAGTTTAGGTAAATCCGGATTCCCTTAAGGCCGAGATGTGATGACGAACTACTCCTTGCGAGTGGGAAGTAACCGATACCAAGCTTCCAAGAAAAACCTCTAAGCTTCAGGCTACGAACGACCGTACCCCAAACCGACACAGGTGGTCGGGTAGAGAATACCAAGGCGCTTGAGAGAACTCGGGTGAAGGAACTAGGCAAAATGGCACCGTAACTTCGGGAGAAGGTGCGCCGCTCTGGGTGAAGGGACTTGCTCCCCTAGCTCGAGGCGGTCGAAGATACCAGGTCGCTGCGACTGTTTAATAAAAACACAGCACTCTGCAAACACGTAAGTGGACGTATAGGGTGTGACGCCTGCCCGGTGCCGGAAGGTTAATTGATGGGGTTATCTTCGGAGAAGCTCTTGATCGAAGCCCCGGTAAACGGCGGCCGTAACTATAACGGTCCTAAGGTAGCGAAATTCCTTGTCGGGTAAGTTCCGACCTGCACGAATGGCGTAACGATGGCGACACTGTCTCCACCCGAGACTCAGTGAAATTGAATTCGCGGTGAAGATGCCGTGTACCCGCGGCTAGACGGAAAGACCCCGTGAACCTTTACTATAGCTTCACACTGGACTTTGACGTGTTTTGTGTAGGATAGGTGGGAGGCTTTGAAGCTCGGACGCTAGTTCGAGTGGAGCCAACCTTGAAATACCACCCTGAATACGTTGGGGTTCTAACTCAGGCCCGTAATCCGGGTCGAGGACAGTGTGTGGTGGGTAGTTTGACTGGGGCGGTCTCCTCCAAAAGAGTAACGGAGGAGCACGAAGGTGCACTCAGCATGGTCGGAAATCATGCGTAGCGTGTAAAGGCATAAGTGCGCTTGACTGCGAGGCCGACGGGCCGAGCAGGGTCGAAAGACGGTCTTAGTGATCC
>JANNBJ010000099.1:0-4878 GCA_031385325.1 Gammaproteobacteria bacterium | reverse complement strand
GCAGCGAAAACACTGGGCGTGCTCCCTCCGCGTGCTCGACGTGCTGTCAAGCACGCCTGCGCGCACGCAGGTCCGCGCCATCCAGCGTTTTCACTACTCTCGACGCCCTCGCTACGATACTTCATGAATAGTGCGGGCTAGGAGTCTGCGCGGCAGAAAATCGACGTGCTACGGCGGTGCCACTTCGGTCCGATTTTCCGTTCGCTTTCGTCACATAGCACCCACTATGCTCCTCAATCGAACGAAAAATCAGCCTCGAATTGACCTTTGACTTGAAGATGCACTGATCAATTCGCGTCAGCGACTTTTTCGGGATCGTCTGCATCGCTAGCCACGGTTGTGATCAAGGTCGCTGATTTAGCCTATTTGGGTGATGTCGCAGGCTCGACGGGCTTTCACACTGAACGTCGTCGAAGAGGCTCGTGCCTTACCGACTGCGAACTCTCAAGCTAGCTGCGGGTTGATCAAACATGGAAGGAAAGCGGATCCTGGCGTCAGGCATTGCACTAGCACTTCTGTCGGTGGGAGCGGTCTGCAACGGCGCAGAAGAGGAGGAAGTGAAGACTTACCCGGCCTACGGCGGTCCTCGTCATGTTGTCGCCGTATTGCCCTTCGCCAACCGGGTGCAGAACATCTACGGTGGTTATGAGATTGGTGAGGGGCTATCGGAAATGCTCATTACCGAGCTGATGCGCACCGAGCGGTTTCAACTCATCGAGCGTGAGCTCATCGGCAATATTGTCCAGGAACAGGAACTCGCCATGACCGGGCTCACCAACAGTGAGGTTGGACCGCAGGCTGGCCAGCTCTCCGGTGCTCAATTCATGATTCGTGGTGCAATCACCGAGTTCAATGACCAGGCTGGTGGTGGCGGGGTCAAGCTGAGTTACAGCAAGGCGGAGGCCGGTACCAAGTCGAGCAAGGCGTATGTCGGCATCGACGTCAGGCTGGTAGACAACGCCACCGGACAGATTTACGCATCGTACAACGCGCATGCGGAAGCGGTGTCACGCGGCTTGAGCCTGGCTGCTGCGATCAGTGAATTCGGTGAAGACTTCAAGTTTGGTGCATCTCATTTCAACAATACACCGATCGGCAAGGCGACCCGGGAGGCACTGGGGGATATCGTTGACTTCATCATTGCCGAAAGCGCCAACATTCCCTGGCAGGGGATGTTGATTCAGGTAACCCCTGCAGATGCCTTCATCAATCGGGGTCTGAACACCAACCTGAAGGTTGGCGATGCGCTGGTGGTTTATTCACCGGGCAAACCGCTGATCGATCCTGAGACAGGGTTCAACCTCGGATCCATGGAAACGCGCGTCTGCAGCGTCCGCGTTCGGGATGTGCGCGACAAGTTCTCCATTGCCGCGCAGGAAGGTGACTGCGGCGGTCGTCTCCAGCGTGGTGACATCGTAAAGTTCCAATAGGCCCCATACTCACTGCTTGTCGGGTGGGTCCGCATAATCTTTTGCCATCTCCTCCTGACGCGGATTGCGCGTGGTTGATGGGGTGCCAAGACCGGGACCCAGAGCAGGATTCCCCAAGGCCGGATTCAGCGTCGTCGGCAGCGACGGGTCTACCGGTGGTTGTCCCGGTTCACCGTACCCCTGAATCGGCTGGCCCGCAGCCGGTTTGGCCCGACGCACAATCGGCGCTTTCAATCGATCGTCAGCGATCTGCTTCGCCGCATCCACTGAAGACCCGCGGGCCGGCACACCGGATTCGAGCAATGGATTGAATTCGCCGGACGGTGGTGGCGCTGAAGTTGGCGTGGAAGGTAGCGTTGAAGGCTGCGGCGGCGATGCGAGCTGCTGCTTCGATGCGGTGGGGGGGGCCGAAGAATTCGTCAGACACTGGCGAGTCTGCGCACTTATATCCTCACGAACTTCACGCAGACGTTCAGCCAGCAGTTGCAGTGCTGGGTCTGGTGTTATTTGTGCCACGCTCCCCGCCGCACACTGCAGGTTCTGGTCCACAACAGGAAACTGCGACAGATCAAACTGGCTGCTCCCCCGCAGGCGGATCAGCCCCTCCTGCATTTCAGTGCGCCTTTGTGGGTCGATCTCGTTGCCGTTGTCCCGGAGCCACAACTCCACCCGCGTGGCACTGGCAAGAAACCGTTCAGCGGCCAGTTGCGCCGCACGTGCTGCAGGTCCCGTCTCGCGCGCCGTCGACTCGAGCTGTGACAACAACTGCGTTTCAGACCCGGCCAATTCGGGTATCCCTGTCTGGCCCGGCGATGACGCCTGCTGACGGGCGTTCTGCTGATCACCAAGCCACGCCTCGCAACGTTTGAGTGTTTGTTCAAATTCCGCACCGCCCGCAGTAGCGCCATTGACGCAGGCACCCACCGGGCGTTGTGCGATCGATTCAAAACACTGGGTGGTGGTTTCCACAATTTCGCCGTCCGGTGCAGGTGAATAACCGCCTCCAGACTGGCAGCGGCTGCGCACCTCAGTCAGTTGCAGCAGCAATTCGTTATACAGGTTACGGCTTTCCACAATCCGCGCAGACAACGCTTGCACACGTTGCTGGTCGCGCACCGAGTCTGCAAACGCCTGTTCGATATCCAGAAACCCGGCCGCAAAAGTGGCGCACGGCGCCGAGAGTAGCACGATGAAGATGAAGGTCAGGGTGACTTGGCTGCGGGACATGCGAGTGTGAAGTTCCATGCTGTACCTCGACCGGAATTGTCGCAGGCTCCGGTAACAAATACCTTCACGTCCTTGCCTTTGGGAATCACCAGGTTCGCCTTCAAGGTGCCGTTGGTGCCGATACATCCGCCGGATTGCCACAATACATCGTTGTAATTACCTGGACTGCCGGCGAGCACCACGATCGAATCCGGTACGTCATACGTTTCGTAGCTGATGGTGGTCGGGCCGGAGGCGCCACCGAGTTGCATCAACGCCGACAGACCCCGATTGCCGCCCGATGACACAAGCGTGCTGCACTGCGCATTCAGTTTATCCGTCTTGGTTGGATCTTCCTTGTCGTTCTTCGCATCCCGGATGTCGCCAGCCGCTGCACCGCCAGTGCCGCCGCCGACGACTGTGATGTCGGGTTCGTCGAAGTCATCGCCCAGGGGATTACGCGAATTCCCCGGCGTACAACGCCCGTTGCGCCACACATGATCGCTGGGACACAAGGCGGTCAAACACTGCCCGGTGAGGTTGGTTGGTCCGGGACACGGGCCGGCAATGCAACGCCCGGGCTGATTGACTGCAGGGATCTGGAATACCTGACCCTGCGGGCATCCCCCGGGAACGGCACCCGGTTGGTTGGCATCCGGCGGCACGTTGCCCGGTACAGTCGGACCAGACAGATCAATCGGTCCGGGCGGTTGTACAGGACCGTTAGGGTCCGGCACATCGGTGTCCGGCTTGTTTCCACCAGCCCTCCCGCCAGCGATGTCCTGACCGATTCCATTCACTATGTCGATTATGCCAGGGTCCACCGGACCCTGGGGCAAGCCACCACCGCCGTTTCGCTCGGCCATCGGATCGTAGCAGACGCTCGCCGGATTCGTGGGATCGCAGTCCGTGTTGTCGCTCGTGTCAGGGGTGTCGTTCTGATCGGTCGGGCTGCCAGGTGCCTGCTGGCGCCAGAGATTGATCGACCCCCGGCAGTCGCGTATGCGTTCGAGTTCGTTTGCCGCCAGTGTATTGAACAACTGCTGATTGCCCATGGCGAAAGCATCGATCGCCTGGTATGCGGACGCACCGCTGCTGGTACACGTCAGCGTGTCCAGGTTTGTCAAACCCTGTACTGCCGCCGCGTCTGTGGTGAGTTCCCCTGCTTCCCTGACGAGTTCCGCCGCCTCGGTAACGATGCCTGCCGCACGTTGCGTAATGGATGCACCGGCGTTATCCGGCAGTGCCGCCACCAGTCCTTGTGCCTGAGCGGCAAGCCCCTGTGCCGTCGCCGCCGAAGAAGACGCACTCCCTGCCGCGCCGGTTGTTGCAGTGCGCGCAGTTTCCAGCGCGGTGCTGGTGGTGTTCATGGTGGCCTTCGCCTGATCGTAGCGGGTCTGGTGTGCAGTTATGATGGCTGTGCCCTGACGATTCTGCGCAGCTGCACGCGCTTTCGCCTCGGCACTGCCGGCGGCACCGAGGCACTTGACGAAACGGGTCGCGGCTTCTCCCGATTTTGCTTCTGCGGTTCGGGCCGCCCCCAACAGATCGACCGGATTGCTGGTGGCGGAAACACTGTCGCGGGCAGCACAGACGGCGGCGGCATCAGCACTGAGCCCACCGATACAGGCCTGCAGGTCCGTGCCCACCTGGGCGTCGGTGGCCTTCAGCGCAGCCAGCAAACTTCCCGCGTCTGCCTCGATCGCCGCGAGACACTGTTGGTCAATGGCCATCACCGGTTGTTTCTGGGTCACCAGCTCCGCCGCGTGTTGTTGCGCAGTCGCCAGTTGCGAGCGGGATGCGGTGACTGACGCCCGGGCTTGTGCGATGGCCGCGTCCGCCGCATCCAGAAGGTTTGAAGCCTGCTGCAGCGCTGCGTTGATTTCCTGCGGCGTTGGACCTGTGGGGGCCGGGACACCTGTCTGGGTGCGATCTTCCGGCTTTGACTCGTCGACCACCTGCGCAGGCTCACAGCCATATCCGTCCTTGAAGTAACGGCTGAGTTTCGCGATGTGTACATCCCCTTCAACCCACTTCATGTTACTGCCCACCAGCTCATAGTTGACGTTGCTGGTGTAGCGCGTCGTTCCACATTCCGCCATCGCGAAACTGAAGCAGTTGGGCAGGTCACCAAAGTGTTTGTAACGCCACACGCAATATTTACCGCCAGAGCCGTTCTTGACCGTTGCCGCAGGGCGTGTACCCACCCCGCTGCTGGCCAATTGTCCCTTGGGCAATACCA
>JANNBJ010000055.1:0-1846 GCA_031385325.1 Gammaproteobacteria bacterium | reverse complement strand
CGATATCGGTAAGGACGATGGCAAATATAAAACAAGTTCGTTTAATCATCCGCAAGGCATGGTATTACACGGTGAAACGCTGTACGTGTGCGATACGGAAAATCATTTGCTGCGTAAGATTGATTTGAAAGACGAGAAAGTCACCACTATCGCTGGAACCGGCAAGCAAGCGGAAACGGGTTTTCCCGGTTTTAACCGTCTCGGAGGAGTGGCCCCCAAGCGTTTCGTAGGCAAGCCAAAGACGCGCCATCACGCCAGGGCGGTAATTCTCGACGATGGCATCAGCACCGCGAACCAGATCGAGAAGAATGGACCGACCGGCAGGCTTGCGCAGATCGATGACAATCGACCGCTTGTTGCGGTTCATCACCGCGAAGCTGGCGGTAACACCGTTTCGTCTGGGAATGCCCTGCCGCATCGGGTCACCGCCCGGTGCTTCAACCTTGATCACGTCGGCGCCCTGATCGCCGAGAATGGAGACACAGATCGGGCCAGAGTAGATGTTGGTGAGATCGATGATCCTGACACCACATAGTGGTCCTGTTGGTGTCATCTGCCGCCCCCTGCCCGTGTTTGGATGGAGCATACCGCCTAACTCCAGCCCGAAGAAGGAGCGCAATGGCCTGTCAGACCATCGATGAATCCTGGTTGGCCACAACTTGACCAGCTGAGCCGCAGAATCAATCAGACCTGACCGGCTAACCCGCTGCCTGGTCTGTACCATACCGCGCAGGCTGGCGGGAGAGGCTGACTCGCCACGCGACCCGTGCTAGCGTGCACCTGTCGATCATTGCGTCGTGCCGTATCCGTGATGAACGATGATCCTCTCCACAAGGCGTCACCATGCAGCTAACCAATGCAGAAACCCAGGCTCGTATCGAAGTACTGGCCGATCTCGAACCGGAAGTGGACGAACTCATGGTCGAACACGAGGCCAAACGTACGTTGTGGTTTCCCAGCGAAGTCTTGGCCGCTCCCCCTGATACCGACCCGGATGTCCATCTCCAGGAGCTTCGCGACCGGGCCCGTGGTGTCAGCATTCCGAGCAAGGTTGCGCTGGCGCTGAACACGTTGACCGAAGAAGGGTTGCCTCACTTTCACCGGTTGTTGGCTGTTCATCTTGGCGCCAACTCATTCTGGGCGCGGTGGATCAACCTGTGGACTGCTGAAGAAGACCGGCATGGCGCAATCATGCACGACTATGTGCGTGACTCACGGATTCTCAATACACCTGAACTGGAACGCATGCAGTTCGAATATCTGAAGGCCGGTTTCGAACCCCAGTTTGAAAACGACCCCTACCGCATTTTTGTTTATACCTCTCTCCAGGAACGTGCCACTCAGATCAGCCATGCCAACACCGGCAAGGTGGCGGGCCAGCACGAACCCCTTATCGGCACGGTGCTCTCACATGTTGCAAAAGAGGAAGCGCGGCATTACATCTTCTATCGCACTGCCTTTGCCGGCATTCTGAAACGTGATCCTGATCGAGCCATGCTGGCAGCTGCTGCGATCATGCCGTCCATCGATATGCCCGGCCTCAACATGCCGCATTTCCGCGAGATAGCAGATGTCATCCGCCGCGCTGGTATTTACGGGCCACGCGACTACGTGCGTATCGTCGAAGACCTGATCAAATTCTGGGCCATCGACAAGATCGATGGCCTCTCCGAACTGGGCCGCAAGGCGCAGGTGAAAATTCTCTCAGTACCCGCCCGACTGTTGCGAGTTGCTGAAGTGATGGAAACCCGCAGTCGCGCCAAAACCTTCTCGTTCGCCGTAGCGCATGGTCGCGAATTTGTGATGGACTAGCAGCCTGTCGGACTTGAGACTGATCTACTGCGCC
>JANNBJ010000016.1:0-40160 GCA_031385325.1 Gammaproteobacteria bacterium | reverse complement strand
AGGTGTCACCCTCATCAAGAGCGCCATCACCAAAAAACATGAAGCAGCGATGCACGCCGAGGTCATGCGAGAAGTCGGAACCGCAGCCGAAAGCGAACTGATGTCATACACCATGGACCTTGAAAACCAGACACTGACGTTGCACGGAAGTGTCCAAGAACAGTACGACCAATTGCGTGGTGTACTGCGCCGGCTCTATTTTGAAGACCTGCAGCTCCCCCCACCACCGGATCTTGACAAGGCGACGAACACGTCTGTGAGTGGCACTGCCACCGGCGCTACCGACGGTGATGTGGATCTCGTGCTCAAGACTGGTGGCACGGAGGCGTCCGACTGACGGACCCGCCAACCATGGCCGAAAAACCGATCATCATTCAACCGACGCGACCACCGCTATCGCATCTCGCCGATTCACGCGAGGTCAAACGTGATTGGTTCAGATCCATATGGATAGGCGCTGTAGCTGTTGCCTTGATCGGCACATTACTCTGGGTGTTCAACATCGAGGCTCCGCGAGTCGATCTCCGCAACAGTGTGACCAATCAAGCGACATCCCCTGATCAGGACATCACCAGGCCATCCCATGCACCCTTTGCCGATCTTGAATATGAGCGACAGTTGACGGCGGCCAAGGCAAAACTCGAATCGCTGGTAGAGACCCAGATTGCGCTCAAGGAGTCCATGCAGGTCGGTGCATGGGGAACCGATGCGTATCAGGCGGCTCTAACCAAAGCCACCGACGGTGATGTGGCCTTTCAGGAGAAACGTTACGAAGCTGCCTACCTCGCCTACGATGAAGCCGCCGCAGCATTCGCCGCGCTCAAGGCGCGTGGTGAAGCGCTGTTTGAACAGCACGTCGACGATGGACAGTCTGCACTTGATCTGCGAAACACCGTCACAGCAACACGTGAGTTCGAAGCCGCACTCATCATCCGCAAAGAAGATCCGGTGGCCTTGGCGGGGCTTGCCCGAGCGCAGCTGCTACCTAAGGTGATCGAACTGCTCCGACAAGCCACCAACCATGAGCTGGCAGAAAATTGGCAAGCAGCCCTCGCCGCTTACGACCAGGTTGCACAACTCGACCCGCAGACCGTCGGTCTCGCCGCTCTACGGGCCAAGGTGGGTAGTCTGACTACACAGCAGCAGATCAAGAATCAGTTGACTGAGGGGTTTGCCGCGATGAAGGCGCAACAATTTGAGCGGGCTCGATCCGCGTTCAATCGAGTCCTGGCGCTGGATCCGGGCAATTCGGTGGCTTCCGGGGCGCTGGCCCAAGTCAGCAATCAGGGTGATATCAATCGCATCAAGTCCGGAGAGCAGACCGCGCTTGCAGCTGAAGCACGTGAAGATTGGGCAGGCGCCAGGAAGGCATATCAAGCCGTGTTGGCCATTGACGGCGCAATCGAGTTCGCCCGTAGCGGTGTGGTTCGTGTCGACGCTCATGCTCGCGCCACCCGGATACTCGCCAAGGTTCGAACCGAACCGGACAAACTGTCGTCTGCCAGATTGTTTGCCGAGGCCACAGACGTGTTGCAGGAAGCACGAACGTTGCAACCGGGAGGAGCGACATTGAAAGGCCATATCGACGCCGTCAGCAAGCTTCTGGAGCGGTACGCGAATCCGATCGATGTGACGATACGATCCGATGGCAAAACCGATATCGTGCTGTCGTCCGTGGGCAAACTTGGTTCATTCGCTGCACGCACGGTGAATCTACGACCAGGCGAATACACCATCATCGGCAGTCAGAACGGCTGCCGTGACGTCCGCAAGACCATCATCGTCAAACCGGATATGGGCGACGTGTCCGTCGCCTGCAACGAGGTGGTTGGTCCTTGAACGGCCAGGTCCAACAGGCTGACCAGGCCGCTAACGGCAGCGTCAGAATCTCGGCTGCAAGGTATCAGCCCTACGTCCCACCGACGGTGACCGGTAAATTTCGCCCCTGGCACGCAGTCGTGGGCGTTGTGTTTTTCGCAGCGGGGCTTGCGCTCTTTTTCCTGTTTACGGCGCGGTCCGTGGCACTGGATTTTTCTGCATCGCCGGGCGAGGTCGACGTTGATGGCGGTTTTTCCATAGCGCTCAGTGGTGTATGGCTTTTGCGCCCCGGCGACTACACCATCGAAGCAACCGCTCCCGGCTACGAGCCACTGTCGACCACCATCACCGTCGGACCGGAACGAAATCAGCGCCATCCGCTGAAGTTCATACCACTGCCTGGGGTGATCGATTTTGTTACCGAACCGGCGGGCGCAACCGTCAAGGTTGACGGGAGCATGCTTGGGGACACCCCTCTGCGCGGCGCCTCCGTTGCAGCCGGCAGTCGGGAAATCGTCTTTTCACATCCGCGCTATCAAACCCAGGCCATTGAATTCACGGTGAGTGGCCACGAAGAGCAGCAAACGGTCGACGCCAAACTGTTGCCGAATTGGGGCAACGTCGTTGTCAGCAGTACACCCCCGGGGGCGCAGATCCACGTCGACGGCGAACCGACCGGTACTGTCACACCGGGCTCGGTCGAGATCATCGCCGGCGAACGGGAAGTATCGGTTGTCCTCAAGGGTTATCGTACCGCTCGGCAACGAATCGTCGCCGCCGCGCAACAAGACGACACACTGGCCGATTTCAAGCTGGTCCAGGCAGACGCGGAACTTCGTGTTACTTCGAGTCCGGCCGGTGCAGGCATCACGTTGAACGGCGAGTACGCTGGCGAAACACCACTGGTACTCGAATTGCGCTCCGGTCAGCATCTCAACGTCGACGCGTTCCTGCGAGGTCACAAGCGCGCTTCAACCTCCGTCACACTGCAACGAGATACCACGACGCCGGTAGCGTTTTCACTGGTCCGTGAAACCGGACAGGTCGTGATTGCGGCAGAACCGGCTGGCGCATCCCTGACGATCAACGGCAAATCCAGAGGCGACGCCAATCAGACCCTTTCCCTCGCAACCGAACCTCAGCGAATCGAAATAGCACTCGCAGGCCACGCGGGCTACTCGACCACGGTTACCCCTCGGGCAGGTCTCGTGCAGACCGTCAAAGTGAAGCTGTTGACCGTCGCTGCGGCGCGCCTGGAACGCATGCAACCTGAATACACCAGCAAGTCCGGACCGATGATGGTGCTGTTCCAGCCAGGCAAGGTACAGCTGGGTGCATCCCGCCGCGAGCCGGGTCGCCGGGCAAATGAAAACCTTCGCGACGTCACGCTGAATCGCCTCTTCTACCTTGGCAAATACGAAATCACCAACGCGCAGTTCCGCCAGTTCGCAACCGGCCATGATTCAGGTGAGTTCGAGAGCAACCCGCTCAACAAGGACACCCAACCTGTCGTCAACATCGGCTGGCACGATGCCGCCTTGTATTGCAACTGGTTGTCTTCACAGGAAGGGTTGCCTGCCTTCTACCGCGAAGAATTCGGCAAGGTTACCGGCACGAACAGTGATTCGATCGGCTATCGCTTGCCCTCGGAAGCCGAGTGGGCCTTCGTCGCGCGCCACGTTGCTGACGGTCAGCCTCAGCTGCGTTTTCCTTGGGGTGACAACATGCCGCCACCGGATCGGCAAGGCAACTATGCCGATCGAGCGGCATCCCATATCGTTGGTCGCATCATCTTTCAATACAACGACAATCACGTGGTCACGGCGCCGGTCGGCAGTTACAAGCCTAACTCCAAGGGTATCTATGATATTGGCGGCAATGTCGCCGAATGGATCCACGACTTTTATGCCAGCGGAGATGGCAGCAGTATTACCGGCACGCTGGGACCAGGCAGCGGTGAATATCATGTGATCAGCGGTTCAAGCTGGATGCACGGTACGATTACGGATCTGCGCCTGGCATTTCGTGACTACGGGATCGATGGGCGTCGTGACGTTGGCTTCCGGATAGCGCGCTTTGCTGAGTAATCAGGCAAATAGAATGAGTAACAAGATAACCAACATATGCCGCGCAACTTCCATCAGAGTTATGGCGGGAGCGTTCATGATGCTGTGGGCAAGTGCGTATTTTTCGGCGGCCCAGGCAGAAGAAGCCAACACTTCACCGAAGCCTGCGCCTGCAGAAAAAGGCGCTGCACCTGCACAATCAGACACCCCGAAGAGTGAGCAGCCCGCTGCCAAAGTCGCCAAAACACCGGAAGAATTCACGCCCAGTGAAGAAATTTCCGAAGACTTCGCCGTTTCCTTTCCTGTGGACATATGAGCATGCAACGACAGATTCCTTTCGAATTCGTGTATCAGATCAGCGCGCTGATCATTTCCGTGATATTCGTCCATCTGATCTACGTGACGATGATCCGTCCGAATGCAGATGCAATTCTCCAGGAAAGTGCTGAACGCTCGGCCAAAGGGGAGCCCTACGTTCAGGCACCTTCGCTGTACGTCATATTGCGCGACTACGAACAGGAATCCTGTTTCATCCTGATGTTCTGGGCGATTGCGATCATGGGATACAAGGGTCGCCAAGCCCTGCAGGAACGTACCCTGCTCAGCGAGGACCTCCTGCAGGTCACCGAAGGCACCAGTATCTTGCCTGAGGACGCGAGGCAGTACATACGCCCCTTGCAGGCGTTGGCGCCTGATACACAACAACTACTGGTCCCGCGTGCATTGCAGGCCGCTCTCCTCCGTTTCACCTCGACACGCAACGTTCACGATGTCGCCGAAGCCGTCAAATCAGTCTGTGAAACCGAATCTGATCGACTCGAAACAGAGCTTTCAATGGTCCGCTACATCGCATGGGCAATTCCCTCTATCGGCTTTATCGGCACTGTCCGCGGTATCGGTGATGCACTAAGTCAGGCCTACAAGGCGGTCGCTGGTGATATCTCGGGTGTCACGGCAAGTCTCGGTACTGCCTTCAATTCCACATTGATCGCGTTGCTCATCAGCATGGTGATCATGTTCATGATGCACCAGCTCCAGCTCTTGCAGGAACGACTCGTACTGGAAACCCAGTCATACGCCGATCTGCACCTCGTCCGCCATCTTCAGGTGCGTGAGTCGTAATACGATGGCACAAATTCTGGACCTCGACGACTGGGCACTCTCACTGTATTCGGAAGGCGAGGTGCGCTATAGCGAACCGGCCGCCGCCCTCGATAGCCAGGGCAGTATCACCTTCGGCCGGGCTGCCATGGCAGAAGCCCGAATCCATCCACGACGTGTCAATCTGAGTTATCTGTCGCGGCTTAATGCGGAGCCACTGCCACAACCATTCCAGAATGCGCGCAATCATGCAGACCTTCTCTACCACCATTTACTCGCAGTCGTTCAAACGCACCCATCGCTGATTCGCGATCCAGTGCTCGTCACCGTCCGCAGCGCAACGACGGCTGAACAACTGGGTCTGGTGCTGGGCATCGCTGGTGAATGTGGTATTCGAATCGGCGCATTTGTCGATCGCAGCGTTGCCACCATTGCGAGTTATGGCGATCGCCTGGTCCGAAGTGCGGAACACGTCGCGCTGGAATTTGGCGCCGAGCAGGGGGAGCTCTGTCATGCGACGGTTGCGAAAGAAACAACACGCACCCGACTTCGAGAATTTCCAGGACAGGGACTGAGTCAGATCCAGGATGGCTGGGTCAACATCATTGCCGACCACTTCATACGGTTCAGCCGCTTTGATCCGCTCCACTCCGCAACCACCGAACAGCAACTATATGACGCCGTGTATGCCTGGTTCGGAACTGGCGAAGTGCAAGGGGCAATTTCTGTCGAGCATCAACGGGAAACACGCAGGGTCGAAGTACAGGGTGATGAACTGCGTCGCAAGCTGCAGGAGAGGATCGGGCCGATGCTGGCTGAATTGGTCGGTAGCACCTCGATCTATCTTGGTCCGAATGCAAGCTCCACTCCCCTGCTCACGGCGCTGCTGCGGCAATCCGGATTCCTGGTTCATGTTCAAAGCCGCGCCCGAGTACTGCAGTACGTCGAACAACATGTCAGCAAACTGATCAACACCGAAGAAGTACAGTTCCTGAGAACCCTGCCCCTGATGCCGGGGCAGACATTCTTTGCCAACCCCCCGACTGTTGAACCTGCACCCGCTCAAAACGCGCGACCCACCGCACGAACGTTGGTGAAGTCAATTCCGGGCCGCCCCACACATGGACTGCACAGTGCAGTCGCCTATCCGATTGGTGGCCCTGAATTGCCGGCGGACGTGGTCGGACCAGAGGCCAGGTCCGGCGTAACCCTGGACATCAACGGCCGATTGTTCACCCTCATCGAGGTGCGATCGTGATGACAGGCTATTTTCTCTAGATGGCGCGCCGCCGTGACAGCGTCATGTCATCCCTGGCGTTTCTCGACGTCATGTGCTGCGGGTTTGGCGCAATCATATTGGTCTTTCTGATCATGAATCACTCCGCCGCAGTTGAAGGCAAGATCGTGAACCAGGATTTATATGCAGAACTGCGACTGCTCGATTACCAGGTACAACAGGGTGAGCGCGAACTGGCAGAGCTGACCACCAAGGTCGATGATCGACTTCACAAGATCGACGCAGCGGACAAACGGCTGCAGGCTGATGAGGATGCCGTTGACAAACAAACCGAGTCGAAGACCAAGGACCCTGAGGAAGCTGCTGCCAAAGAGCCTACGCTGGCCGAATTGAAAGCGGATGTCGAAGCGCGGGAACAGGACGTCAAACGGATGCGGGCGGCGGAACAGGGTAACGAAGGTGGCCGCGTGTTACGCATCGAAGGGGAAGGCAATCGTCAGTATCTGACAGGGCTGCGTATCGGTGGGCGTCACATCGTGATTGCCATCGATGGCTCGGCCAGCATGCTGGATGAATCCATCGTCAATGTGCTCAGGCGCCGCTACCAGACCGATGCGCAGAAGCGAAAGGCACCGAAGTGGGATCGCGCAATTCGAACAGTGGATTGGGTGGCGGCGCAGTTGCCCCTCGATGCCAACTTCCAGATCGTGGTCTTCAACAACGAAGCAAACTCCCTGTCCACGCCCGGCTCGTTCAGCTGGACACCGGTTGGCGATGGCAACCAGCTGCGCAAGAGCCTGGAGGCGTTGCGGCAACATATTCCCAACGAAGGGACCAGTCTCGAAAACCTGTTCGTGCCACTTCGCTCCATGGTGCCGATGCCCGATAACGTCTACCTGCTCACCGATTCCCTGCCTACTCAAGGGGCGCAGAAACCACGCAGCGCAACGATCACCGGCAAGGATCGGCTCGACCTGTTTCGCGAAGCTCGCGTCAAGATGCCGAACAACATTCCTATCAACGTGATCATGTTCCCCATGGAGGGTGATCCGTTTGCAGCGGGCGCATTCTGGAATCTGGCCCGTTCATCGGGCGGTGCGTTCCTCTCGCCTTCCAAGGACTGGCCATGAGTCGCCGAAAGCGTCGCTCAGCACCGGAAACGTCACTGGCGTTTCTCGACGTCATCTGTTGCGGCTTCGGCGCGATCATCCTGTTGCTGATGATCACCAAGGTCACCGTACCGGTGGTGCTGGAGCAAAGTGCCATCGATCTCGAGGGGCAGGTCGCCCAGCGGGAAAACGCTGTTTTCGAGATTCGTGGACAGGTTGACGAGCTGACCCGACAGCTCAATCTGTCGGAGGCAACCCTCGCCGACAAGTTGCGTATGCTGGCGGCGCTGCGCAACAGCATCACCAGATTCAAGGGCGAACAGCTGGCCACTGAGTCGGAGCTCGATGAAGAACTCAAGGCGCGCCAGAAGCTCGCGTCCATCAAACAATCATTGACCGATGAGATGGAGCGGCTGCTGGGCGCAGGCTTTACTCCCCAGAACGATCTGGTTGGTGGCATCACCGTTGATAGTGAATACGTCATTTTTGTCATCGACACTTCCGGCAGCATGCAGAGCATGGCCTGGCCAGTGGTCATACGAAAAGTGCAGGAGGCACTTGCCGTCTACCCCAATCTGAAGGGCATCCAGGTGATGAGTGATGAGGGCGACTACATGTTTCCGGGATTTGCCGGACAGTGGATTCCAGACAGTCCAGCCCGCCGCCAGAGCATTATCTCGACGCTGCGCACCTGGGCGCCGTTCTCCAATTCCAGTCCGGTGGAAGGTGTACAGGCTGCCATCAATGATTTTTTTGCGTCGGACAAACGCATCAGCATCTATGTCATGGGTGATGACTTCACCGGCGAGTCCATTGAATCGATCGTCGATGAAGTAGATGCCATCAACAGTCACGATAATGGCGAACGCCGCCGCGTGCGCATCAACGCGATCGGCTTTCCGGTGTATGTAGACCGGCCAAACATCCGCACCTATCGGTTTGCTGCCATGATGCGGGAACTCGCATGGCGCAATGAAGGTACTTTTGTCGGCCTCGCGGAATTGCAGTAGATTAGAGACCCCATGCGAACAGCGGATGACATCTGAATGATCAACACACCCCGCTGCGCTCAAGGGTGGTTTTTTGCAGTGATGCTTGTGCTGTGCGCTTGTGCGTCGCCAAAGATTTCAATGGAAGGCGACTTCCCCATCCCGTTGGTCAACCCCTATCCGGTCACGGTCGGCTGGTTGCTCGATGAAAAGCTTCTGTCATACACCCACAGCGAAAAAGTCGATCGTGGCGGCGAGTGGGTGATCAAGGTCGGGGCGGTACAGCGAGGAATGTTCGACAGTTTGTCAAAAGGCATGTTCAAGGAACACGTCTTTCTGAAAGAAGCAAAAGCCGAACCATCCGTGGACATCATCTTTGTACCATCCATAGAAGAGCTGCAGTTTTCAACACCTGCGCAGACTCGCTCGAAGTACTTCGAAGTGTGGATCAAGTACAAATTCAAAATGCTGAATGCTGACGGATCGCTACGAGGAGAATTTCCGTTGACCGCCTACGGCAAGGCGCACACGCAGAACTACACGGTAAATACCAAGTCATCGGCACTGGAAGAGGCTACCAACGCAGCCTGCCGGGACGCGATGGCATTTTTTGCACTGCAATTCCGAACGCTACCGCCAGTCAAGACCTGGCTCGATGAAAAAGGCCTGGGGGGGTGAACATGTCCGTAATCATTCGACTGATGGCAATCGTGCTAACGGCTGGATTTTGCGGTGGTTGTGTAACGGCACGGGTTGAAGAAATCCGCGAAGGCCACACCGAGATGGCGGTCGGCGACACGATTGCCGTACTGGGTCGACGCGATCGGCCGAGCGCCGCTGAGACCGAACTCGACTTCGTCGACTGCGTATCGAAGAACATGGGCGGCAGCGACGGTGTTTCCGTCATACCGGACCGAACCTTTCGCGACACACTGTTCCCTTGGTTCGAGCCCCGCACCGCGCCGGTCAACACCCGTGACTTGCCGGACCTCATCGGACACCCGACCTTCATTGAACGGCTGGACAGCATTGGCATCAAGTATGTGGTCTGGATCGAAGGCTCCACACGCCGGACGGATTCGGCGGGCTCGATGAGCTGTACGGTTTCGCCGGCGGGTGGAGGATGTTTCGGATTCCTCACCTGGGAGAACGATTCGGAGTACGAAGCATCGATCTGGGATATCAAACAGCGTCGCACTGTCGGCAAGGTCAGTTCGGATGCCGTCGGAACGTCCTATATGCCCGCGCTGATCGTCCCGGTGCCCATCATTGCCAGGGTCAAGAACTCCGCCTGTACTTCCCTGGCGGACCAGTTGAAGACATTCCTGACTACCGACTCCTGACTACCGACTCCTGACAAGGAAGCTCTGATGCCGGTGCCAACGCACCGGCTGCGAGAATCTGAACGGTCAGGACGGGCGGATTTCCACCACCTCACCTTCAAATCGTTCTGGTTCAACGGCGTACCACTCCGCCAGCGAGACCTTGTGCTTGCCGTTGCACAGATCACACATTTCATAAAACGTTGGCCGGCCCGGGTCAGCGAAGATCACTCGCTTGACGCCGGCATCGAAAGCGCGATCCACCATCTTTGCCAGTGGCTTCACCAGTTCGTCCCAGAAGCAGATATCCGAGCCCACAACGATATCGAACTCGCCCAGCTCTTCCGTCGTGATCTTCTTGAAGCTCTTGATCAGCGGTGCAATCTCGACATTGTTGAGTTCCGCCAGCACGTTCATGTACGGAAAAACTTCTTTGTCGATGTCCAGCGCGGTGACCTTGCCATTAAAACGTGAAGCACAAAATATCGACAAGGGACCCCACCCACTGCCAACTTCCAGCACTCGGGAGCGGCTCGGAATCGGTCGATGCTGAAGATAGTCCATGACCAGATAACTGGAGTGCCAAGGCCGGTGGCCATGCACTGACGGCTGATACCGCTTTTTCATTTGCCGGATCAGCTTGTGCTTGTTTTCCAGCAAATAGATGCCATAGGCCTGATACAGATACGGTTCGGGAGAGCGCTCGAGTTTCGGCATTTTGAGTAGAAATCTGTCCTGAGAAAAATGAGGCGCGACAAGTCTTCATGGCGCGCGAAAGCCGCGCAGTGTAGCAAGGCGCCAGAATCGAATCGCTGCAAAAATCATCCGGAGCGAGGCGGTGAAAAACGCTGTGCCTGTGCGGCCTGGGCCGGATTCCTAATGTTGACTAAAACACTCGGGTATTGTGGTCATCTGAGCTAAACTCCGCCCCACAACCGACGAGCTTTTTTCCGCGTGGCCAACGAAACCATTGAACAACGCCTCTCCCACGAGTACTCCGCCGGATTCGTGAGTGCAGTGGAAGCCGACACGTTTGCGCCAGGTCTGAGCGAAGACGTGGTCCGAGCCATATCGGCGCGCAAGAACGAACCTGCCTGGTTAACCCAGTGGCGACTGCGGGCGTTTGCCTTTTGGCAGTCGATGCCTAAACCGGAATGGGCGCATCTGCGTTTCCCGCCGGTGGATTTCCAGTCGATCTCCTACTTTTCGGCGCCCAAGAGTCAGGCCGATGGACCACGCTCGCTAGACGAGGTTGACCCGGAACTGCTCAGAACCTACGAAAAACTCGGCATTCCGCTCCACGAACGCGCGGCGTTGGCTGGCGTGGTGCAGGATCCGCTCATGCCCACCCGCCCGGATGTCGCTGTCGACGCCGTGTTCGATAGTGTTTCCATCGCTACCACGTTCAAGGATCGTCTGGCCGAGGCTGGTGTGGTGTTTTGCCCGTTGTCCGAAGCAGTCCATTCCCATCCAGAACTGGTGCAGAAGTATCTCGGCAGCGTCGTCCCGCAACGCGACAACTTTTACGCCGCCCTTAACAGCGCCGTATTCAGCGACGGGTCCTTCGTGTACATCCCACCCGGGGTCCGTTGCCCGATGGAGCTATCGACCTATTTCCGCATCAATGCACGTAACACGGGACAATTCGAGAGAACACTGATCATTGCCGATCGTGGCGCGTACGTCAGTTACCTCGAAGGCTGCACAGCACCCATGCGAGACGAGAACCAGTTGCATGCGGCTGTGGTCGAACTGGTCGCACTTGAAGATGCCCAGATCAAGTATTCAACCGTTCAGAACTGGTATCCGGGTGACGCCCAAGGACGAGGCGGCATCTATAACTTCGTCACCAAACGCGGCACCTGCCTGGGTGATCGCGCGCGAATCTCGTGGACCCAGGTCGAGACGGGCTCCGCGATTACCTGGAAGTATCCAAGCGTCGTCCTGCGCGGCAATGACAGCGTCGGCGAGTTCTATTCCGTCGCCCTCACCAACAACTATCAGCAGGCCGACACCGGTACCAAGATGATCCACCTTGGCCGTAACACACGAAGCACGATTGTTTCCAAAGGCATCAGCGCCGGTCACAGCCAGAACAGCTATCGGGGTCTGGTCCGCATGTCACCAACCGCGATCGGTGCACGCAACCACACCCAGTGCGATTCCCTGTTATTGGGACGCAACTGCGGCGCTCATACTTTTCCGTACATCGAGAGCAGCAATCCGACGGCGACGATCGAACATGAGGCCACCACTACGCGAGTCAGCGACGAGCAGTTGTTCCTGTGTGCACAGCGAGGCATTGATGCCGAGAAGGCCGTCAGCATGATCGTCAACGGCTTCTGCAGAGAGGTCTTCCGCGAACTGCCCATGGAGTTCGCCGTCGAGGCCGGAAAACTTCTGGAAGTAAGCCTTGAAGGTGCGGTTGGATGAACTTGCTGGAAGTCAGAAATCTGCACGCCAACGCCGGCGACAAACCCATTCTGAAGGCACTGAATCTGACCATCGGTGCCGGCCAGGTACACGCCATCATGGGCCCCAACGGATCAGGCAAGTCGACGCTGTCACACGTACTGGCTGGAAAACCTGGTTATACGGTAACGCAAGGTGAAGTGTTGTTTGATGGCAAAGATCTGCTCGCCATGGAAGCCCAGGAACGTGCTTGTGCCGGTTTGTTTCTGGCGTTTCAGTATCCTGTAGAAATTCCCGGCGTCAGCAACATGGAATTTCTGCGCACCGCCGCTGAGGCCAGAGCCCGGGCGCTAGGTGCAGAACCACCGGCGGCAGTTGAACTCATGCGCCGATTACGGGCGATTTCCAATGACCTCGGCATGAATCCGGACTTCCTCAAGCGCGGAGTCAATGAAGGATTCAGCGGCGGTGAAAAGAAGCGCAACGAAATCCTGCAGATGAGTTATCTCGAGCCGAAGCTCGCCATCCTGGATGAAACCGATTCGGGACTGGACATCGATGCACTGCGGATCGTCGGCGAGGGAGTCACTCGCTATTTGCAGACACATCCTGAATCGTCGATCCTGCTGATCACGCACTACCAGCGGCTGCTTGATCACATTGTTCCGGACGTCGTGCATGTGCTTGCCAACGGCAGCATTGTGGAAAGTGGAGATCGCAGCCTCGCCTTGAAACTCGAAGAACGCGGGTATGCCTGGCTGGATGCCGGCTGATGGGCATTGGTACGTTGTTACGAGGCCGGGTCGATCCGGCCATTGACCATGTTCTGAACACGCTGGTCACATCACCCAAGTCGACTGCGTTGGCACGTGAACACTGGAAGTACACGCGCATCGAAAAGATCACAGCGCTGCTGGACGGGTTCGGAAACGCTGAACCGGCAGAACTCGACGGTCTTGCGCAGCCAGGCGTGATCGTCGCTTACGACGTCCAGCCTGATGACCACGAACTCGCCCTCCTCCGCACCCGAAGCACCTACTGCCCGGCGACGGCAAAAGCGCTGTTGACCGCGCGCAGTATTGACCGTGTCGTGATTGAGAAAGACCTGCAGAAGCCGCTGCTGGTATTGCAGACCGATGCTCGAAGACCACTGCTGATCAGCATTCGGCAGGGAGTTGCTGCACGTATCCACGACCTCTCCACCAGTGCCAGTGGATGGCTCATTGTGGCACTACAGGCGGATTCAAAACTGGATTTCACAAGACTACACACGCCAACAGACGTGACGCGATGGCATCAACTGCAGTTCGTTCTGAATCGTAATGCCGCATTGTCGCTGCAACACTATTGTACGGGCACGTCACTCAGCCGGATGGATGTCTTCGTGGGGCTGATGGGCACCGGGGCAACTGCAGATGTCCACAGTTGCTGGATGGCAGATAAAAAGGATCACCTCGATCAACAATGGCACGTTGAACATCATGCCCCTCATACCCGCAGCGCCCAGATGCAGCACGGGATCGCGGATGGCAAGGCAGTCACCACCTATCGTGGTCGTATTTTCATTGGTGCTGACTGCCCCGATGTCGACGCGTCGTTGATCAACAGAAATCTGTCGCTCTCACCATCTGCGGTCTGCAACACTAAGCCGGAACTCGAAATCAACACCGACGATGTCCGGTGCAGCCACGGTGCCACGGTTGGCCAGTTACCAGAAGAAAGCGTGTTCTACTTCCAGTCACGCGGTGTGGATCGCGAGACCGCTCGCCAGATGCTGGCCGCCGGTTTCATCAATCAATGTCTGCGTGGCGATCTGGCAGATCTCGCGAGATCGAAAATGCTTGGGATCACCAATGAGTAGGATCTCCATCCGCGCTGATTTTCCGATCCTCGATTCGCAGATCAACGGTCATCCCCTGTGTTATCTGGACAACGCGGCCACCACCCAGAAGCCAGCCATCGTCATCGACGCCATGAGCGATTACTACCGCCGCGACAATGCCAATGTGCATCGCGCGGCGCACACGCTGGCTGAACGCGCGACCAACGCCATGGAAACGGCGCGGCTGAGCGTGGCCAGGTTTATCAATGCGGCAAGTTCTGACGAAATCATCTTCACCCGCGGCACTACCGAATCGATCAATCTGGTCGCCGCCGGATTCAGCCGCATCATCAAACCCGGCGACGAAGTGCTGACCACGGTGATGGAACATCACAGCAATTTTGTGCCCTGGATGATGGCGGCAAAACAAGCCGGTGCACGACTGGTAACCGTGCCGGTTTCGCCAATCGGAGAAATTGATCGCGATGACTTCAGAATGCGGTTGTCGGATCGCACCCGACTCGTCGCGTTTGCTCACGTCTCCAATGCGCTGGGTACCGTCAATCCCGTGGCCGATCTCATCAGCGAGGTTCGGTCCCGAAGCGATGCCTGCATTCTGATCGACGGGGCGCAGGCCATACTGCATCTGCCGGTGGATGTGCAGGCACTGGATGTGGACTTCTACGCGTTTTCCGCACACAAGATGTACGGACCCACCGGCATGGGCGTCCTGTATGGCAAACGTCACCGCCTTGAAGCACTGGCACCATGGCAGTTTGGTGGCGAGATGATTGAGCGGGTCACGGTGGACGATGTTACCTTCAACCGACTCCCCTTTCGTTTCGAAGCCGGCACACCAAACATCGCCGGCGCCGTTGGTCTGGGTGCGGCCGTCCACTATCTCGAACAGATTCCCCGGACTCAACTGCTGGAACAGGAAGCAAGTCTGGTTGAAGAAGCCGTCACTGAGCTGGCGCGCATGCCAGGGGTCAGATTGATCGGCCAGCCAGCCCATCGGCTGGGCGTGGTGTCGTTTGTTGTCTCAAGTGGACACGCCCATGATGTCGGCACATTGCTCGACCAGCAAGGAGTCGCGGTTCGCACGGGCCATCATTGCACGATGCCATTGATGGATCAGCTTGGGGTGAATGGCACAGTGCGAGCATCCTTCAGCCTGTACAATGAACGCATCGATCTGGAGCGCTTTCTGCTCGCCATGCGCAAAGTTCTGACTTTCCTGTGACCATTCTTCCCGTGACAAAAGGAGACGAATCAATGTCGGTTTCCACCTTCGATCCACAAGCCATCACCGTCAGCGAACAAGCCGCAAAACACCTGCGTGCCCAGCTTGCCATACAGCACAAGGCACATCTGCGCCTGGGGGTGAAAGAAAGTGGCTGCAACGGCTACAGCTACTACCTGGACTATCTTGATGCACCGGCATCCAGTGATGTGGCCATTCGTATCGATGAAGAACTGGAAATTCATGTTCTTCCCGACGATCTGCCCATGGTGCGGGGCACCCGCGTCGAATTCGTGCGCGACGGTTTGAACTCAACCCTGCAATTCAAGAACGCCAATGCGACCAGTTATTGTGGCTGTGGCGAGAGCTTCTCGGTCGATCACTGATTTACGAAAAGTGCAAAGACGACTCGTCCCTGTCAATCGTGCGGTCAACGCCCGGCTGGTTCCGACCGGAGATCCGGTCACCATTCCCGGTGGCGTTTTTGTCACGCTGACCCAGGATCTCGGTGGCACGTTTACCGTTGTGCATCTGGGCAACATGGCACGTGTTGATGGGGAGGATGCAGACGCACTTGGTCTTACGCCCATTCGTCTGGAGTTCGAACAACCACGTGATGGCAAGATCGATGCGGAACAGGTCAGAACCGCGCTCTCGTCTGTCTACGATCCGGAAATACCCGTCAATATTGTCGATCTGGGTCTGGTCTACGACACCAGAATTGCCGATCACACGGTAACCGTCGTGATGACACTGACCGCGCCTGGGTGCGGGATGGGTCCGGTGCTGGTGCAGGAGGTCAAAGCACGCCTGCTTCGTGTGCCGTTTGTGCAGCAGGTCGAGGTTGAACTGGTCTTTGATCCGCCCTGGTCACGTGAACGAATGACTGAAGAAGCCCAACTGGAACTGGGTCTGTTCTGAGTCATGTCGGGTTTTCCAGCCACACCGCTGCCGGCTTCTCTGGACGAGATACGCGACGCGTTTCAGTTTTTCGACAGCTGGGAAGACAAATACCGCTTTGTCATCGACCTCGGTAAATCACTCGTCAGCATGCCCGAGGCGTGGAAGATCGAGGCTAATCTGGTACGCGGCTGTCAAAGTCAGGTCTGGCTGGTAGCCAGCTATGATGCCGGCCAGGATCAATTGCAGCTGGTGATCGACAGTGATGCGCATATTGTGCGCGGACTTGTTGCGATCGTGCTTGCGGCTTATCAGAGCCGATCACCCCGCCAGATCGTCGATTTCGATATCGAAACACTGTTTGCGGAACTCGCGCTGCTTGCGCACCTGAGTGCGTCGCGCGGGAATGGTCTGCGAGCTATGGTGACCCGGGTCGTTGCAGCGGCGAAGCTCCACTTGACCTGACCGTGGTACGACCGGCAAGCATCGCTCGCAGACGGTCCTCCTCGCGCCCTTTCGGATGGCCACCTTTGACGGTACCGGGCGCCATTCCAAGTGGTGCTACGACATTGATGACGCCCCTCTCGGCAGACGTTTGCTGCAGCGTCGAACCAAAACTGATCGATGCCGTCGGTGATGCGATCCCGGACTGATCAAACTGCACCGCTGCTGGCTGGTGGGCAGATTTGTTCAGCAAACCCGGCGTCGGCTGTACACCTTGTGCCGCCTGCAGTGCGAGTGACAGCTGTTGCTGGCGCTGCCACAACAGTGCAAAACCCGCAGACGCGGCCATCAGCAACAACACACCCATCGCTATCAACAGTCGAATGACATCAAATTCGCTCATCTATCCCCTCTCCTTTTCGCTGCAGCGGCGGCCGTTCGGCCTTTTGCTGCGCCTCATCTTTGGCTGTTTTTTTGGTACGCGACTGATTGAGCCCCGGCCGGCGCTCGGTCGAGTTCACACGCCAAGGATTCTGGACGATCCCGTTGACCATGGTGGCCTCCGTAATCGGATTCTCTGCAGGAAGAGTAGTACGGTTTTTTTTTGCTGCCTGGATTCTTTTGTTCCTCTGTCTTTTGCATCTCTGTCTTTTGCATCTCTTGTAACTGTACGTTTATACAGCTAATCTGGCCGACCCTGTACATAAATACAGTTGTCGCATGACGGTAACCACTCAAACCGTAATCCCTCAAACCGTAACCTCTCTGCTCGAGCACCCCGACCTCTGGCTGGCCGGCCGCACCGGCCGCAGACATGTCAGGCCTGGTGACAGCGAACCCAGTGGATTCCCCCTGCTGGATCGGCACCTGCCTGGTGGCGGCTGGTCCATGGATGCAGTGAGCGAGTTCTGCCTGGCACAAACCGGCATCGGTGAATTGCAGTTGCTGGTACCTGCGCTGGCCAGGCTCAGTCGCAAACCACGCTGGATCCTGTGGGTCAACCCACCCTTTCTGCCTTATGCGCCGGCACTCGCGTCACTGGGTATCCAGGTTAACCGCATATTGGTGGTACAGACGGCGCAGACGGTCAAGGCAACCGGCAGGTTTGCAACCGACAGGTTTGCAACCAACAGGTTTTCCTCCGGTCCGGGGCGTCGTTCAGGACGTGCCGATCAGAGGTCTGCTCAACAAGCCCACCAACGCACACTCTGGACACTCGAACAGGCCAGCCGCTCAGGCGCCTGCAGCATGGTGCTGGCATGGCCGGACGAAAGCCGTCTCACCGTACGCGATATCCAGCGCCTGCAACTGGCCGCTCGTCATGGACACACCATGATCACGCTGTTCCGGCCAGTTGCAGCGCTGCAAAAGCCTTCACTGGCAGCACTGCGATTGCATCTGTCGACAGCCTTGAACCCGCTGTCTGTCGGACAACGCCTGCAGGTGGATATCGTCAAGCGGCGTAGTGGCTGGCCCATACATGGCCTGTCCATCGATATACAGCCCACTGCGGTCAGTCGTGCAGAGGTCATGGCACAACTCGAGTTCTGGCGCGGCGAACGAACAATGCGTCTGCCAGGTGCCGACCCGGCGCGCGGTTTGCTCTCGGAGCAGCAGATTTCCTTACGGTCCTCGCGGCCCCCGCGGATAGCACACTGATGCTCTGGCTTGGCATCTATCTGCCATGTTTCGGACTCGAAGTTGCCCGGCAATCGAGCCCTCAGTCAGCCGATGCAAACGATCAGGCTACTGCTGCAGGTCCGGAAGTACTGGTGCATGACCAGGCTATCGTCGCCAGTAATACTGCAGCACTGGCCCTGGGTATCCGCCCAGGCGTTTCGCTGGCCACTGCACAAAGCCTGGCGCCAGACGCGCTGCGGCATTTTCCGCAGAATCGTCAGCATGAACAGACACGGCTGACCTTGCTGGGCGAAGTGCTCTATCGCTTCAGTGCCGATGTCAGCCTCGAAATGCCGGATGCCATCGTGCTGGAAGCAGGCCGCAGCCTGAATCTGTTTGGCAATATCCAGGCGCTCGGCGCCCAGGTGACGGATATCTGCCAACGATTGGGGCACACCACGCAGATACGCGCAGCGGTAACACCTCTGGCAGCACTGGCATTGGCGCGCGCTGCAGCCAGTACGTTGCCACTCGTCGCGCTCAATCGCCTGGGGCTGACAGACAAGGTTGTGGAACGATTCGCCAACATGGGGCTGACCACACTGGGGCAGATCATGGCCCTGCCCCGCCGGGAACTGGCACATCGGTTCGGACGCGATTTTGCCAGTTACCTGCAACGACTGACGGGTGAGCTACCGGATCCACGTACGTACATTCGTCCGCGACGGCAGTTTGCACAAGCCCTGCATCTGCTCGAGCCATTGCGTGACAAGGCAGCGCTGCAGTGGCCGATGACACGATTGCTGGAAGAACTCAGTCAATGGCTGATCAGTCATCAGCTGGGAGCAGAGGCCATCGACTGGTCCTTCACTGCCCATGCTGTCCACACCCGGGTCAGCATGTCGGTTCGTTTTGCGCGCGCCCGACAGGATGCACGGGCTTTCCTCGGCATATCGGAACTCAAGCTGACCGAAACAGAGTTACCCGAAGATGTACTCAGTATCAGCTTGCAGGCAAGGCGACTGCGCCCCTGGGTAGGCCAGGCCACCACATTGTTTCCAGACATGCCCGAGCCGGGTATCGGCGCAGCCAGCCATCGGGGCGACCCGATCGAATGCACAGAGTTGCTCGATCAACTGGGCGCAAGGCTTGGCGAACAAGCCTGCATGCGTCTGCAGGCCATCGACTGTCATGCACCTGAACTCGCCTGGCGCCCTCTGCCAGCCGTCAGCAGTCCACGACAGGAACTGCCGCCCGTTCGTCCAGGTCAGCGACCACTCTGGATGTTCACGCCACCAAGACCGGTTGAGATGGCGGATCTGACTTTGCTCGATGGTCCGGAGCGCATCCAGAGCCAATGGTGGGAAGGCCCCGTCAGCCGCGACTACTACGTAGCCAATCACCACAATGGAGCTCGTTGCTGGGTTTTTGTTGACCAGACACCTGAACAGACACGTGATCTGGAACAACAGTGGTATCTCCATGGTTACTTCGCCTGATCAGCCTTCATCTTTTGCGCAATCGCCCTTTCTGGCCGCAACCTCAGCCCCATCATCCTTTGCAGAACTGCATGTCATCAGCAACTACAGCTTCCTGCGTGGTGGCTCACACCCGGAGGAACTGGTCGCCCGAGCCGCGGCACTCGGCTATCGCGCCATCGCCATCACCGACGAGTGTTCATTTGCCGGCCTTGCCAAGGCACACATGGCCGCGAAGGAACATGACATCCGACTGATTGTCGGTAGCGAATTCCACCTTGAAGAAGGCATCAAGCTCATCCTGCTGGCACCAACCCGGGCAGCCTATGGCCAGCTTTCGGCACTGATCACCAAGCTACGCCGTCGCTCACCCAAGGGGGAATATCAGGCAACACTCGAAGATTTTCGTTTTGGCCTGGCCGATTGCCTGGTGCTGTGGCCACCGGGCAGCGCCTGCACGCCGTTTGCGGTGCGCACCAGTGATCATCCGTTGGTTCATGCCCAGGCTTTGGCTGCACGATCCGGAATCGAAGTACTGACGGCACAGGGACAAATCCTGAAGACCCTGTTCCGGACCGAGACACGAAACAGCCTCTGGCTGGCACTTGAGCTCTTCCGCGATGGCACAGATCTGCACCAGACGGCTGTCGTGCTGACGCTGGCAACACGGCTCGAATTTCCCATTGTTGCCAGCAACGACGTCCACCTTCATGTCAGTGAGCGACAGCCAATACAGGACATCCTCACGGCAGTGCGACTCAAATGTGCCGTCAGCGATATCGGTACAGCCGGGTTTGGCAACGCCGAACGACAGCTGCGCTCGCTGTCAGATCTCGGCAGCCTGTATCCGCCGGAAATGCTGGCAGAGTCGCTGGCCATAACCGAACGCTGCACCTTCAGTCTCGATGAACTGCGTTATGAATATCCGGAAGAGCTGGTTCCGCCAGGTCGCAAGGCCAGTGACTGGCTGCGCGAACTGGCCTATGCCGGTGCTGCAGAACGCTGGCCCGAAGGGGCGCCCGCAGATGTGGTCACTCTCATCGAGCGCGAGCTCACGCTGATTCATGAACTTGCCTACGAGTACTACTTTCTGACCGTTCACGACATCGTGCAGTTCGCCAGATCCAGGCAGATCCTCTGTCAGGGGCGAGGCTCTGCGGCCAACTCCGCGGTGTGTTACTGCCTGTTCATCACCGAAGTCGACCCGGCGCGCATGCATCTCCTGTTCGAACGTTTCATCTCGAAAGAACGTGCCGAACCGCCGGACATCGACGTCGATTTCGAACATGAGCGACGCGAAGAAGTCATCCAGTATCTCTACAAGCGTTATGGTCGTGACCGAGCGGCACTGGCGGCAACCCTCATTACCTATCGGCCAAAAAGCGCGATCCGTGATGTTGGCAAGGCGCTCGGTTTTGACCTCGACCTTGTGGATCTGCTCGCCAAATCGTTGTCCTGGTGGGACAAGAAGGAGGTTCTTGCCGAGCGTCTGCGGGGTATCGGTGTCGATCCGGACAGCACCCGGATCCGGCAGTTCATCGCACTGGTCAATGAAATCCTTGGTTTTCCGCGACATCTTTCCCAGCACGTTGGCGGCTTTGTCATCTCACGCGGCCCACTGTCACACCTGGTTCCCATCGAAAACGCGGCCATGCCGGATCGCACTGTCATCCAGTGGGACAAGAACGATCTTGAGTCCCTCGGACTGCTCAAGATCGATGTGCTCGCACTGGGCATGCTCACGGCGATCCGCAAGGCGCTCGATATGGTCAACGCCTTTCGTGGCCAACACCTCACGATCGCCGATATTCCCGCAGAAGATCCGGACACGTATCGCATGCTGCAGCATGGTGACAGCATCGGTGTCTTCCAGGTCGAGTCGCGCGCACAGATCGCCATGCTGCCACGTCTCAAGCCGCAGCATTTTTATGATCTGGTCATTGAAGTGGCCATCGTCCGCCCTGGACCAATCCAGGGCGACATGGTGCATCCCTACCTGCGACGCCGGCAGGGTCTCGAAGCGGTGCACTACTCCAACGATGACGTGCGCCGCGTACTTGAACGCACGCTCGGCATTCCGATTTTCCAGGAACAGGTCATCGAACTGGCCATGGTGGCTGCCGGCTTCACGGCCGGAGAAGCCGATCAACTCCGGCGTGCCATGGCCGCCTGGCAGCGTCGAGGGGGGCTGGGGCACTTCGAGGAAAAGCTGATCAGTGGCATGTTGGCACGTGGGCACGATCAGGACTTTGCCGAACGAGTCTTCAAGCAGATCCAGGGGTTCGGAGAATACGGTTTTCCCGAATCTCACGCTGCGAGTTTTGCGCTGCTGGTCTATATCTCCGCATGGTTGAAGCGTCACGAACCGACAGCGTTCTATGCCGGTCTGCTGAACAGCTTGCCTATGGGGTTCTATTCTCCATCGCAGCTGATTCAGGACGCGAAGCGGCATGCCATTGAAGTGCGGTCAGTGGATGTGCTGGCCAGCGCATGGGATCACACGCTGGAAGCCGCCACGAGAACCGGATCGCGAACGGGCGATCACGCCTGTCCAAAAGCAGAGCAAGGCGCGCTACGTCTTGGCCTGCGCCTGATCAAGGGCCTGAGCGAAGAGACTGCAGGACGAATTGTGGCGGCAAGACTCACTCGCGCGTTTGTGGACGCACAGGATCTTGCTCGTCGTACGGGTCTGACCCGGCAGGAACTGGAGTTCCTGGCCCGCGCCGGCGCACTCGCGCAACTCTCCGGTCATCGTTACCAGGCGCATTGGGATGTCGCTGGAATCGAACAGCCTACTGAGCTGGAACACGTCGCGCAATCCAGTACGCCGTACCAGACACAAGTCAGCCTGCCGGCGCCCCGGGAAGCGGATGAGGTGCTGCGCGACTATCGTTATCTCAGCCTGTCTCTGCGCGCACACCCGTTGGAGCTGTTGCGGAAACACCCGGCTCTGGAGCGCTCAAGCCGCGCACTGGAGCTGCCGGAATTTCGCCATGGGCAGATGGTACAGATCAGCGGCCTGGTCACCGGGCGACAGCGTCCGGGCACTGCGTCCGGTGTCTTGTTTCTCACCCTCGAAGACGAGACCGGCAACAACAATGTGATCATCTGGCGGAGTTTGCTGGAACGATTTCGTACTGAGCTGCTTGGTGGTCAACTACTGACCATCAAGGGCACAGTGGAGCGAGAAGGTGAAGTGATCCATGTCGTGGCCGGCTTTGTCATTGACCATACCGGCCTGATCGGTGAACTGCTTGAAGACGAACGGGTCGGTGAGAGTTTTCGGTCACGCGACTTCAGATAGCTGAAGTCAGCTGACCGGATCAACCTTATTTCGGATGTCCGTTCGATGCACCCTTGCCCGTCTTGCTGTCGCTCACCACCTGATGCAGATCCTCCAGCAACAGGCGCAGATAGGAAAGCTCTTCGCGCACGTCGGAAAGCTCGGTCTTGATGCCATGACCAAGACCATCGATAGCCCGTTCAAGCGTCGCCAGTCTCTGGGTCAGATCAGCTTTGTCAAACAGCCCACGCGCAACCGTTTCGAGCGGACGGTCGGGTGCATCAAACACTTCCTGGCGGGCTCGGGACCCAGCAGGTTTTTCGGCCAGATTGTCATGCGTACCACCCAGGAACTCCTCACCGATTTCCTCTGCGACCAGGTTGACGTCCTCACCATCGATGACATCCAGGGATTCAAGATAGGCAAACAGCAGAAGTCTGTCGCACAGGTTATTGATCCGCCGCGGGACACCATCGCAGAACTCAAAGATTGCTTCGAACGCCGTGGACGTAAACTTGGGGAACTCTTTCCAGCCAACTTTGCGCAACCGATGCTCAATATAGGTCTGGGTCTCTTCGAGGCTCAGCGGGTTCAAGTGGTACGTGGCAATCACGCGCTGACGCAGTTGTTCAAAGCCTTCCGAGAGAAGGGTTGCACGAAATTCCTGCTGACCCAGCAAAAAGATCTGCAGCAGTGGCTTCCCGTTCATCTGAAAGTTGGAAAGCATCCGCAATTCTTCAACCGACATGGCCGGCAGATTCTGGGCTTCGTCGACAATCAGGAGCACGCGACGATTAGCCCGCACCTCTTGCTGAAAAGCATGTTCAAGATCTTTCAACAGTTCAGCTTTGGAGTTGGCATGTGAGCGAACGCCGAATTCTGTGGCGACAAACTTGAGCAGATCTTCTTCATCGAGATTGGAAGTGACGAGCGTTGCAACGGCCATCTGCGATTGATCGAGATCCCGCAGCAGAGTCTGGACCAGCGTCGTTTTTCCTGTGCCCACGTTGCCGGTGATGACGATAAAACCATCAGCCTGGCTCAGCCCATATTGTAAAAACGACAGCGCCCGCTTGTGCTCTTTGCTCGGATAAAAGAATGAGGCGTCAGGCGACAGCTGGAATGGCTTAGCCGAGAGACCAAAATGTTGTTCGTACATTGCCAACCTGACAGCAATTGAAGGGAAACTCTAGCCGAGATCAATGCCTATGTGGAGAAGAGATACTGCATATTTTCCCTGCCCCCTCCTCCTGACCCCACTTTCGATGTGGTCCCCGATGTGGCCCGCTCTCGATGTGACCAGCCGAAGTCAGCAGACTCACCGCGCCTGTTCCAGACGCTAACGATCTGCCTCGGGCGAGGAATCCGCCCCATAACCATATCCATAACCATATCCGTATCCATAGTCGTTACCGATGGGACGGGAGGTCTTGTTCAGAACCACGGACACCGAAGGTTGATCAGCCAGCAACCTCAACGCATGTTCAACAGCGTCCCGTGGAGTCTTGCCGGCTTCAATGACCAGAACGATCTGAGCCATATATTGAGCAAGTACCTTGGCTTCGGTAGTGACCAACAAAGGCGGACCGTCAAATACCACAATCCGCGAAGGATCAAGCCGGGAAAGCGCTCGAAGGCGGCGGCTCATGTTATTGCTGGCGAACAACTCATCGACATTGTCCTCACGTACACCCGATGACATCAACTCCAGTCGGTCGATGTTCGTTCCCAGGGTGTAGGTATCAGGATGGACATTCGGATTGGTCAGCGCTTCGGTCAGACCTGCGTAACCACCAAGATCAAACTGACGGGACAAATCCCGCTTGGCCACGTCGGCGTCAACCAGCAATGCACTGCGGTCGATTTCAGCCGCAATACTGATCGCAAGGTTGGTCGAGGTATAAGTCTTGCCTTCACCTGGCAACGCACTCGTCACCATGATGAAGTTGGAGGCGCGTTGCTCGGCTCCCGGAGTCGTGATCGCCGAACTTCCAAGCGCCTCACTTCTGCGAATGTTGAGCAGCAAGGGGCGTTTGATGCGCCGCAGTTCCTGGGCTAGTTGATTGCGCCCCTCACCTGGTACCAGGAACCCTCGCGCCGCCATCGCCTCGAGGTCGATCTCGCACCGCCCACCCAAGGGCCGTCGGCGAGTTGTAATCCGTGCTTCCAGCGAGGGCACTCTGCCAGATGGAGCCAAATCCGGGCGTGCTTCGCTACCCGGGTCCGGCTGCCCATCCTGAACCGACGCCGCTCTCTCGATCGTGCTCATAGATTCCTTGTGGGCCCAGGGTCACGCCTGCGGGCCATCCCTTTCAAGACCCTCTGCTTGAGGGCCACTCTGATGCCGGCATCTTACAGTCTGAAGCGGCGGTCGATGTAAGGTGTTGAAAAAATTGAGAACCCGTACAGGGAAAGGCTGAAGCCACACCACAAACCGGCTAGTGAAGCCATGAAAGGGACAGATGAACCTCGGATATACTTCCGGACCACAACATGGATTCTTGTGCATGTTCAAGCAGTCAGACCCACGGCAAGCCCGAGTCGCAATCATTGGATTGGGATACGTCGGCCTTCCGCTTGCCGTTGAATTTGGCAAACAGCTGGACACTACCGGGTTCGATATCTCTGGCGCTCGGGTCGCCGAGCTACAACTCGGTTCGGACCACACACTGGAGACTCCACCCGAGGAACTACGCAACGCCGACAATCTGCATTTCACCACGCTGGTTGAAGATCTCGCCGACTGCAACGTTTTCATCGTTACCGTCCCGACCCCCATCGACCAGTATCGTCGCCCCGACCTGGGCCCATTACTCGCAGCGAGCAAGACTATTGGCGTCGTTTTGAAACACGGCGATGTCGTCGTTTATGAATCCACGGTCTATCCCGGCGCCACCGAAGAAGACTGTGTGCCGGTGCTGGAGCAAGTCTCGGGACTGAAGTGCAATGTCGACTTTTTTGTCGGCTACAGCCCGGAACGTATCAACCCGGGTGATCGACAACATCGCCTGCCCAACATTCGCAAGGTCACATCGGGTTCAACGCCTGCGGCTGCAGATTTTATCGACCGACTTTATAACCTCATCATCGTCGCGGGCACGCATAAGGCACCAAGTATTCGAGTGGCTGAAGCAGCCAAGGTCATCGAGAACACTCAGCGAGATCTCAATATCGCACTGGTCAACGAACTTGCGCTGATTTTCGAACGTATGAACATCGATACCGAAGACGTGCTGGCGGCCGCACGCACCAAATGGAACTTTCTCGACTTTCGTCCGGGGCTGGTCGGCGGACACTGCATCGGCGTGGATCCGTACTACCTGACCCATAAGGCGCAGGCATTGGGCATATATCCCGAAGTGATCCTGTCAGGACGCCGGATCAACGATCGCCTGGGCGAGCACATCGCAGATCGCGTAGCGATGTTGATGACGACGGCAGGGATCAATCCGGTAGGCGGACGAGTACTCGTCCTGGGTCTGGCGTTCAAGGAAAACTGCCCGGATATCCGCAACACCCGAGTCGTTGATCTCGTGCGTGGATTGACCCGTTACAACCTGCAGGTAGACGTCATCGACCCTTGGGTCAGCCCGGCCAGCGCGCTGCATGAGTATGGTCTGCATCTCATCGACCGCGCGGAACCGGGTACTTACGACGCCGTGATTCTCGCCGTGAGTCATGATCAGTTCCGTGCTCTCGGCCGCGACGTACGAAAGCTTGGCCGCGAGGCCTGCGTCATTTTTGACGTCAAGCATGTACTGCCGCGAGATATCGTGACGGCCCGGTTGTAGGGAAGAGCCCCGTCAAACCATGAAAATTCTGGTCACCGGCGCCGCCGGTTTCATTGGCTCTGCAACCGCTCATCGACTGCTTGATCGTGGTGATGAAGTGGTGGCCATCGACAACGTCAATGACTACTACGAAGTTTCGCTGAAGGAAGCGCGCCTCGACCGACTGACCCGCCGCCCAGGATTCAGCTTTCATCGCATTGATCTGGCCAATCGCGAAGCAGTGAGCGAGGTGTTTCGCACAAGCCAGCCACAACGAGTGATTCACCTCGCCGCACAAGCTGGCGTGCGTTTTTCCCTCGAAAACCCCTGGGTCTACATCGACTCGAACATCACGGGGTTCATGAACATTCTGGAAAGCGTGCGGCAGCAAGGGTGCGAACACCTGGTGTTCGCCTCTTCAAGCTCAGTCTATGGCGCGCACACCAACATGCCGTTCTCACCGCACCACGGGGTCGATCATCCGTTGAGCATGTATGCGGCATCCAAAAAATCCAATGAACTGATGGCCCACACTTATGCTCACTTGTTCCGTGTTCCGGTCACGGGACTGCGGTTTTTCACGGTATATGGTCCTTGGGGTCGACCAGACATGGCACTCTTCCTCTTCACGCGCAAGATCCTCGCTGGCGAGCCGATCGACGTTTACAACCACGGCCATCACACCCGCGATTTCACCTACATTGACGACATCGTTGAGGGGATCACCCGGGTAGTTGATCGACCCGCCAAACCCGACCCGAACTGGGATGCGAGCCATCCGGATCCCGCCAGCTCATCGGCGCCTTATCGCATCTACAACATCGGCGGTAACAATCCGGTTCAGCTGTCGCACTACATCAATGTGCTGGAGCAGGTTCTTGGCAAATCGGCCAAGCTGAATCTGCTACCACTGCAACCTGGAGATGTCCCGGACACCTATGCGAGTGTAGAAGACCTCGTTCGTGACGTTGCTTACAAGCCGGACACGCCGATTGAGACGGGTATTGCAAACTTTGTTAGCTGGTACAGGGAATACTACGGACTGAAAATCGCTTGAGCTGAGCACGTGTGAGTTACCACTCAATCAAGCACCGCAACGGTTATGGACGCAAAAACAAGATGACGAACCGAAAACAAGCCATTCTGGTCACCGGTGGCGCCGGTTATATCGGCAGCCACATGTGCGTGGAACTGTTGCAAGCCGGCTACGAGGTCGTGGTACTGGATAATCTTTCCAACAGTAGCCGCCGCTCGCTACAGGCTGTCGAAACGATTACCCAGCGCAAACTTGAATTCATTCAAGGTGACATACGAGACAACGCGACACTCGCTGACATCTTCACCAGACACACGATCGACGCCGTCATCCACTTCGCCGGGCTAAAGGCCGTTGGCGAGTCGGTTTCCGAACCACTGCGCTACTACGACAACAACATGCACGGCACCCTGTCGCTGATCAACGCCATGGGGACTGCGGGGGTCAAAACGCTGGTGTTCAGTTCCTCAGCCACCGTTTACGGCATTCCTGAACAGGTTCCAGTCAGTGAAACTGCAACTATCGGCGCGATCAACCCCTACGGTCAGACCAAATTGATGGTCGAATACGTTCTCCAGGATCTGTATCGCAGTGATCCAGCCTGGCGGATCTCGATACTGCGCTACTTCAACCCTGTAGGTGCTCACGCGAGTGGTGAAATCGGCGAGGACCCACGCGACATTCCCAACAATCTGATGCCCTACATCAGTCAGGTCGCAGTCGGCCGGCTCGCACGCCTGCGTGTATTCGGAAGTGACTACGACACCCCAGATGGCACCGGCGTGCGCGATTACATTCATGTCGTCGATCTTGCACGCGGTCACCTTGCGGCGCTCAACTACCTCTCCCAAGGTCCGCGGATCGCCGTCCACAATCTCGGTACTGGCCGAGGTTATTCGGTACTCGATGCAATCAAGGCTTTCGAGCGCGCGAGTGGCAAACCGATTCCGTACGATCTGACCGACCGAAGACCTGGCGATGCCGGCAGCACCTATGCCAACCCGGACAAGGCACGGACCGAACTTGGCTGGGAGGCTGAGTACGATCTTGATCGGATGTGCGCTGACGTGTGGCGATGGCAGAGTCGACACCCGCAAGGTTACGACGACTGAGCCTCAGCCCGCGCTTACGATACGCCGGGTTCCTCAGGTAACATGTCGCCCCTACCGGAGGGGTGGTTGAGTGGTTGAAAACACCGGTCTTGAAAACCGGCGTAGGTTTATCCCTACCGTGGGTTCTAATCCCACCCCCTCCGCCAACAAATCAACCAAAATCTGTCAGTTATCTCACACCTCTCGAAGTCAACCGCAAGATCAACGACCGCAGCCTTGTTAACTCGTCCGGTTTCATCGATATCCACGCCCACGCCTGCGCCTCGTAGTGTTTTTTCGGAGAGTACAGCATTGCAGGTGTCGTCATGGTCCGAGGCCTTGGCAACAGACGCGAGCCCTCCGAAAGCGCCTGCTCTTGTGAATGGAACCAAAGAATCTAAATTGTTTCGACTTCGTGAGAATCTGGTTTTCCCCAGAGACTTTCAGTTGCCCCGTAACTGGTCAGCACACAGTCGCCCTGTTGCTCGTCGGCGGCTATTCTCGCCTACTGGAGTGTCCGGATTCATTCGACCACTCCACAGGCCAACCTCTCATGAATAGAACGGTGGACGGCGGCCGGCCCACGGCAGCGTCTGTTCGAGTTGCCCGGCAAGGCTGTACAGAGTCTCCTCGTCGCCGAGTCGGCCGACGAACTGCATGGCGAGGGGGCCGGATTTCGCCTGCCAAAGCGGCAGCATGATCGCTGGCTGGCCGGTGGTGATCAACAAGGCGGTGAACGGGGAATAGTCGGCAATGATTTGCGCCCACCACGCGAGCGGTGTGACGCCCGAGGCGTTCTGGTCCAGTTCGCCGCGTTTCGCCACGTCGCGCGCAAGCCCTGGGGTCAGCAAGACGTCATGGTCGCGCATCACCGTGCCGACGCTGCGTGAAACTGGGTTCTGGTTTGATCTTCCGCCCGGTCATCGCCGCAAACGATTCCATTCCGCTGCCCAGAGGCGGATCGTCGATTCGTAGAAGGCATCGCTGTCACAATCGATGGGTACCGTTTAGCAGCGATGCCCGAAACCTTCGAGCAAAACAACGGTATCGTCCAGACGCTGCCGCAACTCGCGAACGCGCCCTGGGGAATGCCGGCCTTGATGTCCTTCATTGCGAGCTTGGGCAACTGCTGTACAACGCAGTTCAGCGAGACCCAGACCGTCATACTGGCCATATTCCGCGATGCTCATGCTTCCCCAAGTTCAAGTGATGACTCGGTGCAGTTTCTTTCGCGCTGCAAAGTCTGAAAGTTTGCTCTGCCCGCTGTCACGACCCCGATTGCGGGAAGAGCATGCCGGGCATCAGCAGGCATCGGATCGCGGGCAAGCGGAGGCGTCCGTGAAAGCGCTCGTCACCCACCAGGAAATTTTGGTGCATCGAGGATGCCGAGCGACGCCGCTTGATCCATTGGCGCCACAACGTGCCCCATCTGTGCGCAGATCGGCTACACCATACGTTGCCGACAGCCATGCACTGTCAATCTATTCTTCATCACCGCCCCAGAGATGAATCGTCATTGACTCGAGGAAAAAGGAGCCTGCCTGCGCGCCCCAGCTTCTGCCGGTTCGTCATCGATGAGGGATCTGCCCGGCGTCTGAAAAGGGCGAATTTCCAACGGGGCGTAGATGGATTGTTAGTCGTCGTGGTCCTCTCGCACCGGCGTCATCCAGCACCCGAGAACTGGACTACACCGAGCAATCCAGCTGGCCGCATTTTTATGACGAACCTCGACGCGCTCGAATCGCACGAAGCGCGGAGGTCAAGCCGGAGAGTACAACCTAATCCTTCATCGTGGCCGAGTCCCGTTGCTGGGATCGTTGGGCGGCGCCGAAGAGCCCCAACGTCAAGTTCGATCACAACGCCGCGAAGACTGACAATGACCTGTTCGACTTCGTCAAAAGCAAGATCGTTCCTGGCCTCGCTGGCTTCAAGCTGCGTGTCAGCGTGCCACGACGGACGAACAGTGCTGCGACATCACCTCTTCCACGCCGACGATTGAATGCGATGCCGCCAGCCACAATGGCTCACGCAACGACAATCCACCGGTCGCACGGTACGATTGAGTCGAGCCTGGATTTGAAGAGAGATGACCCTGTCGGGACCAAAATTTACAGCACGGCGCCTGGTGTGGCGGGATGTTTCGCTCGGAGTCATCGCGCTTGCGAATGGCATGCGCCTGCGATTGACGCTCGGCCTCGGGTCAGGATTATCACAACGACCGGGTGAGCCGACGGGTACGTTCTGGGCAATCGCCGACCGCGGTCCCAATCTCAAGATCAAGCCAGCCATCGAACGCTACGGATTGGAACATCTCAAGCCGCTCGAAAAGTTGGACGGCGCCAAGATCATGCCGCGCCCCGACATGGGGCCAACGATCTGCCAACTCAGGTTGAATGGCGACACGGTTCGTCTGGTTCAACGGCTTCCTCTGCATGGTGTCAGCGGACGGGTCATTTCGGGCCTTCCCATCCCCGCAGGCGTCGTCGACGTCGAACCCGCTTTCGACCTCAACGGCGGAGCATTGGGTAGCGATCCATCCGGTGCCGACACCGAGGCAATCGTGGCGTTGTCCAACGGAACCTTCTGGATCGCCGACGAATACGGGCCATCCCTGCTGCGCGTCGGGCAGGACGGACAGGTGTTGGAGCGCTGGGTTCCGAAGGGGCTCGAGAGAGCGCTCGAAGGCGCGGACTACGTCGTCAAGCCCGTGCTGCCCGCGATAGCGTTGCGCCGTCGGCTCAATCGAGGGTTCGAGGCCGTAGCAGTCTCACCGGATGAACGCTGGCTCTATCTCGTATTTCAGAGCCCTCTTGCCCATCCAGATGCGGAGGCCTGCGAAAACGCTCGACACGTGCGCCTGTGGAAACTTGACGCCAGCACCGGCGTCCTGGTCGGGCAATTTTTGTATCCATTGGATGCACCCGCAAGTTTTCTGCGGGACCATGAAGCTGGCGATGTCGAATTGGCTGACGTCAAGGTCAGCGAGATGGCCGTTACAGGTCCGGATCGATTGGTCATCCTGGAGCGCATTTCGCGAACGACGAAGCTCTATCAGGTGACATTGAGTCCTCGGTACCACGTGCCGGCCGTGCATATGGACGTCCGCACCCGCCCAACACTTGAACAATCGAGTGCCGCTGCAGATCTACCAGATGATTTGCCTGTCCTTCCGAAGTCACTGGTGCTCACGACAGATGACGCGCCGGAGATGGACTGTGATATGGAAGGGCTTGTCGTGCTCTCACCGAACGAACTTATCCTCGTCACCGACAACGATTTCAGTGTCGAGGGTGCTCGCACGCGGTTTTGGCGCGTCAAGCTCTCAGTACCCCTGGGTTAGAAGTCTGTCCGACTTGTGCGATCGTCGCGAGCGCATTAGTGCAACGCTTTCTGGATGTCCTCGATCGTCGCTTTCCTCAGCGTTTTGCCATGCTCGGACACCAAACGGCTCTGCACTTCCTTATGCAGGAGTGGGCGGATTTGGCCCAAGGTCTGCGGGTCGGCGATGAGTACCAAAGCTGCAAATTCGCCCCGGAGCGCACGCCGATTGAGTTCATTCGCCAATTGTTTTGCGAATGTCGCCTCATCGTTCTCCTGTTGCGTTGACTCAGGAGGCCGATTGCCCGAGGGACCGTCATTTGCAAGATGAGTTGGTCGAAGCTCACCGTCGGCGGTCAAAATGATGCTATGTTGCTGGCCGGAATTGCGGAAGTAACGGGCGCCTGCGCCGTCAGCCACAACAACCAGGGCGTTGTGGGGGATTTTGTCCTTCATGGAATCTCTCCAAATTAAAAACGTACTACTTCATGTGGTTCGAAAACCCAGAAAGCAAGCCTGTGAAGGGAAAATCAAGAACCCCAACTGCCTTCTGCCGCGCAGACTTCTGGCCGAGCACCAACAACCCTTGCCCCACGCAAGAAGTCTTTGCCAGTCGGTCACGTGTGAATTGATGTCAGCGCATTGGTGTATCACTCCAGCCACCACAGCAAACCGCATGGCATCCATCATGAAACCGATAAAGGTATCGCGCTGAAATATCCGGGCGCTCGCAAAGGCCCTCGGCCAGGCTGCTGGCAGGCTGCGCGCGATTCTGCACCTGACTTGCCACCACGGAGTTCTTGCCATGACCCTCACTACCATCTACGACGCCCTGCGTGAGAGTCACGAGATTCAGCGCACTTTGTTTCGCAGGCTGCTGCGCAGCAAGCCAGGTAGTCAGGAACGCATGGACTTGTTCACGCGGACTCGCCACGAGTTGGCTGCGCACGAAGCGGCCGAGGAGCGCTATCTGTATGTGCCGATGATGATGCACGACATGGGCCTGGCGGCGAGTCGGCATGCCTTGCACGAGCATCATCAGGTGGATGAACTGGTGGAGCAGTTGCAAGCACTGGACCCGGCTGGCGTCGCGTGGATCGAGCAGGCGAAGGCGCTCTCTCACAAAGTGCACCATCATTTACGCGAGGAAGAAAACAAGTTCTTTCAGGTGTCCGGAAAGGTGTTGACCGCGGCTCAGAAGCTGCGGCTTGCAAACGCATACCGTCGCGACTATCAGCGCATGCATCGTCTGCTGGCTGCGGAATCCCGGTGAACTGTCTACAGCCAGACTGAGCAAGGCGGCGGACGGTAACCCGCACAATGCGAGCGACGTCGATCGCGACGCCTTGATGCAGCCGACGAATCTCACGCTGAACCGGATGTCGAAGACTCGCACTCCAGACCCAAGGCACCGGTCGATGCCGACACTCTCGGCACCAACGCGCCACGGGCCTGCACATCGGGCGCAGCGATGCGATCATGCGGGCATGACCGCCGTCGACGAATTGCGATTGGTCGCGCCGTCCAGGCAGTGCAACTGATCCTGCACTTCGGACGTCGTCGAGAAGGAGCTCGCACACCTCTATACGAAAGCGGTCGAATCCCGAATCCCACAGCGGCCGTCGTGCCAGGCCCTCTCAGGGGACTTGTTCAAATCACTGGGACGACTACTCCACACCAGCTACAACTGGCTGCGCATCACGGCCGCAGCGTGTTTGCAGGGTTTCTCCGTCCAGGGCCGTTGGCGCCACTGCTGGAGCGTGATTTGACGCGACCGTGTCACATCGTCGCGGAAGATGGCGACCTGCTGCCGGGCGAATACCGCATCGTAGATATTCAGGTTGGCCTCGTCGTTGAGATTGAATGATCGGTTGTCGAAATTCGTCGAGCCGACCGAGATCATCAGCTCATCGACGATCATCACTTCGCAGTGGTACATCGTCGGCCCGAACTCATGGATTTTTGCTCCAGCCGCGAGCAGATCACCCCAGACGGCGCGTGAAGCCCTGCGCACCGTCTCGGTATCGATGTACTTGCCGGGTGGATGATCTGCACGTAAACGCCCCGCTTCAACGCTGCGATCAACGTCTGTAAGGTCAGCTCGTCAGGAATAAAGTAAGCACTCAAGAGCAGAATCGATTTCTCGGCTGCCGTGATAGCCACCATGGTCATTAGATGCATGCTCTGGCTTCCACCGCTCGGAGCCCTGCTGAACATTTTCGTCGCGATCGGACCAACCGGAACCAATTCCGGAAAATAATCGATGCCATGCCACACCACGCCGGTCGCCTCGATCCAGTTATCGAGGAATACGGATTGCATCTGCGCCACCACCGGCCCTTCAACCTTGAAATGAGCATCTCGCCAATGCTCGGGATCCTGCGCATCGCCGGTCCACAAATCAGAGATGCCTACACCTCCAGTGAAACCCATGATTCCGCCGACGACCAATACCTTGCGGTGTGTGCGATTGTTGAGACGCGCCAGGTTATGCCAGCGGGGTTGATGGAAGCACTGGATTTCCACGCCGCCTCCTTCATCGTCTCGAGGAGCTTTTCCTCCATCTTGCTGCTACGGAGCCAACCCACCAGCAGGTGGACCTTGACCCCGGCGCGGGCGCAAGCGACAAGTGCATCAGCGAATGCTTCTCCGGTCGTGCCTTACGTCAAAGCTTCGGAATGCGAAGCGTGGCACTGATCATGCCCATGCCGCTGATAGCGTAAATCAGCGCTAACGGATGCAGCACCGCCGGACCGATGCGATGACGGCCCAACCACAACGCCTCACCGGTTGCTTCCAGAGCGAACGCCACGCCGAGCAGCGTAACGATGACGATGCTGGTTGGAATCGGCGTACCTTCGAAGTATTTGACTTTACCCGTCCCCTCCGACAAAGCCTCGGACGTGACGTTGAACCGTGCCAATCGGCTGATACCGCAGGCGACGAAGAACGTAAGAATGGCGATGTCCCAGCCGCCGCGGAGACCTAGTGTGAATCCGAGCACGGCTGGGGCAACACCGAAGGAAACGATGTCGGCCAGCGAATCAAGGTCTGCACCCAGCACGGATTGCCGGCGCGAGCGCCTCGCCCAGTAACCATCGAAAACGTCGCAGATCAACGCCGCGTAAAGCAGCACAACCGCGAACCACAAGGTCTGTTTTCCCCCTTCCGCGATATGGCTCAAGCACAAGAAGATGGCGATCGTTCCGCAGCTCGCATTGGCTAATGTAAATAAATCTGCAACCGTGAATGATCGCAGCATCGAGAAATGTTGCCGTCGTGGGGTGTCGCGTGGAACCATCGTAGCCGTACGCTCTTTTACAACGATAATCACAGCGCGGTCGACTCAATTCTGTTCGCCATCGAACACAGCCCCGCCGCGTCTGCGCCAGAGGGCTTAGCGATGGACGCCAGGGGATAGCGGTGGACGCCAGGGGATAGGCAGAAATACCGATTGAACCCACTGTGCATCGTGAGCTCGGCACCCTTCCCTCCAGATTGTGCTCGATGTCATAACTCGATCCCTGATGCCCGAGACCGGACGCCTTAACGCAAGCAAAAGGCGCGACCTCGGTTGAAATGATGCCAGTGTTGATGCATATCCGTCCGGGCTAGCCATTTTCCCGAATTGCGTTGACCGCCTGAATGTCATGTCCACTTCACAAACTGGTGGACACATAGGTCAGGTCTCAGAACGAGAGCGACGTCGTCACGGTAGTACCTTTTAAGTGAAGGACATGGCGTAGCGCGCGCAACCCGGCGTTTCGATTACCATAGGGTGCGATGACGTACGGCTTGCATGCCAGCACGCCAGATAAACAGTTTCACCTCAACACCGACCGTCTGCCAAATTGCCTGCAGACCTACTCTGAGCCATCGCTGAATCTGAGCAATCGCAGAAAAAACACCCGTTATCCTCCCTCATATTGCATGGCGTACATCTGGAACGCCTACCAAGCCCATTTCTCGGCGCTTGGCGCTGAATGTGTGCCGGAGCACCCCTTCCTGGCGCCTCTGAGAGGAACTACTCGTCGCAGGCCTCCTCCGCCCTCATGCATACCAGGTCCGACGAGTTGGTTCTTCCAGGAATTGAGATGGTGTAATTCGAGGAAGTGGACCCCAACGAGCCCCCCAAGTCCACAGGAATATGGCCGAGGTTGGCAGAACGCTGCAAAGCGAAAAACCAATGGTTTCATTGTCTTTTCAGCACTCTGCGGTCATGCTGTGAAGACCTTTAAGCGGCCCCCTGCGCGAACCAGCTTGGATTCCATGAACTTTACCCTCATCGTCCATAGCGCTCCCCACTCCGGACAAGGCAGCCATACCGCGCTTGCTTTCGCGAGGTCCTTGCTTACGAGCGGTCACGGTCTTCAACGTGTGTTCTTTTATCTCGATGGCGCGCAGAACGCGCTCTCAACGCGTGTGTCTCCACAAGGCGAATCGGACACGCTGGTGGGCTGGCAGGCATTGGCTCGTGATTACAACTGTGAACTTGCCGTCTGCATTGCTGCAGCCCTACGCCGCGGGGTTCTGAATCAGGAAGAAGCAGATCGGTACGAACGCTGTGGAGCCACCACCACCGAGCCATTTGTCATCGTCGGACTCGGGCAGTTGATCGATGCAGTGGTCGACTCCGACCAATGCGTCACGTTCGTGAACTGATCATGCGAGAAGTGAAACTTCTGCTCATGTTGCGCCGACCGCCTTACGACGGTGTGTATGTCCCGGAGGCAATTGATGCGGCATTGGTTGCCGCAGCGTTTGAATTCAAGGTCGCGGTCCTGCTGCTGGACGACGCCGTTTTTGCCTTGTTACCCGATCAGGAGGCCAGCCTCATCGGCCGCCGAACACTGGGCAAACTTCTTCTTGCGTTGCCGGACTACGAGATCAGTGCCGTCTTTGCGTGTGCCGACAGCCTGTCAGTTCGTGGGATGACTGCCGCTGATGCAGTTATCCCTGTTCAGGTGCTCACCGTAGATGAGCAGGCTGAACTGCTCTCAAGCCACGACGTCGTGTGGAACGATTGATGAGCACACTGCATCTCATCTTCAGTCGCGCCGGTTTTTATGCCTGCCAACAACGATGCAAGCGCAGCGACTGCGTTCTGCTCCTGCAGGATGGCGTTTATGCGGACACCGGTAACTTCCAGGTATTCGCCCTGGAATCAGACACCATTGCGCGAGGCATGCGCAACAGAATGAGAAACACGGAATTCATCAGCATGGAGCAATTCGTCGAATTGACCACCAAGCATAAACCAGTCGTTTCCTGGCGATGAACGAACCACGGCGCGACAAGGAAGGTTACCTTGTCGATCTTTCCCTGTGGAGCCCTGAAGTTGCCGAAGCCACTGCAGTGTTGGATGGCCTGGTACTGACCGATGCGCACTGGGCCGTGATTAATCTCGTTCGCGAATTCCATGCGCGTACCGAAAACTCTCCGGCCATGCGTCCGCTGGTACGTCTTGTCAAAGAAAAACTGGGGCCCGCATGCGGTAACAGCATCTACCTCATGCAGTTGTTTCCAGGCAGCCCCGCGAAACGCATCGCGCGGATCGCCGGACTACCCAGGCCTACAAATTGCCTTTGAATTTGCTTTGGCGAGCGAGCAACGATCCTATGGACTGGATGGCGCCTGAGAAACGGAATCACGACAAAGCGGAGCAATTCGCTTGGCCAGCCCAAGACCCACGATCGAGTTTCCGAGCGGGGTGAAATGCCCAAAATCATCTTCCCAGTACAAGACTTCACCTCTGCGCAGAGCGAAGTCAGCGATCGGTGAATAGATCTTCGAGGAAATCGAAGGCACTGCAGGAAAGCTGCTGGTAAAGGTCTCTCTGTCTTCTCTCCACGGTACATCGAGAGCATAGAACTCAGCACCACGCTGCTGCGCCTCGGCCGCAAAACGACCAAGCAATGCTATCGACAGACCGTTTCTGGCTGAGAGATCCGATGTCGTTGACTGCTTTTGCTCCAGATCCTTGTTTGCGGTTGCCGCCATGATTCTCTGCACTCGAGTCGACAGTGACTGTCTGGCCCATGCGTAAAACATCGAATTTTCTGCGATCAGTCGGTACAACCGGGATTCAAGCAGTTCTGCATTCTCAATGGGCGGAAGATATGTCTCATTGGCTTTGACCAGCTCCCCATGCTTCAGCGTAAAGAGTCGGGATCGCAAGTTGTCATCCAGGTCGGTCTGATGCCACTCCACCAAAACCAGATCAGGGTGATACTTGTCTCCTTCATTCAGATAGGTCACCAGTTCTTCAGCGGTGCCATGTCCAGACACCGACAGGTTGACCACTTCAACGTTGCAATGCCCGGACTGGTTAAGTTCCCGCTCCAATACCGAAAGCCAGGCATCCCCAAGTTCCACTTCGTAACCCATCCCGAAAGAGTCACCAAAGGCGACGATTCGGTAAGTGGATGCCGGCTTGTCATAAGGGATCTCGCGATCGGCGCGAACACCTTTGCTGTTGATGGCGAAACGTACCCGATAGTCCTTCCCCGTATGATAGTAGGTCATCAATGGCTTGTTCATGCGAACACCATAGTCAGCACCCACCACATAACGAGGCTGAATCTTGGTGGGTTGCACGACCCGAATGTAGGCTTCGCACACCAACAGGATGTAGAGCAGGAGAAGTGGTAACGCCCACCAGTATCTGAGCAATCTAGAACGCAAAATAGATGAACTCCGCTGGCCTGAACTGGTTACTCGCAAACACGCCAATACTGAGCAGAATGACCAACCATATGTTCAGATTCGCAAACCAGTGAAATCTCGGTAGCACATAAAAAGACTGGTAACGAATCTGCAAGGCCTGCACCAGCAGAAGAGGCCAGACAAAGCTGATGAGTGTCCATCCAGCTTCAGTGGCTGAGCTGGTGGCGCGAAAGTCGGTAAAGACAGATTCAAGGAAGATCCAGATCGTATCCAGATTCTGTGCGCGAAAGATCAACCAGCCGAGGCAGGTGAGCTGGAAAAACCACAGCACATGTATGGCCTTCATTACGCCGGTACTCTTTGCCCCTGCACTCTCGACCCCCAGCAGCCGGTAGAGCACAAGAATCATGCCCTGGTAAAAACCCCACAACACAAACGTCCAGTTGGCACCGTGCCATAATCCCCCTAGCAGCATCGTCAGCCAGAGATTTCTGTACGTGTTGAATTTTCCCTTCCGGTTCCCGCCCAACGGAATGTAAAGGTAGTCCCGAAGCCAGCTCGACAGGCTGATGTGCCAGCGCTGCCAGAAATCTGAGGGGTTTGTTGAGATGTAGGGAAGCCGGAAGTTGAGCATGAGATCAAATCCCATGAGCTTCGCGGTACCGCGGGCGATATCGGAATACGCGGAAAAATCGGCATAAATCTGGAAGGCAAACGCGTACACCGCGATCAGCACCAGCAGCCCGCCGCCCTCAGGAAGTGCGGAGGTCTCTCCGTGGTCGTACGCAATGAAGACGCTATTGACGAGGATCGAGAGATTGTCGGCGATCACGACTTTCTTGAAGAGCCCCCAGGCGATCAACCACAGTCCCTCCCGGGCTTGATCAGCATCCCACTTCCGGTCACGCTGAAACTGGGGGAGCAGATGCTTGCCTCGTTCGATCGGTCCTGCCACAAGCTGCGGGAAGTAGCTCAGGTAGGAACCGAACTCTACGATACTCGTTGTTGGCTTCATGTCCCGCCGGTACACGTCGATGGTGTAACTCATGCTCTGGAATGTATAGAACGATATCCCCACAGGCAGAACGATCGACAGCATGATGATCGATGGTTCGACACCAAAAACTGTCAGGTACATCTCCTGGAAACTATCGACGAAGAAATTGAAGTACTTGAAAAAACCCAGGATCGTAAGGTTAACGACGACAGACAGCGACACGATGCTCTTTCCCTGGAGGCGCTCTGGGATCAACGCCACAAGGCTCGGTCCAGCCAATACCAGCGCAGACAAGAGAGCCGTTGCGACCAGCGCTGAGTAGCCACCTTCGGTCAATGCACCAAGCTGCCAGGAGTCCGGTAGTACAAACGCCGCGTAGGCGACGACGATAAATCCGACGGATTTCAAGCGACTCGATAGCGAGAGATATCGATTCTC
>JANNBJ010000233.1:0-15349 GCA_031385325.1 Gammaproteobacteria bacterium | reverse complement strand
GCGGTCCATTTTTACCCGATTCCTCGTTGCATAGTTCCACTATGCGCCTCGAAATCGTGCAAAACTGGCCTCGCTCTCCCACCCGGCTCGCGACGATCGCTCAAGTCCGACAGGCTGCTAGGTGAATGCTCGAGGCATGTCACCTTGTAGCTCACTGCAAGGGTGGCCCCTCGGGGCAAACCTGCCTCTTCGGGACATCGGGTTTGTCAGAAGAGACAGCCTCAAACAGATTACCGCCCTGGCGCCGTAGAGCAAGAACGAGCCCCTTGGCGCCCTGACGCTGCGGGTCAGCCACCTCGCGCTATTGCCGGCACGCCTGCTTCGAGGGATACCCAGTTCTGCTTGGTGTCGCACCAGACATGGAAATTGGGCTTGAAGCCTGAAGTGTCGTCGAGGGTGCCGGTTTTCAGGAACAGGTTGTCGGGCTGGGAGGGCACTGCCGAGTAAATCGGCGAGCCGCAATTCCCGCAGAAAAAGCGCTGCACCGTGTTGCCGCTGGCAGTGTCGCTGTCCGCATACAGTTTGGGCGTACCCGACTTGAACCTGAATTCGGCTTTCGGCACCACGGCCAGGGTCGAATACGCCGAACCCGCCTGCCGTTGGCAGTTCTTGCAGTGGCAGACCCCCGTCATGGCGGGTGCCTTGTCGAATTCGTACTTGATCTGCCCGCAGAGGCATTGACCGGTGATTGGCATGAGCGGTTCTCCTTTTGTCACTTTGGTGTGTGTCTTTCCGGGGTTCCGGGAATGGAACAGGTATGTGTGTCCTTCTGGAATGGGATGGTATGGGAAAGTCCGACCCGGTATGTGTGTCCTTCTGGGAAAGTCTCCTTCTGGGAAAGTGTCCTTCTGGGAAAGTGTCCTTCTGGGAGGGTGTCCTTCCGGGAAAGGCCCTCACACGCCGGGAAACGCCCCTCGCGCCACCACCATCATTACCTCACTGGCGACATCGGTACTGATGCGCTCCAGTTCTTCGGCGTCCAGCCAGACGCCTCCGCAGGTCGGGCAGCGATCAATCACCAGCATGTGTGCGATTTCCTTCGAAAGCTCCGCACCATCCACCGGACAGTGTCGTTTTGCCTCATTGGCCGCGATCATCATCAGCTGCATGGCTTGATGACACGCCGGGCATACGGGCCGAAGATCGTGACGCTCACGGGTCCGCTCGCCGCACCGCACGCATTTTTCTCCGAACAGACTCATCTCACGATTCCAATTCCCGATCCTCGTCCCATTTAGCGCAATTGCCTGCTCCAATGCAATTCTGCGGATCCGCTTGCAACCGGTTCTTCCTGACTATTAGTGCTGACTGGCAACGACAGGCAGAATCGCCTCAAGAACAGGAGACCGCGATGAACCGATACAAGGTGCTGGTGCTGACCGAGCCAAGACCAGGCAAAGAAGCTGAATTCAACGACTACTACGAAAACCTGCATCTGGGTGAGGTGCTGGCGACCACCGGCTGGTCCAGTGCACAGCGGTTTCGCCTCGCAGGCGAGGCAGGTGACGGATGTCCTCTACCCTATCTCGCCATCTACGATGCCGAGGCCGAGTCCGCAGCAGAAGTTCTGGCCGTGCTCAGCGATACACGCCCGCAACGAAAGCAGAGCGATGCGCTGAACAAGCGCACGGGACGGGTCTGGGTGTTTGAGGAGATCGGTTAGCGGCTCACCAGTTAACCCCAGGAAACACGGGATCAGCCGCCAAACATCCAGGTCGGAGTGGACGCTGATACGCAATCTCCCTTATGAACCACGCTGCACTTCCTGACATAGCCCGGCGTAGAATCGACCGGGTATCAACATCCAACAAGGTAGGCCATGAAATTCGGCATTTTTTACGAACATCAGCTGCCACGTCCCTGGAACGAAGGCGACGAACAGCGGCTGTTCAACGAGGCGCTCGATCAGGTTGAACTCGCCGACAAATTGGGCATCGATTTCGCCTGGGAAGTTGAGCATCACTTCCTGGAGGAATACTCGCATTCTTCCGCACCAGAAGTTTTCCTCGCTGCCTGTTCACAGCGAACCAAGAACATTCGATTGGGTCAAGGCATTCGTCAGGTCATTCCGCAGTACAACCATCCGGCGCGAACCGCGGAAGTCATTGCGACGCTCGATCTGGTTTCCAACGGGCGCGTTGAGTTCGGCACCGGGGAATCGTCGGCAGAACTTGAGCTGGGCGGTTTTGGAATTCCGGTTGCAGAAAAGCGCGCGATCTATCTGGAAGCCACTGAGCAGATCGCCAATCTGCTCGCCATGGATCCCTATCCTGGTTATCAGGGCAAATACTTTTCCATGCCGTGCCGCAATCTGGTGCCGAAATCCGTGCAGAAGCCACATCCACCCATGTGGGTGGCCTGCTCGCAACGCGACACCATACGCATGGCGGCTCGCCTCGGCATCGGTGCGCTCACCTTCGCCTTTGTCGATCCGTTGGAAGCACGCGAGTGGGTGGACGAGTACTACTCGATCATCAAGAGCGAACAGTGTGTGCCCATCGGTCATGCGGTGAATGCCAACATCTGCATGGTCTCGAGTTTTTCGTGCCATGAAGATCGTGAGGTGGCCATTTGCAACGGACTGGAGGGCTTTGAATTTTTCGGCTTCGCCCTTGGCAGTCTGTACGGCTTTGGTGAACACAAGCCAGGACGCACGAATCTGTGGGAGAACTTCCAGAAGATGCGCAGCGCACGTCTTGGTGATGGCGAAACAGACTACCGCCAAGCCTTGTCAGGAAGTGCCGGTGGCATCGGCACACCGGAGGACATGCGACAACACCTGCGCAAGTTTGCCGACGTCGGGGTTGACCAGGTAACTTTCATCCAGCAAGCCGGCAACAACAAACATGCCGACATCTGTCACTCCCTCGAGTTGTTCGCCAAACAGGTCATGCCGGAATTCAAGGCAAATGAAGCCGAGCGCGAACGACGCAAGGCAGCAGAACTGGCGCCTTACATTGCTGCAGCGCTGGCACGCAAACAATTCATGCAGCCACCGGCCGACGTGGATATTCCGGTCTTCCCGGCACTGGGCCGAAAAATCACCGAAGAAAGCAAAAACGCCAAAACATCGATCTACGAAAAGAGTGGTGCGGCAGGTTCGTGAAGCTCTGAACAAGCAGAGCTTCACTTGTGGTGCATGGATGCACTACCAATTTCCCAGCCTAAAAAGCAGGCCCCCTCTGCGGAAAGGATCCACGAAAGGAGGGGCGATGCGATCAAACAATGGACGAAAGCCAATCTCCTTTATCCCGGCGTTGAAAGGCCTGTTGTAGATGACAACCCATTGAACACTGCGGAGCCAGGCAAGCCTTCAGAGACGACGCTTTCCCCACCAACGGTACAACCGCCGAGGTGGTATCGATACACACCCTATCTCGGCCGGGCACCATCGCTGACTGAGCGACAGTGGCGAATGCTTGGGCTGGTTTCTGCGGTATCGTTTTTCGAGGCTTATGATGTCTTTCTCCTGACACTGAATTTGAAGCAAATTCAGGCGGATCTTGGCATCGACGAAGGCTCGCTGGGTCTACTCGGATCGGTCATCCGCAGCGGCGCACTGCTGGCTCTGCTGATTGTTCCGTTCGCTGATCGATACGGTCGACGGCGTGTGCTCTTGTTCACCATCGTCGGATACACATTGGCTACTGCGCTGACCGCTTTTACGCCGAACGTGGAGTCGTTTGTTGTACTGCAGTTCTTCGGGCGTACGTTTGCCATCGCTGAAGCAGTACTGGCTACCGTCGTCATCGTCGAGGAGTTTGCGCCTGAACACCGTGGTTGGGGCATCGGCGCCGCGGCCGCAATCCAGGCGTGTGGGTCCGGCTTCGCTGCATTGATGTTCGGGTTTGTCGATCTGCTGCCGTTTGGCTGGCGCGCACTTTATCTCGTGGGAGTCATACCGCTGTTCTTCATCGCCTACTGGCGCCGGGCACTACCTGAAACGAGAGTTTTCACCCAGCTGGAATCGACGCGCGTCCAATCGTCGGCACCCGTGCCCTTGTACTCCAACGTCTGGCGTGCAGCACGTGAACATCCACGAAGTTTCATGCTGCTGGCAGGTACGCTCTTTTTCTTCAACGTTGCGGGTAACTCTGCAGGTTTCTTCGCACCAAAATATCTGCAGGACGTACATGGTTGGCTGCCTGCCCAGGTAGCGACGCTCCTCTTCATCGGCGGCGCATTCGCAGTGATTGGCAATCCGTTGTCCGGCTGGCTCAGTGACCGATTTGGACGACGTCCCACCGGCACTGCGTTCAGCCTCGGTTTTGGCCTGTCGATGATTGCGTTTTACTCCGTCGGTGGAGTGTTCGTACCCATGTTGTGGATTGTTTACCTGTTCTTCGCGATGGGCGCCGGTGTGACACTATCGACTTACAGCGTTGAACTCTTTCCGACTTCCATGCGCTCTTCTGCAAGCGGCGCGACCAACCTGATGTCCGTAGTCGGAGCAATCGTGGGTCTGCTCGGTGTGTCCGCGCTTTTTGGACTCGCCGGCAGTAACTGGAACGCGATTCTGATCGTTGCGGGATTCAGTCTGCTGGTACCACCTGCGATCTACTTCTTCTTCCCGGAAACTGCGCGACGCAAACTTGAGGAAATCGCGCCTGAAGACATTTCCAGACGATAGCGTTATCCGCCACGTCGTTCGTCCGCTTATCCGCTCATCCGCTTGAGGTCAGCCGATGTTGTGAAACACCCGCTGTACGTCCTCGTCCTGTTCCAGCCGATCGATCAATTCGAGCGCTTCGGTGGCATGCTCTTCCGATAACTCGGTCGGGTTCACGCAGACATATTCCTGCTCTGCGGAAATGGGTTCGATGCCCCGCTCTTCCAGCGCCTTCTGCAGATTTCCAAACTCTTCGAACGCGCATCGCACGACGATCTGTATCTCGCCGTTTTCACCGGTGCTTTCACCCATCTCGTCGAGACCATGATCGATCAGGTCAAGTTCAAGTTCTTCCTGATCGATACCATCGGGCTTGAGTCTGAACACGCCCATGCGCCGAAACATGAATTCGACGCAGCCGGTCGTACCCAGGTTACCGCCGAGTTTGGTGAAGATGTTTCGGACGTTGGCTACGGTGCGATTTGTGTTGTCTGTGGCCGCCTCAACGAGTACCGCCGCGCCGTGTGGCGCATAGCCCTCGTAGGTCACGATTTCGTAGGCTTTGGCGTCGGCCCCGGAGGCTCTGCGTATGGCCGCTTCAACCTTGTCCTTGGGCATATTCACGGAGCGAGCGTTCTGGATAACGCGCCGCAACGACGGATTGCTGTGCGGATCTGGCCCACCAGCACGAACGGCGATGGTGATGTCCTTGCCGATCTTGGTGAACGCCTTCGCCATCCGGTTCCAGCGCGCGAACATCGTTGCTTTTCGAACTTCGAAGATACGACCCACTTCTGCCTCACTCTGTTTAATCAGCTGTTGGCGCCGAATTCCCTGCCAGGACACACAATCGGCGCCGATGCCGTGCCAAATCTAGGGGACTTCTGCGGCCAAAGCCATTGTCTTCGCTCATCAGACAAAAGCACTGTACGCTTTCTGGCCCGAACCTCTGAAGCGTGCCCGTCATGTCCGACCCACGTGTCGTCCCTGCTAACCAGGGATTGAGCTTCGAAGACGGACCCGACCGCGGTCGGATCATTGTTGATGGGGGATCGACCGGCGGCGCCTATGCATTGATAGAGTGGACCATCGCGGCGAATTCATCGCCCAATATCAATCCATCCTACGGTGCTCACCGTCACGATCAATGCGAAGAGAGCTTCCTGGTCCAGGCGGGCAACCTGCAGTTTCTGCTCGATGATTCGATCGTCTCGTTGTCGCCCGGAGACTTTGTCCGCGTGCCAAAAGGTGTTCGCCACGGCTACTTCAACGCGACGCAGACACCCGTGCACCTGATCGTGGGCTTTATGCCCGCAGGTCTGGAAACCCTGTTTGTGAAATATCGAACTGACCGCAGCGATGCCATGCCGGAAGAGGGTTTTGTCGCGGAAGCGACCCGTCGATTTGCGTCATACTTTGAGTAGAACACCAGCCGGCTTGTTGAGCGGATCCTTAGGCGATGGCAAGCAGACGTGAATCATTGAGAGCACTTCGGGCGGCTGCACTCTTGGCGCTGCTCCCGAAGCGTGTATTGGCGAGCGCGAAATTACGGCGTCGACGTCCTTTCGATAGTACCTGGCCCTCGACTTCAATGTGGCAGCAACTCAACCGCGCCGTTGGGAACAACCTGTTTCCCGTGCAATTTCCGCTCGATGAATTGAGGAACGACCCTGAAGGAGCGGCTGCTGCACGACTCGCAACTGACATCACTAACCCCTACTTCATCCGTGACCAACCTGGACTCACCCAGAATCTGGGGTGGGTGGATGCGTGGCATTGCAATCCAAGTGTTTACGCAATCGCCGCCCAGAACGCCGAGCACATCGCCGCAGCGGTGAAATTTGCGCGCGACCATGAGCTGCGTCTGGTCGTCAAAGGCGGTGGACATAGCTATCAAGGCACGTCCAGTGCGCCTGATTCCTTGCTGATCTCAACCCGGGACATGCATGACATCGAGATGCACTCCGCATTCGTCGCAACCGGATGCGAGCACGTCTCGCAACCTCAGCCAGCCGTCACCATCGGCGCCGGCGCAATTGGATCGCAGGTCTACGACGAGGTCACCACCAAGGGAGGCAAATACGTTCAAGGTGGCGGCTGCCTGACAGTGGGCCTCACCGGCCTGGTTCTTGGCGGTGGCTTTGGCAGCTACTCAAAACACTATGGATTGGCTGCAGCAAGCTTGCTCGAAGCCGAGGTAGTGACCGCCGATGGTGCGATTCGCACAGTCAATCAGTGCCTTGATGCAGATCTGTTCTGGGCGCTGAAAGGCGGCGGTGGCGGCACCTTCTGCGTCGTCAGCAAGTTGACGCTCCGCCTTCATGAGCTTCCGGAATTCTTCGGCTCAGCTCAATTCACCGTCAAGGCGGCGTCCGATGTTGCCTATCACGAGTTGCTCAGTGAGTTCACGCGTTTCTACCGACAACACCTGTTCAATGAGCACTGGGGTGAACAGGTGAGAGTGCGACCGGATAACGTTCTTGAAGTGAGAATGAACTTTCACGGTCTGAGCAGGGAGCAAGCTCAACAAATCTGGCAACCGTTCCTCGATTGGGTCGAGCGGTCATCAGCAGCCTATTCGGTGACAGATCGCATCGTCATCGGCGCCATACCTGCTCGACGGTGGTGGGATGTTCAATGGTGGAAAGAACACTGGCCAGAAATTGCCTTTCCAAATCCGGACGACAGTATGTTGATCGGCTTGTTGAATTACGGCCTTGTGCACTTGGTACCTCAGCCTGTTTTCAGATACGACGATCGACCCGGAGCCGAAACGAACAACGCTGTATGGGCAGGCGACGCGGAACAGTCCGGTCAGGTACTTTGGGCCTATGAATCCCTGTGGTTGCCAGCCTCTCTGCTCGATCCCAGCGAGCGGACCAGATTTGTTGATGCCTTGTTTGCAAGCTCGAGAATTCATCAGGTTGGACTGCACTTCAACAAAGGATTGGCGGGGGCGCCGCCCGAAGCTATCGCCGCAGCGGCGGAGGCGTCCATCAACCCCGCCGTACTGACAGCGTTCGCGCTGGCGATTGTTGCCGATGGTCAAGGTCCGGCGTACCCAGGAATTGTCGGGCATGAGCCTTCTATCGACCTGGCTCGAACCGCTCGTACACAAGTGAATCAATGCATAAGTCATTTGCGCGCACTGGTGTCAAACCCAGGTTCGTATGTGAACGAAAGCAACTATTTCGAGAAGGACTGGCAACACTCCTATTGGGGAAGCAACTACGCGCGGCTCGCCGAAATCAAACGAAAATATGATCCGGACGGACTTTTCTACGTGCACAACGGCGTAGGTTCGGAACAATGGAGTGCGGACGGTTTCACCAGGCTTTGATCTCCGCCTTGTTCAATTCTCAGCTGATCAATAGCAACTTTCGACAGTCGCCGTAACGATCCCCAAGTCCCGGCGTTGTTCCATCGAACTTTTGTTCTACGGCTTGCCGCGCTGGAGACTATCCGAGAATATTGATACCCGATCGAAGGCGGTTAGGCTGAGCTATTACGCCAGATCAAAGACTTCGGCGTAAAACTGACGACTCGGTGAAAGAGCAACGTGCTACCAAATTCTTCAACCAACAAGACAGACTGTGGACGGCGAAAACGGAAAAGATGAACTACTGGTCGCGCTAAGTCATCGCACCTGCAAGATGTGGTTGATTGGAATCGCTGCCACACTGGTCACTCTGAGTTATCTGCTACAGCTGGTGACTATCGTTGGTGGAATCAAACATGGCTTCGGGCTGATTGAGCCTATCAGGTCTCTGATTCACGTTGATCTCGAAAACAATGTCCCGGCGCTCTATTCAGTTATTCTGCTGCTGGGCGCGTCGATCGTTTCCGCGATGAACTACCCGGTTGCACGAAACCAGGGACAACGTGGAGCGACTGCCTGGATAATGCTCGCCGTTCTGTTCCTGCTGTTGGCACTGGACGAGTTCGGATCGCTGCACGAAAGTCTGAATGGGCCCGGAGTCGCCTTGCTCCACCACTTCGGATTCAAACGGCTAACGTTTTCATGGGTCGTTTTCGCCATACCGGCTCTTCTCCCCGTTGGCCTGTATTTTCTGAGGTTCCTCAACACGCTCCCGGCTGAGACTCGTCGCAGGTTTGTCCTCTCCGGAGTCATCTACGTTTCCGGTGCCGTCGGCTTCGAATCCCTCTCTGGTGCGGTGTGGTCGAGAGGCGGCTACAACCATCTGGGCTACCAGACGCTTTGCCACCTGGAAGAGTTCCTGGAAATGCTGGGGGTCTGCTTTTACATCCTGGCTGCGCACATGCACTTCGCCAGAGTCTGCCCGGGGGTGCGAATCAGGCATGAGCCATGAGCACGGCTCCCACCGCGATCGGTGCGTCGGAGGTTTCCATGTACGTTGGACATGAAGTATTCCGACCTCGTCGTCGGTAGTATTTTTCCCGCGAAGGAATTCCGTCAGCAGGGAGTTTGGAAAAGATGATTCATCTGTACTACGCACCAGGCACCCGAGCGGTTCGGGTACGCTGGCTTCTGGAAGAGCTGGAGTTGCCCTATCATCTCGAGCGGGTAACGTTCAAACCGACTAGCGAGCGGTTTTTCATTCAAGATACGCCGACCGGAAAGATACCAACGCTGGTCGACGGCGATGTCGTCATGGCGGAGTCGGGCGCCATCGTCGAGTACGTTCTCGAAAAATACGGCGCGAGTCGATTGATGCCCGCGCCGGATTCACCACTCCGCGCCAAGTACCTGCAGTGGCTGCACTTTGCGGAAAGCACCGCGTTCCCACCCATTGGCATTTACGTCTGGCTGACGGTTTATCGTCAGGATGCAGCCGTTCACGCCGAATTGGTGCGCGATGCCCGCAACCGCATACACGCTCGGCTTAAGCAGGTAGAAGATGAAATGGCCAATCGTGATTTTCTGCTCGGGTCGGAGTTCACCGCTGCTGACGTGATGATGGGTTTCACACTGATTGCAGCAGATCGACTCGGCGTCATGTCCGAAGACCATACCGCACTGCGGCAATACCTGAAGCGGCTACAGGCGCGTCCAGCGTTACAGCGCGCGGTCAGCTGATGCCCCACAGCTATAGCGCCCTGGGCAGGCTGACCTCGGTCTGATACCCGACAAAGTTGATCAACGCCTTTCTTGCTTGTTCTCTCGACCAACCCGGCAAATCGGCCGTACCTTTCGACCTCACATCCCGATTATTGAATCAACTCGGATTGATATATCAATTCACGTTGATGTATTGTTCGGACCATGAACGCAAACCTCCCTGCAAATCTCGGCCCGACAGAGTTCCTTCAATTGGTCGGACATCCGGTTCGATGGCGGCTACTGGGCGAGCTTGCGAGAAGTGACCGATTAGTTCATGAACTGACCGGATTGATCGGCGAACCTCAGAACCTCGTCTCCTATCATCTCGCCAAGTTGCGTGACGCTCGGCTGGTTTCGGCGCAGCGGAGCTCTGCTGATCGCCGAGACGCTTACTACACCCTGGATCTGACCCGAATCGGCAGCCTGATGGGAGCCACCAGCGGGACGATTCACCCTGGGCTCCATCCGGCCATATCCGCTCGAGTCGCACCGAAGCTGACTGCAGCGAGGGTGTTGTTCCTGTGCACGGGAAACAGCGCTCGTTCGCAGATGGCTGAAGCACTCGTCAAGGTACGGTCCAGCGGGGTCATCCAGACCTGTAGCGCCGGCAGTCATCCCAAACCCATACACCCGAATGCGCTTCGCGTGATGCGCGATGAACATGGCATCGACATCTCCAATCAGACATCAAAGCACCTGGACGCTTTTGTTGGCCAGCGTTTCGACTGGGTGATCAGTTTGTGTGATCGGGTACGCGAGGTGTGCCCCGAATTTCCAGGCAATCCGGCGACCATTCATTGGAGCACCCCCAATCCTGCTGACGCCGGTACGGATGACGAATCCAGCTATCCGCTGTTCCGACAGGTGGCATCTGGACTGGACACACGAATCGGATTTCTTCTCGCGTTGTTTACCGATCAATCGAACCCACCTTGACGAAAAAAAGGGAGAACCCATGCCCCAGCTTAATGAGTTTGTCAGTGTCCGGTACCTGGTGAACGATGTCACCGCCGCTCTCGCGTTCTATACAGAGTTGCTTGATTTCAAGGTTCTGACCAGCTTCGCTCCGGCGTTTGCGGACGTGGCGCGCGGCAATCTACGACTGTTGCTCAGCGGTCCGACCAGCTCCGCAGCGCGACCCATGCCGGATGGCACCAGGCCGGCCCCTGGTGGCTGGAATCGTATCCATCTCATCGTCGAGAACATCGACGTTGAAGTTGCCCGACTCCGCAATGCTGGAGCCCGGTTTCGCAATGACATTCTGGCAGGACCTGGTGGCAGACAAATCCTGTTGATTGACCCGTCGGGGAATGTGATTGAACTCTTTCAGCCCGCTACGCCCTGACAAGGAAGGGCAAGACACGACTCCACGAAATACAAGGTATTCAAGAGGCGGTGAAGTGACTACCCAAGAACCTGAAGAAATACCAATGGCCATGACTTCTGATTCAACCCGCACGTTGCTGACATGTGGCGTTGTGGCTGGTCCGCTTTACGTAGTCGTGACACTGATCCAGGCGTTTACTCGCGAAGGATTTGAACTCAAACAACATCGCTTCACTCTGTTGACTGCCGGCGATCCCGGATGGATCCACCAGTTGAACATGATCGTTGTCGGGGTGCTCACGCTGCTGTTTGCGATCGGAGTAAACCGACTGTTAGCCTCGGGGCGTGGTGCTGTATGGGGTCCGAGGATGCTCGGAGTTGTCGGGCTCGCGTACCTGTTTGGCGGCTTGCTATCAGCGGACCCAGTCGTTGGTTTTCCTCCCGGCACTACTGCAGAAATGCTGCAGCAAACCTGGCAAGGTGTTGTTCAAAACGGCTCTCGTGGTGTAAGCACCCTTGCCCTGCTCACAACCAGCATCCTCATCGCAATGTGGTTTGCAGCTCAGGGGCAGCGCGGTTGGGCCTGGTTCCATGGACTCGCCTTCCCAATGACGTTTGTTGTGCTTGCGCTGGCTGGTTTGGCCCTTGGTTTTAACGGCGGTGGCTTGGCATTCCTCATGACACCCTGGATCTGGGTTTCGACGCTGGCAGTACACCTGCTCCGTCGTAAGCGAACACGTGAAAACCCACCACACCGAACAGCTTGACGTGAGGCTTGTGTCAGTCGGTAGCAGCTAGTCCGAAATCCATCACGCGTCCCGGTATCGCGGGTTCATCACGAAAGAAAGAGACTAGGTTTCTGTACTTGAATCGAATGCGGGTCCACTCATCTTGATTACGCACTAACCTATGTATGAAATTGGCGGAGAGGGTGGGATTTGAATCAATAATATAACCTATTGTTCTTAATAGATAATTTCGCCGATATGGACGAGTTGTACCCCTGAAATATACCCCACTTATTTTGATCCTCCGAGCTGATGGGTACTCTGATCTCTACTCCTTAACTGCTCACGGGAGCTGAGCCTGGTAGCGGTCAGTTTCGAATTCCAACGAGACGTAAGTCACTCTACCAGAGGAGCTTGCAGCGTGCGGACAACCCGGGCTGACGTACCTACGAATGTCCAGGTGAAGGAACCCGCTCGAAACTCCATCCCTTCTACTTAAGTTGGATTATCGAAGGGGGCGAAAAAACGATATTCTCACTCGCAATGTCAGCCAGCTTTTTGCCTAGTTCTTTCCGTAGCTTTTTGTCCATTTTCGTATGGATTTCACGAACCAGTGCGTGGCCCCTTGGTTGGTTCGGATCTGGATCGGGGACCACCGACAGATCGAGTGAAAAGAAGCGCCGAGCGTAAATGCTGGCAACGTAGCAGTCGTTTGGAGTCCTTGCGCCTTGAGCTACTTGCGAGGCTGATGAAAACAACTCTCGAAATACTGAAATGCCGTCTGTGTCTTTCTGTGAAGGCTCGAACGCGACCCTTGTGATTGGTAGATGCTGCTTCGAATCATAATGTGACGGCTGGTTTGGAATTCGCCGTAGTAAGCTCTCCCTCTCGTTTACAGGGTCAAACTCCTCCACGCAACCCTACCTCTGTCTGGTCAATCAGTTGAACGGGATCACCTTAATCAAGCCGCTCTACTTGCCGTTGTCCAAGTTGAGGTTGGAGGCCATGTAAGATCCGGTTGAATCGCAGGCAATTCCCCAATTTGTTGTTTCCAATGTTCAAACGGGCCGACCTTCGATCTCCGAGCCATCCACTCGACGATGCCGCCACCGACAAATTCAGCCTCGAAATAAGTGTCGCCAACAAACCACTCTGCGAGGATTGCTCCATCTCGGGTGGGTGTGATTCGGTCGGGTAACGGAACTGGCCTGTAGCGAGCGATAAATTCATGCGCGTCAGAAATGCTCTCAATCCGTGGTCTCAGCGCGCCTTCGTCGTCCCAATCGTCTGTCAATTTAGAAAAGCTCACCAGATCTCGGACAACGGCACTCCCCCGGAAATCGCTTAGAGGAGTGAAAGTATATGAACTCGCATCGAATACTACGCCCCAAGGACGTTGCCCTCTATCCGACCATATAGCCGAGAACTCAAGACTTAAAGGCTGCACTATTTTACTCTCTGCCAATGATCATGAGCTGCTTTGGAAGTCATGCTTGTGAAGTGTTCGACGATTGAAGTACGGCCGAGGTGAAGGCCGGTCTGCAAACCGGACTGGGCATTAACGACTCCTGTCGCAATGAGTCGAAGGTCAACAGCTTCGCTGCCAACATCATCGCCCTTTCGGATGTGTTGCAAGACAACCTGTAAACGGCCCAAGTTCGCAGGAAATGCAACTATCCATTGCGAACTATAACTCTCGATCGAGGTAGCTCGATCATTCGGCCAGGGGTTAAGGAGACCCGGGAAGATGTTTCCCCAATCGCTCACGGTACTCCACAAATCACCGCGATCGATGTGATTCACATAAGTGAGCTCCCAAGCATTGGGTTTAACTTCTGATAGACCCCTTCCACGGAGGAACTCGTTAAACGCACTCAGGTGTAAGTTGAATTCAGAGAGCAAGTTTGGAAATCGAGCATAAGGCTCATCAGTTTTTCGCCAGTTCAGAATCAATCGAGAATTCTGAATCTGGATCATACGATCGTTCTTTACATTTGTGATTTGCACCCGATTGTGCATAGTTTTAACAAGCTGCAAGCTGGGTTGCGTGAAATGAAGCGCTCCGTACTGGGTAGTGGCCGTCGGAAGCATTGGTGCTTCTGTGGCGCTATTCCAGTTTTCCCGAAGAAATTGGCCCCAAAACAAACCAGCATGGGCAGCGGTAAATCCTTCAATTGGTTCGAATTGCACGCCAATTACGGTTTCTACGATTGGTGGATTCTCAAATTCAGGAAGGGACATTGATCACAGTTTCCTAGCCGGCACGGTTGCAAGCCAATTTTTTAGTGTAGATGTGCTACCGTCTCGTCAATTCATACTAGTCGAATCTTTAAACCCCAATCAACAGCTCGTAGGAACCTCCGCGCCTCACTAGCCCTAGGTCACCTGACCACTCGAAAACCACACCGACATAGAACTCACGCATCGATGGAAACACCGCGACTCAATAGTTCCGAAAAAACGCGGGGACTGTCTCTCCAACCAAATAGCTTGTTTTGGGTCGCGGCGGTCCAATCGAAGGTGCGTTGGGCAAATCACTTAGCAGTGCCTCCACGTCACTTGGCTTCATATCGGGATAGATGATCCAAGGTCGGGTGATTTCGAAGCCCTTCGCTTTTCGTGTATCTCGGAGGTTACAACCATCCAGACCAAACTGCAGGTGAAGGACAAGTAGGCTTAGGGATTGAGGTGTTTCGAAAAACGCTCAGATGATCACCATCTCGCGATGTGCGGAGTTTCTGCACCCTTTTCCAACCTTTGTAGTGTCTCAGTTGCAATTTAGTCGATGGACTAGAAGAACAGTCTCTTGTGAGAGATGGCCGATCCTAGAATGGCCCAAGGTTCCGAATTTCCATCTTCGAAATGACCTTGAACCACTCCTGACAACATGTCTGCGAACTGAACATTGAGGTTTTCTGAACTATTTGTCGGGGTCGTTTGAAGTACGGTTTTCGCGTTTTTTTCGAACCACAGCTTTGTTTGTAGATAGTCGTGCAGGCTATTACCTGAACCAACTTTTATAGAACGTGCATCTGGGAAGAGTTGGACGTGTTCATAGCGCGACATCTCTTTGGTTAGGGACAAGCTAATCATGTAGTTGTACAACTTGTTTGGGTCGCTGCGGATGTGTGCTTGAACGTTTTCCTTCTTTACAGTGATGGAGAAATACTGGATGTCACTAGCGTGTGATGTAGATAGGAGAGCCGCATTCTGAGCAAACAACTGTCTCTCATATACCGACATGTCTACCCACTTCCGTTCCATAGTTGTTGGCCAATTGCAGTCTTTGTACAGATTGCGAACTAGCCGCTTGGGTAAGTGTTTTTTCTCTCGCGAAACAACAAGGCTGGCGATAGTCAAATGCCTGCTTGAACCGCCATTTCTATACGGTGGGAGTTGTCAGAATTTCTGTGTGTGAGGCGGTTTGTTGACTTGTCCACGGTGACGGCCCCCTTCTCTTTCGGGCGGCCGGCGCGGTGGGCAAGTCTGATCATACCAATCACCTCTTCGATCTTGTGAATCGATCACCATAGGCGATGGCGAATTGGTTCATGGCTTCTCGCCACTCATGCACCGACCGGTGCCAATCCGCTGTGATGTTGC
>JANNBJ010000210.1:0-42763 GCA_031385325.1 Gammaproteobacteria bacterium | reverse complement strand
AAAAAGGCCAGAGGGTCTGGAGTGAGATACCTGAAAACGATCCCCATCAGGACGACCGACAACTGGAACTTCACGACTCCCTGAACCAATAACCAGCCGCCGGACCTCCGACGGGTGGAAGCCCACGCGAAAAACGCGTTCGGCAAGAGGATGGTTATGCCACCCAGAACCACAGGGACGCTCGACGGCGATCCCCACAACATCATCGCCAGAGCAGGAATGGCAATTGCCAACCCTTGCACCGCAATGACTGAAAAGGCGCTTCTGTCAGTCGTCTCCATTCTCCACCACTCTCTCGATCCGAAAGGCTCTTTGCAGCCAGTCCAGTTCGAAGCAGCTCCTGTGAGACCAGCGCCTGGGACGCTGACAGCCAGCCCGGAAAGCGGCGCGAATTATAGGGAGGCCATGCCGATCATTCAATGCGAAAAAACAGTTTGAACAATTCTGTTACGTGGCCCGTGTCAGTCCCGTCGATGCCAGACCGTCAATGGCATGCAGGATCAGGTTAGCGCAGGTGGTCGAGAACCCCCTGCAGTTCATCAAGTGATCCATAACGAATCACCAGTTGACCCTTGCCACTCTTTTCGTGGTCGATGGAGACGGGTGCGCCAATCCGCTCGGTAAGCTCCCGTTCTAACGCTCGGGTATCCGCATCCTTGGGATCGCGGGCAGGCCTCGTTGCGCGTGGACCTAGCATCTTCTTGGCCAGCGCCTCTGCCTGACGGACGGACATTTGTCTGGCAACGATCTCACGTGCAGCCGAATCCTGAAGGTCGGGCGGCAGACTAAGCAGTGCTCGGGCATGGCCAGCCTCCAGCGCACCTTCTTCAAGCAATCTTCGCGCACCCGCTGCCAGATTAAGCAGCCGCATCAGATTGGTAACAGCCGTCCTGGACTTGCCTACCGAATCTGCCACCTGTTCGTGAGTCAATCCGAACTCTTCCCGCAATCGAACCAGGGCTTGCGCTTCTTCGAGTGGCCGCAGATCCTCGCGCTGGATGTTTTCAATCAGCGCAATCGCCGAGGCTTCGCGGTCAGATGCCTGCCGAACCAAAGCAGGGATACTCTCCATCTGCGCAAGTTGTGCCGCCCTCCATCGCCGCTCTCCTGCGATCAACTCGAACCCGCCGAGTACTCGCTCCCGAACGACAATGGGCTGAAGGACACCCTGGTGCTTCAACGAAGCCGCGAGCTCGGCGAGCGCTGTTTCATCAAAAAAGCGTCGCGGCTGATATGGACTTCTGTAAACCTCATGGACGGGCACCATTCGCTGAACACCGCTGATGGTGGCGTGAGGTTCAGCGGCGACAACTTCCGATCGATCGGCTCGAGTCAACAGCGCATCGAGACCCCGTCCCAGTCGTTTTCCGCTCACGATCTATTTGCTGCCAGTCGTGCGTATCTCGATTCCGAGTATTTGCGCTTGATTTCACCGGCAAGCGCCATGTAGGCAATGGCGCCACGTGATTGGCGGTCGTAAAGAATGGCCGGTAGACCATGACTAGGCGCTTCGGCCAGACGAACGTTGCGTGGTATCACGGTGCGGAACACCTTCTCCGAAAAATGCTGGAACAGTTGTCGCGATACCTCGCGAGTCAGCGCGTTACGTGGGTCATACATGGTTCGCAGCAAGCCTTCTAGCTCGAGACCCGGGTTAGCACGCGCCTGCACACCTTCGATGGTGTCCAGCAACGCAGACAAACCCTCGAGCGCGTAGTACTCACACTGCATCGGCACCAGCACGCCCTCTGCGGCGACCAAGGCGTTCACCGTCAGGATGTTGAGCGACGGCGGGCAATCAATGATGACGTATTCAAACTCATCCCGAACCGGAGCAAGCACGCTCAGTAGCCGCCTCTCTCGCTGCTCGACCTGAAGCAGTTCAACTTCAGCGGCAGTCAGATCGGTATTCCCGGGAATCAGGAACACACCTGCCGCACACTTCTGCACCACCGCATGAAAACCGATATCCGTCATGAGCCAGTCGTACATCGTCGCCCGCAGCGAGTCTTTCTCCACACCCAGGCCCATGCTGGCATTGCCTTGTGGGTCCAGGTCGATGAGCAACGTCTTGCACCCGGTCAATGCCAGAGACGCTGCGAGGTTGACGCTGGTTGTGGTCTTTCCGACTCCGCCCTTCTGGTTAGCAACCGCAATCACCCTAACCATGAGGAGTCTCCTTGCGCACCACCGTCAACCAGTGGCGCTCGGCGAGGCCGGGGATCTCAATTGGCACTGTACTGGTTGCGCCCGCCGCCAATGTCGGTGGCTCATGCGATTGCCCAACTGCGGTGAAAGACATGTGAATAAACATCCCGCGATCAACCAGATGACTGACGAGCCACTCCCACATTTGTGCTACCGGTGCCACTGCACGACTGGTAATAATATCGAATTCGCCTTCGATGCCCTGCTCGACGACATCGTGGCACTTGGTCACGACATTTGCCAGTTTGAGCGTTGCAACCACACGCTGCAGAAATCTGTGTTTACGTGCCGATCTGTCCACCAGCGTAACTTCAAGTTCGGGGCAGGCAATGGCGATCACCACCCCTGGAAGTCCCGCACCCGAACCGACATCCAGTATCCGCCGTCGTTCCTCCGGCGCGTCTGGCCACTGTGCTGACTTCAGGAATGCAACCACCGCCAGACAGTCGAGAATATGACGTGTTTCAAGCCGATCGATATCCTGACGCGACACCAGGTTGAATGCCGCGTTGGTCGAACGGATGAGATCTGCATAGGCATGCAGCGTCGACACCGTAGCCGGCGTCAGAGAGAGCCCGAGCATTCGGGCTCCGTTGGCTATCACGTCATGCGCCACTGGCCATGGCTCGCTTCCGCGTGTGGACGAGCAGCAGCGACAATGCCGCCGGCGTCATGCCAGGAATGCGCGCTGCGTAGGCAAGCGTCGATGGTCTGACTTGTGAGAGCTTCTCTTTCAGCTCGTTGGAAAGCCCATGTAGTGATCCATAGTCGAGATCACCTGGCAAGCGAATAGCCTCATGGGCGCGGATCCGATCGATTTCGACATCCTGTCGTTCGATATAGCCTTGATACTTGATCTCGATTTCGACTTGTTCAAGAGACTGCGCATCAATGTCATCAAGCACTGCCAACAGGTGTTCGGCTTTCACTTCGGGTCTGCGCAACAACGCGATCACCTGTTGGTCCCTGGAAAATGTCGACCCCGTCAGCATCGCCAATTGCTCAGCCTGCGTGGAGGATGCCGCGAATGATGTGTTGGACAAACGATGGTGCAGTGCATCGATACGCTCTCGCTTGGCCCGGTAACTATCCCATCTGTGCCCGCCCACGACTCCAAGCTCTCGCCCCGTTGGCGTGAGGCGCAGATCCGCGTTGTCCTCACGCAGCCGCAACCGATATTCAGCTCGGCTGGTAAACATCCGGTACGGTTCATTCGTGCCGTTACTGACAAGATCATCAACGAGAACGCCGAGATAGGCTTCGTCCCTGCGAGGTACCCACTCCGGCTTGCCCTGTATCTTCAGCGCGGCGTTGATGCCGGCAAGCAACCCTTGCGCCGCTGCTTCTTCATAACCGGTGGTGCCGTTGATCTGCCCGGCAAAATAAAGCCCCCCAAGTGCATTTGTTTCAAGAGTTCTTTGCAAATCACGCGGATCAAAGAAGTCGTACTCGATCGCATAACCCGGCCTGGTGATGTGAGCCTGTTCGAAACCTCGAATGCTGTGCACGAGCGCTAACTGGACATCAAAGGGGAGGCTGGTGGATATTCCGTTCGGATATAGCTCTTCAGTGTCCAGCCCTTCGGGCTCCACGAAAACCTGATGGCTGTCCTTGCCGGCAAAGCGGACGATCTTGTCTTCAATGCTCGGACAATACCGTGGCCCTCGCCCCTCAATCTGGCCAGAATACAGCGGCGATCTTGGTAGTGCCTCGCGAATCAGATCGTGGGTAGACGCATTGGTGTGCGTAATGAAGCAATCGCGTTGCTTCGGGTGTACCGCTGGCGTCGACATGAAAGACAGCACCGGTCGCGGCGAGTCGCCGGGTTGCCGCTCCATCACGGAGTAATCAACCGTGCGCCCGTCAATGCGCGGTGGCGTCCCGGTTTTCAGGCGACCAACCCGAAAGGGTAACGCGCGCAAACGTTCAGCCAGTGCGATGGATGGCGGGTCTCCAGCGCGCCCTCCTGAATGAGTGGCACCACCGATGTGAATCTTGCCACCAAGAAACGTTCCCGTGGTGAGCACTACTGCTGGTGCACTGAAAATCAACCCCATCTGAGTAACGACACCGATTACTCGCTCGTGCTCAACACACAAATCCACAACCGACTGCTGGAATATCCGCAGATTTGGGGCGGCTTCGAGGGTGCGACGGACTGCCTGTCGATACAACGAGCGGTCTGCCTGCGCGCGCGTCGCGCGCACGGCTGGACCTTTGCTGCCATTGAGCGTCCTGAAGTGGATTCCCGCCAGATCCCCACAGCGCCCCATGATCCCGTCGAGTGCGTCGATTTCGCGTATCAGATGGCTTTTACCAATCCCGCCGAGCGCGGGATTGCAGGACATTTGACCGATGGTCTCCACACTCTGGGTCAGCAGAAGCGTTTTTGCGCCCATACGCGCAGCGGCATGGGCGGCTTCGGCTCCGGCGTGACCACCACCGACAACGATGACGTCAAAACGCTCCGGGTGTTGCATGGCCGTTCCGGTGGATCTGGGGACGCGCAGTATAGGCCGCAAAAAAAGCTTGGAAAGGGGGCGGCCTGTATGGCCTATTTACCGATGCAGAAGTTTGAGAAGATCTCGCCCAACAGTCCGTCAGCACTAACGCGCCCGACAATCTCGCCCAGACATTCGTGCGCCAGCCGCAATTCTTCCGCAACGAACTCCGCGCCAAATCTGGTCTCCAGCAACTCAATCGCCTGTTTCAGATGCACATCTGATCGAGCCAGCGCCTCCACATGCCGCGCCCGCGCAGTAAACGTTGAGCCATCTGGTTCGAAATCCAGGCGCTCAAGAATGCTGTCTCGCAGTCGCTCCATTCCCTCCCCGGTATGAACGGAGATGTTTATATCCGCGTGCCGTGCAGGCGCCAGATCCAGTTTGTTTCCTACCCGGAGGATGGATGAACAACCCTCGAGCCATTTGGGGTCGAGTTTGTCCTCACCGGATGCGGCCACCAGATCTTCAATCGCGAGAACCAGGTCAGCCGTTGGCAGCATGGCGAGCGCTCGGCGTATGCCCTCGCCTTCAACGACATCTGATGTGTCTCGCAATCCAGCTGTATCGATCACTCGAATGGGGAGTCCACGCAGTTCCAGATCAACCTTCAACAGGTCACGCGTAGTGCCCGGTATGGCCGAAACTATGGCGTTGTCTTCGCCGCTGAGTAGGTTGAGGAGGCTCGATTTTCCGACGTTAGGCGGACCAACGATAGCGATCGTAGCTCCTTGACCGAGGCGAACGCCCTGCCGGGTCTTGCCGAGCAACTCTGCCAACTCGGAACGCAAGGAGACCAACTCACCAACCTGTGCCGTCGTCTCTTCAGCGAGAAGTGGCTCTTCGGGAAAATCGATTCCCGCCTCGACTCTCACCCGAATCGCCAACAGACTCCGGCCAATCGACAGGACGAGAGTAGAAAACTCACCGGTTAGCGATCGAAGCGCACCTCTCGCCGCGGCCTGCGAACCGCTGGCAATCAGATCTGCGACAGCTTCAGCCTGCGCCAGATCCATTCGGCCGTTCAAAAACGCCCGTTCCGAAAACTCTCCGGGCCGGGCCATTCGAGCGCCCAGTTCAAGGGCGGCTTGCATGATGTTGCGCATCACCATCGGACCGCCATGACCTTGGATTTCCGCAACCGGTTCACCGGTAAAGGAAGCGCCAGCAGGAAAGGTCAACACGATACCCTGGTCCACAAGATCGCCTGCTCGATTGCAAATTCGCGCAAGTGTCGCGTGCCGTGGTTGCAACAATCGACGACACATGGTCTGAGCGATCTCGATCGCCAGTGGTCCAGAGAGACGTACGACACCAATGCCGCCTCGTCCCGGTGGAGTGGCTACCGCAGCAATAGTCTCTTCGCCATGCGTCGCTCGCGGCTCAAAGAACGGATCGAGTGACATACCACTGCTGGGTAACGGACAAGACATTGTTCACCAGCCAATAGAGAACCAGACCGGCCGGGAAAAACAGGAACATTGCCGTGAATATCACTGGCATCATTTTCATCATGCGTTGTTGCATGGGATCACCCATGGCGGGTGCCATGGTTTGCTGCAGGTACATCGTTCCTCCCATCAGCAACGGCAGCACGAAGTAGGGATCCATCGCGGACAGATCCTGAACCCAAAGGAAAAATGGCGCCTGTCGAAGCTCAACGCTTTCCCATAGCACCCAGTACAGCGCCAGGAAAACCGGCATTGGCAGCAACATCGGCAGGCACCCTCCGAGAGGGTTGGCGCCTTCCTTCTGATACAGCTTCATCATCTCTTGCGAGAGCTTTTGTCGATCGTCCGCGTAGCGCTCCTGCAGCAGTTTCAGTTCCGGCGCTACCTTGCGCAGTTTCGCCATCGACTTGTATGACAGGTTAAACAATGGATACAGCACGATTTTTACCATCACCGTCAGAAGGATGATGGAAAGACCCCAATTCCCAACCAGGTCGTGCAGCCAGGCCATCACGTCGAACAATGGGACAGCGAGCCACCAGAGAAATCCATAATCAACCGTAAGACCAAGATTTGGCGCTACCTGGTTAAGGTGATGTTGGTCCTTAGGTCCGGCGTAGAGGCTTGTTTGCCAATGACCAGTAGCCCCAGGTAAAACGGATTGCTTGGGCGCCGTGTAGCCGAATACATAGAGTCCGTCAGTACGCTTCTGCGCGAAAAAATTGTTGTTCTCATCGGCGCGCGCAACCCAGGCACTCACAAAATAGTGCTGCAGGAGCGCTATCCACCCGCCTTCGACTGTACGACGCACGGCAGCTTCTTCGAGGTCATCAAAAGGGACCTTCAGGTAACGCTCCTCTGGTGTAGTCAGCGCGCCGCCCAAATAAGATTTGGGGCCAAACGAAAAGCCCTCTTCAATGATTGGTGCCTTGTCATCCCTCTTGATCTGCGCAAACAGCGCCGCTTCTAACGGCGCTGTGCCTATGTTCTCGAGTTTCATATCCACGCCAACGAGATAACTGTCAGCGTTGAAGGCGAAGGTCTTGGTAACACGTTGACCGGCTTTTTCGATCTTGAGCGACAGGGTCTTCTGCTCTCCCGCAGAGAGTTCAAGCGCGGCAGTCGAAGCGTCGTAAAGAGGTCGCTCTCCACTTCCATCAAGGCCGTCTTTGCCCATCAAACCGCTTTGCGCAACGTACGTATGGTCGCCGCTATTTTCCATCAGCAAATAAGGCACATCAGGCGTCTTGCTGGACACCGGATATTTCGGGAGTTGGACTCGAACTACATCACCACCCCGCCGATCGATCCATACCTTGAGGGTTGGAGTCACCACGGTGACGAGACGTCCGGCTGTCGCTTGGTTGTGCGTTTCACTCTTTGACGCGACGACAGATACGACTTCGTTGGTGGTCTCAAGAATGGTTGCTTCGGGAACGTCAGAATCGCTCGAATTCTCGGTCGTGTTGATGTCCACGGCAGGCGAAGGCTCATCAGGGACCTTAGAGGTTGCACCCGCAACAAGCGGTGACTCGGCGTAAGTGGCGATCGGCCGCTGCATGTAGTCCTCATTCCACGCCTGGATGAGCATGTAACCCGTGGCAGCTAGTCCTATCAGTAACAGGACCCGCATTACTTCAGGAGGCAACATCAATCAGAACCTTTTATTTGTTCGTAACGGTGGTTGTTTCCAAGACTCTGGCGTCCGGCACAGGATCGAGCCCGCCGTTGCTCCACGGATTGCAGCGCAATATTCGCCAGACCATGTATATAGAGCCTTTGCAGGCTCCATGTTCCCGCAACGCACAAAGCGAATAGGCTGAGCACGTAGGGTGGAAACGACATTGTTGCCCAATCCATGGGCTCAGTACCAGTTGATAAATCCGTACCAGCCATATGATGGGGTGAGCTGCGAGGCGATCCAATGCTCGCAAGGTTTTCATGATGAACACACCGCACTGAGCAACGCCGCAACCAACGAAGGAAACTGCCGCGCCTCAACCGGTCTGACCACCATCACCACGAAATCCGCTGATGGCAATCGGTGGCTACAAAGCCGGAAGTGCTCTCGGATCACGCGTTTACATCGATTTCGTTCATGCGCCATTTTCACCCAGCGCTTTGGAACAATCACACCAAGGCGAGCGTGGTTTTGGCCTGTGTACTTGAACAGGACCCGTAGTGGGCCTTTTTCTTTTCGGACATCGCGAAAGCGAAGAACACGATCAAATTCGCCCGGTCGGAACAATCGATGTTCACGGGTAAATCCTGCCGGGATGAGGATCAAATAGAAACGCGCTTGCGTCCTTTCGCGCGGCGGGCATTGAGCACCTTACGGCCGCCCTTGGTAGCCATTCGGGCACGAAAACCGTGAGTCCGCTGCCGTTTCAGATTACTTGGCTGGAATGTACGTTTCATATCTCGATCTTCCTGTCAGCGCCGCAGAACCGAGGTCTACGGAAAAGGGCGGGCATTCTAGGAACGCACGTGTTTCTCTGTCAATTCAATAAATGGATTTAAATATAGGATGGTTGTTGAAGATTGGTGGACCATTTTACGGTTGATAAGTCAGTTCCGATCAAGTTGGTCAAGGGTTAGAAGGCCACCTCTTCCTGTGGGTAACCGTGGGACATTGACGGTCAGTCTTGTACGAAAACATCCATCCAAGAGTTATCCACAGCAAAGCCGAAACTTTTCCCACAATTGCCAAAGAGCTTGTAGCGTCGGACACAATGATGTTTTTTTCCTAAGTGACTGAAATCCGGAACGATAAAAAAAAACATGGTGGGATCGTTTGTTAGTCGTAGCCAACCCTCGAATTACCTGACTAGAATCGCTCCCTCACGTCCCTTGAAAGAACACCCGGCTCACACTTGTAGTTTTCGTATGAAAAGCTACGCGGCTAACGTTTTTGCAGTGTCGCAGGGTGTTCGTGAGTGTTCAGTGCGTAGATCTCAGTACGACTCTCAAGCATGGCGAATGTACATGTCGATGGCATGAGGAGTTAGAGAACAACTACGCAAAACAGGCAATGCTTGGTAAATGGTTGCAACGCGCAATGGGTATCGGTCTGGCCGATACTCTTGATGATGCGGACAAGGACAGCGGCAAGATATTGTTGGTACTGACGGGCAAATCTTGCAGTAAATAGAAAAAGGAAGATGTGCCTCAAAGGCATCGTGACAGGGGGATAAATAATTGAGTTCATTGACATGGCAGCAGTGCCTGGATCGCCTGGAGGCAGATCTGCCAGAGGGTCAATTCGACAAGTGGATTCGACCGTTGCAAGCAAGAAGGACAGAAACGGGAGTGGAGCTCCTGGCGCCAAACCGTTACGTCAGAGACGAGGTATCCGACAAGTACTTGGCTCGTATTAGTGAAATGCTCTCCGAAGAGGGCGCGGAATCAGGTGCCGGGAATCTAAAGCTGAGTATTGGTGGGAATGAAGAGTTCGGGGCGCCGTTGCGCGCGGACGGCTCCGGTTCCGTAATTGCTGCGCCGGTACTTCACCTGAATCGTGAGTTTACTTTCAACAGTTTTGTAGAAGGCCGATCAAACGAGATCGCGAAAGCGGCAGCCGCACAAGTAGCGGATAACGCCGGCCAGTCGTACAACCCCCTGCTGATATACGGCGGGGTCGGTTTGGGTAAGACCCATTTGATGCAGGCTGTTGGCAACCAGATTTCTGAACGTAATCCGCAAGCCAGGGTGGTCTACCTGCAATCGGTGAATTTTGTACAAGATATGGTCAAGGCGCTAAGGCAAGGGACAATGCAAGACTTCATGCATTACTTCCACAATGTCGATGCGTTGTTGATCGATGACATTCAGTTTTTCGCCAACAAATTGCGGTCGCAAGAAGAATTTTTCCACGTTTTCAATGCGCTGCTGGAGCGCGGGCATCAGATGGTGCTGACCTGTGATCGTTATCCAAAGGAGATCGATGGCCTCGAAGAGCGGCTAAAGTCGCGCTTTGTCTGGGGGTTGACCGTAGAAATCGAACCGCCTGAGCTTGAAACGCGCGTTGCTATCTTGATGAAAAAGGCTGAAGCGTTCGGTCATGATCTCGATCCAAATGTCGCCTTCTTTATTGCGGAGAGAATTCGATCCAATGTCCGTGAGTTGGAGGGCGCGTTGACTAGAGTCATGGCCAATGCCCGGTTCATGGGCGTACAGATCAGCATTGATCAGGTCAAGCGCGCACTGCGGGACCTCTTTGCCATACAGGATCGTGCTATCAGTATCGACAGAATTCAGAAGACTGTGGCCGAGTACTACAAGATCAAGATTTCCGATATTCTCTCGAAACGGCGGAATCGTATGATCGCCAGACCACGACAGATGGCCATGGCTCTGGCCAAAGAACTCACCAGTCACTCGTTGCCGGAAATCGGCGACTCTTTTGGCGGACGAGATCACACCACCGTTCTTCATGCCTGCCGAAAGATCGGAGAACTCAAAGTTGATAGCGCAGACCTGGCAGAGGATTACAGGAATCTTTCCCGAATGCTCGGAGCCTGATCAAGGCGTTGGGACGCAAGTCCGGGCAGACAGCAGAAGAACGAGTGAGTTATGAAATTCACAGTTGATCGCGATGCGTTACTTCGACCCTTGCAGCTTTTGACAGGGGTAGTCGAACGACGCCAGACGCTGCAAGTTCTGGCTAACGTTTTGTTGGTGGCCAAAGGCTCAACGGTTGAAATAGTCGGGACTGACCTTGAGGTAGAGCTACACGTGCGAGTTGAGGACGTACGTGTAGAGCAGGAAGGAACGACGACTCTCCCGACCCGTAAGCTGGCGGACATAGTCCGGTCGTTCGGTGACGGCGCGCAGGTCGCCGTTCAAATGGAGGCCGACCGAGCGATCGTTCGGTCGGGAAGGAGTCGGTTTGTTCTGGCTACACTCCCGGCAGCGGACTTCCCTCGAACCGGCGGCGGAGTCGCGGATTTCAACGTTAGTTTGTCCCAAACGAACGTTCGGTCGCTGATTGATCAAGTGGGCTTCGCGATGGCCCAGCAAGATGTCCGCTTCTTTCTCAACGGGATGCTACTTGAGGTCGGGCCGGACTATGTCCGTAGTGTCGCCACTGACGGTCATCGAATGGCCATGTACACCCTGAAAGGGGTGGCGGGGACAGGTGAGCGTCGTCAGGTAATTCTGCCTAGAAAAGGGGTTCTTGAACTCGCCCGGTTGTTGGACGGTTCAGATAGTCCCTGTCAATTTGTCTTTGGCAAGAGTCACGTCTCGATTTCGGTGAGCGGTTATACGCTCACAACCAAGCTGGTCGATGGCCAATTTCCTGATTATGAAAAGGTGGTTCCAAAGACGCTTTCGCGTTCATTTGTTGGCAGCAGAGAAACGTTGCGGGATGCTTTCAGTCGCGTATCGATTCTGTCCAATGAAAAGTATCGTGGGGTGAGGCTGAAGCTCGAGCCAGAGTTGTTGAGCGTTCAGGCCAACAATCCGGAACAGGAAGAGGCTGAAGAAGCAGTAGCGATCCAGTATGACGGAGCTTCGGTCGAAATAGGCTTCAACGTTGCCTATCTTCTGGACGTGCTGAACGTATTGAGTACGGCAGAAGTGAAATTTGGAATTTCTGACGCAAACAGCAGCGCACTCATTGAAAGTCCGGGAGATGAGGATGCTGTTTATGTCGTGATGCCGATGCGCCTTTGACAGGTAGTTCGAGCGTCCGATGCCCATCAGACGCCTGAGGCTACAGCACCTGCGGAACGTAGAATTCGCTGACATTCAGTTGGGTGAAGGGTTCAATTGTTTTGTAGGAGCGAATGGCGCTGGCAAAACAACGGTTTTAGAGTCTGTGTATCTCGTCGGCAGGGGTCGGTCATTTCGATCACCTTCCTTGGATACGTTGATTCGCCACGACTCCGACAAGCTGTCTGTTTTTATAGATATCGAAAGCCGCGCGACTGTTGACTCTATTCTCGTTAGTAAGCCCCGCCGCCATCCCCTGGCAGTAGAGATCAACGGGCAGCAAACATCCAAGCTCTCGGATGCAGCTTCACGGCTTCCGTTGCAACTTCTGACTCCGGAGGTGTCTGACCTGATTTTCGCAGGTCCTGCCGAGAGAAGGCGTTATCTCGACTGGGGATTGTTTCACGTGGAACATCGCTATCACGCCTTGGCTCGTGACTATAGCCGCGCACTCAAGCAAAGAAATGCTTGGTTGCGTGATACTCACAAAGCAGGTCTTGGGACGCTCGATCCTTGGGCGGAAGTGCTCCAAGCGCTAGCCATCGAGGTTGACGCTCTCAGGCGGGCATACTGTAACGAACTGTTCGAGGTGATAGTGAGGACGGCGAAGTTGTTGAAAATCGGTATTGAGCCTGAACTCAGCTATAAAAGGGGGTGGACGGCGCTGGAAAGTGTTTCCTTTTCAGAATTGCTGCAAGAAAGTACCGTCGGCGATGTAAAATTCGGCTCTACGCGAATTGGTCCTCATCGTGCCGACATCGATGTGAAATGTGGTGGACACGCCGCTGACCATACGCTCTCGCGTGGGCAAGCCAAGTTGGTTGCTATCGCAATGAAGGTCGCACAAGTAGAGTTCTTACAGCGCAAGACTGGCAGGCAGAGCACGGTCCTGTTCGATGAACTGATCGCCGAATTGGACTACCAACGGACTGATAACGTGCTGGAAGTGCTCTCGCGACTGGGGTGCCAGGTGATCATAAGTTCTGTTGAACTGCCCGATGCGATCAAAGGTTCGATTGGAAATCGCGCGCGTTTGTTTCACGTGAAACAAGGCGTCATTACAGCTCTTGAGGAGTGAACTGTGGAAGAGACTTATACAGGCGCTAGCATCGAAGTGCTGGAAGGACTGGATGCGGTTAGAAAACGCCCTGGAATGTACATTGGCGATACGGAAGATGGCACCGGATTGCATCACATGGTCCAGGAGTTGGTGGACAACGCGATCGACGAGTCCCTGGCGGGGCATTGCGACCAGGTGGATATCATCATTCATCCTGGCGAAGCAGTAACGGTCATCGATAATGGTCGGGGCATCCCTGTCGATCTCCATCCTAAAATGGGGGTGTCTGCCGCGGAAGTCGTGATGACGACACTTCACGCCGGAGGAAAATTCAATGACAACAGCTATAAGGTGTCTGGCGGTCTCCACGGCGTCGGCGTGTCAGTTGTCAACGCACTATCAGAGCGGTTGCGACTCACCGTTAAACGAGCAGGAAAAGTGTATGAACAACACTACGTCCATGGTGTTCCTCAAGCACCGCTTGCGGAAATAGGAGAATCAGAAGGTCGCGGAACTGAGGTTTTTTTCAAACCGTCGGCCGCGACCTTTGCAAACATCGAATTTCACTACGACATTCTTGCTAAAAGATCCCGCGAGCTAGCTTTCTTGAATTCGGGGGTCCGGATCCACCTGCTTGATGAAAGAGATGGCAGGGAGGAGACGTTTTTCTATCAAGGCGGCCTCCGAGCTTTCGCGGAATACATGAATCAAAACAAGCAGCCGCTGAATGAAGTATTCCACTTTTCTTCCCAACGAGAGTCAGATGGCATCGGTGTTGAAGTGGCGATGCAGTGGAACGACGGATTTCAGGAGCAGGTGCTGACCTACACCAACAACATCCCGCAAGGCGATGGCGGAACGCACCTCGCCGGATTTCGAGCAGCGTTGACCAGGACGCTTAATACCTACATCGAAAAGGAAGGACTTGCCAAGAAGGCTCAAGTACCCACCACTGGTGATGACGCGCGAGAAGGACTGGTGGCTATTGTCTCGGTCAAGGTTCCGGATCCCAAGTTCTCGTCCCAAACGAAGGACAAGTTGGTTTCCTCCGAAGTCAAAGTAGCGGTGGAACAAGAGTTGGGTAGAGTATTCGCAGAGTACCTGGCCGAAAATCCAGCTGATGCTCGAGCGATCACCGGCAAGATGATTGACGCTGCTAGAGCAAGAGAAGCGGCTAGAAAGGCAAGAGAAATGACGCGCCGAAAAGGTGCACTGGACATTGCCGGACTGCCCGGAAAATTGGCCGACTGTCAGGAAAAAGATCCTGCTGCATCAGAGCTTTACCTTGTGGAAGGCGATTCGGCAGGAGGGTCGGCAAAACAAGGACGTGATCGCAGGACCCAGGCCATTCTTCCTTTGAGAGGAAAGATACTTAACGTTGAAAAGGCTCGTTTTGACAAAATGCTTGCCTCACAGGAGGTTGGTACTCTAGTGATGGCCCTCGGCTGTGGAATAGGCCGCGATGAGTTCAACCTGGACAAGCTTAGATACCACCGAGTCATCATCATGACCGACGCCGATGTGGATGGATCCCATATCCGAACACTTTTGCTGACGTTCTTTTTCCGACAAATGCCCCAATTGATCGAGCGAGGCTACGTCTACATCGCGCAACCACCGCTCTACAAAGTCAAACGTGGGCGTCATGAGCACTATGCGAAGGACGATGCTGAACTGGCCCGTTACTTCCTGAGCAGCGCACTCGATGGCGCGGCGCTGCGCGTCAGTAGCGGAGCGCCGCCTGTTGACTCAATTGCCTTGGAATCACTACTCCAGAGCTATAGCGCACTGATGGATCGACTACAAAAACTGTCGAGGAACGTTCCGGTCACAGTGAGTCGAACGTTGGTTGACCTGGACGTAGTTCAACCGGGCGATCTGCGCAACGCCACGAAAATGGCGGAATGGGCTGCCAAGCTGCAAGCGGAATTGACTACGACCGGTCATGTCTCCGCTCGGGTGGAACTACAGCACGATGCGGAGCGGGGAATTCATATGCCGCTTATCGATGTAACGGAGAGAGGAATAACCGAGCGGGTCTTGTTGGGCCAGAACTTTTTCGCCGGCGCCGACTACGAAGCCATTGTGCAGATGGGGACGACTGCCCGGGGTTTGATCGGCATTGGTGCGACGATGTCGCGAGGTGAGCGTGAACGCCCCGTTGCCCGGATTGGCGAAGCGTTCGACTGGTTGATGGCAGAATCGCGTCGAGGAGTAGACATTCAGAGATACAAAGGGCTTGGCGAGATGAACCCGGAACAACTGTGGCAGACCACCATGGACCCAACGGTTCGTCGCATGTTGCGCGTCACCGTCGACGATCTGATTTCCGCTGATCGGATGTTCACGACGTTGATGGGCGATCAAGTCGAACCCCGCCGCGAGTTTATCGAAACCAACGCGCTCCAGGTGGTGAACCTCGACGTCTGACGGATCACTCCGGCCGCCAACCAATTTCGGGGGTCAAACCGCTCGGGAGCGAAGCACGAACTCGACGGTTTGCAACAAATCGTCAAAAACCACCATCGAAGGATCGTCGAGTTCGTGTTCTGTGAGCGAGCCATGTCCCGTTCTCACCAGAGCGGCCTGGCACCCGGCTTGGCGTGCAGCCTGCAAATCCGTACGCCTGTCGCCGACAAATAGCACATGGACTGGAGAGATATCCAACCATCGGCATGCATCCAGGATCATTCCGGGCGCAGGCTTACGGCAGCGGCAACCATCATTCGGACCATGTGGACAATAACGAATCAATCCGACGTTTCCACCGCCCTGCTGGACTTCAGCGTGTATCCGCTTGTTTATAGCGGCCAGTTGCGCCATCGGTATTATGCCGCGAGAGACACCCGACTGATTTGAACAGATTCCAACAGGCAATCCAGCCCCTCGCAGTTTGCCGATCGCCTCAATGACACCGGGCAACACTTTCCACTCGTCCGGACTCTTGATGAATTCTTCGCTGTCCCTGTTGACTACACCATCACGATCGAGAAGAACTGCGCGAATATTTTCAAACAATGTGTCAACGTCCGGGATTCGGTTGCCAATCAACATACGACATCAGTTCCACGGAGGTCAAAGACGGTCATGCTGAGGCGTTGTGAATGGTGTGGCTCTCACCCGCTTTACCAGCAATACCACGACACCGAGTGGGGCGTGCCGGAGCGCCATTCGGACGTACTGTTCGAACGCCTCATTCTGGAAGGTATGCAGGCAGGACTATCCTGGTGGACTGTTTTGCAGAAACGCGCGCACATGCAATCCGTCTTTTTCAACTTCGACGCCGAACAGCTGGCTGAAGCCTCAGACCAGGTCGTTGATTCCTGGCTCAGAGATGCGGGAATCATCCGGCACCGTGGCAAACTCCTCGCCATGAGAGGAAACGCGCGAGCCTTTCTGCAAATCACCGATTTCAGCGAATTTATCTGGAGTGTTGTCGGCAGCCGACCACTCCAGAACTTGTTTGACAAGCGTGCGAACGTCCCTGCACAAACCGAAGAATCGGTCCGGTTGGCACAAAGACTGGTCAAAACAGGCTTTCGTTTCGTGGGACCAACAACTGTCTATGCGTTTATGCAGTCAGCCGGCCTCGTCAACGATCACCTCATCGACTGCCATCGGCATGAGATCTGCAGGGCTCTCGGCGCGGCCACACGGTGAAACGGTTGTCACGGGAAATGGCTGCTCGATTGATTCTGATCATCATTCGAGTACTTTCATTTCTCTCGTTGCGGACGCTGCGTCGGCTAGGCCAATTTGTTGGCGACACTTTGTACTTGCTACCGGGTGATGCGCGACACGTCACCAAATCAAACATTGTTCAAGCCTTTCCCGGGGCAGACGAAATTACGCGTCGTAAGCTCATTCGATCCAGCCTGCAAAACACGGCAATGTTTGCGATGGAGGCCGGAGCGCTCTGGCATTGGCCATTGCATCGATGCGAGTCGATGTATGTGCAGATATCGGGCAGTGAACTGCTTGAGGAAAAAACACGCGCTGGAAAAGGCGTGATTGTGCTGGTCCCTCACTTCGGAAACTGGGAAGTGCTTGCGCTCTTTCTGGGTCGTTACGGGTACACCTGTCTGTATGATCCGCCACGCCTCGAATCGCTTGAGTTGCCGATGCGAACTGCGCGGAGCAGGACCGGCGGAACACTTGTGCCCATTGGGTCGTCGGGCATCAAGGCCATGGTAAGAACGCTGCGTTCAGGAGGAGTGACCGCACTTTTGCCTGACCAGGTGCCGGATCCTTCAGCGGGGGTGTACGCCCCTTTTTTCAATCGTTCAACGTTGACGATGACGCTTGCGCAGCGCTTGCTCCGTCAGACAGGTGCTGTGGCAGTATTGGGTAGCGCACAGCGAGTCCCGCAAGGGTTCGTTATTCGGTTCGAACCAGCGCATCTCGGGGTTGATGATGAAGATCCAGTTCTGGCGGCAACCAGGCTGAACGAAATGACGGAGGCGCTGATCGCGCGGGATCCCGGTCAGTACCAGTGGGAGTACCGGAGATTCAAACGTCCGCCGCCAGGCTTACGCAGGTTATACGATTGATAGTTGGAGATGACGCTTCCGAGGCCTGGTCCAACGTTATTCAGGCAGGCGGCGGCTGGCGAAAATGCTGATTCAAAATCAAGATCTGAAACCAGGCCAACAAGAATGAACAAGAGAAAAAAGCTCAGCGCGTAAACCGCACCGAAGCTCCATACCGCTGCGATCAGGCGGTCAGAAACGGGACTTACCCCAAGTGTTACAACGAACACTCCATTCGGATGCACCAGGGTGCGTACTTCGCGCACCCCGTGCAGATAAAAGCGCATGACCCGAATGATCTTGAACCCCCCGGCGTTTGAGCCTGCACAGCCTCCGGCAAAGGAAGCTGACAGGCGGACGATCAGCCCGAGAAACGTTTAGGCCTCAGGGTCTTGCCGATAGAGGGCAAGACGAGCTCGGGTGAAGACTGAAAAGTGAAGTCCGAAATTGATGGCGGACAGCACCTTGAACACCATGGCGGTGACCTCGATCGATGTATTGTTGAAGTAGCCCACGCTTAGATCATGGGTGGAGAACCCGCCAATTGCGACGGTAGGAAAAGCGCGGCAGACCGCATCGAATGCGCCCATGCCACCAAACCACTGAACTCGAGCGAGGATGTTTCACCACAAGCCAAAGCGACCGGTGCCAACAACGTCAGGCTGAAAGTACTGAGCAGAATACCGGTGACGCAAGATCGCTGGTAAGTGCATGGGTTAAAAGAAGGAGATTCCAACCTGGAACAACTTCTCGATCGCCGCCACCTGGTACTTGTCAGCGAGAAACAGGATCACGTGGTCTTCTGCGTGAACCACGACATCGTCGTGAGCAATGATGACTTCTTCCCCGCGCACCAGAGCGCCGATGCTGGCGCCCGCCGGTAATGCAATCTCGGCCAGTTTGCGGCCCACCAATTTGCTGCTTCGGCGATCTCCGTGTGCGACTGCCTCGATGGCTTCTGCCGCACCACGCCTCAGACTGTGGACGCGGGCAATGTCTGCGCGTCGGATATAGGTGAGGATCGAGCTCGTGGTTGCCTGTTGCGGTGAGATGGCGATGTCTATTTCACCGCCCTGCACCAGGTCGACGTAGGCTGGCTTACCGATGAGGGTAATGACCTGTCGAACGCCCAGTTGCTTCGCCATCAGCGATGACATGATGTTCACTTCGTCGTCGTTGGTGAGCGCACAGAACGCGTCACACTGATCGATGTTCTCCTGCACCAGCAAATCACGATCTGTCGCATCGCCGTGCAGTACCACGGAGTGCTTCAGTGATGACGCCAGCTCTTCGCATCGCGGGCGATTGAATTCGATGAGCTTGGTGGAAAACTGATTTTCGATCTGATGCGCGAGATGTGACCCGATGTGCCCGCCCCCTGCGATGGCAATGCGTTTGAAGGGCCTTTCCACGCGACGCAGCTCCGCCATCACCGTGTTGATGTGTTCGGTTGCTGCGATGAAAAAGACCTCATCATCTGCTTCGATAACCGTGTCACCAGTAGGCGCGATCGCCTTGCCACGCCTAAAGATCGCGGCGACGCGGGTGTCCGCGTTCGGCATATGTTCGCGCAGGACTCGTAGTTCTCGACCCACCAGCGGCCCGCCGAAATACGCTCGCATGGCTACCAGCTTGACGCGGCCATCGGCAAAGTCGAGAACCTGCAGCGCACCAGGGTGCTCCAGCAACAGACGGATACTGTCCGTCACGACACGCTCGGGATTGATGAGTACGTCAATCGGCATGTGCTCGTTGGAGAAAAAGTTCTGCAGCCCCATGTAGCTTGCTGAGCGCACGCGAGCGATTTTTGTCGGAGTTCGGAACTGGGTATAGCAGACCTGGCAGGCAACCATGTTCACTTCGTCACTCGAAGTGACGGCGATGAGCATTTCCGCGTCCTCGGCGCCGGCACGCAGCAACACGTCCGGGTGTGCGGCGAAGCCGTGCACAGTCTGAATGTCCAATCGATCGCGAAGTGCCTGCAGTCTGGCGGCGTCCGTATCGACCAGTGTCACGTCGATAGATTCACTTGCAAGATGTTCTGCGAGAGTGCCCCCAACCTGTCCCGCACCAAGAATCAGTATGTTCATAGTCGCGTGGTGCCGCTCCTTGTGGCGGTCGAGCGATGAATTATCGCGAGCGCGCATTGTTCCGGTATCGCCGGTCGGTAACAAGTCGATCGATGGAACGGGCTGTGTGTTGGCAACGGTTCCTGATGCGATTGATCAGGTTTTTTGAAGGAGCGCGAAATACAGCCCGTCGGTTCGCGGATCGGTTGGCAGTGTCTGCCAACCCACTTGTGTGGCAAAGCCGGTGGGTAAATCTACCCTGGTCGCAGAAGCATCCGGTTGTATAGCGAGGAAAGGCTGGACGACGTCGTCATTTTCTTCGGCAAAAATTGAACAGGTGACGTACAACAACAGACCGCCTGGCGCGAGAAATCGCCATGCCGAGGCGAGCAACTCATGCTGCAATATCTGGTTCGCGCGTGCGTCTCCTTCAATGCGATGCAGCTTTACGTCGGGATGTCTGCGCAATGTGCCGAGTCCAGTGCACGGCGCATCCAGCAGGATTCGATCAAACATCTGGCCATCCCACCAGTCAGCATTGCGTGCGTCTGCCTGGAGTGTGAGCAATCGTTCGGTATGACAGAGCCGTTTGGCTTCGCTGCGCAGCCACTCCAGCCGATCGCTCGAAGGCTCCAGCGCCACAAACGTTGCGCTTGGCTGATGCTCCATCAGATGAAACAACTTGCCCCCGGGTGCGGCGCAGGCGTCCAGCACCCTCCCTCCATGTGGGACCGACAGCAACTGCGCGGCGAACTGAGCAGCAGCGTCCTGAACGGATACTGCGCCGTCTGCGTAGCCGGGAAGTTCATGCTGGCGAATGGGGTGATCGAGAGTCACAGACTCTGGTAGCCACGACGCTTTCCAGCTCACATTGATGGCATCAAGGCGTGCACGGTATTCCGCCGGGGACTGATAGCGGACGTTGATCCTGATCGTCATGGGTGGGCGATCAAGAAACGAAAGAAACAGAGCACTGGCCTGGTCGGGATACTCGCTTCGGATCCGGCGCTCGAGCCAGTCGGGCAAGTCTATGGAGCGATCCAGCAGGGAAACGCCTTCCTGGTATTGGCGCTGAAGAGAACGCAGCACACCATTCACCAGGCCACTGGCCCACGGTTTACCCAGGTGCCGAGCGGCTTCAACGGTCTCGTTGATCGCCGCATGCGCGGCCGTATGTGAGTCCGCGAGCTGGTAAGCACCGACTAACAACAAACAGAGGACGTCCTGCTCTCGAGTTGCGAGAGGTTTAGCAAGGTGCGCGCTCACGAGCTCGTGCAGGGAAAAGTAGTGCCGAAGGACACCGAAAACCAGTTCCCGGGTGGCGGGGAACGCGTCTGCTTCGGACAGTAGCCCATCGATTCCAGGGAATGGAGGCGAACAGCACTCGGCCAGCAGTCGGGCTGCGTTTGCACGGGCGACGGCTCCGCGCTGTGCGGACTCCGCTCCGGATCTACGGACAGGTCCTGAGCTCAAGGAGATGTCTCGCCCAGGACCTTGCCCGCAACCAGCAGTTTTCCGAACCCGTTTCTGGCCTCAGTGGCGCTCATCGGCGCCCCTTTGCCGAGGCTCAATTGGAGTCGTCGCAACCCCAGCACGCCTTCCCCGCAGGCGACGGCAATGGCATCTTTCGAAGCACTTTGGAGAATTGTCCCGGCCGGCATCGAGTGCGACGTGGTCAGAATTTCGCTCTCCAGCACACGCAGTCGAACGATCCCAACGTCAGCTTGGAGCATGGTTTCTGCCGTTTGCCGCTCTGTTAGCGCGCGTACTTGATTGTGGATCGACGTAGAAGACCGAGACCAATCGATGCTGGCATCAGCAGCACGCAGTTTAGGCGCATGTGTGGCCAAGGCCTCGTCTTGTGGCTGGGCGTGCATGCTGCCGAGGTTCGGTAACGCCTCAACAAGTAGCCGTCCACCGAGTTCAGCGAGTCGGATCGTGAGATCTGACCCGGTCATCGTGGACGAAATCGGGCATACCGCTCGGGCCAACATCGGGCCGGTGTCCAGGCCTGTATCCATTTGCATAAGCGTTACGCCTGTCTCGCTATCGTTAGCCATGATCGCGTACTCAACTGGGGCCGCGCCTCGCCAACGAGGTAGCAGGGATGCGTGAACGTTGACCGCGCCATAGGTCGGATGCTCAAGCAACGGAAGCGGAATCATGAGGCCGTAGGCGGCAACAACCAGTACATCAAAGGGTACCGCAAGAAGAGATGATAGGACGGCCTCTCCTTCAGGCCTGCGTCGACTCAATGTCGCTGGTTGAAAAACCTCCATGCCTCCTTCAAGAGCCAGCCGTTTTACAGATGATGCGGTGAGCTTGCGCCCTCTGCCCTGGGGGCGATCGGGTTGAGTCAGCACACGAACGGGTTTGATGTCCGCCTTGAGCAGGTGTTGCAGAACGGTCGCCGCGAATTCCGGGGTGCCGGCGAAGACCACGCGAAGAGACATCAGTTCGATTGCCGATGCAGCTTTTCGAGCTTTCTGCGAATGAGCGTGCGCTTCAGTCCAGAGAGATAGTCGACGAACAGTTTGCCCAGCAGATGGTCGCGCTCGTGCTGGATACAAATTGCTAGCAGGCCCGATGCGTCCATGGAAAAAGGCAGTCCGTTTCGCTCCAGAGCAGTTACACGGACAAACTCGCGACGTTCGACCGGTTCGTAAAAACCCGGCACCGAGAGACACCCTTCGTCAGATTCAACAACGGCGCCAGATAATTCGAGCACGGGATTGATGAACACCAGAGGCTCGTTCTTGTGTTCGGAGGTATCGATGACGATGACCTGCTCGTGTACGTTGACTTGTGACGCAGCGAGGCCGATGCCGGGCGCTGCGTACATGGTCTCGAACATGTCGTCAACCAGCTTGCGAATGCGTTGGTCGACACTTCCCACTCTTCGAGCCTGTGTTCGAAGGCGTACATCGGGAAACTCCAGAATCTCAAGGATCGCCATGATTCTTCGCTACGTGACCTATCTCTAGTATTGGTGTAATTCGTGCTGATAAGATTGCGTTGGTTATAGCTTTTTTGGTGCAGTGCCTACCACTTTCGCGTAACGCTTAGCGTCATGCTGCGACAGGCGGCGGACTTCTCAGAGCGCATCTTAGGCGACGCACAAGCAACCAGGATAGCGCGGACGAAACTACCGGGGGTATTTGCGACATGCGTTTGAATGGCAGTGTTACGTGGGCGAGCCGGTTGTTGCAACCAAATGGGTTCCGGTTTTTTTCAGCGATAGTCTTTTCTCTGACGTGCATGTCTTTGTCAGTTGCCAGTGAACCCGCCGGCAATCTGGGACAATATCTGCGCGATGACCACCCGGATGTCTATACCGTGGTGAAGGGCGACACCCTGTGGGACATCTCCGGTCGGTTTCTGCAGCGACCGTGGCTGTGGCCCGAGTTGTGGCAGGTCAATCCCCAGATCGAAAACCCGCACCTTATCTATCCCGGCGACAGTATTCATCTGGTGTATGTCGATGGGCAGCCCAGATTGCAGCTCGAGCGTGGAGATGCTGGTCGACTGGGTGGCTCCACTGCAGGTGGTCTGCAACCCGAGATTCGCTCGAGTCCATTGGAAACGGCGATACCCACCATCAAGCTCGATGCCGTGCAAAGCTGGTTGGTCCAGAACCGCATCGTCACCGAAGAAGAACTCAACGCCGCCCCTTACGTTGTTCAAGGCGCTAGCGAACGCCTGATTCTTGGCGCTGGCGACCGACTTTACGTACGTGGGTTGCTTGCCGACAGCGAGAGCTTCAATTACGTCCGCCGTGGGCCGGTCTATGTTGACCCGATTACCAGGGAGTTCCTCGGGCGCGAAGCGACCTACATTGGCCTCGGTCGTGCTGTTGACCAACACGATGATGTCGCGACGATGCTGGTTCAGAGCAGTCGCGAGGAAGTTCAGATCGGTGATCGGGTTCTGCCAACTGAAGAGCGTCGCCTGGACTCGAACTTCTTCCCCAGCGCTCCATCCGGCACGGTTGATGGAGAAATTATTTCGGTGTTCTCCGGGGTCTCGCAGGTTGGGCAGTATGACGTCGTTGTCATTAATCGAGGCGCGCGAGAAAATCTCGAGATGGGAAATGTCCTGGCGATCTACAAGCGTGGCGCGCTGGCGAAAGACAGGATTGCCAAGGAGACCATTCGGCTACCCAGTGAGCGAGCCGGTTTGCTCATGATTTATCGGTCCTTCGAGAAGCTCTCTTATGGAATCGTTCTGGAGACAGAGCGCCCCCTTGCCATAAACGACGAAGTTCGCAATCCCTGAAAACGCCTGCGGACTTGGGGGACGTATTCCGGCAATCGGCAGAGACACACGCTGCCAGAATGCGTGGCTGAAGGAGTACCTGTCGTCAAAGTAGCAACAGTAATCATTGCTGCTCAGCCAGATCAGCGGTCGGTACTCCTTGGAAACGGCGCTCGTTAAGTCCCGGACAGCGATCTATCTCGCCGCATTACAGCGAATGTCATCACGCGAACTGCGGACGACACCGCTGAGCCGACTGCAAGAACAAACCTCACCGGCCCAGCTTGAGCAAGCGGAGGAACGGCTTGATCAGCTGGCCAGGCAGGGTATTAGCGCGATCCATTTCGATGAGCCCCGGTTCCCGGGGCTGCTCCGGGAAATACCCGATCCCCCGAAACTACTGTTTTTCCGCGGTGCGGTCGACACCCTGCTGACCAGGTGTGTGGGAGTGGTTGGGGCAAGGCGGGCTACACAATCTGGCCTCACGACAGCGCGTGAGGTGAGCGCCGCGCTTGCAGCTCGTGGAGTCACTGTGGTGAGTGGTCTCGCGCTTGGCATCGACTCTGCGGCCCATATGGCGGCGCTGGAAGCAGACGGCAAGACGGCAGCTGTTTTTGGATGCGGCGTACAACGAGTCTACCCGGCGGCCAATCGTCAGCTCGCTGAAAGAATTCGGGATAGTGATGGCTTACTTATCAGTGAATACTATCCGGATCAGGAACCACGGAAGCAGTTTTTTCCCGAGCGCAACCGCATTATCAGTGGCCTGTGCGAAGCCATCATCGTCATCGAAGCAGGCGAGCAAAGCGGCTCGCTGATCACGGCCAGAATGGCGTTGGAGCAGGGGCGTGATGTATTGGCGGTACCCGGTTCGATCCACGCTGATCACAGTCGCGGATGTCACAGATTGATCCGCGAAGGGGCGGGCTTGCTGGACTCCGTCGACACACTGCTTGAGGAACTGGGTTTGCCAAAAGCAGCAGCGGAGTCAATGGCCGTTTCGAGTGAAGCACGAAGGATTTGGGAGATTCTTGATAGCGAATCCTTGCCGTTGGATGTGTTGGCAACAAAGGCCTCCCTGTCGCTCAGCGAAGCGGCGCTGGCGCTCGTCGAACTGGAATTGGCCGGGTTTGTCGATGGCTCGGGCGGTGGGTATAGTCGCCGCGCACGTGCCTGTGCTCTGTGAGCCCTGTCTGGAACCATGAAGATCGACACCCCTTCGGAACGACCACCGGCTCCCGTTGATCAATACGTAGTGTGCGGCAATCCCGTGAGTCACTCCCGATCGCCGCAGATTCACGCGGCGTTTGCTGAGTCGACTGGCCAGACCATGCACTATGATCGCCTGTTGATTCCGGAAGGCGGTTTTGCCGCAACCGTTGAACAATTTTTCCGCGAAGGCGGAAAAGGGCTCAACGTGACACTCCCTTGCAAAGGCGATGCATTCGACTGGTTGGGGGAAACGTGCTGCTCAAGTTCTGCAATAGACGCGCGCGCCGTCAACACCATCCACAGGGATGGCAATGGCTTCAGGGGATTCAACACGGATGGTGTAGGCCTGGTCCGGGATCTTTCGTTTCATGGGATCGACATAGAAGGTCGTCGGGTACTTGTACTCGGAGCTGGCGGCGCTGTTCGAGGTGTTCTGCCTGCGCTGCTCGCCGCGAAACCGGCCGTGATCGCAGTGGCCAACCGGACTCGGGAGCGAGCGGAAGACCTGGTAAATGACTTCAGGCAACGCTATTCAGTTCCACTGGAGATAGTGGACCTGTCAAAGGCAACACAGCACTTCGATCTCGTCATCAACGGGACTTCCGCGGCGCTTACGGCTAATGCTCGCCCTGATGTAGACCCTGCAATAGTCCGTACGGCGGATTGTTATGACATGGTATATGGAGCAAACGCCAGGTTTCACCTTTGGGCGCGCGAGATTACTAGAGGCAAGTCGATTGATGGCCTCGGGATGCTGGTCGAACAGGCAGCAGAAGCGTTTTGGATCTGGAGGGGCGTGCGACCGGAAACCATGCCAGTTCGCCGCTTGTTGGGGCAGACGTGAGTCGGCCTGTTGCCCGCTCGCGTTTTGTTGCCGGTGCGGAATGTACGTATTGCCACACACCGGATCGCATGATGATCGACCTTGATGCGGAGGGCGTTTTGCTCGCCCGACGATGCATAGCCTGTGGCCAGGCAGAGACAATGCAAGCTGTTGAAGAAGGCCAACCCTCGTCTGTTGAACCGCTTCCGCCGATCAGAACCCTCCGACTCGATTGATATTCGCTCTTATCTTGTTGATCTAGCTGATTGACTGCGTTGTGAATTGAAGCTCGGTTGCTATAATTGCCCGGCTTTTCAGGAGGCCGCCGGGACGGGGCGTTGATGCGGACTCCAACCGAACAGCAAATCATTCAATCAAGGTGTGAGCGTGAGCGTGAATAAACACTGCACAGGGATCCGGCGGCTGCGTAATGCTGCGGGTGTCATGTCGATGTTGGCGTCAGGATTTGTCGTCGCTGACGAACTCAACATGCGAGTCGGCGTGACCGATATCAGCCGGCAGGTATATGACCTGCATATGCTGATTCTCTGGGTGTGCGTCGTTATCGGCGCCATCGTTTTTGGAGCGATGTTCTGGTCGATCATTCATCACCGCCGTTCGGCTGGTTATCAGGCTGCGCACTTCCATGAAAATACGAAACTGGAAATTGCCTGGACGATCGTCCCGACGCTGATCCTGATTGCCATGTGCGTGCCGGCTACAAAAGTGCTGGTAGCCATGTATGACACCGGCGGAGAGGACATGTCCATTGAGGTCCGCGGCTACCAATGGAAGTGGCAGTACAAGTACCTTGATGAGGACTTCGACAAGACCTTCTCCTACTTTTCTACCCTGGCAACGCCGATCGAAGAACGGCATAACCTGTCGGCCAAAGGCGAGCACTACCTGCTCGAGGTGGATGAACCATTGCGGATCCCGATCAACAAGAAAGTCCGTTTTCTCGTCACCTCTCAGGATGTGATCCATGCCTGGTGGGTGCCGGACTTCGGCATCAAGCGTGATGCCGTACCCGGCATGCTGAACGAGCTGTGGGCGATCGTGCCGACACCCGGTATCTATAGAGGACAGTGCACGGAGTTGTGCGGCAAAGACCATGGCTTCATGCCGGTGGTCGTCGAGGCCATGCCCCAGGAAGACTTTGACGCGTGGTATGCGGGCAAGCTGGCCGCAGAGCAGGAGCGCCAGAAGCTGGAAAGCATGGTGTTCACCCACGAAGAATTGATGACGCAGGGCGAGGTGGTGTACACCAAGTTCTGTGTTTCCTGTCACCAGCCCAATGGCCAGGGCGTTCCTCCGGTGTTCCCGGCTCTGGCTGGAAGCCCCGTCGCAACCGGGCCAAGAGATGATCACATTCGCAAGGTGCTGAATGGTGTTCCAGGTACTTCGATGCAGTCGTTTGCAAACCAGCTCAGCAAGGTTGAACTGGCGGCGGTGGTGCATTTCGAGCGGCACTCCTGGAGTAACAAAGCAGAAGACGTGACACAGCCCGTTGACGTGGCGAACGCCGCGGCAAGTAAATAGGAGTTCGCATGAGCGAAGTAATCGAGTCCCACGCAGGTCACGACGACCATGAACACCACGGGCCGGCGAAAGGTCTGGCCCGTTGGTTGTTCACCACCAACCACAAGGACATTGGTACGCTGTACCTCTGGTTCAGTTTCACGATGTTCCTGATCGGCGGCATGATGGCTCTGGTCATCCGAACCGAATTGTTCGAGCCTGGCCTTCAGTTTGTCGTGCCGGAATTTTTCAACCAGATGACCACCAACCATGGTCTCATCATGGTGTTCGGGGCAGTGATGCCGGCGTTTGTGGGACTGGCCAACTGGCTGGTACCGATGATGGTAGGTGCCCCGGATATGGCACTGCCCAGATTGAACAACCTGTCCTTTTGGATACTGCCCTTCGCATTCGGGATCATGCTCTCGACACTGTTCATGGAAGGTGGTGGTCCAAACTTCGGCTGGACGTTCTACGCCCCGCTGTCAACCACTTATGCGCCTCCTTCAGTCACCTACTTCATCTTTGCGGTCCACATGATGGGCGCGTCGTCGATCATGGGTAGCATCAACATCATCGCCACCATTCTGAACATGCGCGCCCCTGGCATGACGTTGATGAAGATGCCGCTGTTTGTCTGGACCTGGTTGATTACCGCTTATTTACTCCTTGCCGTAATGCCGGTATTGGCTGGCGCCGTGACGATGATGTTGTTCGACATCCACTTCGGTACCTCGTTCTTCAATGCGGCCGGTGGTGGTGACCCGGTGATGTTCCAGCACATCTTCTGGTTCTTCGGACACCCCGAGGTGTACATCATGATTCTGCCTGCGTTCGGAATCGTCTCGCAGATCATCCCGACGTTTGCCCGCAAGTCACTTTTTGGGTATGACTCGATGGTCTACGCAGTGGCCTCGATTGCCTTCCTGTCGTTTATCGTGTGGGCGCACCACATGTTCACAGTTGGTATGCCTCTCGCCGGCCAGCTGTTCTTCATGTACGCGACCATGCTGATTGCCATTCCGACTGGCGTGAAAGTATTCAACTGGGTCTCAACCATGTGGCGGGGCAGCATGAGTTTCGAAACACCGATGTTGTTCGCCATCGCGTTTGTCGTGCTCTTCACTATCGGTGGGTTTTCCGGATTGATGCTGGCGATTACACCGGCTGACTATCAGTACCACGACACGTATTTTGTCGTTGCCCACTTCCATTACGTACTGGTGCCCGGCGCCATCTTCTCAATCATTGCCGCGACGTATTACTGGATTCCGAAATGGTGCGGCCGCATGTATGACGAACGGCTAGGCAAGCTGCACTTCTGGCTGTCCTTCATCGGTGTGAACGTCACGTTCTTTCCGCAGCATTTTTCTGGCCTCGCTGGAATGCCGCGCCGCATTCCGGACTATGCGCTGCAATTTGCGGACTTCAACATGCTGTCCAGTATCGGAGCGTTCATCTTCGGTTTCTCCCAGGTCTTCTTCCTGTACATCGTCATCAAAACGATTCGCAGCGGCAAACCCGCGACGGATCGTGTGTGGGAAGGTGCGCATGGACTGGAATGGACGATTCCCTCACCAGCGCCTTACCACACGTTTACGCATCCGCCGAAGTTCACTGACGCCGAAGCGCATTCCTGAGGCGTTCAAGAGCACTCATGGCACAAAGTCAGAACCGCACCGTAGGCAAACTGATCATGCTGGTTATCGGCATGTTCGGATTTGCCTTCGCCTTGGTGCCTATGTATGACCTGCTTTGCAAGGTGACGGGGTTGAATGGCAAAACAGCCGGCGTCTATCTTTATGAGCCTGCGACAGAGTCAGTGGACCAAAGCCGAGTCGTGCGGGTGAACTTCATCACCAACACCAATGAAAGCATGCCGTGGAAGTTCTGGTCTGAAAAAGGTGGCGTAGAGGTGCATCCCGGGGTGCTGAACTCAGTGAACTTCTTTGTCACGAATACGACCGACAAAGTGATGGTCGGGCAGGCGGTACCGTCTCTATCACCCGGATCGGCCGTCGAGTACTTCCACAAGACCGAGTGTTTTTGTTTTGAGCGTCAGGTACTGCAGCCGGGCGAGACGATGGAGATGCCCATGCGTTTCATCGTCGGCGCTGAACTGCCAAAACATGTCACGTCATTGAATTTGAGTTATGCATTGTTTGACGTCACCGACTTCGTCGACCTGTCGACGATCGAAAGTGGCCGCAACCCAAGTTAGAAACAGGAGCTGACTATGGCCAACCCCAAGGCCGATCCATCGATCTATTACGTACCTGACAACGGGTGGTATCCAGTCTTTATTGCGCTGGGCATTATGCTGATGCTGACCGGGTTTGGGACCTGGCTTAATCACACCAAGGCTGGCGAGGATGGCAGCTGGGTACAGTCGCTAATCGGAGTGGCAATATTTTCCGTCGTCGTGTTCCTGTGGTTCAGCAAGGTGATCCAGGAAAATTTCGCTGGTATGGCGAACCCACAGCTCAAGCGTTCCTATGTGTGGGGCATGAGCTGGTTCATCTTCTCCGAAGTCATGTTCTTCGCAGCATTCTTTGGTGCTTTGTTTTATGCCCGAAATTTTGCCGTAGCGTGGCTGGGCGGCGATGGAGACAAGGGATTTACGGGTGACTATCTGTGGCCGGAGTTTTCCTCCGAATGGCCCGTGATGAAAAACCCTGATAACGAACTGTTCTCCGGGCCACATGAGAGCATGGCACCGCCAGCTATCAGCAGCTGGGGAAGCTATCTGCCGTTCATCAACACCGTACTTTTGCTGGCGTCGAGCATCTGGGTTCACTTTGCGCACACCGCAATCAAGGATCAGAACCGCGGGCGCTTGATATTCTGGTTGTCACTGACAATCGTATTTGGCTTGGCCTTCCTTGGCTTCCAGGCTGAGGAATATGTGCACGCCTACAACGAACTGGGTCTGACGCTGAGTAGCGGCATCTACGGCTCCACGTTCTTCATATTGACGGGCTTCCACGGCTTTCATGTCACCTTGGGAACGTTCATTCTGATCATTCAACTGCTGAGAGCCTTCAAGGGGCACTTCAAGCCTGACGACTGTTTCGGATTTGAGGCGGCGTCGTGGTACTGGCACTTCGTTGACGTGGTCTGGGTGTGCCTCTTTATCTTCGTCTACATTCTCTAATCTGCAGCTTCCGACGTCTGCGCCCTGTTGTGCCAGGGCGCGTTCTCTCCAAGTTTGAGCTCCCCGGTGTAAAACCCGTAGCCGATTGAAGCGAGTAACGCTGCGGCCAATGTAATCCGGACCCCTAATGCGTGGAGCGTTCTGCGCGATTGCGGCTTGTCCGCATCTTTGAATAGAAAGGCGAGTCCGCTGAACAGGCTGATGACGATGCCGATGAACAGAACGACGATGATGATTTTGAGCATGGCGCACTTTAGCACCGAGACGATTTAGTGGCACGGGTGCCTTGGGCGCTCAACATTTTTGTCCTGGTGATGTTACCGACTATGGTGTCTCTGGGGCTCTGGCAGCTGAATCGTGCGGACCAGAAGGCGGCTCTTGAAGAGGCTTACTTCGATCAGTTGGGTTCTCAGGTTCAGGAGCCGGGCGAACATATTGAGGCCTTTTCTCGGTTGCTCCTGAGAGGAGAATATGGCGCGGATCAGTACCTCGTTGACAACCAGGTGATGCAAGGTCAGGTCGGCTACTGGGTCATGCAGTTGTTCGTCACCAACGAAGGTCGTCGTTACCTTGTGAATCGAGGTTGGATCGCCGGATTGGCCGAACGAGCACAGTTGCCCGAGGTGGAGACACCAACCGGTGCCGTAGAGATTGTGGTGCTGGTGTGGCCGCAAATGGGGCTACCGCTCATGCTGGGCGCTGATGAATGGCCTGCGGGTGAAAAAGTCCGGGTGCAGCGACGCGATCTTGATCAGATGGCGAAGCGAAGTGATGCGCTGCCGATGGAGATGCGATTGGAAGCCGGCTCAGCTGGCGCTCTCCGGGCCGCCCCGACCGATCTGGAATTTGGTCGTGAACGACATATCGGGTATGCCGTGCAATGGTTTGGGTTAGGCGTGGTTTTGATTATCGGGTGGGTTGTGGTGTACAGGCGCAGTAAAGACAGGGTTCGCAGCAATGGATGAGACGGCTACAAAACGAGGTCGACGCCAATTGGTGACGTTGTTCGGAATATCGTTCGCAACCTTGGGACTCGCCTGGTTGTTGTTTCTCGGCGCGCGCGAAGGGATGTCATGGGGCACCACCAATAGCGGCGAGTTTGTAGACCCACCGATGCAAGTGGACTCGCTGGAGTGGCAGGATTCGAAAGGCGCGTTCAATACCCACGAAAAGTGGTGGTTGTGGATGGTGGTAGACAAGTGTGAGGCGAATTGTGCAAAGACGATGCACGACCTTCGGTCGCTGCACACACTGCTTAACAAGGAAGCCAACCGGGTTGCGCGTGCTTTGCTGACGCTCGATGCGACGTCTGGGGTGGTGACTACGGAAGAAATGGACAAGGTAGAACTGCGCCAGACGCCAGCGTCATTGAAACCCGGGGTTTACATCGTCGATCCACTCGGCAATCTCGTTTTCTGGTATCCCGAGACCACCCCGCCCAAACCGGTGCTTGATGACTTGAAGCGTCTTCTCAAACTCTCGCAGATCGGTTGATGATGCGTAAACGATTGACACTGTTCGCGCTTTTCCTGGCCAGCGTTGTAGTTGTGCTCGGCGCCTGGACTCGTCTGGTCGACGCGGGCCTTGGCTGTCCGGATTGGCCAGGCTGTTATGGATTTCTGGTGGTGCCCAGTTCGGATGAGCACGTTGCCATTGCGCAAGAGCGGTTTCCGCACGCGCCGGTCGAAGCACACCGGGCGTGGCCCGAGATGGTGCATCGATATTTTGCGTCGACGCTCGGATTCGTGATTGTCGTGATGACCATCCTCTTTGTCAGGGGGCAGCGGGAAGATCATCGGCCCCCGCTCAAACTGCCGATCGCCTTGTTGGCGATGGTGATTTTGCAGGGCGCCTTTGGTGCGTGGACGGTAACCCTCAAGCTCTGGCCGCAGGTGGTCACTGCTCACTTGCTCGGAGGCTTTACGACGTTATCTCTAATCTGGTTGTTGTATCTTCGCCAAAGCCCTGGCCTTCGGGACAACTGGCAGGTGCCAGATCATCTTGTCGGATTGGCGCGCCTCGCGTTAATCGTAGTGGTGTTTCAGATTGCCCTGGGCGGATGGGTTTCATCCAACTATGCAGCTCTCGCCTGTCGGGACTTTCCCACCTGTCACGGCCACATTTTGCCATCTATGGATTTTGCTGAAGGTTTCAACGTCCTGCAGGAAGTTGGTCCCAACTATCTTGGGGGGCAGCTGGAAAACGACGCGAGGGTCACGATTCAAGTGGTCCATCGAATCGGAGCGCTGATGGTTTTGCTGATCGGCGGTTTGCTGGTGTTCCGTCTATGGCAAGCCGGGAGTCGATTCGCCGTCACGCTGGCCATGGTCATCGGCGCCCAGCTTGGCCTGGGCATTGCCAACGTACTGCTGTTGTTGCCACTGACCATCGCCACACTGCACAACGCAGTGGGTGCGCTCGTACTGCTCACCCTGGTTACGGTAAACTTCCGCGCCTTCCAATCCCGACAGCAGTACAAAGGAACCTCGACGTGAGCGAACTGGCTGCCCCGACAGCGCACTGGCGTGACTATCTCGAGATGTGCAAGCCGCGAGTGGTTGCGCTCATGCTGCTCTGCTCCATCGTCGGCATGTGTCTGGCGACTCCTGGCATGATGCCCATCGATCTACTGATCAATGCAACGGTTGGAATCGCCTTGGTCGCAGGGTCTGCGGCCGTCGTGAACCACCTCGCCGATGCACACATTGATGCCCGCATGTCGCGCACAAGTCAGCGGCCTGTTGCAACTGGTCGGGTCAGTCTGAAGGAAGGGATCGTGTTCGCCGCGGTTACGGGTATCAGCGGCTTCGTGCTCCTTTATTTTGCGGTGAATCCTTTGACTGCCTGGCTCAACTTTGCGTCGTGGGTGGGCTATGGGCTGATCTATACCCTATACCTCAAGCGCGCCACACCGCAGAACATTGTCATTGGCGGATTGTTCGGTGCAGCACCACCGCTCTTCGGCTGGACCGCGGTCACCAATAGCGTGGATGCCGAAGGCGTACTGCTGGTTCTCATCATTTTTGCCTGGACGCCTCCGCATTTCTGGGCGCTCGCGCTCGAGCGGAAGGAAGAGTACCGATCTGTGGGCATCCCGATGTTGCCGGTGACACACGGTGACGCGTTCACCCGGCTGCATATCCTTCTCTATACGATAATCCTCGTGGTGGTCACGGTGTTTCCCTACCTGATCCAGATGACAGGTTGGTTCTATCTGGTCGGCGCGCTTGCACTTGGCGGTGGGTTTCTCTACTGGGCGATAGTTCTTATTCGCAACAAGAATCCGCGCGCGCCGATGGAGACATTTCGCTATTCCATCGTCTATCTGATGGCCTTGTTCGGGTTCTTGTTGGCAGATCACTACCTGACACTGGCCGAGATTCTGTGACGAAAGGCTCTATTCGTTCGACAGTGCTGATGTGTCTGGCACTGATATCAATCGTCGTTGTGTTATTCGTCCTCAAGGTATTGCGTACTTCCAGCCTCGATGAAACAGCGCTCCGTGAGCTGGGTGTGATTCTGCTCCCGACACCGAGAGAACTGATCGTGGATGGGCTGACCACCGATAGTGGTGAAGGCTTTACCACGCAGAGCCTGACCGGGGCGTGGACGCTCCTGTTTTTCGGCTTCACCAACTGCCCGGATGTTTGTCCAACCACCATGGCGGAGCTGGGCAAAGCCAAGCGAGAGCTCGTTCAAAAGGTCCCCGAAGTGGCGCGGCAGATACGGGTTGTGCTGGTTACCGTAGACCCTGATCGGGACGACGCACAGACGCTTGGTCCTTATGTCAGAGCCTTTTCGCCGGACTTCGTCGGGGTCAATGGCAGTCGAGATTCCATCGCCAGCTTCGCCACGCAGGTCAATGTGGCGTTTGGAAAGGTGCCGGACGGAGAAGGCGGCTACACCGTAGATCACAGTGGAAACATCGTGATCATCAATCCGCATGGTCACTACGCAGGGTTTATCAAGCTCCCGCACAAGGCATCGACCATCCGGGATGCAGCAATCTCGATGGTCGAAAGATACTGAGCGCGTATTAGACGCGCGAAACCTCGAAGAGCCTTTCGTCGAAGTAATCGAACCCGCGTCGCAGCATCATGATGATCGCTTCCATGTCACGCGGGTTTTTCGAGCGAACCGGCAATCCTTGCTGTGCCTGCAGGTGGACCTCCAGTCGTGCCAGCCAGAACAGGAGCGCTGCATACAATCGGAAGGGTGAGAAGAACCAGATTTCATGGCGGCTGAGAGGGCGCTGGGTGTGATAGCCCTTGAGCAGCGCGACGGCTTTTTCCCTGTTGAGTTGCCCTGTTACGTCGCAGCACCAGTCGTTGGCGGCGACCGCCAGATCGAGTAACCACGTACCGTGGGCGGCTTGATGGAAATCGATGATGCCGCACAGTGCATCGTCCTGGAACAGAACGTTGTCGCGAAAGATGTCGCCGTGGATGACTCCCGTTGGCAGCATGGCAACATCCTCTCGTTTCAACAGTGTTGATACTGTCGCCAGAGACTCTTCCATCAAGCATGCCGATGCATAGCGCATGCGGGGCGAGAGCGAGTTGCTGGTCCTCGACATCCACATCAGGTCACGAGGATGGGCTGGAACCGAGGTGGAAATGCTCTGCGATTCGATGTGCAGTCGTGCAATCAAACGACCAAGCGCCTGTAACTGGATCTCGGTCGGTAGCGCCACGTGCGAACCGGGCAGCCGGCGCTGAAGGATGGTGGTTCTGCCCTGCACCTGTGCAGACACGCTCCCGCGACGATCGACGATCGGTGCAGCAACTGGCAATCCCGCTTGCATGAGTGTGTCGAGAATCGTGAAGTAAGCGTCCCCTGCAAAGGGCTCTCGCTCCATCAGCGTCAAGACAAATTCCCCGTCGGTGGTTCGAATGAAGTAGTTGGTATTTTCTATGCCGTGCGAAGCCGGCCAGTAGCGCAACAGCCGCCCGACGGAATGCCGCGCCAGCGCCTCATCAACAGGATTCTGGTCGAGCAGCGGATCGAGCAGGCTCGAAGCGTTCAAAATTCGACCAATACCCAGCTTGGAATCAGCATCTCTGCCTGATCGAGTTCGCCGTAGCCTTTGGTTGGATCACGAGGCACCAGATAATAAGGTCTGCCGACGTTAGGCACGATTCGAATCATCCTCAAGTGTCCGTTTTGACGATACTCATAAATCGTTCGCAGTTCAGTTGCAATGATGGTGACGTCCGGACCATCGTCTTCGGCGTTTGCCGCGAGGGCAGGCCTGCAAAACATAGCCATTACCAATGCACCGCAGAGGCAAACGGCGCGGAAGTCTGGACGCTGTAGTAGAGTCATCTTGCGCAGTGGATGACGAAACGGGAGGGAATGGTGACTCAATCTGCCGATAAAGCAACAACTCCGGATGGTATGCCGCCGTTGTTACTGGTCGATGGGTCGTCCTACCTCTATCGCGCCTACTTCGCCCTGCCCAATCTCACGACCAGCACCGGTTTCCCAACAGGGGCGATCCGCGGTGTCATTGGCATGCTGCGCAAACTCTCAAGAGACTTTGTGGGTAGCCCGATCGCCGTAGTCTTCGATGCCCCAGGCAAGACCTTTCGCGATGACATCTACCCGGAGTACAAGGCCAACCGCGAGTCCATGCCGGACCCGCTTCGTCAGCAGATAGCACCCATTCACGAGATCATCCGTGCAATGGGCTTGCCTTTGTTGGTCGTTCCCGGTGTGGAAGCCGATGACGTCATCGGTACCCTCGCGGCTGACGCCACGCGGGAGAAGCGTGACACCGTGATTTCCACTGGTGACAAGGACATGGCACAGCTGGTGACGGAACATGTCTCGCTGGTGGATACGATGAAAGATGTCCGCCTTGATCGAGTGGGTGTGACCGAGAAATACGGGGTTCCACCGGAGCTGATCGTCGACCTTCTGGCATTGATGGGCGACACGTCCGACAACATTCCCGGGATTCCCAAGGTGGGTGCCAAAACTGCGGCGAAGTGGTTGCAGGAACATGGCACGCTGGATGCGCTTATCGCCAACGCAGTCAAAGTCAGTGGCAAGATCGGGGAGAGCCTGCGCGACAACCTTCACATCCTGCCGCTGTCGCGAGCACTGGCAACGATCAAGTGTGACGTCGAACTGGAGATGGGAATTCATGATCTGATCCAGGGAGCAGTAGACCTGGATACCCTTCGCGGGCGCTTTACGGAACTCGAATTTCGCAGCTGGCTGGATGAACTGATCGCGCCCGCCGAGCTGGCGCACGTGGCAGCGGCGACCACTGCGTCGTCGGCCAGGCACTACGAGTGCATTACAACGCTGGACACGCTGGATGAGTGGCTGGACCGATTGCGGCAAGCCCAGGTCTTTGCGTTCGATACTGAAACGACCTCCCTCGACTACATGCAGGCGGAACTGGTCGGTCTGTCGTTTGCGATGAAGGCGGGACATGCGGCGTATGTTCCGGTTGGCCATGACTACATTGGTGCACCAACCCAGCTGGATCGTGAACAAGTTCTCGCACGCATGCGCCCACTCCTTGAAGATCCACGACTTCTGAAAATCGGGCAGAACATCAAATACGATCTGAGTGTGCTGGCTCGTCATGGCGTGAACATGCAAGGAGTTGCCTTCGACACGATGCTGGAGAGTTATGTGCTCGACAGCGTCGGCAGCCGACACAACATGGATGATCTGGCGTTGAAATATCTGGGTGTACGCACCATCCACTTTGAAGACGTCGCTGGTAAAGGCGCGAAGCAGCTGACCTTCAATCAGGTGCCCGTCGAGCAGGCCGCAGAATATGCAGCGGAAGATGCAGATGTGACCTTGCAGTTGCACGAACGCCTGAAGCCGGATCTGGACAAGATACCGAGCCTCCTGTCCGTTTTCTCGGACATCGAGATGCCCTTGGTGCCAGTTCTTTCGAGCATCGAACGACATGGCGCAATGGTGGATGCCACGCTTCTCAATGAGCAGAGTCGAGAGATTGACGAGCGACTGAAGATTCTCAGGGCTGACGTGATGAGCCTGGCAGGCGTTGAGTTCAATCTTGACAGTCCGAAGCAGTTGCAGGAAGTACTGTATGAACGCCTGCAATTGCCGGTTTTACGCAAGACGCCAGGCGGACAGCCCAGCACCGCGGAGCCTGTTCTGGCTGAGCTTGCACATGACTACGAGTTGCCGAAAGTGATCATGGAGTACCGCGGACTGGCCAAGCTCAAGTCAACGTATACCGACAAACTGCCACAACAGATCAACGCACGCAGCGGCCGCATTCATACGTCCTATCATCAGGCTGTGGCGTCCACTGGCAGACTGTCCTCTGCCGACCCGAATCTGCAGAACATCCCGATCCGCACGGCAGAAGGAAGACGGATACGACAGGCGTTCATTGCGCCACCGGGGTGCAAGATTCTGGCCGCCGACTATTCCCAGATTGAGCTGCGAATCATGGCGCACCTGTCTGGCGACGAATCGCTGTTGACCGCGTTTTCGCAAGGGCTCGACATTCATAGAGCGACTGCCGGCGAAGTTTTTGACGTTGAGCCGTACGCAGTGTCAGACGATCAGCGGCGCAGCGCCAAGGCCATCAACTTCGGCTTGATCTACGGCATGTCTGCGTTTGGTCTGGCACGCCAACTTGGAATCTCGCGCGCGCTGGCAGCGGACTACATCGAACGATATTTCCAGCGCTACCCTGGCGTGCGCGCCTATATGGATGCAACCCGCCGACTTGCACACGATCAGGGTTATGTGGAAACGGTGTTTGGGCGTCGTTTGTATCTGCCGGAAATCAACGCCGGAAATCTGCAGCGTCGACAAGCCGCTGAACGTACCGCCATCAACGCGCCCATGCAGGGCACCGCGGCCGATGTCATCAAGCGAGCCATGTTGCGCGTGCATCAGCAGTTGCAGCAGGGTTCCCTGAAAGCCGCGATGATCATGCAAGTGCACGATGAATTGGTGTTCGAAGTCGCGGAGGCCGATGTAGTGCCACTGCGTGCGATGGTCGTGCAGGAAATGGAGGCTGCTGCAACCTTGCGCGTGGCTCTGGTGGTTGACTGCGGTGTCGGCAACAACTGGGATGAAGCCCACTGAACCGTGCGTTATTCGGCTTGAATACTCAGTCTGCGAAGATTGTAGACGTGTGCTGCAAGAAGACTGATGGCGCCCAGAACGGTGAAGAAAATCTGTTGATCGTGATTATCAACCCACACGCCAATGGCCAGCAGAACAATGCCCAGCACCACGCCAACGGCAAACACAGGGCTGCGAATATGCGGGCTGGTACGCAGAAATGCGAGCAGGCTGATTGGTGCTGCCAACGCCAGAAACATCCAGTGCCAGTGATTTTCCGCCAATACAGCGAATATCCCGAACGGAAAGAGCACGACCAGAACGGGCAGGGCGAGACAGTGCACCATGCACAGTATTGATACGCCGATCGCGCCGCGATCAAACCAGGATGGCGCTTGTTTCATGCCGCAGCTGCTGGCAGTAAACCCTGCTTGACGAGCAGCGCTTGTGGGTTGGCATCGCGACCACGAAACATCCGGAAAATCTCGCCGGCTGGAAGACTACCACCCAGCGCAAGTACCGTGGACTTGAATCGCTCGGCGACCCCCCGCAGCGCATCGGGATCTTCGAGACCGGCATCATGGAAGGCGCCAAAAGCGTCAGCCGCAAGCACCTCAGCCCACTTGTAGGAGTAGTACCCCGCCGCGTATCCACCTGCAAACAGGTGCGAAAATGCTGGTAATTGCGACTCGTCCGGCAGCGACGGCAGCACGAGGGTTTCCCGTGCGACGCTTTGTTCAATGGCCTGTGGCGATTGGCTTTCGTTTGCTCCGGGTACACCGAATCGTTCGTGAATACGCAGATCAGTCTTGGCAAACATCAGCTGGCGTAGTGTTGCGTTGCCGGCCATGAAGTTGGCGCCATCAATGATGCGAGCCGCGATTGCGTCGGACAGTGTTTCACCGGTAATGATGTGTCGACTCAGTGAGCGCAAAAACGGTTTGTGGTCCATCCAGTACTCGTTGAACTGACTGGCCAGTTCAACCGCATCCCACTCCACCAGGTTCAAACCTGAGGCGGAGCCTTCGTTCACTTCAGTGAATAGTAATTGAGTTGCGTGACCAAACTCGTGAAACAGGGTACGCACTTCATCCAGCGACATGAGTGCAGGTTGACCATCAGCAGGTGGTCGCGCGTTCATGACCAGGAGCGCCACCGGAAGCGAGGCGACATTGTTGTTTGACGCAAGCAGTCGATTCCTGTCGACGACGGTGTTCATCCAGGCGCCACCACGTTTTTCTCCTGGGCGTGCGTAGGGATCGAGGAAGAAGCCGGCAATCGTCCGGTTGTCGATTTCGACTCGATAGAACTGTACGTCCGGGTGCCAGAGCGGGACGCTTCCGTCTGTTACCTGAGTAAACGTTGCGCCATAGAGTTTGCCGGTCAGTTCAAACAAGCCGCTCAACACAATGGGCAGTTGGAAGTAGGAGCGCAGGGCTTCGTTGTCGTAACCAAATCGTGCGAGCTCAAGCTTCTCTGCCCAGTACGGCACATCCCAGGGCGCAAGCTCACCAGAGCCACCCTGATCTGTTGCGAACGTAGCCAGTTCTGCGAGTTCGCGGCGGGCCGCGGGTCTCGCCGCCGTTTCGAGGCGGTCCATCAAACCCCAGACTGCTGCGGGGGAGTCGGCCATCTTTGCGTCAAGGCTGTATTCAACATAGTTCGGAAAACCAACCAGCGCGGCCATTTCCTGTCGAAGACTGAGGATCTCTTCGAGTACTGGTCGATTGTCGAGTTCCGCATCGGTACCTCGCGCCTTGTAGGCACGATAGAACTGTTCACGAATACCCGGGTTCCCTGCGTAGGTGACGAGGGCATAGTTCACCCCGTTAACGATGAAGTGCCATGGCCCGTCAGTGTTCGTTGCGGTGGCAACACCGTCATCGCGCGCGGTGCTCGCTGCCATCTCGAGAAGGGCCGGAGGAATGCCGGCAATTTCGGGCGCAGACGTCACGCGCACTCGCGCCTTGCGCTCTGCCTTGACGAGATTGGTGCTGAAGGTGTTTCCCAGTTCGCTCAAGCGGGTCTGAATGGCCTGGAACCGTTGACGCGGAGTATCTTCCAGATGGACCCCGGCACGTTCCATGCTGCGCAAAGTCTCGATGGTTATGCGTTGACGCACGGTGTCGAGGGATCGCCACTCCGAGCCCGACTGCATGGCCTTGAGCGCTGCGTAGATTGAGCGGCTCTGGCTCATCCGGTTGCCGAGGTCCACAAACTTTGGACGGATCACATCGTAAGCAGCCTGCAGCTCATCCGAATAACGGACACTCAGTAAGTGGCTGATCGTGCCGATAGTACGGCCCAATCGGATGTTCAATCGCTCCAGTGGCTCCATCAGACCGGACCAGCTTGGCGCCGCCGAGCGCTCAAGTTCAAGAAAGGCCGACTCGATCTCGGTCAGCAGCACGTCGACGCCAGGCTCGATGAGCTGTGGCGTGATCGCCGACCAATCCGGCAGGTGGGTCAGAGGTCCGACCGTGTGGTCTCGTTCCAGTTCGGCAAGTGCAGCGTTGGGTGAAATCATGTTGGTGGCGTGAAGTTATGTTGAGAACGGATGTTTGCGTGTAGAGGCTCGGCGTCGGGCAGCTGGTGTCAATTAGAAGGCGGACCTGACAATTCGGTTCCCGGCCCGGATTCTACAGCGTTCTCCCGCCACAGGGTCGACAGACGGTCGACGAGCTCTGGTAAACCGAGACCGGTTTGCGCCGAAAACAATTGGATGGTGACGCGCGAATAAGATTCCGTTGCCTTGCGCACCGCACGAAGTGTCGTGGTTCTGGCGCCATTGCCGAGTTTGTCGGCCTTGTTGAGCAGCAAATGCAGAGGCATGCCGGCACGCGATCCCCATTTCAGCAAATCGATATCAAACGGTTGTAGCGGATGGCGAATGTCCATGACGACGACCACGCCGCACAGGACTTCGCGCTGTTCCAGAAAAGCGTTCACGGAACTTTGCCATACCGCCTGCGCGGCCTTCTCAGCCTTGGCATATCCATAACCAGGCAAGTCGACCAGCCGATCACCGTTAGGCAGCTGAAAAAAATTCAGCAACTGGGTTCGACCGGGCGTCTTGCTGACCTTGGCCGTATGACGATTGCCAGTGAGCCGATTGATGACACTCGACTTGCCGGCGTTCGAGCGACCAGAGACCGCGATTTCCGGACCGACCGGAGGCGGACAATGTCTGAGATCCGGAGCGCTCAGCACAAACTCGGCGTTCAGGCGGATCGTCTCCAGGCGGTGGCTTTCATTCATCTTGGGTTATAATCCGCGCGCCGTTTGAGCCAGCCGAGAGTCTATCATTCAGTACGGCATACGCGGGCACACGCTGCGGCGTGACAAACAGGCAAGTGACTCACCTTCAAGTCATGAATAAAGGAAGCAAGACGGTGTTTGCTACACGAATATCCAATGGGTTGGCGGTAATGTTTGTCGCATTGATTGCGACAGGACCGGTACAGTCGGCAGGCAATGCTGAAACCGGGAAGACACAGGCGGCACCATGCGGTGCGTGTCACGGCCAGGATGGTGCTACCGGTCTTGATGGTACCTATCCCAATCTGGCAGGACAGAATCAAAAGTACCTGCTGCGTCAGCTGAAGATGATCCAGGCGGGAACTCGAGAGATTCCGTTGATGGCCGGTCAGCTCAACGGCAAGAGTGAACAGGATCTTGCAGACCTCGCGGCATACTTTTCTTCACTGCCAGCAAAGCTCGCTCAAGCAGAAGGTGACGATGCGAGTATTGCCATGGCAGCACGGTTGTACCGCGGCGGTAACTTGCAAAAGAATACCGCTGCGTGTTCCGCATGCCACTCTCCAGGTGGGGTTGGTAATGCGCCCGCTGGCTTCCCGCTGCTTTCGGGCCAGTCCCCGCAATACACCATCGCTCAATTGACTGCCTATCGCGAAGGCATCCGGAAGACCGACGATGACTATGGCGGCATGATGCGAGACGTTGCAGCCAATTTGAATGACACTGAAATCAAGGCGCTGGCGGACTATCTGCGCGGCGTACACTGAGTCACGAGGTTATTCCAATACACGAATGTTGCTCTGTCAGAGCTGCTTATAAGACACTGAAGTCAGTTTCTGAAAGTCGAGAGGACGGTATGCGTTTTTCAAGAGTTGTCGCGCTTGCGTTCGTCGGTCTGGTCATTTCATTTTCCACCAGCGCAACGCAGGCGCTGG
>JANNBJ010000133.1:0-108573 GCA_031385325.1 Gammaproteobacteria bacterium | reverse complement strand
GACAGTTTTTCACGATTTCGAGGCGCATAGCGGCGCTATGCAACGAGAAATCGGGGAAAAATGGACCGCTCTTCCCACTGGCGCAGTAGATCAGTCTCAAGTCCGACAGGCTGCTAGCCTGCCATGAACATCAACGCCGGCTCTTCCAATAACGACTTGATCACCTGGATCATTGATGCTGCATCAAACCCATCGATGAATCGATGATCGAAGGACGACGAGAGATTCATCATCAGCCGGATTTCGACGCGACCATCGATCACCATCGGCCGGTGCACAGCCTTGTTGACGCCGATGATGCCGAGTTCCGGTGCATTGATGACCGGCGTGCTGGCGATACCGCCCAGTTTGCCGAGACTGGTCAGTGTAATGGTGGAGCCAGTGAGATCGTCACGGGTGGCCGTGCCGTCGCGTGCCTTAGTCGCAGCAAGATTGATGGCAGCGGCGAGACCATCGATTTGCAGACGATCGGCGTTTCTGATCACGGGTACCTTCAGGCCATCGGGGGTTTGTGTCGCGATGCCGAGATGAACGCTGGTGTAGCGCCTTAACACGCCTTTTTCCGCATCATGCAGGGCGTTGCATTGAGGGAACTGTTTAAGGGCCTGGAAGAGAGCGAGCCCGATGAAGGGCAACAGGGTCAGTCGATCATGACCTGGCCGTTCGTTGAGTTTCGATCGCAGTCGTTCCAATGCCGTGACGTCTACCTCTTCTACGTAGGCAAAGTGGGGAATCTCGCGTTTCGCGGCCTGCATGCGTTCTGCAATGACGCGGCGGACGCCGATGATACGCACCTCGGTGAATTCACCGGTGGACATGCTTGTTTCGGGTTGTCCGGCACTCGGAACTGCTTTCGATGTTGATTGTGTGGTGGCTGTAGTCTCCAGATCCTTGCGCAGGATTCGGCCGCGTGGTCCGGATCCCCGTATGGCCGCGAGATCGATGCCAAGTTCAAGCGCCTGCCGGCGCAGGGCTGGAGAGGCCAGCACTCGCGCGCTGGATGGATAGGGTGTTGTACTGTGGCCTGTGTCATTTGGCTGCACATCCATCCCCGTGGCGGACGAAACCACTTCGTCGTTCATCTGTGGAGATGGCTCGCTCGGAACAGGAGCCGCTCGAGGCACTGCTTGCACGGGTGTGGGGATCGGCGAGCTTGCAGTCCGCGCACCGGCACCTGGTGCGTTGACATCGGTTTCAATCGCAATCAGCTCGGTACCAACGATCACCATGTCGCCAGGTTGACCGCTGGTCCGCAGAACACGTCCGCTCGCTGGTGCGGGTACTTCGATGTTGGCTTTGTCGGTCATCACGTCGACGACGATCTGACCTTCCTTGATGATGTTGCCCGGTTTGACATGCCACTCAATGATCTCGGCCTCGACAAGGCCTTCTCCAAGGTCGGGTAGTTTGAAGATGTACTCGCTCATGACATCTCCAGAATCTGTTCGAGCGCGGCGGCGACACGCTTTTTACCGGGGAAGTAGTCCCACTCGAAGGCATGTGGATAAGGCGTGTCCCAACCAGTGACACGAAGAATGGGCGCTTCGAGACTGTAGAAACATTCTTCCTGCACCGTGGCCGCAAGTTCAGCGCCGTAACCGCTGAAGCGGGTTGCTTCGTGGACGACGACACAGCGTCCGGTTTTTTCCACGCTTTGAACGATGGTTGGCACATCCAGCGGGGAGAGCGTTCGCAGATCGATGATCTCTGCGTCCACCTCGGCATGCGCGGCGGCAGCCTGACAGACGTGCACCATCGTGCCATAACACAACACCGTCACATCCTCTCCGGCGCGCACGATTTCTGCCCGACCGATGGGAATGGTGTAGTAGTCGCTTGGCACCTCACCTTTGGCGTGGGTACTCCACGGCACGGCGGGTTTGTCTGGATCACCGTCGAATGGGCCGTTATAGATTCGCTTGGGTTCGAAGAAGATGATCGGATCATCATCTTCGATGGATGAGATCAGTAGTCCCTTTGCATCATAGGGATTGGAGGGCATAACCACTTTCACGCCACACAGGTGGGTGAAGATGCCTTCCGGACTTTGCGAGTGTGTTTGCCCACCGCGTATGCCACCGCCACAAGGTGTACGAATGGTGACCGGTGCGAAGAAGTCGCCGGCGGTACGGTAGCGCAGTCGTGCCAGTTCGCTGATGATCTGATCACAACCGGGATAGATGTAGTCTGCAAACTGGATTTCGGCAACCGGGCGAAGACCATTCACGCCCATGCCGATGGCTGAGCCGATGATGCCACCCTCGGCGATGGGTGCGTCGATCACACGATGTTCGCCGTATTTGCGTTGCAGTCCGTCTGTGCAGCGAAACACGCCGCCAAAGTAGCCGATGTCCTGGCCGATCAGCACGACGTTCGGATCGCGCGCCAGCATGATGTCCATTGCAGAGTTGATGGCCTGCACCATGTTCATGCGTGGCATGTCAGTGGCCCTCCCGTTCATCGAAGGCGAGCATCTGTTCGCGCTGGGCAATCAGGTGCGCAGGCATGTCAGCGTAAACATCTTCAAAGAGTTCGTTCTTGTCGAGGAAGGGCCCTTCGGTCATGGTGCCGTTGGAGATGGCTTGTTGCCACTCCGAGTCCACCTGTCGTTGCACGTCTTCGATCAATGCAGCGTGCTGGGTTTCTGACCACTGACCAAACTTCGTCAGATGAACCTTGAGTCGTTCCACCGGATCACCGTACGGCCATTTTTCCGGTTCGTTTTTTGGCCGATAGCGTGAAGGGTCATCACTGGTCGAATGTGCATCAACACGATAGGTGACCAGCTCGATCAACGTGGCGCCGGTGCCAGCACGGGCTCGTTCGGCGGCCCACTGGGTGACTGCATAAACTGCCAGAAAATCGTTGCCATCAACACGAATGCCCGGCACACCGTAACCCGGTCCACGTGCAGCGAATGGTCGTTGTTCACCACCGGCGGTGCCTTGAAAGGTTGATATCGCGTACTGGTTATTGACGATGTTGAGGATTACCGGCGCGCGATAGACCGAAGCGAATGTCATGGCATGATGGAAGTCTGCTTCGGCGCTGGAGCCTTCGCCGATCCAGGCGGCAGCGATGTCATCTTCACCTTTGATGGCAGCGGCCATGGCCCAGCCAACGGCCTGTGGGTACTGGGTTGTGAGGTTGCCGGAGATGGAGAAGATGTTGCCGCGTTTCCAGTGGTACATCACTGGCATCTGGCGTCCCTTGCACATGTCCCGGCTGTTGGAGAGGCACTGGTTCATGAGGTCAACAAGATTGCGGCCGCGAGCAATCTGCAGGCCCTGAACGCGGTACGACGGGAACAGCATGTCGCTCGGTTTGAGCGCCATCGCGCCGGCAACCGCCACAGCCTCTTCACCACGTGACTTCATGTAGAAGGAGATCTTTCCCTGCCGCTGCATGCGTGTCATGTGATCGTCGTACAACCGGGTTTCCAGCATGTGCCGCAGGCCGAACTGAAGCTGCTCAGGGTCCAGCTGTGGGTCCCATGCGCCAGTGGCGACGCCTTCATCATCGAGCACCCGCACCATGTCGTAGATCAGATCGTTAGGCAGCTCACGCAGCCGCGTTTGCGGGTCGGGACGGCCCACTGCACCAGCTGCGACCCGATCGACATAACTGAAGTCGGGATCTGCCCCAGGACGGGCGGGAGGCACAGGAATATGCAGGCGGGGTTTGCGAGTCATCCTTCACTCCCGATGATCAACGGATATCAGTTCTGCGCAGCGATTGAATAAACAACGTTTCTACTGAAAGTGTGGCCCAAGACGGTCACACCCGCCAGCAAGGTGTTGATGATGGATATCGACGGCGTGATAGGTGGCTCACGGCTCCGTGATCCGGATGTCCTTGCTGCCGGCCGGCAGGCTGAACACCATGCCGTCGCGGGTGAGCACGCTGCCGGCCGGCAGATCGCGCTTGAATATCTGCTCCATGAGAAGGTTTCTCGGTGGCGGCACGAGGTGATAGGCCGCGAGCATGCCAATTTCGGTGTCTTCCATGAGGGCGCCAACGGTGTCGGCCCCGGCGTGATAGTTCTGGATGTCGCCAAAAATCTTTGCCTGTCGTGTTCGGCCCGCTTTCCTCGCGCCGTCTTCCATTGCCTTGACGATGGGGGTCGAGAGGACATCGTGCAGCAGCAGATCGGCCCCCTTGGCAGCCGTGACAAGCGATTCCACAACATTGCTGTCACCACTGACCACGACGGATCGACCCTTGTAGTCGAACCGGTATCCGTAGGCAGGGGCGATTGGCGCGTGATCGACGAGGAACGCTGTGATGGTCAGTCCCTCGTTGTTCCAGATTTCCCCCGGGGCGATTTCCCTGGCGCCCAATTCACCGAGCGCAGGCTTCAACATCGCTTCGCCGTGATGAGCGACACGATAGGACCGGTCGAGCGCAAAAGCTTCGTTGAGTCCTTCTGCAATGCGCTCGACACCGGCTGGTCCGATCAGAACCAGTGGCTCGTTTCGACCTGCGACCCATGAACCGAGGTTGAAATCATAGATGCCCGAGATGTGATCTGAATGGAAATGCGTGAGCAGGATTGCCCGCAGATTCTGCGTCGCCTCGCCGTGCAGATTCAGGGTGTTTGCCGAACCCATGCCGGCATCCACCAGAAACAGGTCATCGCCTGCCATGACGGCGACACAGGCCTGTGCCCGATCGCTGGCCGGCAGTGGTGACGAGGTTCCGCACATGAAAACACGCAAGCCATCAAAGGCCTGGATTGGTGTCTGTCGCATCGCCGCATCAACCAGTCGTGGCAACAGCCAGTTCTGCCCAGCCCGGGTATCGATCAGCAGCCAGCCAATTCCGCCGCCAAGCAGTGCAAGCGCAAACAGAGCCATGGTGAAGCGGCGCATCGAGGCTTCCCTTCGGGTCAAGTGGCGAGGAGCGTATCAGAACGTTCGGGATCCAGGACAGTTGAGCTCCCGCCGATTGCACTTCCATGGCGCCGCCGACATGATGAGGCGATAGAGATGTGGGGACGAAAGTTCATGCAGATAACCCGTTTTGCAGCGCCGCTTGGAGCCCGTGTCGATGAACTCGATGTTCGGTCGCTGGATGCATCGTCCGTGTATATCCTGCAATCGGCATTTCTTGAACATCACGTCCTGGTGTTTCCAGGGCAGACTCTCCTGCCGGAGGAGCAGATGCAGTTTGCCAGCCGCTTTGGTCGCCTTGTCAGGCACCCGTATGCCGGTACAAAAGCCTGGCCGGAAATCATTGAACTGCGTAATCAGGGCAAACGCCGTGATGTGAATCAGCACTGGCACACCGATATGAGTTACGAGACCACACCACCCAAACTGACGATGCTGTACGCGCTGGAAACACCGTCGTTGGGTGGCGATACCGCGTTTGCCAATCAGGCACTGGCCTATGACGATTTGTCGGCAGGGATGAAGAGTGTGCTGGATGGCATGAGCGCCGAACATGCCGCAGCCGGTCTTGCAGAACTCTATGGCGCGGATGCCAAGGCCGCCCCACGCGCCACTCATCCGGTGGTCCGGGTCCACGAAGACTCGGGCCGCAAGGCGCTGTATGTCTGTCGGGCATTTACCGAGCGGTTTGCCGGCTGGACTCACGCCGAAAGCAAGCCGTTGCTTGAATACCTCTTCGAGCATGCGATCCGTCCGGAGTACCAGGCGAGGCACCGCTGGCGTGTCGGTGATCTTGTCATGTGGGACAACCGGATTCTGCAGCACTTTGCCGTTCATGATCATGCGGATGAACCCCGCCGCATCCTGCGTGTGCAGGTTGCAGGTGGTGCTGCATGACGATCTTCGACGTCCTCATCGTTGGCGCGGGAAGCAGCGGCAGCGTGATTGCTGCACGCGCATCGGAAAATCCGGATCTGCAGGTTTGTCTGGTGGAGGCGGGGCCGGACTATCCGGATCCTGGTGCAACACCTTACGATCTGGTGAACAGTCACAACAATTCCTATCGGGATCATGATTGGGGCTTTTCCTATGCACCTACCGCAGGACGCCTGGTCGCATTTCCTCGCGGGCGGGTGACCGGCGGTTCGTCAGCGGTCAACACCACCATCGCGCTGCGTGGCATGCCAGAGGACTACGATGAGTGGGCGGCGGCAGGCAACCCCGAATGGTCGTGGGCCGGTGTGTTGCCAGCGTTCTGCAGGCTTGAACGGGATCTCGATTTTGGCGATGCCGCGTTTCATGGCGATGCAGGGCCGATCAGCATCCGGCGTTATCGACGCGATGAACTGACCCAGCCGCAAGCCGCGTTTCTGGATGCTGCCGATGCTCTTGGTTATCCCCTTTGTGCCGATGCCAATGACCCGTGGGGGTATGGTGTCGGGCCGCATCCCATGAACAAGCTGGGCCGCCTGAGGGTTTCCTGTGCAGTCGGTTATCTGGCGCCGGCGCGCGTGCGGCCGAATCTGACCATACGACCGGACAGCCACGTGAGTCGACTTGTGATCGAGAACGGTCGGTGTGTTGGAGTCGAAATTCTGCAGGTGGATGGACGCGTTGAGCGGCTACACGCCAGACTGGTGGTGGTTGCAGCCGGCGCGCTTCAGTCACCGGCGCTCTTGATGCGATCAGGCATTGGGCCAGCAGTTCAGCTTGCTGCACATGGGATCGATGTGGTGAGCGACCTTGCCGGTGTTGGCCAGAATCTGTCTGATCATCCTGCGCTATCGATCGTCTGCAAGGCCCGAGAAGGTGTGGTGATCGACCATGATTCACCGATCATCCAGACCATTCTGCGTTACACCGCGGAAGGTTCTGACAAGCGTAACGACCTGCAGATCGAGCAGATCAGTTTCGCTGGCCGTCCCGGTGGACCACCACTGTTTGCCATCGCCGCGGTTCTGGAATATCAGTATGGCCGCGGACAGCTGTTGTTGGCGTCCGCGGATCCACTCGCCGCACCGCTGGTCCACAATCACTTCTGCGAAGACGCAAGGGATCGCAGTCGTCTGGTGAGTTGTCTGCGAGATACCTTGCGGTTCACGACGGTCGAACCACTGAAGAGCATGATCGAGTCGATCACCTTTCCGGATCCGGCGCGCGGTACGGACGATGCGACCCTGGACACACTGGCACGCAAACTTGCAGCCAGTGGTTATCATCCCAGCGGCACATTGAAGATGGGGCCGAAGAGCGATTCCATGGCTGTCGTTGATCAGTACGGACGCTGTCACGCGATGGATGGATTGGTGGTGGCCGATGCATCCATCATGCCCTCGGTGCCTCGTGCCAACACCAATCTGACCTGCATCATGATTGGTGAAAAGATCGGTGAGCAGTTGCGCAGATCGCCCGCGACCTACGGACTGTAGCGCGATTGCTCCCTCACCAGGATTGCATCCCCACAGTGATCATTGAATGCCTGGAGTAGATGTTCATGCTTGACTATGTGATTCGCAATGTTTCCATTCTCGATGGGACGGGTAACACGGCCGTGCACGGAGATGTCGGGATCAAGGATGGCCGTATCGACTCGGTGGGTGTTGCCAGTACTGGCCGAATAGAGCTCGATGGTCATGGCCTCACCCTGGCGCCCGGGTTCATCGACACACACTCCCACGATGATGGCGCATTTCTGCGTTTCCCGGATATGGCCTTCAAGCTGGCGCAGGGTGTGACTTCTGTAGTCAGCGGAAACTGTGGATTCAGTGCGATTCCGGCGGACCCGGCAGTGGATGCGGCAGCGGCCAGTGGCGGTATTCTTGCCGGTTTGAAGGGAGACTTTCGAGATCTCAATGGCTATTTCTCGGCGGTAGCAGCGGGTAAACCTGCCATCAACAACATGATGCTGGTTGGCCACAATACCGTGCGATCACTCGTCATGGGCGATGCTGCGCGCGAACCTTCGCCGGCGGAACTTGCTGACATGCAGGCGCACGTCAGCCGGGCACTGGAGCAGGGCGCGTGCGGATTTTCGACCGGTCTCATTTATCGTCCCGGTCGCTTCAGTCTGACGGACGAGGTCATTGAACTGGCGCGCTGTGCACAACCCTTTGATGCGCTCTATACCACCCACATGCGCAATGAGGGTGATCGTCTGCTCGAGGCTGTTGACGAGACACTCTCTATTGGCCGTGCCAGCGATGTGCATGTCCATATCTCCCATCACAAGGCGGCGGGCTCACCCAACTGGGGCAAGGTCAGAGCCTCCCTCGATCGAGTCGATGCAGCACTGGCAGCCGGACAACGTGTGACGCTGGATGTCTATCCGTATACCGCCGGCAGCGGCCGGATGATCGAGTATTTCAATCTGGATCGGGTCAACCGCGAGCTTGCAGAGGTGATCCGCATTGCCAGCTGTCAGGCGTTTCGCGAATTCGAAGGCCGCATGCTTAAGGATATCGCTGCGGAACGCGGGATCGACATCACCGATGCGGTCAAGCTGATTCTCACGGCGCCAGGCGGTGACCGCACCATCTGCATCCACTTCATCATCGACGAGGCAGACATCGAAACGAACCTCGCCTATCGCGACATGATGGTGGGATCAGACGGTATTCCTGATCTTCGCGGTCGTCCGCATCCTCGCCTGTTCGGTACGTTTCCCCGTGTGCTCGCGCGTTACGTGCGAGAACGAGGCATTCTGAAATTGCCTGAAGCGGTGCGGCGGATGACCTCTCTGGCCGCCGACACTTTCGGGATGACAGGGCGTGGTCGGATTCAGGTGGGTCAGTCGGCCGATCTGGTGTTGTTCGACCCGGCGACAATCGTCGATACCGCTACCTACGATGATCCGAAACAGTATCCACTCGGCATCGAGGCGGTTTGGGTCAATGGCGAACTGGCGATGCAGCAGGGTGTGCATCGTCATGCCGGATCAGGGCAGATGCTGCGTTACCGACGTTCGGCCTTTGGTGCGACTGGCCAGTAGGGATCGCGCAGTACTTTTTTGTACAACTTGCCGGTCGGCAGCCTTGGCAGTTCATCCATGAAGTCGATGGATCTGGGAATCTTGTAACCCGCCAGATGGAGCCTTGCGAATGCCTGCAGTTCTTCTGCAAATGCTGCGTCGGCGGTAATGCCCGGGGCAGGCTGAACCACGGCCTTGACTGCTTCGCCAAACTCCTCGTTCGGAATCCCGAACACCGCAACGTCGGCTACCTTGTCGTGCAGGATCAGGGCGTCCTCGATTTCGCGCGGATAGATGTTCACCCCACCGGAGATGATCATGAATGCCTTGCGATCGGTCAGGAAGAGATAGCCATCGGCTTCGAGATAACCGACGTCGCCGAGGGACGTCCAGTTGGGGTGCTCGGGGTGTGCAGAACTCGCCGTTTTTGCGGTGTCGTTGTGATATTCAAAGGGCCGGACCGGTTGTTCGAAATAAACCAGGCCTGGCTCGCCGACCGGCATTTCCGAACCGTCTTCATCGCAGATGTGGATGATGCCGCTGGCCGCGCGTCCAACGGAACCCGGATGGGCCAGCCAGTCGACTGGGTCAATGATGGTTGATCCGTTGCGCTCGGTGCCTGCGTAGTACTCCCAGATGATGGGCCCCCACCAGTCCATCATCTGCTTTTTCACTTCCACAGGGCAGGGTGCTGCGGCATGGATCGCGCAGCGATGGGACGACAGGTCATAACGCGTGCGGATGTCCGGGTCGATCTTGAGCAGTCGCACGAACATGGTAGGCACCCACTGACTGTGGGTGATGCCAAAACGTTCGATCGTGGCCAGTGATTGTTCTGCATCGAACTTCTCCATCATCACGACACTGCCACCCAGTGACAGCGTTCGCATGCAGAAGCCGAATGGCGCAGCGTGATAGAGAGGCGCCGGGGACAGGTAGATGGTCTGGTCATCGATGCCGTAGCGATTGTTCTTTTCAACGCCGGGAATTCCCTCCTGGATCGTTTTGCCACTGAGCGGACGCTTGATGCCCTTGGGTCTGCCGGTGCTGCCAGAGCTGTACAGCATGCTGTCGCCCATGGGTTCAAGTTCGAGTGGTACAGGCTTCTCGACAGACAGCAGTGCGTGGTAGTCCTGCCAGCCGCTGGCCTCGCCACGTACCGTCAGATGCTGCGATGCACCAGGTGTAAGACGCTTGAGTTCGTGTAGATCACAGACCAACGCCGACGCCAGCACGGCCCTGGCCTGTGAATCGGTGACGATATAGGCCATTTCGTCAGTGGTCAGATAACGATTGATGCAGGTGAGGTACAGACCTGCCCGCATCGCGCCCCAGGCGAAGGGCAGATAGTCGAGATGATTTTCCATGATCAGGCTGACGTGGTCGCCGGTTTGCAGCCCCAGCCGGCGCAGCAGGCGGGCCACCTGATTGGAGACATCGTTGAGCGCCGTCCAGGTGATGACCTCACCGGTAACCGCATGGATGATTGCAGGGGTTGAAGGTTTGATGCCGGCCCAGTGTCCTGGATACATGAATGGCCTCGGTTGCGTGATGTAGGACCAGCAGGCTTAATACCAGCGTCAAGCAATCAGTATCAAGGGGGAAGATGATGAGTAACTGGGCAGAAGACAGGATCGCGCTGATGGACGTCATGTTGCGTTACGCCGCCGGGGTGGATGAGCGCGATATGGTCATGTACCGCAGCTGTTTCACGGATGATGTGGAAGTAGTCGGATTTGGCCCAACCACCACACACGGCGGTGATGCCTGGCGCGACTACGTGATCAAGGCCCTGGAACGCTTCGGGCCGACGCAGCACATGCTCGGGCCACAGCTGGCAACGATCACTGGGGATACTGCGGTATGTCGCACCGACGTGCAGGCACATCACTACATGAAGGATGATCCAAAAACCACGCTGACGCTGTGGGCTACCTACAAGGGCAACATGGTTCGCACCAAGGATGGCTGGAAGATCAAGCGACACGAACTGGTCTCACGTGGCACGCGCATTCAAACCGACCAATAGTCGAGAGTCGTTCCACTGAAACAGTTGGTGTGGTTCCGCAGCGATCTGCGTGTCGCTGACAATCCAGCCTTGCATGCTGCGTGTGCTGCAGGGCTGGTCGAGGGATGCTTTCTGGTCAGCGAAGCGCAGTGGCGGAAACACGACCATGGCGAGCGCAAACTCGCCTTCCTGCGTCGTTGTGTGGCGTCGCTATCGGCAGCGTTGGCAGAGCTGGGCATTCCCCTTCATGTGATTGAAGTGCCGTGGTTTCGCGATGCACCTCAGGCACTGATTGCGCTGATGCAAGGGCTCGGCGCTTCACACCTGCATTTCAACGCCGAATATCCGCTCAATGAACTGCGCCGTGATCGCAAGGTCTGGCGGGCTGTCAAGGCGAGCGGGTTTGGCTGTACCCGCCTCGATGGATCGGTCGTGTTGCCACCAGGGTCGGTGTTGACGGGCACAGGTGAGCCTTACACGGTCTTCACACCGTTCAAGCGCAAGTGGCTTGGTCTGCTCCGCGCCGATTGCTTCACCCCGTTTGATATCCCGCAACCAGGCGGTGATCCGATTCAGCCGCCGAAACTGCCGTGGAATCGGGGCGCCGAGGGGCTTGAAGAGGTTGAGTGGCCGGGCGGAGAGGACGAAGCGCATCATCGGCTGCAGCAGTTTTGTTCTGACCAGCTTGTCAGTTATGCAGACGCTCGCGATTTTCCAGGGCTGGCGGGCACCAGTCGCTTGTCAGCCTACCTCTCGGTTGGCGCCATCTCGCCTCGCCAGTGTCTGTCGCGGCTGTCTGGGTTGCAGGCGGTCGAGGATTCTGCCTGGGCCAACGAACTGATCTGGCGCGACTTCTATTCGCATGTCATCGCGGCGTTCCCGCATGTATCCAAGGGTCAGTCGTTCCAACGGCAATACGATGAACTGCCCTGGGAATCCGATCCGCTTGGCCTCGCGGCATGGCAGACCGGCACGACAGGGTACCCGCTGGTTGACGCCGCCATGCGCCAGCTCAACTCCTCCGGCTGGATGCATAATCGCCTGCGCATGGTCACCGCCATGTTTCTGACCAAACACCTCCTGATCGACTGGCGCCATGGAGAGCGTTACTTCATGCGGCAGCTGGTCGATGGCGACTTTGCTGCCAACAACGGCGGTTGGCAGTGGAGTGCGTCAACCGGCACCGATGCGGCGCCGTACTTCCGGATCTTCAACCCGGCAGAGCAAGGCAAGAAGTACGATGCACGGGGAGTATTCACCCGGGCCATGATTCCGGAACTCAAAAACGTGCCGGATCGAAATTTGTTCGAACCCTGGAAAAGTGGGCTGCAGCTCGACTATCCCGCCCCGATTGTCGAGCATGGTTTCGCCCGGGGTAGGGCCATCGAACGATTCCGTTCGCGGGCGCAAGCACGCGAACAAAAGGACTGAAGACATCATGAGTTTGTCCAAGCGACCCAACATCCTGTGGATCATCGCCGATCAGCTGCGCGCGGACCATGTGGGCTTCGGCGGCAACCAGGTGGTGAGGACTCCGAATCTGGATGCTCTCGCAGCGAGAGGCACAGTCTTTGATCGTGCTTATGTCGCCAATCCCATCTGCATGCCGAATCGATGCTCGATGCTGACCGGCCGCATGCCCTCCGCTCACGGGGTGATCTTCAATGACCGCTCCCTGGTCTGGAGCGCCAATACTTTCGTCCGTGAGCTTGTCAAGGCCGGCTATTCAACCAGCCTCGTCGGCAAGTCGCATATCCAGCATGGTCTGAGCCGTAACGTTGCGCTGAATCGTTCGCAGGCCCCCACCTGCGGCGCAGTTTTTCCGAGTGGCTGGGATACGCTGGAAGACAGCGAACGTTATCTCGACGGCAGCCCGGAGATTGCCGACTTCTACGGATTTGAACATGTCGAGTTTGCCCTCGGCCATGGTGATGCAGTGACCGGGCATCACTATCGTTGGGCCGTGGAGCGTGGTGGTAACCCTGCTGAGTTGATCAGGGACTGGCTGAGTCCCGGTCCTGCACTTGAGCGTTATGATGGCTGGTGGCAGGTCTATCAACCGACGCTTCCGGAAGAGCTGCACTCAACGACCTTTGTCACCCAGCGCACCATCGATTCGCTCAAGCGTCACGCAGCCGGCGACAAGCCTTTTTTTCTGCAGTGCTCTTTTCCCGATCCGCATCATCCGTTTACCCCGCCGGGCAAATGGTGGAAGGCGCATGATCCTGCCGACATGAAAGATCCGCGAACGTTTGATGATCCGCTCGAACATGCACCTGCACACCTGCGATTGATTCGTCGGTGGAAACCATCAAAAAACATGGTGCAGATGTTCGGGCCAACACGAGAACTCGTGCGTCATGCCCGTGTTGCGGAGTACGGCATGATTGAAATGATGGACGATGGGATCGGCCAGGTGATGCGCTCGCTCGCTGATCTGGGGTTGGCGGACAACACCATCGTCGTTTTCACCAGCGATCATGGTGACATGTTCGGGGACCACGGGTTGATGCTGAAGGCGACCATGCATTATCAGGGATGCCTGCGTGTGCCGTTGGTGATCGCCAGGCCCAACGACCCAGGTCAGCGGACCAGTGCGCTGGCCGGGTCCATCGACTTGGCGCAGACATTTCTGGATCTCGCAGGCGTAGCGCCGTTTGCCGACATGCAAGGACACAGCCTGGTGCCGTTGCTGGACCAGCACGAACCCGTGCGGTCCCATGTCATGGTGGAAGAGGATTTTGTGCTGGCACAGGCAGGCAGCCCGTTGCCCTTGCGGACTCGTACTCTGGTTACTGATCGATATCGTTACAGCTGGTATTCAACCGGGGAATCGGAGATCTATGATCTGGTCGAGGATCCCGATGAGCTTCGTAATCTCTCGATCGAAGACGGCCGTCGTGTTCTTCGTCAGGATTTGCAGGAGCAGTTGCTCGACGCCACGATCACGGTATCTTCGATGGCTGTCAGTAGCTGATCAGGCTGAAAGCAATCCGAATTCGGTGAGCTGCAGTCTGACGATTTTTTTCAGGTCCTTGTATGAATACTGGATTCGGCTGCGCAATGACATGGATTCGCTCTGGCGTGGTTGAAAGTGGCGCCAAACGGAATATCCGGGTATCTCAGGCAGATCTTTGTATCCATCCTCGACATAGGTTTTTCCCAACCCGCGCTTCAATATCCAGTACAAAGGCCTTGAGCAGAAGAGGGACGGACTTGGGCGCGGCACTCCAGCCCAGTGGATGAATGAAAAGTCGGCATTGTTGGCGAGCACATCTTCGACCTTGATGTGTCTGGCATGGCCACCCCAGATGTCATGGCCGTCAGGATGCAGATTCAGAAGCGGAATGCCGAGGCTGTCGACCAGATAGTTCAGGCGTCCCTGATCACGATAGAACACGTCTTCGGTTCGCCATGAAAAGTCCTTGCCGAGCTTCGATTGGTAATAGACGGTCTCGCGCTCAATGACGTCGCGGAAATCCGCCTCGCTGAAAGTTGACCGGCTGCTGGCAAATATCCCGGCGTTGAATGGGCATCGCGCCAGAGGATCGTAGGTTCTATCGAATGCGCGCATGTGTTCAAGCGACCCTAGTGCCCGTGGCACCCACGCCAGATGATGCTGGTGGAGTGAATGCGACGAGTCATTCACTGGTGTCGTCCAGGCGTCACCTTCGTAATAGATGTTGGCAAACAGAAACTTGCCCTGCTGCTGTTCTATTCGCCGCAGCAGCCCGTCGATCGAGTGGGTGCAGATCATGTCCGCGTCGATGTAGAGGAACTTCTCGAACGGCCCTTGGTACGCCCAGAATTTGCGGTCGATGAACCCCAGCTCCCCCCAGTAACCGGATGGCTTTTGCATGATCGGGACGTCGAACGGATGTTGTCCCTCGATGTAACCCTCGCCAGGGATAATCATGATCGGCATCTGTGGGTGGAAATACCTGATGCTGCCAATCAGTGACGACGCGAGATGGAAGTCACGGGGGTAGCTGAGTATGTAGATTCCAAAGTCTGAATGGCTGAACTTGCGCATTCCCGTTCCTGTGTCGATCAGGTCAAATCCAGAGGCCTGCAGTGACTTCGTTCTGCTGCTACGTTGAGTCCAGGGTTTGTGCCAGTGCCGGGTTCCGTTAACTGCTTGGAGCGATTTTGAACCGCGGCCTTTGATGGCAAATAAATTTACTACAATTCTCTGACAAGTAAATACAAATCATGGGGGAGGGCATTTTTCAAGTTGTGGAACCCATTCTCAATTCTGGTCACCAGACCATGCAGACTCAGTACTTCCTGGCACCTTTCAATGCGAGTTCCATTATCTGTCGATTACCACGGCTCCAGAAGACGTTCAGCGTCACGGCGGTGATCTTCCAGCCGTCGACGGTTCGGATGAGCTGATCGTCGTAATAACCGCCGAGTGCGAAGTCAGAGTTGCCTGACGTGTTCTGCAGAAAGTGTTCGGCTTGCATATACATGCGACAACGCGCGGTATCTCCGGTGACTTCCACCAATGGATTGGTCATCGAATGTTGTGTGGCATCCAGGTTATCGAACAGTCGACGACAGCCAGCGACCCAGTCGTCCGCTTGCATCGTTGCGGCAGGATTGCCGTTATATGACTGAAAGTTCATGTGGATTTCATTAGCAAAAATGCTGCGATACAAAGTCCAGTCGCGAGTGTCGATGCCGTAGCCGTACTCGTAAACTCTTCTGGTGATGTCGTGGAAATCGTTCATGGCCAGTCCTCAAAGCAGATGGGGTGCAAGCAGGCTGTGCGAACCTGGCACGAGTTCAGTGAGCTGCACACGGCTGATGCCCATGTCGCCCAGTGCATGCAGATGTTTGGCGACCTGGTGCGGCTCACCCATGAAGCGCGTGAGGTAACCATTTCCCAAAGCTTCCTTCAAGTTGATCACAGCCGGGCTGTTGCCTGCCGCGACCAGAATGAAAATTCCCAACGGTATGGTGGGGTCGATGTGTCTTACACGCGCGACCTGCTTGCGGACTTCATCTTCGGTAACCGATGCCATGATGGGAAAGTCCAGATGACCAACACGAGTACTGCGCGAGTTGGGCTTGATTTCGACGCGATCAACCAGAGGCGTAACGCCTTTCAATGCGATGGGACCACCGGCGGCCGCAATCAAAGGCGGCGGCGACGTCGAGAGCGGCGCCAATTGCTGGTCACCACGGATGTCGACGTTGTAGTACCTGCCAACGAATGTGCATTGTCCAGTGTGCAGCAGGGACCGCACGATCTGTAACGCTTCGATGTAACGACCGACACGCCCGGGACCATCGGGATAGACGCCGCCCATGGCCTCGATCTCGTCCCGTAACCAACCCGCTCCGAGGCCGGCCTCGAATCGACCGTTCGACGCGTCCTGGATTGCCAGTGCGGCCTGTGCAAACTCGACTGGCGAACGAAACAGGTTGTTGCAGAACGATGTGGTGATCCTGATCTTGCTGGTTGCACAGGCCATTTGTGTAGCTGCAACAAAAACGTGGGGATATCGTGTCGAACCGACCCACAAGTGATCACTGGCGCAGACACCATGCCAGCCCTCGTTTTCCCGAGCTGCAGCCCATGTTCCGGGCTTGACGGCCCCGCCAGCGGGAAAATTAACAAAGTACTCCACGCGATATCTCCAGCCTGGTGACAGTGCGACCGCAAAAATAGGAATTCTACTCCAGGGTAACTGTGCGACGAGGGGTGTGTAGTAGTCGAAACACCGGGCCGGCGGCTAAAATCGACGATCGGTTCGATGTATCAACCTGGAATTTTTGGAGATCTGTAAATGATCAAGACCCGCCTCACACAAATGTTTGGTGTTCGGTATCCCATCGTCATGGGCGGCATGACTGGCGTAGGTTATGGAGATCTGGTGGCCGCGGTGGCCACCGCCGGGGCATTGGGATTCATCACTGCGCACATGTTCAGCTCCGCAGAAGATCTGATGAAAGAGATCGCCAGAACGCGTGAGCTGACCGATCAGCCGTTTGGCGTGAACATGACAATTCTGCCATCCCTGAATCCGATTCCGTACGATGAATATCGTCGTGCGATCATCGAAGGCGGGGTAAAGATTGTCGAGACTGCTGGCCGCAACCCGGAACCGCATCTGCCGGATTTCAAGAAGAACGGCGTCAAGGTGATCCACAAGTGCACGTCCGCACGGCACGCGGTAACGGCTGAGCGCATTGGTGTGGATGTGATCAGCATCGATGGTTTTGAGTGTGCCGGTCATCCTGGTGAAGACGACGTGACCATCATGGTTCTCCTGCCGTCGACCTGCGATCAGGTCAGGATTCCCGTGATCGCCTCTGGTGGAATGGCCGATGGGCGCAGCCTGATCGCAGCCCTGGCACTCGGAGCAGATGGCGTGAACATGGGTACCCGCTTCATGGCCACCATCGAGGCAAAGATCCATGAAAACGTGAAACAGCAGATCGTCAATGGCTCGGAGCGAGACACGCTGCTGATCAATCGCACGTTGCGAAACACTTCGCGTGTCGCGAGAAATGCCGTCTCCGAAGAAGTGGTCCGCATTCAGCAGGATTCGACCAAGACGATCGAAGACGTCCGCGAGCTGGTGGCCGGGGTGCGTGGCCGTGCCAACGTGCTGGGTGCTGGCGATATCGACGGTGGCATCTGGACGGTTGGGCAAAGCCAGGGGCTGATCCACGACATTCCAAGCTGCAAGGAGCTGGTGTCACGTATCATGGCGCAGGCAGAGAGCATCATTCATCAACGACTGGACCGCATGGCGTCCTGAAGGAGTAACTCATGGGAGCGTTTACAGGCAAGGTGGCAGTGGTCACCGGTGCCAGCCGGGGAATTGGCAAGGGCATAGCCCTCGCTCTCGGCGAGCAAGGGGCAACGGTCTACGTGACCGGTCGCACTACCGGCAGCGGCGAACGAACCATCGACACCACTGCCCGCCAGATCACGGAACAAGGTGGCAAGGGCATCGCGATCCAGTGTGATCACGCAGTGGACGCACAGATTGCCAAGGTATTCGAGCAGGTCGGTCGCGAGGCAGGTCACATCGATTTCCTCATCAACAACGTCTACAAGATTCCAAGCCCGCCGGCGTGGGGCGGTGGATTCTGGGATCATCCGATCCAGATTTATGATGATCAGGTTGGCATCGGCATGCGCGCGCACTACGTCGCGAGCTGGCATGCAGCGCAATTGATGTTCAAGGCAGCGCCGGGTGGCGCAGTGGTGAACGTGTCCTCGCCGGGTGGTCAGAGTTACCACTTCTCCTGTTCCTACGGTGCAGGCAAGGCAGGTCTGGATCGGTTGACCGCTGACATGGGCATTGAGCTCAAACCGAAGGGAATTACAGCAGTATCGTTGTACCCAGGCTCGGTGAGTACCGAGTTCATTCAGGATGCGGCCAAAGAGCGTGGCATGGATCTGTCAAAGTCGCAGACGCCTTTGTTCGTAGGTCGATGTGTGGTGGCCATGTTGCTGGCGAAGGACAAACTGATGGATCGCACGAGCACCATCCAGTGGGTCGAAGACCTGGGTGAGGAGTTCAACGTCCTTGATGAGAATGGCAAGCGTCCCCCGGGCTATCGAGAAAGAGGGTAGTTGATCATGGCGAGAAAACTTTATGGGATCTCCGGATCGCGAGCGCTGCGCTCCATCTGGGGTATTGAAGAAACCGGCATTGAATACGAACACGTGCCGCAGCATTTTCGGGATGCCAAGAACTCGACCGACTACACCGCAGTGAATCCTAACGGCCGCATTCCGGCGCTGGTGGACGGTGATCTGGTGCTGTTCGAAAGCATGGCCATTAATCTCTATCTCGCCAAGACCTATGGCGGCGATCTGTACCCTCGTGATGCAGCAGGTGAGGCAAAAGCCTGGCAATGGAGTGTCTGGGGCATCAGTGAAATCGAGCCCTTGCAGATGCAGATCGTCATCCAGCGGTTGTTCATGCCGGCTGACAAGCGGGATCAATCGGTGATCGACAATGCGGCCAAAGGTCTGGAGCGCCCATTCAAGGTGCTTGATCAGGAACTGGCCAAAAGCCCCTTCCTGTTGGGTGACCGGTTTAGCGTTGCCGATCTGAACGTCGCGGCAGTGATGTTGCTGCTCGACATGGTGCAGCTGGATTATTCGCATCATGCGAACATCAAGCGCTGGGCGACGGTCTGCTACGCGCGACCTGCATTGGCACGCGCACGCGCCAAAGGCTGACCCTGCGCAGTTGATGAACACCCGGCTTGCCAACCTGCTTCTGGTGCTGGCAAGCCTGGTGTTTACAGGATCGCTTATCGAAGGCGCACTTCGATTGGCCGGATACGAACCCCTGAAGGCCATGGCTGCGGGCAAGGACCTGGTGCTGCGGCGGTCGAGTGATGAGGCCATTGCCTACGAGCTTATTCCTGGCAGTGAAGGGCGCGCCTTCAAGACGGATGTGAAAGCGAATTCGTCCGGGTTTCGCAGTCCGGAGCCAAGTCAGATCGAAGATGTCCGACGTGTTGTCGTACTGGGTGATTCAATTGCCTTTGGCAGTGAATTACCTGGCGAGACAGCGTTTCCGAATTTGCTGCGACGATCCCTTGGGCGACGTGATGCTCGCTTCGATGTGCAGAATCTCTCGCTCAGTGGTTACGACACCTTGCAGGAACTGGCCGTGTTGATACGACATGGGGTACCGCTGGATCCCGAACTGGTGATCGTTGGTTTCTGCCTTAACGATGCTGGGGTGGTGTCGGCAAATCTCGAATATCTTGAACGCCTGCGTGGTTACTCGGAACGACCGTGGCTGCTGACCAGTCGACTTGGTCAACTGCTTCTGGTGTCGTTCGATCGTCTGCGTGGTCGTCGATTCGAGGAGGCGGCGAACGATCCTGCTGCGTTTCGCAAACGCTACGGCGCCCAGATCGATTCCATTGGTGCCGATGAACACGAACTTCGTGCGTTGATGGCCGATGCTCGCCAACAATTGCCTTCCGCGTGGTATCGCGATGAGGAGCGTGTTGGCCGTTTGCGTCACGCCTTTGCCGACCTCGCCCGACTACGTGATGCCCATGGTTTTCGTGTGCTCATCGTCGTGTTTCCATGGCTTGAAACCGATGCTGACGATCGATATCCCCACCAGGTTGCACACGCAATCATTGCCAACGAAGCGATGCGGCAGCACTTGCCCGTACTGGACCTGCTTGGTGTATTTCAACGGCATGACCTGGTTGGTTTGCGCAATGACAAAGACGACCCGGTGCATCCGAGCCCCGCTGGTCATGAACTTGCAAGCGAGGCGATAGAGGGGTGGCTGGATCGAGCGGATTGGGTGCGGTCGAGATGAGTTTGTTGGCCTGAAGCCGGGGGCACTTGCCGGGGAACTCTACAAGTCGCGAGAGCGACTTGTAGAGGGGGTCAGTACAAGTCGCCGAAGCGACTTGTACGAGGGGAGGCCTAGAACTGGTTCATGGTGTTGGCAGCACCACCGGCCAAGAGTGCCTTCTCGCCAAGGAAGTACTCCTTGTGATCGTCACCGATGTTGGAACCGGCCAGATCCTGGTGCTTCACGGAAGCAAGATCCCGGCGGATTTCGCGACGCTGCACACCCTTCACATACGCAAGCATTCCCATTGCGCCGAAGTAACCTTCGGACAGCAGATCAACTCCCAGCGCAGTTTCGTGATACGTCGGCAGTGTGATCAGGTGATGGAAGATGCCGGCGTGGCGTGCGGCGTCCGCCTGGAAATTCTGGATCAGGCGATCGGCTTCCAGTGCCAGTTCGCTCTCGTCCAGCTTGATATCCATGAGGCCTTTTTCGAATTGTTTCGGATCCGGATAGGCGCTGATGTCCTTGCCAGCCGCTTTCCATTCGCCATAAACCTGCTGCCGGAACTTGAGGGTCCAGTTAAACGACGGGGAGTTGTTGTACACCAGTTTGGCTTCGGGCCGGACTTTGCGGATTTCGTCCACCATGGCCCCGATCTGCTTGAGGTTCGGGCTTTCGGTTTCGATCCACAGCAGGTCTGCACCGTGTTCAAGGCTGGTGATGCAATCGAGTACAACACGTTCGATACCGGTGTTTTCGCGAAACGCATACAGGCCGTTATCGAGCCGTTCCGGTTTGCTCAGCACGCCGTTCTGATGGATGGTGATATCGCCTTCCTTCAGATCCGACAGATTTTTTACCGGGGTCGCCTTCAGAAAATCGCAGTACTTGTGCCCGAGGTCTCCAGGGCGCTGCGCGACAGGAATCTTCTGCGTGAGATCAGCACCCAGGGAATCGGTGCGGGCAACGATGATGCCATTGTCCACGCCGAGTTCGAGGAATGCATAACGAATCGCATGCAGTTTGGACACGAAGTCTTCATGCGGAACGGTGACCTTGCCGGCCTGGTGTCCACACTGCTTGGCATCGGACACCTGGTTCTCGATCTGGATTGCGCAAGCGCCTGCCTCGATCATCTTCTTGGCGAGGAGGTAAGTGGCTTCTTCGTTGCCGAATCCGGCATCGATGTCGGCGATGATGGGCACAACGTGGGTCTGGAAATTATCGATCTTTGACATGATCTGCGTGACGTTTGCGCCCTTGGCACGTGCCTCGTCGAGTTCGGCAAAGAGATGCCGCAGTTCGCGTGCATCGGCTTGTTTCAGGAAGGTGTAGATTTCTTCGATCAGCGCTGGAACCGCAGTTTTTTCGTGCATGCTCTGGTCGGGCAGCGGGCCGAATTCCGATCGCAGGGCCGCGACCATCCAGCCGGACAGGTAGATATAACGCTTGTCCAGTGAACCGAAGTTTTTCTTGACTGACATCATCGTCTGCTGGGCCACAAAACCGTGCCAGGCACCGAGAGACTGAGTGTACTTGCCAGGGTCCTTGTCATATTCCGCCATGTCCTTGCGCATGATGTCGGCGGTATAACGGGCGATGTCGAGACCGGTGCGGAACTGATTCTGCAAGCGCATCCGGGCAACAAAATCCGGCTTGATGGCCCGCCATTCGTGGCCCTTCTGCAGCAGTAATCGGCGTACATCTTCAACGTGTTGTGAATAGGTCATGGGTGCGTCCTTGAGTGGCCGGAGGGAAAGAGGCGGCACTCTAACCCAACTTCGTTGGAATGGGCGGACACCAATACATTCTTGTCTGGAATGAATGAAAACTTGCTACATCCTGGCACGAGCGATTGCGTAAGGCAGAGCGCAGCCCCACAGTTGGTGGCAGGGGAATGTTTCGGGGAAGGTTGGAATGGAGTGGATTGATCCATGTCCGGGGTTTGTCTATCGACCCATGCGGGTTGAGATTTCGCCAGCGCATCAGCAAGCGAAACTGGCGGCCTGCGGGATCGGTAGCGACGTGTTTGGTTCGGTCGCGGACCCGGCTTTTTTCATTGGCCTGGCAATTCACGCCGGGATCGAGAGCGGGATCAGCGCTGAAGGCAACGTCAACCTTGCACAGCAGCTGGTACTGCATCGTCCGCTGGCACTGGGTGAGTCGCTGACGGCCTTTGGTAGTATCACCGAGGTCGAACCTGTCCCGAGAGGACGCGTGGTGCATACCGTCGTGCGATTTGATACCGCGGCGGGAGAAACCGTGATCGAAGCATCGCGTAAATCACTCAAGCCGAATCCGGAGGCCGGCAATGAACGAGGCATTGGTGATCGGCCGATCTCTTTGCTCGACGATATCGAAGCGTTGCCTGCCGTTGCCGAGTACGAATTGACTCCCGAGCAAGTGAAGGCCTACTCGTCAACGGGCAACAGTATTCACTACGAAGAAGAATCGGCACGTCGAGCCGGATTCCGCGCACCGATCATTGGTGGTGGCATGGGGGTGCATTACCTGACAGCCCGCCTGTGGTCCGAGCATCCCGTGCGTTCATTTGTCGCCCAAGTGCAATTCCGTCGACCGATTTTCTGGGATGACCGACTTGCTGTGGTCGATCGGCAGGTAGAAACCGATGCACGGGTGTTGGGACTGCGTGTGCGAGGCAAGGCGGCCACGGAAATGTTCGTTCGCGATCTGACTGTTTAATCAGCAGAGCTTTAATTCTGGAGCGTTAGTTGTATGGGTATTCGATTTTCCGTGTGGCAACTGACGGCGCTGACCGCGGTATTGCTGCTCGCTTTCGCAGCATCCCTGGGGATGGCCTTCAATGTCGATGCCATTACTCGTGCGTATGACGCGACCAATTCTTCCGCCGGTCTGGTGGCGTCAGCGGAACTCGGCGCAATAGCGATAGGGGTTCTGACGTTTGCGCGATTCTCCAACCGTTGGCCCACCCAGCGGATCTACGTGACCGGCATCTCGCTGATCCTGGTCGGCAATCTTGTATCGATGCTTGCATCGGATGTGTTTTCACTGTTGCTCATTCGTATCCCGACGGGACTGGCTTTGGGCGCAGTGTCGGCCACCATCATGGCCACTGCGGCGAGATCATCGGAGCCAGAAACGACGTTTGGGGTCATCAACTCCGCAGTCGGTGCGATGGGTATGTTCATGGCTTATGTGTTGCCGAGAGCCATGAACTGGAATGTTGATCTCAACGCGTTGTCAGGCAGCAGTGGTTGGACTTACGACGAACTGGATGGCCTGTACATCGTGTACCTTGCCTGCGGATTGTTGGCCTTCGCCTTTGTCCGCGGTGTGCCGTCGGTGCATGACGACGGCAAACAGTCCGCGGTTACCAGGCAGTCACCCGGACGCATCGGCTGGATTGCCCTTGGCGCGTTGGGTTTCATGTTTTTCGGTCATGGTTCGCTGGGCATATTTCTGGTGCGAGTTGGCCGGGAGCTGGGACTTTCAGGAGCAACGATAGGCTATGTATTCATGGCCGGTGCGGTGGTGGGAATAGCCGCGCCACTGCTAGCCGGCTACATCGGTGCGCGTATGCGACCGATGGTGCCGATGGTCGTGATTGTCTGCGCGCTGCTGGTGGCTTGTTTCACCGTCGCCAGTACCACGACCGTGTGGCCGTTTTACATCGCTGCACCGTTGTTCGGAGCGCTACCGACGGCCTTGCTGCCAATCCTGCTGGGGGTACTGTCACGATTCGACGCATCAGGAACCCTGGCCGGCGCGCATGCTGCCTTTGTGCTGGTGGGTGGGGCGGTGGCACCGTTTGCCGGTGGTTACGTGCGTGACCTGGGAGACAATTATTTGCTGAATGGATACTTTGCCTGCGCCTGTATCGCCATCGGCTTTGTATTCATGTTGCCAGTGCTCAGGTTTGATGGTGCCGCGTCCAGGCACCGAAGTGGATCGCCGCAGCCGTCACTGACCCGTTGAGAAACATACCAAGCGCGACCATCACAAATACCCACTCGACGTCGGTGACAAATACGTGCACGCAAAGTGCGGATCCGCCGGCAGCGACTATGTAACGCACGAAGTTGGCGATGACAGGCCAGATCACCGTACCGGCCCCTTGTGAAGCGAAGTACAGTGCGAGGCCAAGCCCCTGGAACGCAAACACCGGGCCGGACACATGCAGATATTTAGCACCTTCCGCGGCAACTTGCGCATCGCTGGTAAACAAACCCATCCACGCGTGAGGGAAGATGGCCAGGGTAATGCCGACAACACCGGTGATCGTCGCTGCGCTAAGCCCGCCGATGAAAGCGATTCTCTCGGCTCGTGCGATATTTCGATTCCCGACATTCATGCCCACCATGGCGTTCATCGCCATGCCGAAGCCGAACACCATGGGCACCAGCAGGAATTCCAGCCGAGCCCCGATGCCGTAACCTGCAACCGTGGTAGTGCCAAACGAAACGATGAGTGCATTGATAGTCGAAATCGTGAGTATCGTGAATATGGGTGAGAAGGCAGCCAGCGCACCAACTCGAAGAATGTCTTTGAAGAGCACCCAGCGCAGTGACAGATGCGACCACGCCAGACGCACCGGATTTGTGGTTCGCGATAAAGTCAGCACTGCAACCAGAGTCGTGAAACTTGCGACCGTGAGGTTGGAGATCGCGGCACCTGCGAGCCCGAGTTTCGGCAGACCGAACCAGCCAAGGACCAGACCGCCGGACAGTGGTACCTGAATGAGCGCGCTCATGATCATGAGCATCGCCGGGAGTTTCATGTTGCCGGTACCACGAATGCAGCTTGTGGTGATGGCGGAACCCCAGATGACTACCGCGCCGCTGAAGACGATGGCGCCGTAGTGCCAGGCTTCTTCCAGAATCGGGCCTTCCGCGCCCAGCATCTGCAGCGCTGAATGTCCGAACAACCAGAAGAGCGTCGCAAAAAATACGCCAGCGCATCCAACCAATGCCAGCGCATGCCACATCAGTGCATTGGCCTTCGGGATGTCTCCTGCGCCGAGCGCGCGAGCCAGACTGCTCGTCGTCGCGCCGCCAAAGGACCCGTTGGCCAGCATTTGCACCAGCATGAATCCAGGAAATATGAACGCCATGGCCGCCAGTGAGGTAGTGCCCAGTTGCCCCACGTACCAGACCTCGGTCATGTTCACACCGGCCTGGACCAGGAATGCCAGGGCATTTGGCGCCGCCAGAGTCAGCAGGGTTGGCAGGATTGGCCCTTCAAGGAACAGTGTTCGGGTGGTTGCGGCTTGCATGTCCGGCAGTTTACGCGGTAAGGGCGGTGCGAGTTAAACTGCTGTGATGCACAAGCTCACCCTGTTTGAACGTTTCAAGCTGATCGACTGGCGTATCACTCTTGGGGTCATCGTGACTCTCGTCTGGATCAGTGGAGGTTTGCTCTACTTCAACGTTCAGGCTGGCAACCTTCGGGACATGCACATCGATGAACTCGGCGGCTTTCTTGAGGGCGCGTTTGCCCCGCTGGCGTTCCTCTGGCTGGTGATCGGGATGTTCATTCAACAGAAGGAACTTGCGGACAATACGGAGGTCATGCGGCAGTCCATGCTGCAGGCGCAACAGCAGGCAGAGGCCATGGCTGCGATGGCAATCAACGCGCGTCAGGAGGCATTTTTCAAGATTGCCGAGAACGTCAAGAATCAGTTGGGCATGATCAACGCGATGCAGTTCATCTCGGCCTTTGGCGCCTCGGAGGGAGGAATCGTTCCTGATGAGCGGATCCGCGAGTTGTTGCATGCGCTGTCTGTAGGAGACAGCGAAGTGTTCACGCGCGAGTTCCTCTCTAACACCATGCCGATGCGAGAGCGACGTCCGTATGTGTTTTATGGAACAGAAATTCGTCGCAAGCATTCGCTGAACTTTCGCCAGACGTTCGAGCGCTTGCTCGCGTTGGCCGCCGAGTGTGACGACGACGGCCTGATCAGCGGAACGGTTACCAACACCGGATTTGGACTGTTCTACAACTCGCTCTTGCAGCATGACCCCGTGGAAGGATCGGCTGAAGTGAAGGTTTCAATAGTCCAACCCATCAACCAGGCCAGCGGGAGATAACGCCCCAATATGTCCAGTCTCGATTATGGTCTCGATTATTCCGACATTCGCGACCAGGTGCGTCGTATCTGCAGTGGATTTCCAGGATCGTACTGGCAGGATCTCGATGAAAAGGCCGAGTATCCACATGCCTTTGTTGATGCGCTGACGCAGTCGGGTTATCTCGCTGCGCTGATTCCTGAGGCCTATGGCGGGGCAGGTCTGCCGCTACGCGCTGCGTCTGTGATCCTGGAAACCATTCATGCCAGCGGATGTTCCGCGGCGGCATGCCACGCACAGATGTACACCATGGGCACCGTGCTGCGTTATGGCTCGGATGAACAGAAGGCGAAGTATCTGCCAGGCATCGCCTCCGGAGCGCTGCGTCTGCAAGCCTTTGGTGTCACTGAACCCACGACGGGTTCTGACACAACCCAGCTCAAGACCCGCGCTGACAAGCGTGGCGATACCTATCTAGTCAATGGTCAGAAGATCTGGACCAGTCGTGCGCTGCAGTCGGATCTGATGTTACTGCTGGCGCGTACGACGCCGGTTGATCAGGTGAAAAAGCGCACGGAAGGGCTGTCTACTTTCCTTGTGGACCTGCGCGAAGTGCGAGGCAAAGGCTGCGAGATTCGGCCAATCAAAACCATGATCAATCACAATACGACCGAAGTGTTTTTCGACAACATGGTGATTCCGGCCGATTCACTGGTGGGTGTCGAGGGCCGAGGTTTCCAGAATATCCTGGCCGGAATGAATGCCGAGCGCGTGCTCATTGCGTCTGAAGCCCTGGGTGATGGGCGTTATTTCCTGACCCGCGGGGTGGACTACGCAAAGGAGCGTTCCGTGTTCGGCAATCCCATTGGCAAAAATCAGGGCATCGCGTTTCCGTTGGCAACCGCCTATGCCCAGCTCGAAGCTGCCGAAATGATGGTTCGCAAGGCTGCGGCGTTGTACGACAGTGGTCAGGATTGTGGCGAGGCAGCCAACATCGCGAAGTTCCTGGCGTCGGAGGCTGCGTGGTATGCCGCTGATCAGACGTTCCAGACGTTTGGCGGCTTTGCATTCGCGAAGGAATACCACATCGAGCGCAAATGGCGGGAAGTGCGGTTATGGCGCACGGCGCCGATCTCCAACAACATGGTGCTCAATTTCGTGGCCCAGAACGTACTGGGGTTGCCTCGCAGCTACTGATGCGGCGAGGATTTGTGTCCGCGAAGGCCGACTCTGACCCCTGCCTTGACCCCTGCACTGGCTCCAGCCTGGCCTCATTTCGTGCCTCCCGGGGACGCATCTCCGTCAGCGGAATTTACAGGTCTGGACGACGTCGGTAGACTGCCATTTTTGTGGGGTCCAAAAAATGTTGAGAATCGCGAGCGAAGCGCTCACGTTCGATGATGTTCTGCTTCTACCTGCCTACTCCGACACGCTCCCATCTGAAACCTTGCTTGAAACCCGCCTGACGCGGCAGATCAGTCTGAATATACCCCTGGTTTCTTCCGCCATGGATACCGTCACGGAATCCCGGCTGGCCATTGCCATCGCCCAGGAAGGTGGCATCGGTATCGTCCACAAGAACATGCCGATTGAACAACAGGCCCGAGAGGTTCAGACAGTCAAGAAATTCGAATCCGGCATCATCAGAGATCCGGTCACGATTCATCCCGATCAGTCCGTACGGCAATTACTGGAGCTGACCTCGGAGCGTTCGATCTCCGGCGTGCCAGTGGTTGAAGGTAGCCAGCTGGTCGGGATCATTACCAGCCGCGATGTCCGGTTTGAGAAGAACTTCGAAGCACGTGTGCGTGAAGTCATGACACCCCGCGATCGACTGGTCACCGCGAAGGAAGGCACCAGCTTTGATGAAATTACGGCGTTGTTGCACAAACACCGGATCGAAAAAGTACTGTTGGTGAACGATGATTTCGAGCTCACCGGAATGGTGACGGTCAAGGACATCAACAAGGCCCGTCGATTCCCGAATGCCTGCAAAGATGGCGAGGGCAGACTGCGAGTTGGTGCCAGTGTTGGTACGAGTAACGATACCGAGGCGCGTGTGCATGCGCTTGTTGAAGCCGGGGTGGACGTGCTGGTCGTCGACACCGCACATGGCCACTCCCGCAAGGTGCTGGACCGTGTGCGCTGGATCAAGCAGTGTTATCCGAACATGAGTGTGATCGGTGGCAACGTGGCCACGGCAGATGGCGCGCGAGCCTTGATTGAAGCCGGTGTGGATGCGGTCAAGGTCGGTATTGGCCCCGGGTCCATCTGTACCACCCGTATCGTGACCGGGATTGGTGTGCCGCAGATTACGGCGGTCGCCGAAGCTGCTGCGGTTGCCCGTGAAGAAGACATACCGGTGATTGCTGATGGTGGCATCCGCTATTCAGGAGATATCGCCAAGGTCATCGCGGCCGGTGCCAGCGCAGTGATGATCGGTGGTCTGCTTGCCGGTACCGACGAAGCACCTGGTGAAGTTGAATTATTCCAGGGCAGAACCTACAAAGCCTATCGCGGCATGGGCTCCCTCGGCGCGATGTCAGGAGTCAATGGTTCCAGTGACCGTTACTTTCAGGAACCTGAGGGAGATGCGCGAAAGTTCGTTCCCGAGGGTATTGAAGGCCGCGTGCCGTATCGAGGGCCGATTGGTCCGATTGTTCATCAACTGATGGGCGGATTGCGTGCAGCCATGGGTTATACCGGCTGTGCGGATCTCGACCAGATGCGGACCCTGCCGCAGTTTGTTCGTATCAGTGGTGCCGGGATCGCCGAAAGTCACGTGCATGACGTATCCATCACCAAAGAAGCTCCGAACTACCCATTGAGTTGATCTGCACGTGACCAGTCAGGACCTTCATGCTCAGCGATTGCTGATCGTCGACTTCGGCGCGCAGTACACTCAGTTGATCGCGCGACGCATCCGTGAAGCCGGAGTGTATTGCGAGATCCATCCCTTCGACATGCCGGATGAGGCAGTGCGCGCCTTTGCACCTCGAGGCATCATCCTGTCAGGTGGGCCTGAGTCTGTAACAGAGCAGTACACACCCCGCGCGCCAGCCGCGGTGTTCGAGCTTGGTGTGCCGATCCTCGGCATTTGTTATGGCATGCAGACGATGGCAGCCCAACTGGGCGGCAAAGTCGAAAGCAGTGCAGTTCGGGAATTCGGGCATGCCGAAATTCGCAAGGAAACCGATAGCGCACTGTTCACTGATATGGCGTTTTCAGCGGCCGGCAAATTGCCAGTCTGGATGAGCCACGGTGACAAGGTCACCATGTTGCCACCTGGCTTCGTCACAATTTCAAGTACTCTGAGCGCCCCGATTGCGGCGATGGCCGACCTTTCCCGGCAATGGTATGGCGTGCAGTTTCACCCTGAAGTCACGCATACCCAGGATGGACATCGACTGCTCGAAAACTTTGCTCGACGCATCGCGGGGTGTGATGGCCTATGGACTGCCAGCAATATCGTTGAAGATGCGATTGCCCAGGTCCAGCGGCAGGTTGGCAAGGATCGTGTTCTCCTCGGTCTTTCCGGCGGGGTCGATTCAAGCGTCGTGGCGGCACTTCTCACGCGCGCCATTGGCAAACAGCTCACCTGTGTGTTTGTCGACAATGGACTGTTGCGAAAAAACGAAAGGCAGGAAGTCGAGGCAGCCTTTTCGCCTACCAATACGCTGGATCTTGATCTCATCGTGGTTGATGCGGCGGATGAATTCATGGACAAGCTCGCCGGCGTGAGTGATCCAGAAGCCAAGCGAAAGATCATCGGTGCAACGTTTATCGATGTCTTCCAGCGTGAGGCTGACAAGCTGTCCGACGTGAAGTGGCTGGCGCAAGGCACCATCTATCCCGATGTCATCGAAAGCGCCGCGAGCAAATACGGCAAGGCCCATGTGATCAAGTCGCATCACAACGTTGGTGGATTGCCCGAGCGAATGAAGTTGAAGCTGGTGGAACCACTGCGAGAACTGTTCAAGGATGAAGTGCGACGCATTGGTGTACATCTCGGATTGCCGGATGCGCTGGTCTATCGACATCCCTTTCCGGGCCCGGGCCTGGGTGTTCGCATCCTGGGCGACATCAAGCGTGAAGCCGCTGATGTCCTGCGTGAAGCCGATGCGATCTTCATTGCCGAACTGCGTGCAGCAGGTTGGTACGACAAGGTGAGTCAGGCATTTGCCGTGTTTCTGCCGGTGAAGTCCGTGGGAGTCGTTGGCGACGCACGTCGTCATGCCCCTGTGATCGCCCTGCGCGCAGTGGAAACCACAGATTTCATGACCGCACATGTGGCGCGGCTGCCGTTCGATCTCATCGAAAAGGTCGCGAATCGTATCGTCAATGAAATTGCAGGCATTTCGCGTGTGGTCTACGATGTGTCGAGTAAGCCGCCAGCAACCATCGAGTGGGAATGAGTGGTGCAACGCACCATCTTCCTCAATTACGAGTGCAGATTTAGTACCCGGATTCCAGGAAAATACAGGCAATACTCGTCAAGGCGGCTCGTTCGAAGTGCTGCGGTGCCATCGGGTTCGGGTGCACTATCATGTGGCGCCAATCAGCTCGGCAAGGACGGCCGGGTTGAACTTCCTATCCGCACCGGGGCGATCAATCCCCATTTGCAGTGCCGATACAGAAATCTGTATCATTTGGTCATGAAGACAACCCTCGACATCAACGACCAACTGCTTGCCGACGCCAAAACGCTCGCCGCACAGCAGCGCACCAGTCTGACTCGCTTGATTGAGGAGGGGCTTCAGCTGCGCCTTCGAACTCAAGCGGCACCCCGGCGCGGCAAGCTGCGCCTTCCCGTGTTCAGGGGGCGCGGAGGTCTGGTGACCGGAGTGGATCCGCTGAGCAACAAGGCGATGTTGGCGGCATTGGACGATGACGCCTGACGTCAACGTCCTCGTTGCCGCGTCGCGCCGCGATCACCCCCACCATCGAGTCGCGCGCAACTGGCTTGAGCAAGCCGCCAAGGCTGCGGCTTCGGGCAGCACATTGATATTGATGCCAATGGTGCTTGCCAGCTTCCTGCGTCTGGTGAGCAGCCCCAAGATTTTCCAGGATCCTACTCCCGTCGAGGAGGCCGTGGCCTTCGTCGATGCATTGCTTGCGGCTGAAGGTGTTCACCTCGCGCCGCTCGGGCCAGAATGGCCGCGTCTGCGACAGCTTTGTATTGAAAAGAAACTCAAGGGAAATGCCGTGCCGGATGCATGGCTTGCCGCAGCGACGATTCATCTCGGAGAGCACTTGGTAAGTTTCGATCGGGACTTCAGGAAGTTGATCGGCAGATCGCAGTTCACGTTGCTCGGAGCCGCTGCGGAGTAGTCCGTAGCCATCGCCCTCGATCAGGCCCAAACAACTTTTTTCTGACGGTAGACAGGAAGTTAAAATTGACGCGGGCGACGCGAAATCACTTGGGTTCATAGGGTTGCGTATGATGGCGACGATTGAGTGGGAATGACCGACGAGCAATGGATGTTGCGTGCACTTGATCTGGCGCGACAGGCGCAGTCCCGCAACGAAGTACCTGTTGGGGCCGTTGTTGTCAGTGCTGCAGGTGAGCTGCTCGGAGAAGGTTACAACCAACCGATCTCCAGCGCGGACCCAACCGCGCATGCTGAAATGGTTGCGCTGCGGGCTGCAGCACGCAACGTTGGCAACTATCGACTACCTGGCTCAACCCTGTACGTGACGCTTGAACCATGCCTGATGTGCGCTGGTGCCTTGATTCATGCCCGTGTCGAACGACTTGTGTTTGCCACATCCGAGCCCAAGTCAGGGGCGGTCGTGTCGGCTTTCCAGGTGCTTGGTGCATCGCGCCTGAATCATCAGGTTGGTGTTGAGTCGGGGGTGCTGGCGGAGCATTCGGCGCAACTGTTACACCGTTTTTTTGCTGACCGGCGTTTGGCAGCAGGTGAAAATCGGACGAGGAGCGATTTGGCGTGAGTGAACTGGTGCTGTTTGAAGGGCGATCTGCGTTTTCTGCCTTTCGACTGGGTAAATTTGCAGCTCGATTAGGTGTTGCACCTCATTGCCTGTATGCGGAGTACGTTCATCTGGTCGCTGTCGATGAACCGATGCAGCCAGCATCGATCACGCTTGCTGCCGAGCTACTCGAATACGGGCCACTTGCACAGATGCCCTCGCGATCCGGCGTTTGTGTGGGCGTCGTTCTGCCGCGGGCGGGAACGATTTCCCCGTGGTCGAGCAAGGCGACCGACATTTTCAAAACTGCTGGTTTGTCGTCGGTGCGTCGTGTCGAGCGTGGTATTCGATGGTTTGTCGACCATGACGGATCAACGCTCGATTTCCATTCACTCGATTTTCACGCGCTCTACGACCGGATGACCGAACGCTGGGCCACGGATGGAGAATTTGGTGATCTGCTACTGGAGGCTTCACCGAAGTCGCTGGCGCGGATCTCGCTGCGAGAAGATGGCCTGCAGGCGCTGCGTCAGGCGAATCAGACGCTGGGCCTGGCGCTGTCTGAAGATGAAATCGAGTACCTGCATGCCGCTTATCGACAGATGCAGCGAGATCCTACGGATGTCGAGTTGATGATGTTTGCACAGGCAAACTCCGAACATTGTCGGCACAAGATCTTCAACGCAGACTGGATCGTCGATGGTGAACATCAGGATCGTTCGCTGTTTGACATGATCCGTAATACTCACAAGGCCATCAACGGGCGTGGTGTGCTGTCGGCGTATCGTGACAACGCGGCGGTGATCGAAGGGACTACGGAGGACAGGCTCTTCATCGAGACCGGCACAGGCCGTTATCAGTTCCAGCATGAACCGGTACACGTTCTGATGAAGGTAGAGACTCATAACCATCCCACCGCGATTTCTCCATATCCTGGCGCGGCCACCGGCTCCGGCGGAGAGATTCGTGATGAAGGTGCGGTAGGTCGAGGTTCAAAGCCAAAGGCTGGCCTGACCGGATTTACCACGTCACATCTCAACATCCCCGGTTTTCGTCAGCCGTGGGAGATGGACAACGGTAAACCCGACCACATGGTGTCGGCACTCGACATCATGATCGATGGCCCGCTGGGTGCTGCGGCGTTCAACAATGAATACGGCCGTCCGGCGTTGACCGGTTACTTCCGCACCATGGAACTGCTTGATGCCAACCAGAACGTGCGCGGTTATCACAAGCCCGTGATGATTGCTGGTGGTGTCGGCATGGTTCGCTCCGAGCATGTTGAATCCCTGCCATTTCCGGCCGGGACGGCGCTCATCGTTCTCGGTGGCCCTGCGATGCTGATCGGGTTGGGCGGAGGTGCAGCGTCCAGTGTTGATGCCGGCAGCAGTCAGAGTTCGCTTGATTTTGCGTCGGTGCAGCGGGACAACGCCGAGATGGAGCGTCGCTGTCAGGAAGTCATCGATGCCTGTGTCGCACTCGGCCGAGACAATCCCATACTGCTCATACACGATGTCGGGGCTGGTGGGTTGTCCAACGCGTTGCCTGAACTCGTCAAGGATGCCGATGTCGGTGGGCGATTTGATCTGCGGCGCATACCCAACGCTGATCGCGGCATGGCGCCGCATGAGATCTGGTGCAATGAAGCACAAGAGCGCTATGTCATGGGCATTCGCACGGAAATGCTCGCTCAATTCGCGTCCATTTGCGAACGGGAGCGATGCCCGTATGCGGTGGTTGGCGAAGCCATTCGTGACAAGCATTTGCACGTCGATGATCCGGAATTGGGTGACTCACCCGTAGACCTGCCGATGGACGTGCTGTTTGGTAAGGCGCCGAGAATGACACGTCGTTATGTGACGACCGCAACTGTCGTCAACACGTTGGTGCTCCCTGAACTGCCGATCGGTGAGGCAATCGAACGAGTGCTAAGGTTCCCGGCAGTTGCGAGCAAGAAATTTTTGATCACGATTGGGGATCGCAGCATCACCGGGCTCGTGGCACGTGAGCAGATGGTCGGTCCGTGGCAGGTGCCGGTTGCAGATGCTGCAGTTACTCTGGCGGGTTATCACACGCTGCACGGTGAAGCGTTTGCCATGGGCGAACGCTCACCATTGGCACTGATCAACGCTGCGGCTTCTGCCCGCATGGCGGTAGCCGAGGCATTAACCAATCTGTGGTGTGCTGATGTTGTGGCCCGCGAACGTGTTGTGTTGTCAGCGAACTGGATGGCGGCTGCCGGTAGCGGACAAGAGGACCAGGCGCTGCACGAAGCGGTGTTCACGATTGGGCAGGAGTTCTGTCCGGCGCTGGGCATCGCCATTCCGGTCGGCAAAGACAGCCTGTCCATGCGCACCCGTTGGGCGGAGAAGGAAGTCATTGCGCCGATGACGCTGATCGTTTCGGCGTTTGCGCATGTCAATGATGCTTCGCGCACGCTGACACCTCAGTTGCAGCGCCTGTCGGGAAGCCGGCTCGTTCTCCTCGCCTGTACACCTGATCAACGACTGGGTGCCAGTGTGCTCGCGCAGGTAGTCTCCCAGGTTGGAAGTGAGTGTCCCGACGTGGAGGCTGCAAATCTTGCGTCATTGCTTGCGATCATCGATGCCGCCAGGCGCGAGAACCACCTGTTGGCCTATCACGACCGTAGTGATGGCGGGTTGCTTGCGACGGTCCTGGAAATGTCGTTTGCCGGTCGTGCTGGTGTTGATCTGCATGTTACCGGCGACCTGCTGGCTGGACTCTTCAACGAAGAAATCGGCGTTGTTGTCCAGATTGATGCAACTCGTTATGAGCGCTTCGTTGCAACGAGTGTAGAGGCAGGGCTGCATGCACTATGTGTAGGTACCGTTCGTGATGATGAGTCGGTGGTCATTCATCACAATGACCAGGAAGTTTTTCGCAGCACGAGATCGGCCCTCGAACAGATCTGGGCGGAATCCAGCTATCGCATCCAACGCCAGCGCGACGATGAGGGATGTGCCGATGAAGAGTTTGTATCGATTGCTCGCGACTCAAAGGGTCTTACTTCGAAGCTGACCTTTGATCCTTCAAAAGCACCCGCTGTTCTGAGCAGAAAGCCCTCGATTGCGATTCTGCGTGAGCAGGGCGTGAATGGGCACATGGAGATGGCTGCTGCTTTCGAGCGCGCTGGCTTTGCACCGGTTGATGTCCACATGACGGATCTCCTCAGCGGACGGGTGAAACTGGATTCTTTCCCTGCGTTAGCGGCTTGTGGCGGGTTTTCTTACGGTGACGTGCTGGGCGGTGGTGGAGGTTGGGCGAAGTCGCTGCTGTTTCACGAAACGCTCGGTGAACAGTTTGCCGAATTTGTCCGGCGTGATCGACTGTTGCTGGGTGTCTGCAATGGGTGTCAGATGATGGCACAACTCAAATCGCTGATCCCTGGCGCAGAACATTGGCCACGGTTTGTCACCAATCGTTCCGAACGTTTTGAAGCGCGAACTGTGCAACTGCGCATCAATGATGTGGTTTCACCTTGGCTCGATGGCATGCAGGGCAGTGTGTTGCCCGTCGCAGTAGCTCACGGTGAGGGCAGGCCGGAGTTTGCGGCATCTACCGATTTCGCAGCGTTGAAACGCAATGGGCAGTTGGCCCTGCAGTACGTGGATCCAGATCTTGACGTCACAATGCAGTATCCATTCAATCCCAACGGCGCTGTTGAGGGGCTGGCTGGTCTGACCGCAGCCGACGGACGCGTGCTGATCCTCATGCCACATCCGGAGCGAGTGTTCAGATCGGTTTCCAACGCATGGCGGGATGCTCGCTGGGGTGAAGACGGCCCATGGCTGAAACTGTTTCGAAACGCCAGAGTGGCTCTGGATCAATAACGGCAAAACCGCTTTTGAAGGCTACCGCGTCGTCCTGCTGGCGGGGCGGATGATGTCCAGTGCGCGAGGTGTAAACACGCCCGACTGTCGATCCGCAAAGTAGAACTTCAAGGTGTCCGTGACCACTGGAAACGCCAGCTGATCCCAGGGGATTTCATCTTCTCCCAGCAGTTTGACGTCCAGTGACTCGGTGCCTGCAGAAAAATCGGGTCGGGTCATTTCGGCGCGGAAGAAACAATAAATCTGATTGATGTGCGGCAGGCTGAACATGGTGTACAACTCGATGATGTCGACGTTCGCACACGCTTCTTCCAGTGTCTCGCGTGCAGCACCTGCCGCCGCGGTTTCACCGTTCTCGAGATAACCCGCCGGCAGTGTCCAGAAGCCATGACGTGGTGCGATGGCCCGTTGAGCGAGCAGCACTTTGTCGCCATGTGTTACCAGACAGCCTGTCACCACGCGTGGATTTTGATAATGAACTGTGCCGCAGCCATCGCAGATATAACGAGGTCGGCTATCGCCTTCCGGAATTCGTGAAACAACAGGATTGCCACAATGGCTGCAGAATTTCATGCGTCCATTCTACTGGACGAGCGCCAGATTTGGCCAAGCTGCGTCCAGGTTGATCGCGATGAGGTGTGATGCAACAGACAAAACCGGGAGCGTCAACTCAATGGGGTGGCCTCTTCATGGGAATGACGTCTGCCTTGCGAGGCTTCGCTTCTGGAACTGGACCGTCGCCGATCGCGTCTTCCGGCTTTAGAAAACAGCGATTCAGTTCAGCGAGCTTCCAGCACATCATCTCTGACAGCTTGATGGTAGCTGCCATTGGCGAGCGGGCGCGCTGTCGTTCCATATCGATCTGAAATGCGAGTCCTTTGAGCCGCTGTCGTTTCAGCGGATCGACCTGGCCGTCGATCACCGCTTCGGTCAGCCGCTTGCGCAAACTTTCCAGAGCCTTTGGATCGTGTCGTGCCAAATCCACCAGGACATCAAACTCTGGCAGTTCTCTCATGGTCTTTTTGAACTCGTCGTACTTCCGAGATCGGGTACTATGCGGATGAGTAGCTTGTGAAAGATACGAGTGTTCTGTAGGGCATTTGTGAGCCCGGTGCGTGGGTTCCGTCTGATTTTTGACACCCCATAGACGAAGCTCAGGATCGGTGACAAAGAGGAGGGCGTTAGATGTTGATGAGTCTGGGTAGTGTGCGAGTGCGCGCCACAGGATCGTTTTATGTTGCCGACACGGCACGTGTCATTGGCAACGTCTTGCTCGAAGACAACGCCAGTGTGTGGTTCGGCGCCGTCGTTCGTGGTGACAACGAGCTGATCACGATTGGCGAAAACACCAACGTTCAGGATGGGGCGGTTCTGCACAGCGACCCCGGTTTCCCCCTGACCCTCGGCAAGAATGTGACTATCGGCCACATGGCGATGCTGCATGGTTGTCAGGTTGGTGAGGGTTCCCTGATCGGGATTGGCGCGGTGGTACTCAATGGTGCAAAGATCGGCCGCAATTGTCTGATCGGTGCCAAGGCGCTGGTCACTGAGGGCAAGGAAATTCCGGACAATTCGATGGTCGTTGGCGCGCCTGCCAGAGTTGTTCGCACTTTTACGGACGAGCAGGCGGCAGCACTGCAGCGTAACGCACGCCACTATGTACGCAATGGTCAGCGGTTCACTGCAGAACAGGCGGAGCAGGAGCAGGCCGATGCGTGGCAAGGCTGAATCACTTCCTTCAATCGGCACACCAGGAGCGAAGCGAAACACCCGGGTGTTGATGCTCGGCTCTGGAGAGCTTGGCAAGGAAGTGGTGATCGAACTACAGCGTCTGGGCGTTGAGACCGTTGCGGTTGATCGATATGCCGGCGCACCAGCGATGCAGGTGGCGCATCGCTCTCATGTCATCAGCATGCAGGATGGTGCGGCGTTGCGCCGCGTTATCGAAGCTGAACAACCCGACCTGATCATTCCTGAAATCGAGGCGATCGCCACGGCCACATTGGTCGAACTCGAGCAGGAAGGCTTTCACATCATCCCGACGGCGCGCGCAGCGTTGTTGACGATGGATCGGGAAGGCATTCGCCGACTAGCTGCGGAGCAGCTTGGTGTGCGGACTTCGCGATACGAGTTTGCTGATGACGAAGCCGCATTCATTGATGCCATATCGCGCATCGGAATACCCTGTGTGGTCAAGCCTGTCATGTCGAGTTCGGGCAAAGGCCAGTCCACGGTCAAGACGACCGCAGACGCGGCAGCCGCTTGGGCGTTTGCTCAGGCTGGCGCGAGGGGAGGTGTTGGTACACGTAAAGTCATCGTTGAAGGGTTCGTGGATTTTGATTACGAAATCACACTGCTCACCGTTCGACATGTGGGTGGTACCAGTTTCTGCCCACCAATTGGTCATCGGCAGGAGCGCGGGGATTATCGGGAGTCCTGGCAACCACAGCCCATGACCCCGGGTGCATTGGCGGAAGCCGAACGAATTGCGCGATTGGTAACGGATGAACTCGGCGGTCGAGGACTGTTTGGCGTGGAGTTCTTTGTCAAAGGTGACACGGTGTATTTCAGCGAGGTCAGCCCGCGTCCGCACGACACCGGCATGGTGACGATGATCAGTCAGGATCTCTCACAATTTGCGCTGCACGCCAGGGCAGTGCTGGGCCTGCCGATTCCCAATATCCGCTCTCGCGGACCGGCAGCGTCCTCGGTGCTGCTGGTGGAAGGACATTCTCGGGACGTGGTCTTTCATGAACTGCACGCTGCACTTGCGCAGCCCGACACGCAAATGCGTCTCTTCGGGAAGCCGGAAGTTGATGGTGAACGGCGTATGGGCGTTGTCCTGGCGTTGGCGGACTCCATCGTTGAGGCACGTCGTCGAGCGAACCAGGCGGCCGCCGCCGTGCAATTTGATCTTCAATGAACGGTGGTGACACCGCAGACCCTGACCTGAAGCTGACGCCGGCTCAGGAGTTCACCCGCGCGCTTGACGGAGTACTCGTGGTTTCCGTTGAGCAGGCGGTTGCAGCGCCGCTGTGTACTTCTCGGTTGGCGGAGGCCGGGGCGCGCGTCATCAAGATCGAAAGGCCGGAAGGTGACTTTGCGCGCGGCTATGACCGGGCTGCCGCTGGAGTGAGTGCGTATTTTGTCTGGCTCAACCGTGGCAAGGAATCGGTCTGTCTCGACTTGAAAGAACCAAACGATGCCCTGTTGCTTGCGGACATGATTGCAAAGGCAGATATCTTCGTGCAGAACCTTGCGCCCGGTGCTCTGGCGCGCCTTGGCTTCGACAGTGACGTGTTACGCGCACAACACCCACGACTGATTACGGTGGATATCACCGGTTATGGTGATGCCCCCGAAGTGGCCCATCTTAAGGCCTACGATCTGCTGGTGCAGAGCGAGAGTGGCCTTGCCTCCATTACCGGCAGCCCTGACGCGCCGGGCCGCGTCGGTGTGTCGGTATGCGACATTGCCTGTGGCATGAATGCATACGCTGCGGTCCTGCAGGCTGTGCTGACAAGACAACAAACCGGCCGAGGTCGCGGCATTGAAGTTTCCTTGTTTGACGCGATTGCCGATTGGATGGCGGTGCCACTGCTGCAGCTGGATGGTGGTCTTGAATCAAAGCGGGTGGGGATGAATCATCCGACCATTGCGCCCTATGGTGCCTACCAGTCAAGGGACGGGAAACAGGTTGTGTTTTCCATTCAGAATCAACGGGAGTGGCAACGGTTCTGCAGCAGCGTTTTGCAGCGCGCAGAACTGGCCATGGATCCGCGCTTTGTCGACAACACCGCCCGATTGCAGCATCGGCGGCAACTGGACTCGATTATTTCCGGGGTTTTCGCGGCTTTATCGCGCAGTGCAATTTGTGAACGCCTGCGTGCAGGCGACATTGCTTTTGGATCGCTGAATTCGCTGGCGGAACTTGGCGCGCATCCTGCGCTGCGGCGATATGTGCAGGCCGTGGGCAGTAGCGAGGTTCAGCTGGTCTCGCCACCGGTGCGGATCAATGGCGAGTCAACGCACCGACCCGCCACCGTGCCCGTCCTCAACGAAAATGGCGATGCCATTCGCGCTGAGTTCGGCGCATCGACGATCAATCAGTAGCCGTTTGCTCGCCGTGGCTGGCCTCGGCCTGCCGGGCGTTGCGCTGAGTTACCGTGGTTTCGTCGTTGCTGACCTGGAGCATTTGGCCTTGAGTGACGAGACGGTTCTGCGGCTTCCCGCGGTGGATTCGCACTGGGTTCATAACCCGGCATAACCACCCGTTCAAGGCGGGTCTTCAGCAGCCTCTCGATGTCCTTCAGCATGCCGATTTCTTCGGAACAGACCAGTGACAGGGCTTGTCCCTCTTCGCCTGCGCGGGCTGTTCTGCCGATTCGGTGCACGTAGTCTTCTGGAATATTCGGCAATTCAAAGTTGACCACGTGGGGCAGCTTGTCGATATCGAGACCGCGAGCGGCGATATCCGTTGCCACCAGGACACGTACCTTGCCGGCCTTGAAGTCAGCCAAAGCCTTGGTTCGGGCGCCCTGAGATTTGTTGCCATGGATTGCCGCAGCAGTCAGGCCATCTTTTTCCAGTTGTTCGGCGAGCCTGCTGGCACCGTGTTTGGTACGTGTGAAGACCAGCACCTGACGCCAGTTTTCGCTGCCGATGCGATGGGACAGCACTTCACGTTTGCGGGCCTTGTCTACCAGCTGCACGGTCTGACTGACACGATCAGCAGTCTGATTCCGCGCCGCGACCTGGATCTCGACGGGATCGTTCATCAACTCATGAGCAAGTTCCCGGATGGAGTCCGAGAACGTCGCAGAAAACAGCAGATTCTGGCGTTGTGTAGGCAGCAGCTTAAGCACCTTCCGGATATCGCGGATGAATCCCATGTCGAGCATGCGATCGGCTTCATCCAGAACCAGAGTTTCCACGGCACGCAGGTCGATGGTGCGTTGGTTCACATGATCGAGCAGACGACCTGGTGTTGCGACCACGATGTCCGTGCCGCGATTCAGTGCTTCGATCTGGGGCCGTATGCTGACCCCACCAAAGATCACGGCTGTGCGGAGCGACAGGTATCGACCATAGGTGCGAAAACTTTCGCTGACCTGGGCAGCAAGTTCGCGAGTGGGAACCAGAATGAGCGCTCTGGGTGTGCGCTTGAGGGGACGGCCAGCGCGTAAGCGCTGCAGCAGGGGTAGAGCAAAACCAGCGGTTTTGCCGGTGCCTGTCTGCGCGCCAGCGAGAAGATCGCGCCCAGCGAGTACAACCGGAATGGCCTGCAGCTGGATGGGGGTCGCTGTTGTATAACCGGCTTCCGCCAGCGCACGCAGCAAATCGGTCTCGAGACCGAGTTCATTGAAAGACATGTAAAAAACTTCTCCTGGGGTGCCCCGCAAGCAGATGTTTGATCGCTTGTCGGTGAGGGGCAGACAGTCTGGGTGAAACCGGTTCGCTGTAGCCTTATGGCCCCATGCCGGAGCATGGACGATCACGGTGAACCCCATCCTGATGTGGGTATGCACACTTGAGCAGATTACCGGGGTGCATGATTGCGGAGCCCGGTTGTCAGACAACCACCGAAGGATGACCAACCGGCGCACTCTAACAGCACAATGCGAGATTGCCTAACCGGATGGTAAAAAATGTGAGCTAGGAGTCTGCGCGGCAGAAGCTCGACAGGCTGCGGCGGCGCAACGATGGCCCACTTTTCCATTCGTTTTCGTTGCGTAGTGCCGACTACGCGCCTCAAACGAACGAAAAATCGGACTCGAATTGACACTCGCCTCGCACCGCCGCCTTCTGCCGCGCAGACTCCCAGGTGATTCAGTTCCGGAGCTGGGATAAATCAGCATCAGGTCCGCCGCTTCTTTTTCTGTCCGGTGCTGATGACCTGCCTTGTGCGCCTTCTGGCCTGCAGCTATAGTCCGATCAGTCTCACAAGCTGCCGGCATCGTGCCCCGATCACCACTGTCATCTGTCGCGCTGAACCTTCTGCTGCTGCCGGCGTAGCCGGCAATACTTTGTTTCCTCATGGGCGCAAGCCCAACCCTGAAAGAACCCGAACCGCGACAGACAAGGCAACTTGTACTCATGGCCTGCGACAACACACGCCGGCCTGACCATCCAGAGGACCGGACATGAACGACCAAGGTCATTCCACCAACCGCGGCATCAGCAAGATGCCATTCCAGAAGTATCGGCGCTTTCAACCGATCGACCTGCCCAATCGTCAATGGCCAAGCCGCAGCATTCTGCGAGCGCCACGCTGGTGCAGCGTCGATCTGCGAGACGGTAACCAGGCTCTGGTTGACCCAATGAATGTCGAAGAAAAGCTGCGCATGTTCGATCTGCTGCTTGACGTCGGGTTTGCCGAGATCGAAGTCGGATTTCCTGCAGCTTCGCAGCCGGACTTTGATTTCATCAGGCGCATCATCGACGAGGATCGTATTCCGGACGGTGTTGCAGTACAGATCCTGTGTCAGGCACGCGAAGAACTCATCGCTCGCAGTGTCGAAGCTCTGCAAGGTGCGAAGAAGGTGATCTTCCATCTGTACAACTCCACCTCTGAACTGCAGCGGCGGGTGGTTTTCAATATGGACCGTCAAGGCATCATTGATCTGGCACTGGCTGGCACTCGCCTCGTTCGGCAAGGTCTTGCCTCGTTTGATGCTGACGTCACCTTCGAGTACTCACCTGAGAGCTTCACCGGAACGGAGCTCGACTTCGCCGTGGAAATCTGTACTGCGGTTGCAGAAACGTGGGGCGCGACCCCCGACAAAAAGATGATCATCAATCTCCCGTCAACGGTTGAGATGGCGACGCCGAACGTGTATGCAGACCAGATCGAGTGGTTCATCACACGTTTCCCGAAGCGGGACTCGGCGGTGATCAGTCTGCACACACACAATGATCGTGGTACCGGAATCGCTGCCACCGAGATGGCGCTGATGGCAGGTGCCGATCGAGTTGAAGGTACGTTATTCGGTAATGGCGAACGCACCGGCAACTGCGATCTCGTCACCATGGCAATGAATCTGTTCAGTCAGGGTGTCGATCCGGAACTGGATTTTCGGCACATGCCCGAGATTCGCACCACCGTTGAAGCGATCAACAAACTACCGGTGCATCAGCGACATCCCTATGCTGGCGAACTCGTGTTTACTGCCTTTTCAGGTTCCCACCAGGATGCCATCCGCAAGGGGATGTCACGGGTTGACCGGGACAACTGGGAAGTTCCTTATCTGCCCATCGATCCGGCAGATGTCGGTTCGTCCTACAAAGAGACTGTGCGGGTCAACAGCCAGAGTGGGAAAGGTGGAATCGGTTTCATCCTGGAAGAACATTTTGGCATCGTGTTGCCACGGGAAATGCTGGTTGAGTTCAGTTCCGTCGTTCAGAAACTGACCGAGCAGCTTGATCGCGAGATCAAGGTTGACGAGATCCTGCAGGCGTTGATGGATGAGTACGTGGTCGACAGTGGTCCGTACCGGCTGGTCAACTATGATCTGCTGTCTGGCCGTCAGGATGATCAGCGTGTGGTTGCGCAGATCGAAGTCTCGGCTAACAAGGCAACCATCGACGGTGAGGGGAGTGGTCCGATCGAGGCCTTTGTAAATGGTCTGGTGGCTACGCTCAATGAGCCGATCAATATCATTGAGTATCACGAGCATTCGCTGGACGAGGGTAAGGACGCGAAGGCAATCTGCCTGCTGGCGATCAACAATGGTGACGCCGGGCGTTGTTACGGTATCGGCGTAAGTCGGAACACCATTACCGCATCACTCGGGGCCATTATCTCGGCGATGAATCGTCGCTGGCGTCTGCGTTAACAAGCCGTCGTGATTGGCGGTTCGGAAGAAGCGGCCGGATTCAGATTCCGGCCTCTTCGACCGACTCGGCAGCGCTGCCATGGACGTTGCGAGAATCCCACAGCCTCGCTGTCTTGATGATGTTGCCGGAAATCTGCAGGGTTTCGACGTAGTAAGGCCCCAGCTGACAGCAGACATTGTTGTCGGGGATCATTTCCAGAGTCTCCAGGAGCAGACCATTCAGTGTGCGCGGACCTGTCGTTGGCAGCTCCCACCCCAGTGAACGATTGACCTCGCGTAACAGGGCCATTCCGTCGATCAGATAGCTGCCATCATCCTGTGGGTGAATTTCCGGAACGTTGGCGGCAAAGTCGGTTGTGAACTCACCGACAATTTCTTCAAGGATATCATCCAGTGCGACGATCCCCTGAACGTCGCCGTACTCGTCAACTACCAGCGCCACCCGCCTTTTGTTTTTCTGGAAATTCACGAGCTGAGTATGCAGAGGCGTGCCTTCCGGGACGAAGTACGGCTCTCGGGTCAGAGAGAGCAGGTCTTCCCGAGTAATCGGTTCACCAGACAGATGACGAGTCAGTCGACGCAGGTGCAGGATGCCGAGAACATTGTTGATATCGCCGCGATAGATCGGCAGGCGGGTGTGATGACTGCTGCCGATAATCGTCAGGATCTCATCCATGTCCGCATCGATGTCGATACCTATGATCTCGGAGCGAGGCACCATGATGTCGTTAACGGTGACTTCATCCAGATCAAGGATCGACAGCATCATGTTCTGATGTTTATCCGGCAGATCGGCACCTTCATTAACCACTGTTCGCAGTTCATCCTGTGACAGTTGATCTGTCACTCGGTCGCCGCTGATGAACGGGTTGACCAGCATGTTGGAGAACCAGTTCAGCGCGACGATGAGTGGGTGCAGAATTTTCTGTAGAGGCTCCAGCAGGTGCACCGATGCAAAGGCGATGGGTTCAGGACGCGCTGCACCTAGAGTTTTTGGCGCGATCTCGCCGAAGATCAGAAATACAAAGGTCAGAATCCAGGGTGCAGCAAGCACCCCGTTATCACCGGCGACGCGTAAACCGATGATGGTCGCAACCGTTGCAGCCGTGAAATTCACGAGGTTGTTGCCGATCAGGATGACACCCAGCATGCGGTCGGGGCGAGCCAGCATCCGACTGGCCTTGATGGCGCTGCCCTTGCCTTCATTTGCAAGATGCTTCAGTCGATACCGATTCAGCGACATCAGTGCGGTTTCGCTGCCGGAAAAATAAGCGGAGAACACCATCAGCACGACCAGCGTCGTGAATAACGCGGAGAGTGGTATGGCGTCGACGCTCACGACGGAGGAGCCAACAGGATCTCGATGACGAATTTGCTGCCAAAATAACCGAGTACGAGCAGACCCGTTGATATCAGCACCCAGCGCACTGCAGTTTCACCCCGCCAGCCCAGACGATATCGCCCGATAAGTAGAACAATGTACCCGACGGCAGCGGCGCTCAGCAGTACGGTGTGATGGACAACGCGCTGGGCGAACATGTCCTCGAGGTACACAAAGCCTGTCGCGATGCCGATCAGAAGCAGAATCAGACCGGTCCAGATGGCTGCAAACAGCAGTTGTTCCAGAGTTTCCAGCGGCGGGACGTGCTGCGCCCAGGTAAAAGCGCGCGCCTTCAGATGACGCTCGACTGCGCGCAGCAGCAACGCCTGCAGGAAAGCCAGCAGCAACACGCTGGCCGCCAGTATGGAAATGATGACGTGCGGCAAAGTTTGCATGCTGATGCCCTGTACTCCAGGCGAGCGGCCCGCGAAGCCCGACCACAACAGCAATGCCAGATCGAGCGGTATGAGTGGAATCAAGAGAATGGTGACTGGCAAGGAAACCGTACACCCGGCGACAAAGATGGTCATGACCAGAAACATCAGATTCAGTGCGTGCTGTAGCCCGAGGTCAAAACCCGTAGGCGTTGCTGCAGTGGACCAGATTGCCATCGCGTGCAGAAGCATGGCCAGCGTGAGCAGCACGTGGCCTGACGATTGCAGTGCCAGTCGTTCACTTGCAAGACCGCGCCCGAGAAGCGCGAGGACGATGCCGTAGACCAGTGCTGCGCCGACGTGTAGCAGTTGCGTGTCGATAGGAAGGCGAGGCTTTTTTGCTGGGACGCGAGGCAGTGTGGCACAAGCCGCCAGAGGCCGAAAGCCCTATAATCCCCGGCCTCACAAGCAGATCTGGCCGTCATGTTCGAGAACCTCAGCGAGCGCCTTACACAGACCTTTAGGGGTCTGACCGGGAAATCCAAACTCACCGAAGACAACATCGCAGATGCACTTCGGGACGTGCGGCGAGCATTGCTCGAAGCGGACGTTGCCCTGGATGTCGTCAAGGACTTCATGGAAAGCGTTCGCACTCGGGCGATCGGTCAGGATGTCTCCGAGGCGCTCAATCCCGGTGAGGCGTTCATCAAGATCGTGCACGATGAACTCGTGCAGGTGATGGGCGCAGCCAACGACGCGCTCAATCTTGCAACCACCCCGCCCGCCGTCATTCTGATGGCAGGCTTGCAGGGAGCGGGCAAGACAACGACGGTGGCCAAACTTGCGCTGCTGCTGAAGGACCGCGAAAGGAAAAAGGTCGCAGTAGTCAGCGCTGACGTTTACCGACCCGCTGCCATCAAACAGCTGGAAACCCTCGCCGGCGAAGTAGGCGCCCATTTCATCGCCTCGCACGCCATGGAGCAGCCATTGGTGATCGCTCGCCGCGCCGTTGCAGAAGCGAAGACGATGTTCGCTGATGTTCTGATTGTCGACACAGCGGGTCGATTGGCGATTGATGACGCCATGATGCAGGAGATCAAGGCACTGCAGGTTGACCTGAAGCCTATCGAAACCCTGTTCGTGGTCGATGCCATGACCGGACAGGATGCTGCGCGCACTGCCAAAGCGTTTAACGATGCGATGACATTGACTGGTGTGATATTGGCCAAAGCTGACGGTGACGCGCGTGGTGGTGCTGCCTTGTCAGTTCGGGCAATCACCGGCAAGCCCATCAAGTTCATCGGTATGGGCGAGAAGATCGATGCGCTGGAGCCGTTCTACCCGGAGCGGATCGCGTCACGCATCCTTGGCATGGGCGACATCCTTTCACTCATCGAAGAAGCCCAGCGCAAGGTCGATCACAAAAAAGCCGAGAAGCTTGCCCGCAAGATGGAGAAGGGGCGTTTTGACCTCGAAGATTTTCGCGAGCAGTTGGCACAGATGGCCAACATGGGTGGCATCACCAGCATGCTGGACAAGCTGCCGGGCATGAGCCAGCTACCGAAAAAAGTTCAGGACCAGGTAGATGATCGTCAGTTCAAACGCATGGCAGTGATCATCGACTCGATGACCGCGCATGAACGCCGCTTTCCAGACATCATCTCAGGTTCGCGCAAACAGCGAATCGCACGCGGTAGCGGCACAGAAATCGCTGACATCAACCGCCTGCTGAAACAACACAAGCAGATGCAGAAGATGATGAAGAAGTTCACCAAGAAGGGTGGCATGCAAAAACTCGCGCGTGGACTAGGATCAATGCAGGGCATGATGGCGCCCAAAGGTGTAGTACCTGGTCGGCGTCGATGATGTTGAGTGTGCAACAACTCTGAGTTCATTCCCTCCTCAGATCAGAACTTGATCAGCGATCACGCTGACCTTGCGGGGTGTCGTATTGATGGGCTTTCGCTCACGCACTTGACACACCCGAAACCCAATCAAGTACCACCGGGAAATCATCATGAGCGGACTTGCGCACAGCGAAGTGCAACAGAACCTTGGTCTTGCAGCGTGCACGCTGTCGCTCGGCGAAGAGCTTGGCGGGCTCGGTGGTGATGCGCTTTTCCCTTTGGTTGAAGACCCTCGACGGGTGGACAAGACTGTGATCCTTGGCATGTTTGTCCTGCGGCCCGCCCGCGTCGCCTGGAAACCTGCGGAAGCGTCCATCGACTTTGGCGCAGCTGCTGACTGGTGTTTCAACGTTCGTGGTGTTGATGGTGGGTGGTTGATTGCTGGCGGCAATCCGCTGGATGCGTATCGGCTTGCATTGCAGTACGGCCTGGCGGATGCGGTAATCGTTGGGAGTAACACGGTCGCCAAGGAAGGGGTGGACCACGGCGCTCAACCGGGTTACCTGTGGCAGCCTTATGGACCGGCCGCCTGGCCGCATCTGGCATCTATCGATCCCCGGCTTGCCGACAAGATCGCCAAGGTGCGAAAAGACTGGCAACAACAGGGTGTACTCTCGTCTCGCCGGTGGCCGGCGCAGATTGTCGTTTCGCAATCCGGTGAACATCGCCCTCCCGCCAACGATCTTTTTCAGGCGCGGGTGTTTTCTGCCAGGCATCCCGATGGCACGCCGGTCGAAACCTATGTGCTGACCAGCGTAGCGGGCGCTGATCGACTCCGTGAACGGGCAGGTAAATATGATCTCGGCAAGCCCATCGATGAGATCCTGATTTCGGTTTCGCCTCCAGGAGAGCCTGAAGTTCTGGATATCGCCCAGGTCCCAATCGAGCTTCGTCATCGGTTTGATATTCGCCTGGCCAATCACGACGGAGGTCAGACGGTGTTATCCAGATTCAGCGAAGCCGGTGTCATGTCACAGATGAATCTCACGCTGATGCGCAACGCCTCTGTCTTTGATGTTCTGAAGGAGGATCCTCGGCTGCCAGTTGAACAGCGCCAACAGATGCTGGATGAGTTCGATACAAGGCGGCAGTTGTTTTTCTCGAGCGATCATCGATTGCCACACGCGTTGAAGCCGATGAGTGTGTTGTCGGACGCAGGAGACGCGCTGGTGGTCAGCTTTGACGCTCGTGCGTTGCGCGGTTTGTGATGACAAGCGGATGCAACCTGCATCCGCGTGTTGAGTCCAGCGTGGAAGGCTACGGCCCACCTGAAATCGTGATCGTGTGTCCAGTCATCCAGGAAGATGCCCGTGAGGCGAGAAACACCACAGCGGGTGCAATGTCCTCCGGTGTCCCGAGTCGACCGAGCGGAATACCAAAGCGCTTGCCCAGTTCCGGAATGTCCTCCGGTTTCAGCTTCAGAAACTCCATGAAAACTTCGGTTGGAATCGGTCCGGGTGCAACACCATTGACGCGAATTCCGAACGGCGCCATTTCTGCTGCCAGTGTTTGCGTCAGGCTGTTAACCCCGCTTTTGGCGACGGCGTAAGGACCATTGTTCGGCGAGGCGCGGCCAGCGGCGACGGAGGAGATGTTGATGATCGTGCCTCCGCCGTTCTCCTTCATGATACGGCCTGCCGCTTGTGCACCCGTCCACACTGCTTTCAGATTGAGATTGAGCTGAAAATCCCATTGCCGTTCCGGCATGTCCATAAAGGTACGTGGGACTCGATCATCGGCGCCGCCTGCGTTGCTCACCCAGCAGGTCAACTTGCCCATTTCCTTGAACGTCGTGTCGGCGATACGCTGAACTTCTTCGATCTTCATGACGTCTGCAGTGATCACCAGCGCCCGTCGACCAAGTGCCCTGACCTTGGCGGCGACCGCCTCGATTTCCTTCGTACGCCGGGCCGTCAACACCACATCGGCGCCGGCTTCAGCAAGCCCGATTGCGATACCTTCGCCGATGCCCCGGCCGCTGCCAGTGACCACCGCGACCTGACCGTCGAGTCTGAATTGATCAAGAATGCCCATCTTGTTTTCCCGGTTTGATTGAATTTTCGTTTGCTGTAATCAGGAACGGTCCGGACTAGCGGCGAGTACCCTCGCGAATGAGATCGGTAACGCCATCCCACTCGTCGTGCTCCTGCTTCCAGCCCTCAAACATGGTGCGAATGACCGGCGCGTCGCCATGCAGTTCTACGTAACAGCCCATGTCCTTGCGACAGTCCATGTAGGCCACGTAGTCACCACCCCATAGCGTGCAGGCACTTTCATAGCCTGCGTCCTGAAAACGTTTGATCTCGCCGGACACATCCGAAACCAGCAGGCCAACGTGGTGAAAGCCGTTTTCGCCGCGTTTGTACATCTCGCGGTAGATCGACGGCTTGTCGTCGTGCTGGGCGATGAACTGGATGTGCGCGGGACCGGCCTGGCCAAAGGCGTAACTGACATCGGCTTCGACCGGCTCACCGCGGTACAGGAATCCTTCGGCGATATGGTGTCGAACAACATGAAATGGCCCCGCACCAACCATCTTGTTCCACTTGCGGCAGGCGGCATCGATGTCGTCGACGAACCAGGCGTATTGCCAGATTGGATGGCGGATCAGCGGTGATTTGAGATTGGTCATGGCTCCCCCGGGGTGACTGTGTTGCGAATGCGCCAACCATAGCAGAAGTTTTTCGGCGGGCCGAATCAACCCGCAGAAGCGAATTGATGGCCAGATACGTAGAATCAGGTTTTGAACACTGGTAGGTCCGATATATCAGACGTACCTGTGTGGTACAGGGATGCACCACCATTTTTCATGCGTGCAACGCTGGGCTTTTTGTTAAAAAATAGGGCGAGGAGCCGCTTAGGCTCCGACCTCTGCAAGTCGCTACAGCGACTTGCTTGGACTTGATTAATTCGCAGGAGCGAATTAATCAGAGGTACCCAAACAGACTCAGGGGGACATCATGTCGATCGAGAATGGCCAGAGATTTCTGCGGTTGTTGCAAGAGAAGCCGGAACTGCGTGAGCAGGTGAAGCAGGCAGGGCCGATCGGGTTCGAGGCGTTGACGTCGACAGCTGGCGCATCGAGCACCGGCTGGGAGGTTGTAGTCGCTGCGATTCGCGCCATCGAAGCCAATATCGGCAGCAAGAAATCATGACCAAAAAACTGGTGCTGGTTGGTCTCGTCGAGCCGCAATCGACTGATCACATTGCTGCGTTTCGCGAGTGGTATCTGGGCAATCACATCGAGGACACTTACAACTGTCCGGTCATCAGGTCGGTTCGCTGCTTCAAGGCCGTCAAGGGCTTTCTTGGCGACCCGCCTTCGGGATTTCTGACAATTTATGAATTCGAAGGGGAAGATGCCGAGGCAGCAGAACAAGCACTTGGCGCGTATCAGCGCGATCCGGAGTCATGGGCCCGTCGATTGCCATCGAATGGCTCCATGAAAATCGTTGGTGCCGGCTGGTACCAGGAAGAGGTCAGCTTCGGCTGAGTTCGATGATCGTGAACGGGAAAAGCCGGCGCGTGTGTCGCCGGGCTGGCAAGCCCGGCGGAAATCCTTATAATGCGCGGCCTTTTCCGCCCACTCGTCACACCGTTTTCCAGTAATGGGGTCGCGGGCGCGGCTACTCACCAGCATCCGGGGTCAAAGCAGCTACATCCATGTTAACCATACGTTTGGCGCGACACGGCGCAAAAAAGAATCCTTTTTTCCATATTACTGTGGCCGAGAGCGCAACCAAGCGTGACGGTCGGTTTGTCGAACGCCTGGGTTTTTACAGCCCGGTTGCCCGTAACCCGGCTGATGGACTGCGTGTGAACTTCGAGCGGTTCGACTATTGGACTTCCGTTGGCGCTCAACCTTCTGAACGTGTCCAGCTTTTGGTCAAACGCGCACGTCGCGCGCAGATTCCTGCGGCCAGCTGATCAAGCCATCAAACGTGGAGCCGTCCGACATTGAATCAGCTCTGGACGGCCAAAGCGGCGAAAACGGTCCCGACGGTCCCAACGATGTAGATTCTGCCGGTCTGCTGGTGATCGGCAGACTACTGGCGCCCCATGGTGTTCGCGGCTGGATCAAGTTCCGTTCTTTTACAGAAGATCCACTCGCCTGTTTCGATTTTTCGCCTTGGTCCATTCGCTCTGCTGCATCGCCTTTGCTGCCGCTGCGCGAGATTGAAGTGCTTGAGAGCCGTGAGCAGGGCGAATTGTTTCTTCTGCGGTTGGCGGGCATCGATGATCGGGATCAGGCTCAACGCCTGTCCGGGAGCGTTGTATCCGTTCCAGCCAATTCACTTCCGGAACTCGACGACACTGAGTATTACTGGCGGGAGTTGATTGGCATGGCAGTCCGCAACAGCAGCGGTAGCCCGTTGGGACAGGTCACTGACGTGATGGACAACGGGGCCCACGATATTCTCGTTGTGCGGATCCTGGACCGTGAAAGACTGATTCCCTTCCTTGCGCCTTATCTTCAGTCGGTCGAGCGCTCGACGCGCGAAATCGTTGTCGACTGGAATGAGGAATGGGATTGATGGTCGCGCGCTGACGTGTGGTTTGGTGTTGTCACGCTGTTTCCCGAGCTGATAGCTGCAGTCGGCATTCATGGGGTATTCGGACGAGCCCAGCGTGCCGGGCATGTCGTGGTCGAAACATTCAATCCAAGAGACCACGCCACCAATCGACACGGCACCGTTGACGATAAACCGTATGGTGGTGGACCAGGCATGGTCATGATGGCGGAGCCGTTGCTGGCCGCGATCCATGACGCGCGAGTGGCGGCGCAAAAAGCGTGTCAGGTTGAGGCACAGGTGATTCTGCTGTCACCTGCGGGCAAGACGTTCAATCACCAGACCGCGAGACATCTGGTTGAGCAGAATGCGCTGATACTGGTCTGTGGTCGCTATGAAGGGGTTGATCAGCGAGTGATCGATCTGGCGGTGGATAACGAAATGTCTGTAGGTGACTTTGTAGTTTCTGGTGGCGAATTGCCGGCTTTGCTGGTCATGGACGCCGTTGCGCGGCTTGCCGAAGGGACGATTGGCAATCCGGAGTCGCTGAATTTCGAGTCTCACCTTGATGGTTTGCTTGAATATCCGCAATATACGCGCCCCGAAAACGTCGCTGGCCTAAGAGTTCCGCCGGTCCTGCTCTCCGGTGATCATGAAGCGGTAGCGCAGTGGCGTCGGCAAGCTGCATTGCTGACTACTTTTGATCGTCGGCCAGAATTGCTGACCGGTTCGGGGGCCATGGCGTCGAAGCAGGACAGGACGGCGCTGGAAAAGTCGTTGATGGGCCGGTCGTCGACAAAAAGTGGATTGAGGGGCCCGACAGTGGAAGATCGGCAAGGCAGTGAGCCGAGCGAGTCGGATAACAGTTGAACAAACAATGCCGCTGGCTGCGTTGAGATCGACGCGATCAAGTGGACCGTAGATTGAATTGAGGAGTGAGCTAGAAGTGCGCAACAACAAGATCATTGAACAAATCGAGAACGAGCAGCTCACTGATCACAATCTGGATTTTGGCACCGGTGATACTGTGCTTGTGCAAGTACGGGTCCGTGAAGGTACGCGAGAGCGATTGCAGGGCTTCGAAGGGATCGTCATTGCACGGCGCAACCGAGGTTTGAATTCGGCATTCACGGTTCGCAAGATTTCGCATGGCGTTGGGGTCGAGCGTGTTTTTCAGGCCCACAGCGGGGCAATCGAATCCATTACAGTCGTGAGGCGCGGTGACGTTCGCAAGGCCAAGCTCTATCATCTGCGTGAGCTCTCCGGTCGTGCGGCGCGCATCAAGGAAAAGGTCGGTGCGAAAAAGAGCAACAAGGCTCAGCCGGTGGTTCCCGTTTCCGGTGCAGAACCCGTAACCGCTGAAGAATAGCCAGACTGTCGTAGTCTGAACGACGGCCTCCACGGAGGCCGTTTTTGTTTCCGCTGGAAACCGAAGCGATCGGATAAAGCCAAAAAGCTATCGCTGCGATTGCAGGAAATCCGGTTTGCGGGCTGAATACTGATCGAGATAGAGGAGCCAACCGCCGGGGAGAGGTTCTGGGGGAGAGAGTCCCGGCCGGCTGGCTACCACCGACCGCACCGGGGGAGAGGCCGATCGTCGGTGTGCACTTGGCGGTTGTTGTGGATTGGGGGAGCCACTACAGACCAAGGTCGAAACTTGATAAGCATGTTCTGTGCCACGCTGCGAAGAAATATAATAGTCTTATATTTCAATGAGATAAATCTTATTATACGGACGACACCAATCAAACACATGCAGCCCGCGATCCAATTCAGGGCGGTTTTCCGACGGAGAGCGTCAGTCTGTCACCGGTAATCGAACAATATCTGCAGGAAATGTGGCTGGAACGGGGCTTGAGCGACAACTCGCTCGCCGCTTATCGTCGGGATCTGCAGGATGTAGAAGAGCGACTCAAAGGGGTGGCACTGCTGTCTGCCTCAACAGCGGACCTGGCTGAATGCATGGCAGCTCGGTATGTCGATGGTTTGAAGGCTCGATCGACGGCGCGCTGGCTCTCGTGTCTGCGTGGCTTCTATCGGCAAGCCATCCGCAAAAACCGCCTCGGCACCGATCCCTGCCTGGGTTTGGACGCGCCCAAGCTCGGACGTTCGTTGCCTGGGGTCCTGAGCGGCCGCGATGTCGAAATTCTGCTTACAGCACCAGAACTGGGCGAGCCGATTGGTCTGCGGGATCGAGCGATGCTTGAGTTGTTGTATGCCACCGGTCTGCGTATCAGCGAACTCGTCAATCTCGATCTGGTCGCTGTCAATCAGCGGCAGGGTGTCGTGCGGGTCATCGGTAAAGGCGACAAGGAACGGTTGGTGCCGGTCGGCGCGATTGCGCTGGACTGGCTCGGCCGGTATCTGCGTGAAGCGCGTCCCTACCTGAGTCGCCAACACCCGACATCAGCGCTGTTTCCGAGCAATCGCGGTGAAGCCATGACCCGGCAGAACTTCTGGTATGCGATCAAACGGTATGCGCTCAAGGCGGGTATCAAGAAATCGATCTCGCCGCACACACTTCGCCACGCCTTTGCCACGCACTTGCTGGATAATGGCGCGGATTTGCGTGCTGTCCAGATGATGCTGGGTCACAGTGACCTGTCGACGACTCAGATCTATACCCACGTCGCGCAGTCGCGACTCAAAGCGCTACACAGTAAACATCATCCACGCGGCTGAACATCTGAAGAGGCAAGAGGTCGCGGTTCCGGTGCAAACTCAAGGAAGTAGTCAATGAAACAGTTCAGAAGCATCAAGCGCACGGCAGCCGTTGTTCTCGCGCTTTCCTTGGTACTGTTCAATAGTGTGCTGGCCGCAGCGACGCCCGAGAACCCGTTGGTCACACGACTCAAAGTGCTACGACCAGATCTGCCCATAGTCATGGTTCACCCGACACCGGTGGCTGGAATCCAGGGTATCGAGCTTGAAGGCGGAACATTTTTGTACGTGACTGAGGATGGTCGACATCTGTTCGCAGGAGATCTGTGGGCGATGGATTCAACACTGACCAACCTCACCGACTCCTTCCGCAACAGCAAGCGGATGGCGCAGATGGCGAAAATCCCGATCGAAGAGATGGTGGTGTTCTCACCGAAGAAGCCGGTGCGTCAGGCCATTTTTGTATTTACCGATGTGGATTGTGGCTACTGCCGGAAGCTCCATCTGGAAATGCCGGCGATCAACGAACTTGGTATTGAAGTCCGATATCTCGCTTACCCGCGAGAGGGTGTGGGCTCTGAGGCCTACAAGAAGCTGGTTTCCGCGTGGTGTGCGGATGACCGGCAGACTGCCTTGACGCGGCTGAAGGCAGGTCAACCTGTGGCCGCCAGGACGTGTGCGAACCCGGTTGCGGATCAGTACAAGCTTGGTCAACTCGTTGGGGTCACGGGTACTCCGGCGATCATCACGCAGAACGGAGAACTCCTGCCCGGCTACTTGCCCGCGAAGGAACTCGCACTGGCGCTCGGGCTGAAGTAACGGCATGGAAATCGCACCGAAACCATTGCGCATTGGCATTGCCGGGCTTGGCAATGTTGCCCAGGGCGTTCTCGAACTGCTCCGCGAAAACGGCGCGCTGATGGCTGACAGGGCCGGTCGTCCAATCGAAGTTGCTGTCATCGCCAGTCGGAGCCGTCGCGATGTCGATCTGCTAGGTGCGCAGTTCACCACCGACGTGCTTTCTCTCGCCGTGCGCAATGATGTGGATGTCGTTGTCGAGTTGATGGGTGGAGAGGGGCTTGCGCTGGAGCTGGTTTCGCAATCACTTGCAGCAGGACGCGCGACCGTCACGGCTAACAAGGCGATTCTTGCAGGTCATGGAAATCGCCTCTTTGACCTTGCAGAACAATCTCGCGTCCCGTTGGGAATCGAGGCCTCCGTCGCCGGCGGTATTCCCATCATCTCTGCGCTGACTCGAGCCACGGCATCGAGTGATCTGCATTGTGTGGCAGGCATCATCAACGGCACCTGCAACTACATCCTCAGTGCCATGAGTGACCTTGGTGAATCGTTCGAGTCTGCACTGGCCAAGGCGCAAGCGCTGGGATACGCCGAAGCTGACCCGCTTTTTGATGTGGGCGGAATCGATGCGGCCCACAAACTGACCATCCTTGCAGCGCTGGCCTTCGGCGTGCCATTTGATAGGGAGGCGGTCTTCACCGAAGGCATCACCGATGTCACTGTCGATGACATCACGTATGCACGAGAGCTCGGTTATCGGATCAAGCTGTTGGGTATCGCTCGTCGTTCGGCAGGCGGTATTGAAGCTCGGGTACATCCGACTCTGGTCCCCCAGGACGTCATGCTTGCCAGTGTTGCGGGTGTCATGAACGCTGTAGAAGTTCGTGGTAACGCGGTCAACAGTCTGCTGTTCTGCGGCCCCGGAGCAGGTGGCCGAGCCACCGCCAGTGCCGTGCTGGCAGACCTTATTGCCATTGCGCGTGGCGAGTCTCCAAGTCGCTTCTCCAAAGCCACCACGACGATTGCCCGTGTGCCCATGGACCATGTGAGCACTGCTGCCTACTTACGCATACCCGTTGTTGATCAGCCCGGTGTTTTTGCGCGGATCGCGACCATCCTGAGTGAACACGGCATTTCGATAGAAGGCGCAATTCAGCGTGAACGAGCGATAGCGGACCGCAAGGTGCCGATCGTTGTTGTTACGCAACCGGTGCCTGAGGATACGATGAACCGGGCCGTCGCGGCGCTGCAGGCATTGTCAGCTGTGGTGGGAGACATCCGGCGTATCCGGGTCGAGCATTTCGACACGTGATGACAGACGAGCCCACCGGTTCCCAGGCGCCACGATTTGTTCGTCGGCTTGTCAAAGGTGAACTGGCTGGGCTGCCACCGGTGCTGGCCCGTGTGTACGGCGCCCGACAGATTGAATCCAGACGTCAGCTCGATCTTGATCTGAAACGGTTGTTACCACCGGATGGTTTGCCCGATCTGCAACTGGCAGTGGAACGACTGCAGCGTGCGATCAACGATCAGGAACGGATTCTTTTTGTTGGTGATTTTGACGCGGATGGTGCAACTTCAGTTGCGCTCGGTGTGTCTGCGCTCAAGGCATTTGGTGCCCAACAAGTGGACTTCGTCGTCCCCAATCGATTTGCGTACGGCTACGGACTGTCGCCGGAAATTGTTGATCTGGCAGCCACCACCAAGCCGGAGCTCATCGTCACCGTTGATAATGGTGTTTCCAGCGTCGCCGGGGTAGAGCGAGCCCGTGAATACGGGATTGACGTCATCATCACGGATCACCACCTGCCAGGCGCCCAGCTGCCAGCAGCCCTGGCCATCGTCAACCCCGTGTTACCTCATGCAACGTTTGCCAGTCGCTCACTCGCAGGTGTCGGCGTCATTTTCTATGTGCTGTCGCGATTGCGCAGTGCACTGGTCGAGACCGGCTGGTTTCAGGCGCAAGCAATCCCGGTCCCCAATATGGCTGACTATCTTGATCTGGTTGCGCTGGGTACCGTTGCTGATGTGGTTCCGCTCGATCACAACAACCGGATTCTGGTGCATCAGGGCTTGGCGCGGATGCGCGCCGGGCGAACGCGTCCGGGTATCAGCGCGTTGCTGCAGGTTGCCAAGCGTGATCCGGCACACCTGTCGGCGTCTGACCTTGGTTTTGCGGTAGGCCCGCGTCTGAATGCGGCTGGACGTCTGGACGACATGACCATCGGCATTCGGTGTCTGCTGTCAGACGATCTGGCGCAGGCGCGCAATCTTGCCATTGCCCTGGATCAGCTCAATCGCGCACGTCGGGAACTCGAACAGGTGATGGTGGCCGATGCGGAGTTGATTCTTGCGAATCAGCAATTCAGTGGTGATCAACGTGACGGCATCTGCCTGTATGACCCTTCGTGGCATCAAGGTGTCGTTGGCATCGTTGCCGGTCGCCTCAAGGAACGACTGCATCGGCCGGTAATCGCCTTTGCCGAATCAGGTGCCACCGCACCGGATGAACTGAAGGGATCCGCACGATCGGTTCCCGGGCTGCACGTTCGCGACCTGCTGGATGAAATTGCCACGGCGTATCCGGGACTGTTACCACGATTTGGTGGACACGCGATGGCCGCCGGGCTGTCCCTCAAACGTATTCACTTCAAGCGGTTCGCGACGATCTTCGATCGCAAGGTGCGTGAGCGATTGCCGGACGAGGCTCGGGACGCGATCGTTTATACCGATGGTCATCTCTCGAATGATGAGTTTTCAATGGAAACGGCGCTGGCGATAGCCCAGGGAGGCCCGTGGGGCCAGGGATTTCCCGAACCGCTCTTTGAAGGCGAGTTCGAACTGGTCAGTCAGCGCGTGGTCGGCGCCACGCATCTGAAGATGACGCTGGCCTTGATGGGAACCCAAAACGGTCGACGACGCCTGATTGATGCCATTGCATTCAGTCAGGAACCGCTCACCACGGGTGTGTCCACGTCAGTCCATGCGACCTTTCGACTGGTGCGAAATGACTTTGGTGATGCCCCGACCATTCAGCTCGTAGTGGAGCATCTGCGCGCACTCACATAAACTCTCGCGCCTTTCCTGCACCTGATATCCCTATGACCGAAATTACTTCCGTTCGTGAACGCCTCAAGGACTTGTCTCAGCGCGATGTCACGCTTCGGGGGTATCTTTGACTACGCCGGCAAAGAAGAACGTTTCGAGGAAGTAGAACGCGAACTTGCTGATCCGGAAGTCTGGAACGACCAGGAGCGTGCTCAGGCGCTGGGTCGTGAACGGTCCAGTCTCGAACGAATCGTCAATGTTCTGAAGACACTGCATCAGACACTCACTGATCTGTCAGAACTTTCAGAGCTTGCTGCGGAGGAGGGTGATGCAGCGTCCATCGATGAAGTTGATGCCGAGCTGAATGCAGTTGAATCGTCGCTGGCGGATCTTGAGTTTCGCCGCATGTTTTCTGGCGAGATGGATGATCATTCGGCATATCTTGAAATTCAGGCAGGCAGCGGTGGAACCGAAGCCCAGGACTGGGCGGAAATGCTGTTGCGCATGTATCTCAAGTGGGCAGAAAAGCGCGGGTTCGGCGCCGAAGTCACGGAAGTTTCGCCCGGCGATGTGGCAGGCATCAAAGGCGCCAGCGTGCATCTTACTGGTGAATACGCCTACGGTTGGCTGCGTACCGAAACCGGTGTGCACCGGCTTGTTCGAAAATCACCGTTCGATTCAGGCAACCGTCGACACACCTCTTTTGCTTCGGTGTTTGTGTCACCGGAGATTGATGATGACATCAAGATCGACCTGAACATGGGTGACGTGCGAGTCGACACGTACCGTGCCAGTGGTGCCGGAGGACAGCATGTCAACAAGACCGACTCGGCAATTCGGCTGACCCATCTGCCTACAAATACCGTGGTACAGTGCCAGACGGAGCGATCGCAACACCAGAACCGCGACAAGGCCATCAAGCAGTTGCGGGCCAAACTCTATGAGTTGGCGTTGCAGGAACAAAAAGCGGGACAGCAGGCGCTGGAAGATTCCAAGGCCGACATCGGCTGGGGCAGTCAGATCCGATCCTACGTTCTCGATCAATCACGAGTTAAGGATCTGCGCACCAACATCGAGCGCAGTGATCCTGGCAATGTGCTGGACGGTGACATCGATGATCTGATCGAAGCCAGTCTCAAAGCAGGATTGTAAGCCTCGGTCAGCAATCCAGGTAAACAACGCAGGGTTAAACGTGAGCGACGACAATCAGCAGGAACATCACGACGTTCAGGAAGTGCGCCGCACCAAGCGCGATGCCTGGCTGGCTGCAGCCAAGGTCTATCCGAATGACTTCCGCCGCGAAGCAACCGCTGCATCGCTGCATCAACTCGCTGAAGGAAAAGACAAGGCAGCGTTGGCGGAACTGGGAATGACGACACGGGTCTGCGGTCGTCTGATGCTGCGCCGGGTCATGGGCAAGGCCAGTTTCATCACCCTCGAAGATGTCAGCGGCCGCATACAGTGTTACATCACGCAAGATGGTCTCGGTGACGCGTATGAGGCCTTTCGTGAGTGGTGGGATATTGGAGACATCGTTGGTGTGAGTGGCACGCTCATGCGAACCAACAAGGGCGAGGTGACCGTTGAGGCGACCGATATCAGATTGCTGAACAAGACACTTCGACCACTGCCGGAAAAGTTCCACGGCCTGACTGACACCGAAACCCGCTATCGACGACGCTATCTCGATCTCATCATGAATGAAGAAACGCGGCGTGTGTTTGCAGTGCGTTCTGAACTGGTGCGCATGTTGCGGGAGTTCTTCACGTCCCGCAGTTTCATGGAAGTCGAGACGCCGATGATGCATCCAATTCCGGGCGGAGCGACTGCGCGCCCATTTTCGACACATCACAACGCACTCGATATGCCGCTGTACATGCGTATTGCGCCAGAGTTGTATCTGAAGCGATTGGTGGTAGGCGGATTCGAGCGTGTGTTCGAGATGAACCGGAATTTTCGCAATGAGGGATTGTCGACCCGACACAATCCTGAGTTCACGATGCTCGAGTTTTATCAGGCCTATGCGGATTACAACGATCTGATAGCGCTGACCGAGGAACTGTTGCGCTGGCTTGTCACTGAATTGTGCGGGACGACGACCATCGAGTTCCAGGGCAAGGCGCTCGACTTCGGTCAACCGTTCATTCGCCTGACCATGGCGCAGTCGCTGGTGGAACACGCCAATGTTTCCGCAGAGGTAACGCAGGATTCGGGCTTGCTGGCCGCAACGATGAGTCGAATGGGCATCGAAACGGGCCGAGGCTGGGGACTTGGCCGCTTGCAGTCTGAACTGTTCGAGGCGCGCGTCGAAGACAAGCTCATGCAGCCGACCTTCATCACCGAGTATCCCGCCGAGATCTCACCGTTGGCGCGCCGCAATGATGTCAACCCGGCGGTCACCGACCGATTCGAACTGTTCATCCTCGGACGTGAATACGCCAATGGATTTTCGGAACTGAACGATCCGATTGATCAGACGGCCCGGTTTGCGCAGCAGGCGGCGGCCAAGGACGCTGGTGATCTGGAGGCGATGCACTTCGATCAGGATTATATCGATGCACTTGAGTTCGGATTGCCACCGACGGCGGGTGAAGGCATCGGCATTGATCGTCTGGCCATGCTGCTCACCGGTTCGGCAAGCATCCGTGACGTCATCCTGTTTCCTCTGATGCGTCCGATCTGACGCCATGGTCGCAGGAAACGTGCAGCTTGATCCCTCCTGGCTGGCAGTGCTGGGTGATGAATTCGAAGCACCGTACATGCAGAACCTGCGTGCGTTCTTGCTGGCACAGAAGCAGGCGCACAAATCGGTCTACCCAAAAGGGAAAGAGATTTTTGCAGCCCTCAATCTGTGCCGATTTGATCAGGTGAGAGTGGTCATCATCGGCCAGGATCCTTATCACGGTGCGGGACAGGCGCACGGGTTATGTTTTTCCGTTCCTGATGGTGTCCCGCTGCCGCCGTCGTTGCTGAACATTTTCCAGGAGATCGACGCCGATCTCGGTGGTGCCGAGCGATTGATGCCGAAAAATCGCGGCTGTCTGGAGGCTTGGGCGCGACAAGGGGTATTGCTGCTCAATGCCGTGCTGACGGTGGAACACGGCCGCGCCGCGTCCCATCAAGGTCAAGGCTGGGAGCAGTTTACGGATCGCGTCGTCTCTGCACTGGCCAATGACCGTGATGGACTGGTGTTCATGCTGTGGGGTAGTTACGCGCAGAAGAAGGGGGCTATGGTTGATCGTCGGCGTCACTGTGTACTGGAAGCCCCCCATCCTTCGCCGCTGTCCGCTTATCGTGGATTTTTTGGCTGCCGTCACTTTTCCCGTGCCAATGCCTGGCTGCAGGCGCACAACAAACCGGCAATCGACTGGTTTGGATTAACCTGATCACTCAATATTGACGCTGAGCCTGTGCTCAACGAATGACTCAAGACTAGGAGCCCGATGATGATTCAACAAACCAGTGACAAATTGCGTGTGGAAATGCGTGGCCACACGCTGCTGGTCACCATCAATAATCCCCCGGCCAATACCTGGGATCCTGAGAGTCTCGGCGCCATGAAGGACCTCATACGACAAGCCAATGCTGACAAGGAGGTGTACGCCATTGTGATTACCGGGCAAGGGGAAAAGTTCTTCTCCGCCGGTGCAGACCTCAAGTTGTTTGCGGACGGCGATAAAGGCGTTGCGCGCAGCATGGCAGAGCACTTTGGCGCCGCGTTCGAAGCACTCGCCGGGTTCAGGGGTGTATCCATCGCAGCGATCAACGGCTATGCCATGGGTGGTGGCCTTGAGTGCGCACTGGCCTGTGATATCCGCATCGCTGAATTGCAGTCACAGATGGCGTTGCCGGAAGCAACCGTGGGTCTGTTGCCGTGTGGTGGCGGGACGCAGAACCTGTCCTGGATGGTTGGTGAGGGTTGGGCCAAACGCATGATCCTGTGTGGTGAACGTGTCGACGCGCCCACGGCAGAACGAATCGGTTTGATCGAGGAAGTTGTCGACAAGGGGCAGGCGCTCGGCCGTGCACTTTCGCTGGCCGAAGCCGTCAGCAAGCAGGCGCCGCCAGCAGTTTCTGCGTGTAAAAATCTCATTCAGCGCGCGCGTCAAGGCGACATCCAATCCTCTTATACCCATGAGCGCGACGCTTTTGTGGGCTTGTTCGACACGATAGATCAACGGGAAGGCGTCAACGCTTTCCTCGAAAAACGCAGCCCGAACTGGATCAATGGATAGAGTCATGGGAACCACCAGCGTCATCTTCCAAGAATATGCACTGCCAAATGGCCGACGGCTGGGACATGCCGAATTGAATGTCCCGGCCACGCTGAATTCACTCAGCCTGGAAATGATTGACCTGCTGCAACCTGTAGTGAACAGCTGGGCCGGGCGCGCCGATATCGTTGCCGTGCTGATTACCGGCGCCGGTGATCGAGCCTTCTGCGCCGGTGGTGATATCCAGGCGCTCTATCATTCCATGCGCAGGAATCACGACGCCGGTAGTGTGGTTGATCGATATCCCTTTGATTTCTTTGAGCGTGAGTATCGCCTTGATTACACGCTGCACACCTTTCCCAAACCAGTGGTGGTGATTGGCCATGGTGTCGTGATGGGTGGTGGGTTAGGTATTCTCAGTGCCGCGTCGCATCGGGTACTCACGGAAAAATCGAGAGTGGCGATTCCGGAAATCACGATTGGTTTGTTCCCGGATGCGGGCACAACCTGGTTGCTCAGGAACATGCCAGAGCATCTGGCGGTGTTCACCGGCATGACGGGGAGCCATTGTAATGCGGCTGACGCGATGGCCTGTGGTGTCGGTACGGCCGTGGTTGACAGTACCGCATTGGCCGCCCTGCGCGACGGATTGAAGACGTTGGCGCTCACCGGCGATCGATCGAAGGATGACACGATGCTCGCGCAGTTCATCGACTCGTTCGCGAGCAAGACACGGCCCAACAGTGAACTCGCATCGATTCCGCATTCCCTGACGGTAAGCGATTCTCTAATCGACACGGTTGATCAGTTGCTGGCGTTGGCCGGCCGTTCAACCTGGATCGATCGCTGTCTCGGAGCACTTCGATCGGGTTGCCCTGCATCCATTGGCGTCGTCCACGAGCAGATCCGTCGTTGCAGGACACTGGACCTTGCGTCTGCTTTTCGCATGGAGATGATCATCGCCACGCACTGCGCAACCAATCCGGATTTTGCAGAAGGTGTACGGGCGCTTCTGATCGACAAGGATAATTCACCCAAGTGGCGGCACGCATCCGTGCGCGAAATGCCTGCGAGCTACGTCGCGAGCCACTTCGAAGCACCCTGGCTGAGCAATCCATTGGCGGATCTCGGCTGAATTGACAGACATCAGACAGACAAGGGGAAGACTATGACGACAGTAGGGTTTGTTGGATTGGGGAACATGGGTGGACCAATGGCCGGGAATCTTTCGAAAGCCGGCTTTCAGGTCAAGGTTTTTGACCTGATGCCTGCGTTGATCAGTGGCGTTTCAGGCGCGAGCGGCGCCTCGTCTGCTCAGGATGCAGCCCGCGGCGTGGATGTGTTCATCAGCATGTTGCCAGCCGGTCGACACGTTGAAGGTCTCTATCTGGGCAAGGACGGAGTCGCCGACGTTCTGGACAAGAACACCCTGGTGATAGATTGCAGCACGATTGATCCAGCGACCTCTCGGCGAGTCGCGACCGCCTTGGGTGATCGAGGCATCACGATGCTGGATGCCCCGGTTTCTGGTGGCACGGCGGGTGCCCAGAACGGAACACTGACGTTTATTGTCGGTGGCAGCGATGCTGGGCTTTCGCGTGGCCGTCCGCTATTCGATGCCATGGGCGCGAACATCTATCACGCTGGCGATCAGGGCAGCGGCCAGATTGCCAAAGTGTGCAACAACATGTTACTGGCGGTACTCATGGCCGGCACTGCAGAGGCGCTCTCACTCGGCGTTCGCAACGGCCTCGATCCGAAAAAGCTCTCGGAAATCATGCAGAAGTCGTCTGGTGGTAACTGGTGCCTGAACGTCTACAACCCCTATCCAGGTGTGCAGGACGGGGTGGCATCGAGTCGCGGATACAGCGGTGGCTTTTTGACCGACCTGATGACCAAGGATCTGGGCCTGGCATTGGAGACAGCGTTGGCATCGGGCGCAAGCATTCCCATGGGATCGCTGGCGCGCAATCTCTTTCAGACGCACGCGCAGCTCAATGAGGCCGGCAAACTCGACTTTTCGAGCATTCAGTGGTTGTTCTCGCCGGAACTCAGATCTCAGCGATAGATGTCACGCGCCATCTGGAACGCGTCGCGGAATGAATCCAGTGTTTCGCGCGCGTTGTCTGCATCCAGACCGATTCGGGTGAAGGCCGTGACGGTGGACCAGTCCATATCGTTGAGTGGGTGCTCGCTGCCGATGACTGATTGGAGTTCGGCGATCTGAACGATGTCGACGAAGTCGGTATCGGCAACCTTTCGGTCATAACGTCGCAACAGCGAGGGAATGCACGCCATTTCGGCGGGAAAATTCCAGCGTGTCAGGATCATTGTGCCAATCGAACCACGAGCACTTTCGACCACGCGATCGAGAATCTGTTCGTCCTCGATCAAGTCGTCGTGTTCTTCCGCCCACGCCAGAATCGGCAGTACGCCTATGCTATGAGTAAGACCAGCCAGGGTCGCCTGATCAGCAGGCAGATCGGTGAAGCTGCGAGCCAGCACACCGCAGATCGCGGCCACATCCGTCGCCTGCGTCCATGTCTCACGCAGTTTTCGGTCGATCATTTCTGAAGTTGATTGGAACATGCCCTGCATGGCTAAGCCGGTTGCCAGGTTCGCGGTGTACTCCACCCCCATGCGAGTGATCGCAGTCTGCAGGTCTTCAATGGGTCGGGATGCCCTGAACAACGAAGAATTGGCCATCCGTAACAACTGAGCGGATAACGCCGGGTCTTCCGAGATCACACCCGCAAGCGCTGCCCCGGATACATTCCGATTCGACGCCGTATCACGGATGCGCAGCGCGACTTCTGGCAACGTTGGCAGATCGAGTTGATCTTTCTCCGCTGCGGCGGCCAGTTCCAGTTCGATGGTTTGCGCAAGATTCGACATGCCGGACTCCAGGAATTCTTTGTGGAGTATAGACAGCCCTGCAGAATTGGCCGGCTGACCTTTCTATTAAACCTTTCCATTCAACCGTTCAATTCAGCCGGCTGTTCAGTCACGCGCCAATGTGACGGAGTTCTCGCCAAGCCGATAAGCAGCCGACAGGTCGAGTTCCCGATTGGCCACGATCAGCGCGGAATGGGAAGCGAGTTGTACCACTTTGCCTGCTCGGGTGTTACTGCCATCCAGCAGGTCGTCCATCAGTTGTGCGTGGAGCGGTTTGTCTGCATAGGCCAGCACGAGGTTCTTCTTGACGTTGCCACGATGCTCGGCGCGCGCCACGACCTCCTGGCCGAGATAACACCCCTTGTCGAAAGCCACTGCACCAACGTCGACCAGACCCAAGGCCTGGGGGAGAAATTCGGCGCTGGTTTGCGAGGTAATCAACACATGTCTCAGAACGTTGAGAATGGCCAGGAATTGATCGTTGCCAGTCAGTGTCGAACGGACAGCGTCGTTGATCTGGAAGTGGATTTGATCCGGAGGCGTCGCCGAGGACATGGCTGTTACGGTGACACCATCGGGAGCTTTTGCTTTGGTCCGCGAGAAGCGCTGATATGGGGCGAGAAATCCAAGCGTGGTGGTAGCGAGACTTGTGTGTACCAGGAGGTCGATGGCGCTGACACCACCCCGTGCCCAGCCACTGCTGATAACCCGCCCCTGAAGATTGCACAGTGCGGTGGGTAACCAGGCTTCAGGCTCAAGCAGCTCGGTGTTACAGGTCAGATAGCCTTGCAGGAATCGAGCCGCATCCGCGCCTTCGAAGCGAAGGACAGTGAGATCTGTGGCGAATTGAAGATCAGTCATGGCTCACCGTGCCCCGGGACTTTGTCTATGATGCACGCCGCAGTTTAGCGTTAAGGTGAATCGATGCCTAACCATTCGGATCGAACAGATGAACACCATCATCGAGTTTACTGGCGGAGCCGTCGAGGCATGCTCGAGCTTGAGTTCCGTCTGTTGCCATTCGTCAGTCAGTGCTTTCCATCTTTGAGCGATGACGAAAAGGCGCTGTATGTCGAACTGCTTGAACGTGAAGACTGGGAAATCTTCGACTGGATGCAGGGCCGGGAAGTACCGGAAGATCCGGCTATGGTGGCCCTGGTGCAACGCATTATCGACTTTGGCGCGATGCCTGCGTCGAAGTGATGCGGTTCTGTGTTGACTTGCGAGGTTGTTAACGGCCGCTATCGTCGATGCGGGCATCTGTTTCTGACCATGTTGCTGGTGGCAGGCGCAACGGTCTGGTTCGGTGATGCCGGGGCAGGGCTCCTGATGCTTTGGGGGAGTGCGACCTGGCCACGCTGGACGCGTCAGGTGATCAACATTCCGCTCGCCGAGGTTCGCGAAATCTGGTTGTACACGGCCACAGTTGTGGTTCGTGAGTGGAATGGCCGATTGGTACTGGTGTGCAGGGATGAGCTGCCCGCGGCGGAGTATTCACGCCTGCGGCGCGTTCTCAAGCAGCAGGTAGAGGGATTGTTATAACAAGGCGGGAAACAATCCGTTTCAAACACCAGGACACTTGAGGCGCGAATGTTGGCGACTGCGTCATCCTGCTGGCCGCAAGACGTTCAGATGCTCCATCGATCCGGGAAACAGGATGGTGTCCTGGCTACCGGGGAGAAGGTCCGGATAGTCGAGATTGTAATGCAGCCCGCGACTTTCGCGGCGACCGGCCGCGCAGCGAACGATGAGTTCTGCGACGGTGACCAGATTACGCAGCTCGATCAGGTCGTTGGAAACCCGGTAGTGTCGATAGTACTCGTTGATTTCCTGTTTCAGCAGATCAAGTCGGCGCTGGGCTCGTTCGAGGCGCTTGCTGGTGCGGACGATGCCGACGTAGTCCCACATGAATCGTCTGAGTTCCTCCCAGTTGTGGGCGATCACCACATCTTCGTCTGAGTCCACAACCTGACTTTCATCCCAGTGGGGTATGCGGATCCTCTCTTCCGGCTCATTGAGCCGCGCGATGATTCGGTCGGCACAGGAACGGGCATAAACCAGGCACTCCAGCAGCGAGTTACTGGCGAGACGGTTGGCACCATGCAGGCCCGTACAGCTGACTTCGCCGATTGCAAACAGTGCCGGGACGTCCGTCGCCCCGCTTTCGTCGACGACAACTCCGCCGCATGTGTAGTGCGCAGCCGGTACCACCGGGATGGGGTCGCGGGTGATGTCGATGCCAAATTCGAGGCAGCGCGAGGCGATGGTCGGAAAGTGACTGCGGATGAATTCGGGGGTTCGGTGACTGATATCCAGGTAGACACAGTCGGCGCCGGTGCGTTTCATTTCGTGGTCAATGGCCCGGGCGACGATGTCCCTGGGGGCAAGTTCGCCAAGCTCGTGAAAGCGATCCATGAAACGGCGACCGTCCTTGAGTCGAAGTACACCACCCTATCCGCGCACCGCCTCGGAGATCAGGAATGATTTTGCGTGCGGATGGAACAGACAGGTCGGGTGAAACTGGTTGAACTCCATGTTGGCCACACGACACCCGGCTCGCCAGGCCATGGCGATACCATCGCCGGTCGAGCTGTCCGGGTTACTCGTGTAGAGGTAGACCTTGCTCGCGCCACCGGTGGCCAGAATCACAAAACGCGCCTGGAAGACTTCCACATGACCCGTGGTTCGATTCAGTACATAGGCACCGGCACATCGGCTGGCATATCGACCCAGCCGGGACTGGTTGATGATGTCGATGGCGATGCGGTCGTTGAAGAACTGGATGTTCTCGTGGTCCAGCACCCGTTGTGTGAGTGTCCTGGTGATGGCTTTGCCGGTGGCGTCAGCGACATGCAGGATGCGGCGAAACGAATGCCCACCTTCCCGGGTCAAGTGCCAGCCGTTGTCCTCGGTATCGAACTGCACGCCCCATTCAATCAACGACTGGATGGCAGCTCTGGCATTGCGAACGGTAAACTCGACTGCGTTGCGGTCACACAATCCCGCGCCTGCACGCAAAGTGTCTTCGATGTGCGATTCGGCGCTGTCTTCGTCCGAGATGACTGCCGCGACACCACCCTGTGCCCAGTGGGATGAGCCCGACTCGATGTCGCCTTTGCACAGCACAGTAACCCTGGCATGTGGCGCCAGATGCAATGCCGCAGACAGACCGGCCGCGCCGCCGCCGATGATGAGGATATCGGTGGAGAAACGCTGGTTCATGAAGTTTGCCGGGTTCGGTCCAATGGATGGCTAGTATATCGATCCTCCGGACGGCAGAATATCGTCGAGTGCGTGGGATGTTCTGTCATGAGATTGGCCGGTTGAATGAGGCCGGTAGTTCTGGCAGCTAACTGCCTGGCGGTCTGAGCAGGAATGATCAATCCGGTGTTCGCGCAGGCCACTCTCGACCGGACAGCGAACCGAAAGGCAAAACAAGCGTGGCGCAGGAAACGGACAAGGAACTGGTGCGTCGGGTAAAAAAAGGGGACCGCGTCGCCTTTGATCTGCTGTTCACTCGTTATCAGCACAAGATCCACGCTCTGGTGGGTCGTTATGTGCGTGACCCGGACGAGGCGCTCGATGTGGCGCAAGAAGCTTTCATCAAGGCCTGGCGAGCGCTGCCGCAATTCCGCGGCGACAGCCAGTTCTACACCTGGTTGTATCGCATTGCCGTGAATTGCGCGAAGAATCATCTGGTCGCCCGTGACCGCCGGCCACCGAATCTGGATTTTGATGTCGGTGACGAAGGTGCCGGAGCCACGCCTGACCAGTTGCAGGATCTGGATGATCCGGAATCTTTGCTGGCTCGGGATGAACTGCAAAAGGCCATCTTTGCGGCTGTCCATGATCTCCCGGAGGATCTGCGTTCAGCAGTGAGCCTCTGTGAGTTCGATGGGTTGTCCTATGAAGAGATCGCGAGCGTGATGGAGTGTCCCGTGGGAACGGTACGCTCGAGAATTTTTCGTGCCCGTGAGTTCATCGACGAGCGGATTCGTCCGTTCCTCGGGCGACGGGGAACCCGGGGGTGAAGCGACGGATCATTGATTGGGCCGGGGTTTTTGTGAGCGGCATCACACAGTTGCAGCACTTTCCGGCTGATTGGGAACTTGTCGGCCATCGCGGGCTCAAAGAGACAACAGGGCACACGACCGTTAGCCGCGTTAGACCTGCGCGAGCCCGTATCGCGCCAATAAGACCGTGAATTGACTTGGGTTGATTCAGCCAATTCGGAAGCACCTCCATGTCGGAACAGTTGAAAGAAGCGCTCTCAGCGGCGCTGGATAATGAAGCGGATGAGTTCGAGCTGCGGCGTGTTCTCGATGAGGCCGGTCGAGATGAGTCGCTGCGCGAGACCTTTGAGCGATATCAACTCATTCAGTCGATCATGCGAGGTGATGCAGATGCTCGAACGGTCGCGCAGCGCGTGCAACTTCAAAAACGGGTTCGTGCGACGATGGACCTCGATGTAGAGAGCGCGGTTGACGATGACCAAGAGCACGTCGCCGCGACGATTGCGCCCGTCACGCGTTCCTTCTGGAAACCACGTGCGGCGGCATTTGTGGCTGCGTTTGGTGCTGTCCTGGCGGTTTATTTTGGGGTCGGCAAAATGCTGCCTGGTAGTGTCGGGACCTCGGGGGTCGGCGATGTCGCCCAACAGACACTGCCTTCGCTGACGACGCCAGTAACCAGTTCGCCCGATGTGGATCCACTGATTTCAGCCAATGAGATTCCCGAGTTGTCGACGCTGGATCAAGTGCGACGGCAACGACATGAACGTTGGCTCAAGGTTCACGTTTCTGCCGCTGAGCACGTGGCTCGTCCGCAGGGCGAAGCCACCATCGCGAACCAGCGGTCTGCATGGAACGTCGCGTGGATTCCTTCCGGGTTCGAGATTCTGGAATCCGAGTCATTGGCCTCCGCATCTGCTGAGGGCTTGATACAGCGATACGGAAACGGCAACCAGACGTTTTCGCTGGTGATCGAGGCAGTGCCGGCAACGATCCCGAATCCGGCTGAGTCCCATGCTGGCAACAACTGGGTGGTTGAGCGACTGCTTGGTGATGAAGGGCATGGCGCGGCGCGCCACTTGGCCACGGTGGTCGGTGAACTGCCGCCACCCGCTGCACGTCGGCTGCTTGGCAGCATTTCCCTGGCCAAGTGACCATAGAGTCTCTTGTCCGGGTCGGCGAGCTGACCACTGACGGTAGTGGTCAGCTGGTGTTCAGGTTGAATCAAGCACAGTGCGCGACATGCAATGCATCCTGTCAGCGTTATCGTGTTCGAGAGCTTGTTGTGTCACCGACTTCGCTCGTTGAGTGCGTGGGTCAACCAGTGGTTCTCACCTGGAGTCGGCGTGAGCTGTCGAGAACGTCGTTGCGCGTCTACGGCCCGCCAGTTGCTGGCCTTCTGGTGGCGGTTGGTGTGAGTACCGTCGCGCAATTCCCTGATAGCATGGCATCCATTCTGGTGCTCGCAGGCGTTGTTGGCGGGATGCTGCTGGCGAGCTTGTCAGCGGTAGTCCGCATATCGGGCAAGGCACCTGAAATTTCCTTTCAGCCTTTCAATCATGATGAGTGAATCAGGAAAACTTAAGACAATGTTCAGAAAATTGAGGGTGGTAGGTGTTCTTGTGGCGTTGTTCGGTGCTGCGCCGCTGATGGCGGTGGAAGGTCTGCCGGACTTCACAAAAATGGTGGAAGAAAACTCACCGGCCGTCGTCAACATTTCCAGTGAGCGCAAGCAGGTCGAAAACCAGGGTGCCGGTCGAGAACGAGAGATGGAGGAGTTTTTCCGCCGCTTCTTCCCGCCCGATCAGTTTCCGCGTCCGGACCGGGAAGCTCGCTCGCTCGGCTCCGGGTTCATCATTTCGAAAGATGGCTACGTACTGACCAACTATCACGTCGTTGAACAGGCAGACTCGGTCAAAGTCCGACTGAGCGACCGACGCGAACTCGACGCAACCATCGTCGGCAGCGATCAACGCTCTGACCTGGCGCTGCTTAAAGTTGATGGCAAGGATCTGCCGGTGGTTCGGCTTGGCAAGTCCGAAACGCTGAAGGTGGGTGAATGGGTGCTCGCCATCGGTTCCCCGTTCGGGTTCGATTATTCGGTCACGGCTGGAATCGTCAGTGCCAAGGGACGCAGTCTGCCGACTGCAAACAACGAAAATTACGTGCCGTTTATCCAGACCGATGTAGCGATCAACCCTGGCAACAGTGGTGGTCCCCTCTTCAATCTGGCTGGCGAAGTGGTCGGCATCAACTCCCAGATCTACTCGAACTCTGGTGGATTCATGGGCGTCTCATTTGCGATTCCCATCGACGTCGTCATGGAAGTGGTTCAACAACTACGCGATAACGGCAAGGTCAGTCGAGGCTGGCTTGGTGTTGTCATCCAGGAAGTGAATCGTGATCTGGCCGAGTCTTTTGGCCTCGATCGACCGCACGGCGCACTAGTCGCCAAAGTTCTGGAAGACGGACCGGCCGGCAAAGGTGGTGTGCTCGAAGGCGACATCATCACCGCGTTCAATGGGCATTCCATCGAACGATCGGCGGAACTGCCGCACTACGTGGGTCGGGTCGCAGCCGGTTCCATGGCCAAGCTTGATATCGTACGAGCAGGTGAGCGCAAAGTGCTGAACCTGAAGGTCGGCGAGCTTACCAACGAGAGCGGCGAGGTAGCCGCTGCAAGCGGTGCCACAGAAACGAACGCCATCGGCCTTGCGGTTGAGAGTGTGGATGAAGCTACCCGGGAACAGTTGGGAATCGAACATGGCGTGCAAGTCACGACAGTTGATGGTGTGGCCGAGGCCGCAGGAATCCAGCCAGGAGACATCATTCTCCGCCTGAACAACGCAGTCATTGCGTCGATCGATGATTTCCAGGCTGCCGTGGCTGGCTTGCCAAAAGGCAAATCGGTCCCGGTGCTGGTTTCGAGGAAGGGTAGTTCGGTATTCCTCGCACTTCGGGTCCCCGACTAGCGATCGGGGTGTGGTTGAAGGGATTGCGGGATGCTGTGCCAGGCATTTCGCGGTTCCAGCAGTCCGATATTTCACGGGCTGGACGTCAGCTCATTTGGTTGCTGAGAGTCAGCGCGTGAGCATCGCCTTGCCGGTAGGCTTCCGATACACTCGCGCGCCGGAATCGAAGCCACCTTCATCAGATGGTCCGATCCCAACTCCCAATCTCAACTCACGGATTTTCAGTGCCCGCACTCGAGCACATACGCAATTTTTCGATCATCGCCCATATCGACCACGGCAAGTCCACCCTTGCAGATCGGTTCATTCAGATGTGTGGCGGACTTACTGCCCGGGAAATGAGCGAGCAGGTGCTCGACTCGATGGATCTCGAGCGCGAACGCGGCATTACCATCAAGGCGCAGAGTGTCACTCTGGATTTTCCTTCCGAGGATGGAAAAACCTATCAGCTGAACTTCATCGATACACCCGGCCATGTGGATTTCAGCTATGAGGTATCGCGTAGTCTTGCGGCGTGCGAAGGCGCGTTGCTGGTGGTGGATGCGGCCCAAGGTGTGGAGGCCCAGTCAGTCGCCAACTGTTATACCGCGGTAGAGCAGGGGCTCGAAGTGCTACCGGTGCTGAACAAGATCGATCTGCCGCAGGCGGAACCCGAAAAAGTCACACAGGAAATCGTTGATATCATCGGTCTTGATGTGACGGATATTTCCAAGGTCAGTGCAAAAACCGGCGAAGGTGTCCGTGAATTGCTGGAGCGATTGATCAAGGACATTCCACCTCCAGATGGTGATGTCACTGCACCGTTGCAGGCGCTGATTATCGATTCCTGGTTCGATAACTATCTGGGCATCGTCTCGTTGGTTCGTGTCATGCAGGGCACCTTGTCCAAGGGAGACCGTATTGTTGTCAAATCGACCGGGCGCTCTCATGATGTTGACGAAGTCGGTCGATTTCACCCCAAGCGAAGGGCTGCCAAATCATTGTCTGCTGGCGAGGTTGGCTACATCGTTGCGGGGATCAAGGAAATCCGCGGCGCCCCGGTCGGGGATACGCTGATTCCACATGGCAAGCTCGATACCCCTGCACTGCCCGGATTCGCCAAAGCCAAACCTCAGGTTTATGCGGGCTTGTTTCCCGTGTTATCCGACGACTTCGAATCGTTTCGTGAAGCCCTCGAAAAACTGCGTCTGAATGATGCCTCTCTGTTCTACGAACCGGAAAGTTCGGAGGCTCTGGGTTTTGGTTTTCGTATCGGCTTTCTCGGCATGTTGCACATGGAGATCATCCAGGAGCGACTTGAACGCGAGTACGATCTAAACCTCATCACCACCGCGCCAACGGTAGTCTACGAGGTGGTGAAAACAGACCTGTCGGTGATGCTGGTGGACAATCCTTCGAAGCTCCCGGCTTCATATGCTGAAATCAGGGAACCGATTGCGCAGGCCAATATCCTGGTTCCACAGGAGCATGTTGGAGCGGTCATCACGTTGTGCATCGAACGACGTGGGGTTCAGAAGAACCTTCAGTACAGCGCGGGCCAAGTGTCCATGCACTATGAAATTCCAATGAGTGAAGTCGTCATGGACTTCTTTGACCGGCTGAAATCGGTCAGCCGTGGGTTTGCGTCGCTCGATTATTCGTTCACACGATTTGAACCTGCCAAGCTGGTCCGGCTCGATATCCTCATCAATGGCGAGCGCGTCGATGCACTGGCGATGATCATTCATCGCGATGATGCCCAGAGTCGCGGGCGCGCGCTCACTGAAAAAATGAAGGAACTGATTCCCAGACAAATGTTCGATGTGGCGATTCAGGCCGCTATCGGTGGTCAGATCATTGCCCGTACAACGGTGAAGGCGCTGCGCAAGAACGTGACTGCCAAGTGTTATGGCGGAGACATTTCGCGCAAACGCAAACTTCTGGATAAACAGAAGGAAGGAAAGAAGCGGATGAAACAGGTAGGTCGGGTTGAAATACCCCAGGATGCGTTTCTTGCGGCCTTGAAGGTGGAACGTTAGAGCATGGACATCGATCTTCCCTTTGTTCTGACGTGGGCGGTGCTCATCTGCGGGGCGATCTGGTTGTTTGATGCGCTGGCGTTGAAACCTCGTCGGCTTACACGGCTGACAGCCGAGGTAGAGCAGGGCGATGAAGTAGTCGACCGGGAGCCCATACTGGTTGAGTACGCACGTTCTTTTTTCCCGGTTTTGCTGTTTGTCCTCGTGCTGCGCAGTTTTCTGGGCGAGCCCTATCAGATCCCTTCGGAATCCATGGTGCCGACGCTTGAAATCGGCGACTTCATTCTCGTCAACAAGTATGCCTACGGATTGCGTTTGCCCGTATTGGGGACGCGCATCGTCGATATCGGTGAGCCCGCGCGGGGTGACATCATGGTGTTCGTACCGCCGCATGATCCGCGTTATTTCATCAAACGGGTGATAGGGCTTCCGGGCGACAAGATCCGCTACGTCAACAAGTCGTTGTACATCAATGGCCAACGTCTGGAGTACGATTTTGTGGGCGAGGTCACGCGATTTCACGCGGCCAGCAACCGCACCTACACGGCCAGGGAATACACTGAACACATCGCCGGGATCACCCATTCGACTCATCGACTGGGCAATGCTGAACCGCCCCGCGAATGGACGATTCCCGAACAGCACTATTTCATGATGGGTGACAATCGGGACTTCAGCGATGACAGCCGCCGCTGGGGACCTGCGTCCGAGCAGAAGATCGTCGGCAAGGCAGTAGCAATCTGGTTGCACAAGGAGCCTGGACTATCATGGCCTACATTCGAGCGAAATCGCTGGTTGAAGTAACCGCAATCACACCCTCGCTGCAGGTGAGCCACCGCATGAGGCGGTTCAGAGGCATGGGTACGATGGGGATGGTCCTGATGCTCGTTGCCATCGCAATGGGCATCAGCTTCGGCCTCAAGATCGGCCCGCACTACATGAATTTCCGTACCATGCAGACCTTGCTGGCCGCGCTCACCGTAGAGGAGGTCAAAACGACGAGCCGAGCGCAAGTCATGGCACTCCTCAAGAAACGATTCAAGATCAATTCTCTTTATGACGAAGAACCGGAAAAAGTCATCAAGTACACGCGAGAGCGTGGAGCGGTCTCGTTGGCCATCGACTATGAAATCCGGGAACATCTCTTCGGCAACGTCTACGTGTTGCTCGATTTCGACGAGTCGCGAACTTTCTGAGACAGTTGCACGGGCCTCGAACGGGATGGCCATGAATCTGCATTCGACTGTATGGACGGAGCTGCCTGCATGTCCGTGAGCGAGCACGCCAGAGAACGTCTGCAGCAGGTGTTGGGATACCAATTTGTGGATCCTACGCTGCTTGATCACGCGCTTACCCATCGCAGCGTTGGCAATCAGCACAATGAAAGGCTCGAGTTCCTCGGCGACAGTGTTCTCTCCTTTGTGGTCACCACTTACCTCTATGCGACTTACGACCGGCTACCCGAGGCCCAGCTGACCCTGATGCGTTCACAACTGGTGAAACGCGATACGCTGGCCCGAGTCGCCAGCAGCATTGATCTGGGTGAGGCGCTGCGTTTCAGCGCTGCAGTGTCCGGCACCGGGGTGCAGCGCCGCAGTTCCGTGCTGGCCGATGGGCTGGAAGCGGTGATCGGCGCAGTGTATCTCGACGGTGGTGCAGAGCCCGTGCGTGGGGTTGTCATGCGTCTGCTTGCGAATGAACTGTCAGGGCTCGATCCACGTACGCTCAAGGACGCGAAGACCAAATTGCAGGAGAATCTGCAAGCCCGCGGCCTCGGCTTGCCACGTTACGAAGTGATTGGTACCGAAGGCGCGGAACATGTCCGTGTTTATGAGGTTCGCTGTGAAACAACAGAAGGTCTTGCGACCACAGGTCAAGGTGCGTCTCGACGTGCCGCAGAACAGGACGCCGCGGCGCGACTGTTGATACTCATGCAGTCGAGCACCACACAACATGTCTGAAGACGATCCAGTTATTGAAACGCGGTGCGGTTACGTTGCGCTGGTTGGACGACCCAATGTGGGCAAGTCGACGTTGCTCAACCATCTGCTGGGAATGAAACTGAGCATCACTTCGCGCAAGCCGCAGACTACCCGTCGAAACCTGCTTGGTGTGGATACACGTGGCCTGGTACAGGCGATCTATGTGGATACACCAGGCATTCACCGCCCAGGCAGTCGGCAGCTGAACCGTCTGATGGTCAAGAATGCCACTTCAATTCTGAGCGACGTCAACCTGGTGCTGGTGCTGCTGGAACATCACCGATTGACCGATGAAGATGAGATTGTGCTTGAGCACGTGGCACAGGCCGGAGTCCCGACCCTGGCTGTACTCAACAAGGTCGATCTGCTCAGTGACAAGTCGCGGCTGTTGCCGGCGATGCAGCGATTGGGAGAGCGAAATCTGTTTGCGGAGATCATTCCGCTTTCTGCATTGCAGAAGGATGGGGTTGATCTCCTGCGCGAGCGGGTTGCCAACTATCTGCCAAAGCAGCCACATCAATTCCCGGAGGATCAGGTGACCGATGCCAGCGAGCGATATCTGGTGTCGGAAATCATCAGGGAAAAGCTGATGCGGCGTCTTGGTGATGAGCTGCCGCATCGTGTGGCTGTGGTGGTTGAGGGATTTCAGACCGAGCCGCATCTGGTGACTATTCGGGCCGAGATATTTGTCGAAAAAGACGGTCAGAAATCCATCGTCATTGGCGAGAAGGGGTACATGCTCAAGTCCATTGGCCAGGACTCGCGGATGGACATCGAGGCATTGCTCAATGCCAAGGTCATGTTGCATCTGTGGGTAAAGGTCCGACAGGGCTGGACCAACGATAATCGTCTGTTGCGACGTTTTGGCATGGACGACACGCCGAGCTGATCATGCGTGTTCTCGGACAACCTGCACTGGTCATACACGTTCGCGCCTATCGTGAAACGAGCATGATTGTTCGTCTCTTCACGCCTGAGCACGGATTGGTTGCCGGTGTTGTCAAAGGTGTACGCGGCCGCCGCTCTACACGGATCGCTGCCTTGCAGCCGTTCAATGAGGTTCGTGTGTCATGGCTCGGCGCGGGCAGTCTGCTGACACTCACCGACATCGAACTGGAACAGCGCCGCATGCTGCATGGCCAACGCCTGGCGGCAGGGTTTTACGTGCTTGAGCTTCTCGTCAGGTTGCTGCAGGAACATGACGCACATCCCTCGCTGTATCGCCTCAGCCAGGCGGTGCTTTCCGCCATGGCCGATGGACATCCGTTGACTCCCTTGTTGAGAAGATTCGAGCATGAACTGCTGAGTGAGTTGGGCTTTGGCGTGGATTTCAGCTGCGATCTGGAGGGTGAACCACTGGATCCGGACCAGCGCTACAAACTGGAGGCGGGAGAGAGTTTTGTGCTCGTACCCAATGGTGGTTATTCCGGAGCGGAACTACTGGCCATTGGTATTGACGACTATCGATCGGGCGCTGTACGTCACAGCGCTCGATTACTGTTTCGCGAATTGCTGGACACTCATCTCGGCGCCAAGCCGCTGGCCAGTCGCAGCTTGTTGGCAGCCGCCGGACCATGAGCCGAAAGCCCGTCGTACGTCGTGAAATCGAGATGCAGATCAACGACCTGTCCAGCGATGGATATGGTCGTGGGCAGATCAATGCGCGCGAAATCAGACTGCGGAACGCTTTGCCCGGCGAACAGGTGCAAGGCCTGGTGCGCAAGCGCCAGCGGCGTGTTGATCACGGCGATGCGTTGACGATTCTCGAGCCATCTCCAGCTCGGCAGTCGCCCGTCTGCGCTGTTGCACATCGGTGTGGTGGCTGTACTTTTCAACATGCATCGGCGAGGTATGAACTGGACTGGAAAGAGGGTCAGCTGCGCAAGGCGCTGGAACGCGCCGGCGTGACGGTTGAGCGCTGGCAACCACCTGTGGCAGGACCACAACATGGTTATCGACACAAGGCGCGATTAGGCGTGCGCTGGGTTAGCGAGCAGATCTATCTCGGCTTTCGGGAAGCGTTCAGCGGCCGGGTTGTTGATATGCGCACGTGCACGATTCTGACGCCACGGCTTGCGGCTCTGATCAGCCCGTTGCGTGACCGCATGGGGGAGTTGTCGATTGCGGGGCGGATCCCGCAAATCGAAGTTGCAGCGGGAGACACGACGCTTGCGATGGTTGTGCGCAATCTCGACGCTCTGGCTGACCGCGACCACGAACTGTTTCGGGCCTTCGCTGCCGATCAAAGGATAGAAGTCTTTCTGCAGCCAGCCGGTCCAGACAGCGTTGTCCGGCTGACCGGTCGAGGGGAACCGCTCGGTTATTCCAATCCTGACTTCGGACTTCAGTTTGTCTTCGAACCGCTCGATTTCGTGCAGGTCAATCCGGTGATGAATCGGCACCTGGTTCGCAAGGCAGTTCTGGAACTGGCTGATTCGACGCAGGTACTCGATCTGTTTTGTGGACTCGGAAATTTTTCGCTTGCACTAGCCAGGACTGGGAAATCAGTAATCGGACTTGAGGGCAGCAAATCGGCGGTTGTTCGTGCGCGTTTGAATGCCCGGCGTAATGGCCTGCAGGGCAGAACTGTTTTTGAACCCGTCGACCTGTATGGCGCGCCGTTACAGGCGTCCATACAAAGCCAGTCTTGTGATGCCATCCTGCTGGATCCCCCGCGTTTAGGCGCTGGCCCACAACTACGGACGTGGCTGCACGCAGGAGTGCAGACCGTGGTTTACGTGTCCTGTAATCCAGAATCCTTTGCCAAGGATGCTGTTGTGCTTGGGGAAGCCGGACTGAGCCTGATTGAGGCGGGCATATACGACATGTTTCCGCAAACCACCCACATCGAGACCGTGGGTGTCTTTCGCCGGCGCTGATGGGTGTGTCGGCACTGGCATGGTTGCCTGCGGCAGTTAAGTCTACTGCCGCGGTTGAGTGACATACTGCGCAGGGTTTGCCTGCATCCCGACCATCCTTCAAGATGGAGTCCATGAAGTTCTTATTGGCTGACAGCTTCTCCGGCGGAAAGTACTGAAGTGGTGCTCGTCGCCCGGGCATTACCTCGAGATGCTGCTGGTCTGATCGATAGCGCTAGCTGGTGCGAGACGATGTGTCGTCAGCATGTCTGGCTGCAGATCGGCCGGCTGTTCGATGTATGCCGTTATCTTGAGACCCTCCCCGAGGGTCAGAAGTACCTTCAGCGAGGTTTTTCGCTGGCCGAACTGGTGGCGAGCCTCAAGATCGACAATGAAGCGTTGATTGCAGCCTTGTTGTACCGACCACATAGGGATGGGCTGCTGTCCATTCGAGACATCGAAGCTCGCCAGTCCGATGAAGTTGCTGCGCTCGTCGAAGGTGTCTCCCGCATGGCGACGGCAAACTTTCTCGACCTATCCAATACCCCGATGTTGACCAGCGAACGGCAGGATCAGGTCGAGAATGTCCGGCGGATGCTGATTGCGCTGGTGGATGATGCGCGGGTTGCAGTGATCAAGATCGCCGAACGGGTGGTCGCCCTGCGAGAAGCCAAGCAGGATGCACTCTCGCGTCGCAGTCGAATTGCATCGGAGGCGCGGCAGGTGTTTGCGCCGTTGGCCGGACGCCTGGGAATCTGGCATCTGAAGTGGGAGCTTGAAGACCTCGCGATGCGTTATCTGGAACCGGAGGTCTACACCTCGATCGCAGCGCAACTCGATGGCAAGCGGATAGCGCGTGAGACACAGATTACTTTGCTGGCCGACGAGTTACGCGCCTTGTTACAACAACATGGCGTTACCGCTCAGGTGTCTGGTCGTGCCAAACACATCTACAGCATCTGGCGGAAGATGCAGTCCAAACAACTCGGGCTCGACCAGGTTTATGACATGCGAGCCGTGCGTGTGCTGGTCGAAGACCTGGCCAGTTGTTACGCCGCACTGGGTGTCGTGCACTCGCAGTTTCGGCACATACCGAGTGCCTTTGACGACTACATCGCCGCACCCAAGGACAATGGCTACCGGTCCATTCATACCGCCGTCATCGGTGCGGATGGCAAGCACCTGGAGGTGCAGATCCGGACTCATGAAATGCATGATGAAGCCGAGCTTGGCGTCTGTGCGCACTGGACCTACAAAGGTGATGGTGAGGAAGATCGAACCATCGGCGCCAAGATGGAATGGTTGCGGCATGTGGTGGAATGGCATGAGGAACTCGGTGGTCGACGTAGCCTTGGCGAGGAAATCAGTCGCTCCATGCAACAGGAGCGGATCTATCTGCACACTCCCAAAGGGCATGTGATCGACCTTGTTGCAGATGCCACGCCTATCGATTTTGCCTATCGTGTACATACCGATATTGGTCATCGCTGTGTTGGAGCGCGAGTGGATGGTCGCGAAGTTCCGCTCAATTACCGGCTACAAAACGGCGAGCGCGTGGAAATTCTCACGGCCCCTGCACAGGCACCACGACGGCTGTGGCTGGAGCCAGAGGCTCGTTATGTTCGTACACATCGGGCGCGCAGCAAGATCCAGAGCTGGATGAAAACTCGGGGTGATGCGGTGAATCGGTTCGAGGGTCTGGCCGCAATCGATCGAGCTTGTGTGCGATTGGACGTACCCGTGCCAACTCCCGCTGCACTGATTGAATTGGCCAGTGCCTTGGGCGAACACGATCCGGAGCGTCTGTTGGTGGCGCTGGGAATTGGTGAATGTCCCGTGCGGCCGCTGATTGCAGCATGGCTCAATGAACTGGCGATCGGTGCGGCTGAGCCGGTCACAACGGCTGTGCAGAGGGTGGTACTCACCGGGCGCAATCGACACGGTTTGCTGCTTGATGTAACCCGGGTAGTGGATGAACTCGGTATCTCGTTGCAGGGCTCAACTGCCAGAGTTGTTCAACCCGACGCAGCCCAGATCAGCCTTGAATTCCAGGCGGATGATCTTATCGAGGTGTATCTGCTGGTTGAAAATCTGCGACCATTGGTTGGAGTGACCGAAGTGCGTCGTGAGCCTGGTCCCGCTTGAAGCTGGACAAAAGATTTCATTTACGGAGAAGACAATGCGAGTGATTTTGTTGGGACCACCAGGAGCAGGGAAGGGAACACAGGCTCAGTTCATCAAGGAACACTGGAAAATCCCACAGATTTCTACGGGAGACATGCTGCGCGCCGCCGTCAAGGCGGGGAGTGAGTTAGGCAAGAAGGCCAAGGTGGTGATGGACTCCGGAGCCCTGGTCTCTGACGAGATCATTATTGCGCTGGTGAAAGAGCGAATTACTGCAGCCGATTGTCAGGCCGGGTTTTTGTTCGATGGTTTCCCGCGAACCATCCCGCAGGCTGAAGCGATGGAGCAGGCAGGTGTCCCGATCGACGCCGTAGTCGAGATTGCGGTCCCGGACGAAGACCTGGTGCGGCGGATCAGCGGTCGACGAGTACATCCGGCATCGGGTCGGGTTTACCACATCGAGTTTTCACCACCGAAGGTTGCCGGTAAGGACGATGCGACCGGCGAGGCTCTGGTCCAGCGCGATGATGACAAGGAAACAACCGTGCGTGAGCGCATCACGGTGTACAACACTCAGACCAAGCCACTGGTCGAGTTCTATCAGACTAGAGCTGCGCGTCATGAACTTGCGTATCACCGAATCGCAGGGGTTGGATCGGTAGATGAAATCAAGTCTGCGGTGCTCAAAGCGCTGAGCTGATATCGGGATCGGCTGATCGGACTCGTATTTGATGGATGGGGATCACAAGCTGCTCAGCAAGAGCACAGTGACCCGTTGACCTGTCGGCAGATCCCCGCTGAATCCGGGAATTTCCACCAGGCAATTGGCATTCTGAAAGGTGGTCAGTCGATTTGAGCTTTGATCCCCACGGACGCGCACCTCCGGCAGATGTTCGGTGCCTGTCCAGCTCAGAAAACCACGTTGATATTCAGTTCGCCCGGGCTTGTGGCTGACCGGTGACTGAAGTACCGCCGGCAGACGAAGCGGTGGCTCCGGGTTGGCTCCACAGGCGCGCAGCAATGCGGGCTTGGCGATCAGGAGCCAGGTGACAATCGTGCTCACGGGGTTGCCGGGCAGACCGCAGAACCAGGCCCGGCCGATACGCCCAAAAGCGAGCGGCTTGCCAGGTTTCAGATTCAGTTTCCAGAACGACAGCGTGCCCAGTGTCTCCAGAGCCTGGCGGACATGATCGTGATCGCCGACCGATACGCCGCCGCTGGTCAGCAGAAAGTCGTGTTCGCGTGAGGCCTCGCGCAGTGCCGTCTGTGTTGCAGCAGCGGTATCGGGCAGGTTGCCTAGGTCATGGGCGATTACCGGCAAGCCCTGCAGCATGGACAGCAGCGTTGTGCGATTGGATTCGTAAATGCGGCCCGGTGGCAGTGGGGCTTGCGAATCATCGGCTTCAACCAGCTCGTCGCCGGTGGAAAAGACGCCGACTGACAGGCGTGACAAAACCTGTACCAGGCGTCGGCCGTCACCCGCGAGGCGTCCGATGTCTATGGCGTTCAATCGTGTTCTTGCAGCAACCAGTGGTTCACCGGTGGCGACGTCATGGCCAATCGGACGAATATGGTCGCGAGGCTCGGGCTCGCCACTGATCACGATGTGCTCTCCACTGACGGAGCAGTCTTCCTGCAGGACGATCCGGCGGCAACCGGCGGGAACAACGGCACCGGTCAGGATGCGGACACATTCGCCATCGCTTAATTGACCCGTCCATGGCTTGCCGGCGGCACTTTCACCAACCATTTTCCAGCGTGAACCGCGCACGTCCGTGGCTGGAGGCGAGGGCAAGGCATAACCATCCATCGCTGAACTCGCAAACGGAGGCGACGGGTGGCGGGCTGATTCATCGCCGGCAAGCACTCGGCCATTGGTTCCACGAATCGGCAGGCTTTCGACAGCCGATTGTGGCTGAATTTGTGCGGCGATTCGCTCGAGGGCTACGTTCAGGTCCAGTGCTTCGTTAATATCCGCGCTCCTCAAAGTTGACCGGTGGACGAGATGACCACGCTGATTGCGCTTGATACCTCAGGTGCGCTCTGTTCGGTGGCCCTGCTGCATGATGGCGTGTTCCACCAGTTGACTCGCCACGTTGTGCGCAAGCACAACCTGGTCGTGCTGGAAATGCTGGATACCCTCTGCAGCAATGCAAGCATTCTACCCGCTGCGATTGAAGGGGTGGCATATGTCCGTGGCCCCGGCTCGTTTACCGGCGTCCGACTGTGTGTCACAGCTGCCCAGGCGGTCGCTCTGGCTGCGGGCGCTCGAGTGTATGGTTGTACCACGTCACGTCTACACGCTTTGCATGCGCAGGCTCAGGGACTTGCAGCCGTGGTCACGGTGGTGCGTTCACGTGGAGAAACCTGTTACCTCGCGGCCTTTCGGCGGCTGCCAGGTGCTGAGCTGTTGCAGCAGGTTGAGGAGGAAGTGCTGACGGACTGCGCACCGGACTGGCTCAGTGGTTATGGAGAAATGGCAGGCGAGCGGCCAGCTTGGCTGCCTTCGTCATTCGAAGTGCTGCCCGTTGACGAAACACCCGCCCTGACACTTCTGCACCATGCGAGCGAGGGTTGGCCCTCGACCGAATGGGCGCCAGTCGAGTCAGCGTTGCCTATGTATATCGAGGGCGACCATCCGTGGCGTCCGGCAGCGAGCTGACGGGGTGGCCCACGTCGAACTCACTGGGAACGGTCGGCCGCGACTCTATGTGCCTGACACCCTCATTGCAGCACTGACACCCGAGTGGCCAGACTTCGAGCTCATTGGTCAGGGCGACAATGCCGGTATCTGGCCCAGGCTCGTGCTGTTCGGTCAACGGCTCGTTTTGTGCCTTGCACCGGCTGGCCCAACCTGGTCCCCGCCGGAATTTGACAGACGACGGATCTCGCGGCAGTCGCTGCTGGCACGGGCGACCGGGGTAACAACCAACAGCAGCCTGGTTGTTCTCGACGCCATGGCAGGGTGGGGCAGCGATGGCCTCGAACTCGCAAGCCTCGGCGCTGATGTCACGATGGTTGAAGCGGCTCCAGAAGTCTGGTCACTGCTTCGCCAGCGCATCACCGACAGTGGGATACCGATCGCCGCACTGCACTGTGGTGATAGCTGGTCGTTGATCGAACAAACCGGGTGGGACGTCATTCTGCTTGACCCCATGTTTCCCGAGCGAGGTCGAAAGGGTCTTGCGAAGCTGCCCATGCAGAGGCTCAAAGAGGTGGCGTGCGAGGATGATCGCCCACTCGCCGAATGGGTGGCGCACGCTCTGCGGCACACCAGATCACGTGTTGTCCTCAAGCGCAGACGAACCGAAAAAGTGATTGGCAAACCAGACTGGCGGATTGAGGGGCGGTCGATCCGATTTGATGTCTATCAACGCACCGGAGGTCCCGTTCGAGCGTAATCAGACAGGTTCAGGAGCGCTGAACCGCGCGCAGAAAGTCCGCGTTGATCACGGTGCCCGCCGTACGAGCAACCTGCCGCGCCAGATCGGATGGTTGCAGAAAGCCGTCTTCACCTTCGGTCAATGCATCGCGTTTCAGCATCTGATCAACAAATTGATTGAACAGCGTCGCATCAAAAAACTCTGGTGAGTTGAGTCCGTAGAGTCTGGAGAGGCGCCTTGCAACCTGCCGGCTGCGTTCCTGCAAGTCCTTGCGATTCATGCCGCTCTCGGCCCGGGTCAACAAACCAATGACGATGTAGAGGCGCTCGAGAGAAGGCATCACCACCTGGGCCAGCAGGTGGAGTCGCTGATGTGCTGCCGAGTCGGGGCGCGGCGGTTCCCACTGACCGCTTTCACTGCGAACAACGAGTTCCAGTCGATGCATCTCTTCGAGCATTGGCTCAACGGTTGGCAGCTGTGCAGGCAGGGATAATTCGAGTGCAAGATACGGGTAGATGGTGTTTACCACCGAGGCCAGAGTTGGTTGCGCCAGTGCACGTCGCCGGTTTACCAGCAGACAGGCAATCAGGGAGGGCAGCACCAGCGTGTGTGCCACGTTGTTGCGATACCAGGTCAGCAGAATCCCGGTAACTGCTTCCGCTGTAATGATGGTGTCACCACCATCCTGTTCCAGAGTGATCAGCTGCAGTCTTGCGACTTGTTTGAGACTGCTGTCGTTTGACCACTCCACGACGTCGTAACCGGAGAACTTCAGCAAGGACACATAGATTGCGGCTTGCTCCTGGAGAACTCCCGATTCGATCGCAAGTTTTGGTGTGGCCAACAATATCAACGCCGTGAGATTGACGATGTTGACGTGTGCAGTCTTGTTCACTCTCTGAAGCAGTTCATTGCCAAGTGCCTGCGCTCTGGCCGATCCGGGAGGCGGAATGTCACCGCGGAGCCATTCTTCCAGTTGCAGGGGTTCTCCTATGCAAACGCGAACGTGGCCGAATTTCTGGCGAATCAGGCGCAGGCTTCGCAGCACGTCGAGCATCGACTCTCCGCTCTTGGTGCCACCTTGCAATTCGTCCAGGTAGGTGGCGGCTTCCACCAGTTTTTCGTAGGCGAGATACACGGGAACGAAGGCGATCGGGCGGGGTAAGCCACGCGCCTGATCATTCAGTGTCATCCGCAGCAGTCCGGTTTTTGCGGGTAACAAGCGACCGGTTCGGCTACGACCTCCTTCGGGAAAGTACTCGACGCTGTGGCCGCGACGAAAGACCTGATAGAGATATTCCTCGAAAACTGTCCGGTACACGTCGTCATCGCCGAATCGCCGTCGCATGAAAAACGCACCACCACGCCGCAGGATGGACCCAAGCACCGGTATGTTCAGATTCTCACCAGCAGCGATGTGTGGCGGCATCATGCCTTTGCCAAACAACAGATAGGAGAGGAGCAGATAATCGAGATGACTGCGGTGGGAAGGGATGTAGACGAGTGTGTGATCTTCTGCAATCTCAGTGACTCGCTCGTATCCGGTCAGTACTACCCCGTCGTAGATTCTGGTCCAGAACCAGTTCAGCAACTTCTCCAGGATGCGTATGGTGGGATGGGACATGTCTGAGGCGATGGTATGCGCTATCCGAATAGCACGTTTTTGCAGCGCGAGTCGTTTCTCCGGATCACCTTCCGCGTCTTGCTCGATGGCCGACTGCACCGGGCGAGACGTTGCGATCTGATCGACCAGCGTACGTCGGTGGGACAGATCAGGCCCTAACAGCGCCGCTCGTTGATTGCGCAAACGAACGCGCATGAGGCGCGCCATGCGTCGCATCCTGACCGTCTCTGGCAAGGACATGTCAGCAGCCTGTGCGAGAGGCAGGGCCTTGCCAAAGTGGACGACGATGCCCTGTCCGTTCATGAGCATGTTCAGCAGTCGCTTCAGGCGACCGGTTGCTGCAAACGCTTCGGAGACGAGCAACCGCCAGTAAGAATGTTCACGCGCTGGTGCCCGGCTCCAGAGGATGTTCACCGGGACCAGTGCGATATCGCTTTGGGTCGCCGATTCAGACAGCATGCGCTGCATGTAGTGCGAGTAAGTCGCCATGGTGTTGCGCCGCAACCAGCCGGCGGGTCGATGCAGAAACAGGTACCGTCGTGGCTCGGTGACTCCGACGATTTCAATGGCCGTGCGAGGTGCGGGCAATCCGTGGATGGTACACACGAGGTCAAGTAGCGCGATGTCCGTGATCGACCGGTTTTGCAGAATGTAGACTGGATTGCCCCAGCGCTCACTGGTTTGTAAACCGATAACCTGGGGCTTCACCAGTCGTCCGACAATCCAGCGGATGAACCGGAAGCGCAGGTCAGGCAGCGAGGGCAAGATGTTATCGGCCGGTCAGAGTGGACACGGTGTGTGGGCTGACATGTCAATCCACGGGCGATCCGCGGACGAGGGACCAGGTCTCGATGCGGGCATCACTGATCGGACTGATCGGGCAGCTTGCCTTCAAACAGGCGGTCGATCTCCGATTGTGGCGTGCTGTTGATTTCCACTTCATAGATGTCGCTGTATTTTTTGTCGGTGGCGGCCTGCGTTTCTTCAGCGGACACAATCACGACCGGCCGCAGGAACACCAGCAGGTTGGTTTTGGTTCGCTTGACGTCTTTCGAACGGAACAATACGCCCAATCCCGGAATGTCACCCAGCAACGGGACTTTTTTGCGCGAATCCGTGTTGTTGTCCTGAATCAGGCCGCCAAGCACGACTGTCTGGTTACTGTTGGCGAGGACCGTTGTCTGGATTTCACGCTTCGACGTCACCACGTCGGCAAACGCGCTATCACCGACCGGCGAATCAACGACGTTGGTGATCTCCTGCGCAATTTCCAGCCGGATGGAGGTGTTGTCATAGACGTGGGGTGTGATGGTCAGCTGCAGACCGACGTCTTCTCGCGTCACTGTGGTAAACGGGTTGTTGGCGCCGTCGCCTTGTGTCGTGAAACTGCCGGTACGAAATGGTACTTCGTTGCCAACGACGATCTTCGCTTCCTGATTGTCCAGCGTCATGAGTGAAGGCGTGGACAGTAGATTGGCATCGGAGTTGGTGGCCAGCGCGCTGACTACAGCGCCGAAGGAAATTGCATTGCCGTCGATCTTCGCCACCGCAAAGGTTGGTGACGTGGCGGCTGCGACACCGCGCAGGATATTGATGTCCTTGGATTCGATGGCGTTGGTGGCATCGGCGGGAATAATGGCGCCAAGCAGTTGACGCAGGGCACCATCCAGCGCGGTGCTTACAAATGGTACGGATTCGCCGGTGGCATCGGCCGCGCCTATTTCTACGCCCAGCTTCTTGTTGTCGGTGATGTTGAATTCGACGATGGCCGCTTCAATCAGTACCTGCGAACGTCGGACGTCCAGTTTGGCGATGATATCCAGAATCTCGTTCATCGTGCCTGGCTCGGCACGGATGACAATCGCGTTCAGACTTTCATCGGCGTGAATCGAGGGTTGCTGGGCACCTTCTTCCCCTTTGGCCCCTTCACTGGTGACGATACCCTTGACGATTTCGGCGACATTCTTGGAGTCCGCGTGTTTGAGCCGGATCACCTGTATGGACCCTGCCGTGGTGGCTGGGCGATCCAGTTGATCCACCAGCTTCAGCACTTCGGCGATTGGCCTGGCCTTGCCACGCAGAATCATGGAATTGTTGCGCTCGTTGGCGATGATCTGCACCCGGGTCGGACCTTTTGCATTGCGACCGATCTGTTCCGGGGCCAGTTTTTCCAGGGTTGCTACCACGCTGCCAACCCAGGCTTCCTTCAGGTTGAGTACCTGCACGATCTCGTCCTTGGAGACATCGATCTGCTGGATCAGCTTGGTGAGACGTTCGATGTTGTCAGCGTGGTCGGTGATGATGACGACATTCGGCTCATCGATGGGTGCGATATGACCGTACTGCGGCACCAGCGGCCGCAGGATCTTGACGAGTTCCGAGGACGCGACGTTCTGAGCTGGCAGAACCTTGGTGATCAACTCTCCCGCCGAGATCGCTCCCTTCAGGGATTCTGCACCAGGTGATTGTTTACCCAGCGCCGTCTGTTGAATTCGAATCACGTCACCGGACGGGGAAGCGGTGAAACCGTGTGTTCGCAGCACTTCAAGAAACAACTCGTACACAGCGTCAGCGTGCATTGGCGTGCTGGAAATGATGGTGACATTGCCTTTCAGGCGAGGATCGAGGACGAAAGTTTTGCCGGTGATCTCGGCGACCTGTTCAACAAATTCGTTGATGTCGGCGTTTTTGACGTTCAGCCGCCATTCTTGCGCTACGGCCAGACCGGAAGACAGCAGGCCGAGCAGCAAGGTTGCGGTGAGCCACGTGTTCCGGATATTCATTATTGATTCAACGAGGTGGTGACAAAAAAGCGACGCGAACCGCGCTGCACTTCAATTCGGGCCGAACCCTGAGCCAGAACATTGGCCAGTTCCATCCGGTCACTGTCGACGTTACCAACGGCCTGACCATTCACGGAAACGATGACATCTCCCGGCTGGAGACCAGTCTGCCGAAGCTGGGGCGACTGGGCAAGGTCACCCACCCGGTAGCCTTGGGCAGAATCGGTAGCCACTGCCTGTACCCCCAACGCCTCGAGTGTGCCCTGAGGATCGGCTTCCAGCCGTGACTGATAGTCCTCGATCTGCTGCGCCTGCGGTATTTCTGGTTCCGGCACCGGCTCCGGGATCTGCTCGGGGATCACCGATTCATACGGGTTGTCCAACGATGCAGGATCCTGCACGTACAACGTGTCCTGATAACCAATGTCGAGTGGCGCCGCCAGATTCGTGCTGAGATGAGGAAAAGTGAGTCGTTCGCGAGTTCCAGCCCGACTGAGCACGACAAAGTTGCCCTGGACTTCGACCAGTTGCACCCCACCTGGCAAATCTGTGCCGACCCGGTACAAATGACCCATCTGGCCCTTTTCGGCGATGATTGCCTTCGATTCCGCACCATCTTCCGTGGCGACAAAAACGGCCTGCAGCTCCAGTGGCAGGCGGGTCTCGACGGAAGGCGCAACGGTGCTTACGTCCGATTGGACATCTGCCGGTCCGAACAGATGACGGTCCATGACCGCTTGTATGTTGACTGGAGGCAGGGTTGGGCTGGTTGCCGCGTCGGTCACCGCTGCAGGATCGGCATCCGTCTGGCCAATGAAAAAGACCACGGATTGAGCAATGGTATAGGCGATGCCAGCGACCATGAGCCACTTGGCGGTAACAGCCAGTTGCGGGCTGATACTGGTGAGCGTTCTCCCCGGCAACTACTTGAACCCCAGAATTGAACGGCGGGTCATTCTAGAAGACATCCTCGGTCATCTCCATGACGATTACGTGATCGGGCTCGCTTCCTTGCCATGGAATGCCGAGCAGTCGGATCAGCAGCATGGTCATTCCTACTTGCAATGTCCCATCGGCAAGTAAGCTTCCCTGCAATACCGGCGTCTGTCCGTCCGTGGGGATGACGACACCGTTCAGGTTTCCGCCAGCGCCTTCGAGGCGGGCTTGCAGCGGCGGCAATGTGGTGTTGCCAGGAACCCCCCCCGAACTCCAGCTCACGGAGCCGCCCTTCCAGGCCATCAACCCATCCAGAGACTCCATGCTACCGCGCCTCCAGACCGAATTGACGTGGTCGACCTGGATATCTCCGCTGATGGTCACACCGTACGGGGCAAGGGTGTAGTTGAGGCTTTGGTTGCCGAGCAATCCGCTGGCAGTCAGCTCGAGGCGGCCGATGCCCGCAGTGAAAATGCCCTGCAAATTGGCATCACGCCCTGTGAAATCAAAGTCATAGCCCAACTCAAGCGCGACAAGACGGGCTGGTTTCAGCTTCCAGTTGAGTGTGCCGACGCCTTCTCCCTGCAGAACAATCGTTCCCCTGCCGTGCCAGAGAGAACCGGTTGTGTTGACGATGTCGAGCCCGGGCACCCCGTTGGTCACTCGGCGCAGCAGACTGGACGGCGCCAACCAGATGCTGAAGCCGCCGATCAATAGAACAGCGACGATGACGTAACGCAGATACTTCACGAAGTTGGCAGGAGCCGATGCAGGATATTGGTGTAGATCCTCGCCAGTGGTGCAAGTTCCGCAAGCGCGATTCGTTCATCGATCTTGTGAATCGTTGCGTTGACCGGACCAAGTTCGACCAGCGCAGTACCCGTCGGCGCGATGAAGCGACCGTCTGATGTGCCGCCGGAGGTAGACAGTACGGTTTCGACGCCATTGACGGCGCGAACGCTGGCGCATACCTGGTCTGTGAACGCGCAGGGCTCAGTCAGAAACGGATTGCCCGAGAGTGACCAGGTGGTAGTGAAGTCCAGTTGATGGCGAGAAAAAATGGCTTCAGTACGCTGCTGGATGTCGGTAGCCGTCAGGGCGTTGGAAAAGCGGAAATTGACCAACATCGACAGCTCGCCAGGTACAACGTTGACCGTACCGGTGCCGGCGCGGATGTTGGAGACCTGCATGCTGGTTGGTGGATAGTTCGCAGAACCCGAGTCCCACACCTGCGCGCACAGTTCGGCGAGCGCAGGTGCCAGCCGATGAATCGGGTTGATGACAGATTCAGGATAGGCGACATGTCCTTGAATACCCTTCACCGTCATCTCCAGATTCAGAGAGCCGCGGCGACCGTTGCGGATCACGTCTCCAGTGACTGCAGTGGAGGAGGGCTCACCGACTACGCAGTAATCGATGTGCAGTGGCCGATCGCCCAGCACCTGCATCACATGACGAGTGCCATGGATGCTCGGCCCCTCTTCGTCACTGGTGAGCAGAAATGCCAGCGTGCCGCCGAATTGTCCGCTGTTCGCCTCAATAAAGTCTTCGGTTGCGACCACCATGGCTGCGAGGCTCGCTTTCATGTCGGCAGTACCACGACCGTACAGGTAGCCATCGACGACGGTCGCCGCGAACGGATCGTGAGTCCATGCGTCAAGTGGTCCCGTCGGCACAACGTCGGTGTGTCCGGCGAACGCAAACACTGGCGAGCCGTCACCCATTGTGGCCCAGAGATTTGCAACACCACCGGCATCCATCCGCTCAAGGCGGAAACCCGCCGCTGCCAGTCGTCCGCCGATCAACTCAAGGCAACCCGCGTCGTCCGGCGTTACTGAAGGTTTTTCGATCAACTGACGGGTCAGTTCCAGTACCCGTGGTGTCAATGTGTCTGTTTGCGCAAGCTTGTCCACGTCTGGCTCTTTAGTTGTTGGCGTGCAAGGCTTCATTCAGTGCGATCGCCTTGCGATTGGTTCGGCACTGGACTTGTCCGGTCAACCCGTTGCGCACAAACAGCATGTCAGACCCAGCAGCGAGTTCACGCGCCTTGACTGTTTTGACGACATCACCGTGTTCGTCGATCAGTGTCACAGGTGTGCTGGCAGTGATGTAGAGCCCGGCCTCGATGGTGCAGCGATCGCCGAGCGGAATGCCGGTACCTGCGTTGGCACCGATGAGGCAGTTCTTGCCCAGGGAAACCTTGATGGTGCCACCGCCTGACAATGTACCCATGGTGCTGGCACCGCCTCCGAGATCGGTATCAGCGCCGAGAATGACGCCTTGCGAGATACGTCCCTCGACCATATTCGGCCCCAGTGTTCCCGAGTTGAAATTGACCTGCCCTTCGTGCATGACCGTAGTGCCGTCACCGAGGTATGCGCCGAGCCTGACGCGGCTCGCGTCAGCGATGCGAATCCCTTTGGGCACGACGTAGTTGGACATGCGTGGAAACTTGTCAACGCTATGGACTTCGATGTGTCGACCGGCCAATCGCGCCTTCAGCACTACCGCGGTCAACTCATCGGCCAGGATCGGACCATCGCTGGTCCAGGCAACAGTCGGGAGGTGGGCAAAAATCCCGTTCAGATCCTGGGTGTTCGGCAAACAGAGTCGATGGGAGAGCAGATGCAGTTTGAGGTATGCCTCTGCTGTGCCGGTGATTGGGCTGTCTTCCAGCAGGAATACGGAAACCAGTTTGCAATCAGACTGCGCGAGTGGTGACAGCGCGAGTTGCAACGCAGCCGGCAGACCCGGCAGGGCAGCGGTCAGTTCTGCTGCAGAGGTCGCTTCAGTGCCTGATTTGAACTGCTTGGTCAAAAACGCGGTGAGCGCCGCATCCGGGCGAAACACCGGGTGCGGAAAAAAGCAGTCGAGCATGACGCCACTGCTGCTGTATTGGGCGATGCCGATTCCCCATGCGTGGCATTGGCTCATGATTCAGTTCGTCCGGGTGTTGATTCGGTGGCGTACGCTACCATCCGGCGGCGCAGGCGACCAGATCGGTGATGGTTGTGTTCATCGGCTTGTGATGAATCGCTGGAGCCGCACTGCGGCATCGCGGCATTCGGCGATGGAGGCGACCCAGGCGATGCGCACGTGATTGTTGCCGGGATTACCTCCGTTCTGTCCTGGGCGGCCCAGGTAAGAACCAGGTAGTACGGTGGTGTTCTCCGCTCGAAACAACTCCCGCGCAAAGTTTTCATCGTTACCATGGGTTGGCACCCACCAATAAAAACCGCCCTCAGGATCGTGTTTCGGCGCAGCCGAGGGGGCGAGGGCACGTGTCAGCGCGAATTTCTCTCGATACGCCTGTCGATTTGCCCGCACATGCTCTTCATCCTGCCAGGCGAGTGTGCTGGCCGCTTGTACGTGCGCCGGTAATGCGCAGCCTTCGTAGGTGCGGAAAAGAAAATAACGATCGAGAACACCTGCGTCCCCGGCGACAAATCCAGAGCGAAGACCTGGCAGGTTTGAGCGTTTGCTCAAGGAATGAAAGACCACACAATGACGATGGCCATGGTTACCCATCAGATGACTGGCTTCGAGCAGGCCTGCCGGTGGCGAGGTTTCGTGCAGATAGATCTCCGAGTAACACTCGTCGGCGGCGATGACGAAGTCATAACGATGGGCCTGCTCGATCAACCATTGCAGTCGTGTTACCGGCAGGACTACTCCGGTCGGGTTCGACGGCGAGCACAGGAAAAACAGTTCCGTCCGTTTCCAGACTTCAACCGGTATGGACTCGAAATCAGGCAGATAGCCGTTTTGTGGATCACTCGGTACATACCAAGGTGTTGCTCCACCGAGCAGCACTGCCCCTTCGTAGATCTGGTAGAACGGATTCGGCAGGATCGCCAGTTTCCCGGGAGTGCCGGTTAAAGTCGCGAGCCCAAAGGAAAACAGCGCTTCCCGGGTACCTGCGACCGGTAGTACTTCTGTCTCAGGGTTGATGACTGCTCCGAACCGGTTGGTCATCCAAGAGGCGATAGCCTGTCGCAGTTCCAGCGACCCGCGGGTTGCGGGATACGTTGACAGGTCTTTGCGCAGCAATGGCGTATCGGTCAGACGTGCCAGGACGAAATCCGGCGGCTCATGCTTTGGTTCACCAATCGACAGCGCGATGTGTGCGAGTCCTGGAGCGGGCGTGATGCCTTGTTTGAGCGCGTTCAGACGCTCGAATGGATAGGGCAGGAGCGAATCGAGTCTTGGGTTCATAGCGCCTTCTGCAGATGCCAGTCGAGTGCCTGGCGAATGGTCTGACTCAGTTCGTATGCTGCAGCCGCGTCATAGGCCGTGCCGAATGAGGTCTGAATATCAAACATGTCCTCTGCTCGTTCGCCGAGCGTTGCAATGCGCGCACGCAGGACCGAGACGTTAAAATCCTGGAACAATGCGCCGATCTCTGCCAGCAGTCCCGGTCGATCCAGGGCAGTAACGGTCAGTGTTGAATAGTTGTTCCCCGAGGTCGTGGATAGCGTGCATTCACTGCGACGTGACAACTGTTTCAACTGGCGGGGAAGCCTCTTTGGCGCCGTACCGCGAGGGTTCTCAGCCTTCAGAATCTGACTGATTCGCTCTGCCACCACCGCATGCTCCCGCACCGGGACAGCAGCGTGTTCATCGTTGAGCACGACGAAGCTATTGAAACAGAGGCCATGTTCGGCCGTGTTGATGCTGGCTTCGTAGACCGACAGGTTCAACTGATCCAGTGCCGCTGTTGTCGTGCCGAAGAGCCCTGCTCGATCCCGGGTATAGAGATACAGCTCGGTCACTGCTTCGTCTTCGACCTGGGCCTGGGTGTTGTACAACATGACCAGCGGGCCAGTGGCGGCGTCGTGGGTGATGCAGGCGACGGTGAGCTTGGCGATTTGCCGTGCGCTGTGCTTGAGGAAAAATTCTTCGTTTGGCGTCTGCCAGAAGTCGAGTATCTGTTGCTGCGTGAATTCGGGATGGCTTTCCGCAAGCCTTGACAGTGCACTTTCACGACAGGCCTCAATGGTCGCTGCTTTGTCCTTTGGCGACTCGAGTCCACGCCGCAACGCTCGCCGTGTTGCGCCATAAAGATGGCGGAGCAGCGTCGCACGATAACTGTTCCACAAGGTTGGATTGGTTGCGTTGATATCGGCAACGGTCAGCAGATACAGATAGTCAAGACGACGGGCCGACTTCACAACGGAAGCAAACGCATGCACAACATCCGGATCATAGATGTCCTGGCGCTGGGCGACGCTTGACATATACAGATGTTTTTCAACAAGCCAGCAAACGAGGTCCGTGTCTGCTTCGGGTAGCTGATGCCGCTGGCAAAAAGCCCGAACGTCATTGGCGCCCAGCTCCGAGTGGTCACCGCCACGCCCCTTGGCAATGTCGTGATAGAGGCCGGCGATATAAAGCAGCTCGATCTTGGGTAGCTGATGTACACAATGTGCAGCGACCGGAAATGTCGTTTGCGAAGATCGATAGAAAAACCGCCGCATGTTGCGGATCACCATCATCGTGTGTGCATCGACGGTGTAAATGTGGAACAGATCGTGTTGCATCTGCCCGATTACCCGGCCGAACTCGGGGATATATCGGCCAAGCAATCCATACCTGCGCATTCGCGTCAGCTGAGAAACCAGCGTGTGAGGTGCTTTCAACAAGCTGATGAAGAGGCTCGTTACCGCTGGATCGTTGCGAAACTCCTCGTTGACAAGATGCAGATGCTCGCGCAGCAACCGGATGGTGCTGGCGCGCACACCGGCGATGTCGCGCCGATTAGCCATGATGACAAACAGTTCCATCATCGCAAAAGGGTGGGCGCTGAACACTGCTGCGTGAGTGGTTTCGATGTACGCATTACGCAGCTGAAACCGCTCGTTTACCGGTTCCATCACCGGTTCAGCGGCCGGATCGATGATGCGTTCTTCAAAATCCTGCAACAGGATGTCGTTCACCTCGCGCAGCGCCAGTACGTGGCGATAGTAGAGGTGCATGAATCGCTCGACACCAAGTTGCGCACGTGTGTCGGCGAAGCCCAGGCGGCGTGCCATTTCACGCTGCAGCTGAAATTGCAGCCGGTCTTCCTTGCGGCCAGCCAACAGGTGCAGCCCGAACCGGACCCACCAGAGAAATCTCCGACCTTCCAGCAACCAGTCTTTTTCTTCGCTGGTCAGTACGCCCAGTTCAACCAGTGCATCAGGTGACGCGGTGCCGAATTGGCGCAGACACACCCACATGACGGTGTGGTAGTCACGAAGCCCGCCGGGTGAAGATTTGAGGTTTGGTTCGAGGCCATAGTCGACATTGTCGAATCGTTCGTGGCGACGATGCTGTTCGTCTCGTTTGGCGCGGAAGAACTCCTCGCCAGGCCAGACGTGTTGCTGGTTCAGGGCAGGTTCGAGTCGGGCCGCCAATGATGCGTCGCCGGCAAGCAGACGTCGTTCGAACAACGCCGTAGCGATCGTGATGTCATCACGAGCCTGGGTCACGCAGTCGGCGAGCGAACGGACGCTGTAGCCGACTTCGACATTGAGATCAAACAGGTCGCGCATGAACGCTTCGATCTGGAGTTGCCAGACACTCGAGTCCTCGACCAGCAGACAGATGTCGATATCTGAGCCGGGGAACAGTTCGGCGCGGCCAAAACCGCCCACGGCAATCAGCGCCACCGGCGCCGGGCCGAAGTGCTGGGCGAAAAACCGGGTCAGAAGTTCGTCGAACAGGCGGGTGCGGCTGCCAAGCAGTTCAACGACGTCTGCTCTTTGCCAGTAGCGTTCAGCCAATTCAGCCGTGTTGGCGTCAATCAGGCGACGCGCCTCACCAACCGTTAGTGCCGACGAAATGCTCGAATCAGCCAAAGGATTCTTCGCCGCGCGCCGTGAGCACTTCGACGCCGCGGCCAGTGACGAGAATCGTATGCTCCCATTGCGCGGAAAGTTTGTGATCCTTCGTGACCACGGTCCAGCCATCGGGGAGTATGCGCAAGTGTCGTGTGCCAGCGTTGATCATGGGTTCGATCGTAAAGGTCATGCCTTCTTCTAGCCGCATGCCAGTGCCTGAACGCCCGTAATGCAGGATTTGTGGGGTGTCGTGGAATATCCGGCCGATACCATGACCACAGAATTCCTGGACCACGGAAAACCGGTTTCTGGTGGCATGCGTTTCGATTGCGTTGCCGATGTCGCCGAGAAATGAACCCGCCCGAACGCTTTCGATGCCTCGATACAGACATTCCTGGGTGACCCTGACCAGGCGACTGGCCATGACGGACGGTTCGCCGACAAAGAACATCTTGCTGGTATCACCGTGGAAACCGTCCTTGATCACCGTCACGTCGATATTGACGATATCGCCGCTTTTCAGCGATTTCTTGTCGGTTGGTATGCCGTGACAGATCACGTGATTCACCGAGGTACAGATCGACTTCGGGAAGGGCGGTGTTTGCGGACTGCTACGGTAGTTCAGCGGTGCCGGTATGCAGCCAAGTGTTCCCACGATGAAGTCGTGACAGCGCTGATTCAGTTGCTCGGTGGTAACGCCAGGCCGAACATGTTCTTCGATCATCTCAAGTACGCTGGCCGCGGCCTTGCCGGCGGCGCGCATGGCGGCGATGTCTGATTCGGTCTGAGCCTTGGCAACCATGCGGATTCCGGTTCTGGTGGTGTTTCGGTAGTGCCGGTTTCGCCAACTGCCATTTCGGTTAGAGAATACAGCGGACGCGTTTCCGGCGGCGGGCGAGGTATGGTATAAAGCGCGCCGCTCGGGAGCAACGTAATAACCGGGCAAACATACTGACTTAACTAAACCTGAAAAACACACGTCACTCGTCACACGATCGCGGGTGCCATCCCCGGGTTTTGTTCCTGTCCCTTCCGGCTTGTCCTTTCAGGCTTGCTGGGACGCTGGCGCAAATAATCGGGAGGTGGTTCGGTCGTGGGAGCGGCGGAGGGTTAACCCGGAGATAAAAATATGACTGTTAGCATGCCTGACATGCTGGCCGCTGGCGTGCACTTCGGCCACCAAACGCGCTTCTGGAATCCCAAGATGGCTCCTTACATCTTTGGCGCCAGGAACAAGATCCACATCATCAACCTCGAACATACCGTTCCGGCATTGAATGCAGCGCTGGTCGAGATCCGTCGACTGTCGAGACGCGGCAACAAGATCCTGCTGGTTGGTACCAAGCGGGCTGCGGCCAAGGTGATCGCTGAACAGGCCAACCGGGTCGGGGCCCCTTACGTCGATCAACGCTGGCTGGGTGGCATGCTCACCAACTACAAGACCATCCGGCAAAGTATCAAGCGCCTGCATGAACTGGAAAAACAGGCCGCCGATGGCACTTTCGAACATCTGACCAAGCGTGAAGCGTTGCAGCGCCGCCGTCTGACCGAGAAGCTTGATCGCAGTCTCGGCGGGATCAAGAACATGGCGGGTCTGCCTGACGCGTTGTTTGTCGTGGATGTGAATCACGAACGAATCGCCATCACGGAAGCGAACAAGCTGGGTATTCCTGTATTCGGTATCGTCGACACAAACAGCGATCCGGAAGGTGTTGACTACGTCATCCCTGGAAATGACGACGCGATTCGGGCGATCCGCCTGTACGTATCGGCGGTGTGTGATGCGATTGCCGAAGGGCAGCGCAACGCCAAAGGCGAAGTTGACCCTGGAGAGTTCGTCGAAGTGATTGAAGAAGCGGCTGGTGAAGTCGCGACGGAGGAGTGATTGATGGTTACAGCAGGCATGGTGAAAGAACTGCGCGAGCGAACCGGGCTCGGCATGCTTGAGTGCAAGAACGCACTGACGGAAACCGACGGCAACATGGAATTGGCCATCGATTCCTTGCGCAAGAAAAGTTCGCTCAAGGCGGCCAAAAAGGCCGGTCGGACCACGGCGGACGGTTTGCTCGGAATGAAAGTGGCGCCGGATGGCAGCCGTGCAGCACTGGTCGAGATCAATATCGAGACCGACTTTGCCGCGCGGAACGAGAAGTTCCATGCCTTTGTCGCCAAAATGGCAGAAGCCGCTTTCAATCTGCCTGAGAGTGATCCGCTGAGCGAACTCAACACGCGTTTTGGCGCCGAGCGCGAGACCCTGGTGCAGGAAATCGGCGAGAACGTCACCATTCGACGAGCCGTGGTGTTCATTGCCGCAAGCGGCGGTTACATCGCCAACTATCTGCATGGTGATCAGCGCAAGGCGTCACTGGTCGAGCTCAGCAAGATCAATGCTGAACTTGGTCGTGACATCGCCATGCACGTCACCGCCATAAACCCATTGGTCGTACGTGGCGAGGACATCCCGGCCGAAGTCATTGCCAAGGAGCGTGAGATCTACACGGCCCAGGCAGCAGAAAGTGCCAAGCCGGCGGAAATCGTCGCGAAGATGGTTGAAGGCCGGGTGCGGAAGTACCTCGCTGAGGTCAGCCTGCTTGATCAACCTTTCGTCAAGGATCCGGGCAAGACCGTCGGCCAGCTCTGCAAGGAGTCTGGTGTTGACTGTCGCCGCCTGGTGCGCTTTGAAGTAGGCGAAGGCATCGAGAAAGAAGAGACAGACTTTGCTGCAGAAGTTGCAGCACAGGTCAGTTTATCCAAGGGATCCTGACGCTTGCGGTTGCTGCTCAAGTTATCCGGAGAGGCACTGGCCAGCCCCACTGGCGGTGCCATTGATCCGCGGGTCGTGCAGACGATCACCGCGGAAATAGCGTCTTTTGTTTCAGCCGCTGGCCAGTTGGCCATCGTTCTGGGCGGGGGCAATCTGCTGCGTGGTGCGGTGCTTGCGCAAAGTGGCGTTGATCGCATCACAGCCGACCACATGGGTATGCTCGCGACCATCATGAATGGGCTCGCCTTTCGTGACGTGTTGTTACGGCAAGGTGTACCCGCTGCGTTGTTTTCTGCCGTCCCCATACCGGGTGTTGCTCAAGGTTATAACCGGGACCAGGCTGTTGAGAATCTGGAGGCTGGCCGCGTCACGATTCTTGCCGGAGGAACCGGCAATCCGCTGTTTACCACCGATACCGCCGCCTGTCTGCGAGCGATCGAGATTCGAGCGGATGGTGTACTGAAAGCAACCAAGGTCGACGGAATCTATTCGGCCGATCCGATCAAACATCCCGGGGCCATTCGTTATCACGAACTGGATTACCACCAGGTTCTTCGCGAGGAGCTGGAAGTGATGGATCTATCGGCCATCTGTCTGTGCCGCGACCATGATTTACCGATCGTGGTATTCGACATGCACCTTTCCGGCGCGCTGGCGCGCATCGCCAGAGGCGAGAAAATCGGTTCCATCGTCAGGTCGCAACTCTTAACTGAAAAGGGCCGAGGAGTACTCCATGCTCGATGAAATCCGCGTAGATGCCGAAGAAAGGATGCAGAAGAGCATTGAGTCACTCGGGCATGCGTTTGCCAAAATCCGCACCGGGCGTGCCAACCCCCGTCTACTCGATGGAGTGACAGTCGAGTATTTTGGCGTTGATACCCCCCTGAATCAGCTGGCGTCGGTGAACGTCGAGGATGCTCGTACGCTCCTTATCTCGCCCTGGGAAAAAAAGCTGTTGCCACAGATCGAAAAAGCGCTGCTGAAGAGTGACATTGGCATTACGCCGAATACCGCCAATGGCGTCATCCGTCTGCCATTGCCACCGTTGACCGAGCAGAATCGGAAAGACCTGGTCAAACACGCCCGGCAGGAAGCCGAGCAGGCACGGGTTGCCATTCGCAATATCCGCCGTGATGCCATGGCGGACGTGCGCGAGGTGGTCAAGGAAAAAGAAGCCTCGGAAGATGAGGGTCGGCGAGCTGAGGATGCCTTGCAGGTACTCACTGACAAGTTTGTCGCTGATGTGGAAAAGGTGCTGGCCGGTAAGGAAGGCGACCTGATGGCGATCTGAGCAGGTCGGTCATTTTCAAACTCCATCACAATTCCACAGACGAGACTTAAATTCACAGGGTGCTCGTGCGATAGTCTCAGCCACACGGAACAGGATGACCGGTATCCCCCATGTCTGAAAGTCAGTCCAAGCCTATCTATCTGGCTGCCGAAAACTCGCCACCCGCACACGGGGTTTCGCATCTGGCGATCATCATGGATGGTAATCATCGCTGGGCGCAGGCCAGGCACTTGCCCAAGACAGCAGGCCATCGGGCGGGTGCAAAGAATGTGGCACCACTTGCGGAGGCGTGTGCTGATGCCGGTATAACCTGCCTGACCTTGTTTGCCTTCAGCACCGAAAACTGGGCGCGGCCTCGCCGTGAGGTCAACCTGCTCATGGAACTGATGCGCGGGATGCTCGAAAACGATGTCGATGAACTGAACGAGCGTGGTGTCAGGCTGTGCGTGATTGGTGACAGGTCCCGCTTTTCGCCGGATCTGCAATCGCACATGCGACGAGCCGAAGCACTCACCCGTGACAACGATGCCATGCGGTTGAACATTGCCGCCAATTTCGGTGGGCGTTGGGACATTGTCCAGGCAGCTCGCCAGCTGGCGGAGGATGCTGCTGCTGGTCGGTTGAGCGCGGCTGATATTGCCAATCTCGATGAGTCGGATTTCGCCCGTTATCTCTCCCTGGGTTCGTTACCGGCGCCAGACCTGTGTGTTCGCACTGGCGGTGATCAGCGGATCAGCAACTTTCTGCTCTGGGATTTTGCTTACACCGAATTCTACTTCACCGAAACCTACTTCCCTGACTTCGATACGATCCAGTTGAATCGTGCCCTCGAGAGTTTTGCCGAACGCCAGCGCCGCTTCGGCCGGCGCACCTGAACTTGAACTGATCGCTCGATGCTGCGCTCTCGCATCATCACCGCATTGATTCTCGCCCCTGCCGTCATTGCTGCCATTTATTTGCTGGGGACGCCGTGGCTTGCGGGTCTGCTCTGGATGGTGGCGGCAGCTGGCGCCTGGGAATGGGCGGCGCTGGCCGGACTATCATCCATACCTTTGCGAACGGCTTATGTGGGTGTGCTGACCGTACTTGCGGTCCTGCTGTACGTTTATCCTGACATTCAACTGATCTGGCTGCAGAGCCTGGCCGCATTCTGGGTAGTCGCGCTCATCATTGTTCTTACGTATCCCGACAGTGGCCGCTGGGTGGTCAATGCCTGGACCATAGGCTTGGCAGGGGCGCTGGTACTACCGGGTGCGGTGCTTGGGTTGATGACCATCCACAGCCTGCCCAATGGCGCCAACTGGTTACTATTCAGCCTCGTGATCTGTTGGGCGGCCGACATCGGTGCCTACTTCGCCGGGCGTGCGTTCGGGCGGCGCAAGCTTGCGCCTGCGGTCAGTCCGGGCAAAAGCTGGGAAGGCGCCGTCGGTGGATTGTTGCTCGCCCTGATCGTTTGTGCAGGCTTGTTGATTGCAGCTGATCAATTCAGGGTCGTCTGGCTATTGGTACTGGTGATTCTGGTTGGAGTTTCGATTCTCGGTGATCTTTTCGAGAGTCTGCTCAAACGTGCGACCGGCATCAAGGACTCAGGCCATTTGTTGCCTGGTCACGGCGGGGTGCTCGATCGGGTGGACTCAATCCTCTCGGTGGCGCCCTGTTTTGCGCTCTGGATGCTGCAGTAAGCGGAGTTAAAATCCGTCGGCCTGTTTCGACAGCTGCGCGCTGGGGTATGATGCGCCGCGATCAGATTCAGGATTGATTCATTGCGGCTGAGCTAAACAGGCTCATTCAGGGTGAATCCCGACAACGAAGCACAGGCAGCCGACAAGCACAGCATGCATCTCATTGAGTACCTCGTTGCATTTCTGGTCACCCTTGGTGTGCTGGTCACCGTGCATGAGTTGGGTCATTACTGGATCGCTCGCGCGTCTGGTGTCCGCATCCTGCGGTTTGCTGTGGGGTTTGGTCGTCCGCTGTGGCGACGACTTGATGCGCGTGGCGTCGAGTGGGTAGTCGCGATGATTCCGCTCGGTGGTTATGTGCGCATGCTTGATGAGCGCGACAGTGATTTTGCCGCGTCGGCGGCCCCCGGCGACATCTCCTTCGGGCAACTGCATCCGGCTTGGCGTATTGCTGTTTCATTGGGTGGGCCATTCGCCAACTTCCTGCTAGCCGTCGTCGCGTTCTGGGTGATTGCGGTCGCGGGCTCGACCACCTACATGCCGATCCTCGGCGTCATCCCGATCGATTCGCCTCTGGCACATGCTGGCGGTACCGCCGGTCTGGAAGTGGTGACTGTGGACGGCGATCAGACGTCGTCATGGCAACAGGTCTCCATGGCGCTGGCTACCCGATTAGGGGACACGGGAGAAATATTGCTTGGTGTGCGTCGACCGGGAACCGAGTCGGTTGACGACGTTCGTGTCCTCGTGTCGGACTGGGAGCGCGGCGTAGATGCACCCAACCTGCTGGGTTCGTTAGGCATCGTCCCAAACATCCCGGCAATCATCGGCCAGATCGAGCCAGACTCGGCTGCCGAGCGCGCTGGATTGCAGCCCTGGGATCAAATTACCGCACTCGATGGCGCGGCTGTCGCCGATTGGGCTGCGATGCAGGCTGCGATCAGCACGCTGCAATCAGGTGATGTGACCCTGACCATCGATCGAAGTGGTCAAGCCATGGAAATACTGGCGCGACCGGAGTTGCGTGCGACTGAGTCCGGCGAGAGACGAGTTCTGGGCATCAGTCCGCCGATCAACGAGATTGAACACGGTGTGTTTGCAGCTATTCCGGTTGCGGTAAGCGAAACGGCGGACACCGTTGGTGACACTCTGGCGCTCCTGAAAAAGATGATCTTTGGGCAGGTCTCCATGGCGAATCTCAGCGGTCCGCTGACGATTGCGCAAGTTGCAGGTGATTCTGCACGGGTAGGGTGGCACTATTTTGTCGGTGTGCTGGCGCTGCTCAGTGTCAGCCTCGGGGTTCTGAATCTACTGCCGATACCCATACTGGATGGCGGTCATGTGGTGTATGCCACTGTCGAATGGGTGACTGGAAAACCGGTTTCGGAGCGGATTCAGATTGTTGGTTTCCAGTTCGGTATGTTCCTGGTCGGCGGGCTGATGGCGCTGGCTCTCTTCAACGACTTCGCAAGGATTTTTGGTGGTTGAACAGCATTTTCGTTCGCGGGTCGTGATTCGCATTGTTGCCTGCATGGTTCTATTTCTGGCTCTGCCATTACGCGCGGAGGTGTTCACGATCACCGACATTCGCTTGCAGGGGCTGCAGCGGGTGTCTCCGGGAACCGTGTTCAACCTGTTGCCGATCAATGTCGGTGATTCACTGGATACCCAGGCGACGCGGCAGCTTGTGCGACTGATGTTCAAGTCCGGCTACTTCAAAGACATCCGCATGGCTCGTGATGACGGGGTGCTCATCATCACCATGGTTGAGCGGCCTGCCATTGAGTCCATCAAGATCGAGGGTAACAAGGCGATCAAAACGGAGGCCTTGCTGAAAGGGCTCGGTGACCAGGGTTTGCGTGAAGGCGAGATCTTCAAACAGGCGACGCTCGAGCGTGTTGGGCTGGAGCTGGAACGTCAATACGTCTCTCAGGGTCGCTATGGCGCGACGCTCGATACCAAGGTTGAGGACCTGGCTCGCAATCGGGTCAACATCACCATCGAGATTGTGGAAGGCAAGGCTTCGGGCATCCGGCATATCAACGTCGTCGGGAACGAGACCTTCAGTGACGACGTGCTGCTTGAAGAGTTCGAATTGAAGCATCCCAGCCTCTTCTCGTTCTATCGCAATGACGACAAGTACTCGAAGGAAAAATTTACCGGCGATCTGGAAAAACTCGAATCCTGGTACAAGGATCGTGGCCACGTCGCGTTCGAGGTGAAGTCGACGCAGGTCAGCATTACGCCTGATCGGCGTGACGTGTACATCACACTCAATGTGGTTGAAGGCGGTGTCTACAATATTCGCAAGGTGGGTCTGGTTGGTGAGTTGGGTGACACAAAGCCGGAGCAGATTCGACCGTTGTTCCTTGTGACTGAAGGCGAACTCTTCTCGCAAGCCAAAGTCACAGCCACCGAAGAACTCATCACCAATGCACTGGGTAATTCGGGGTTTACCTTCGGAACAGCCAGTGGTGTGCCGAAGATCAACGACGATGGCACGGTCGATATCGAGTTTTTTGTTGATGCGGGCCAGCGCGCTTATGTGAATCGCATTTCTTTCACGGGCAATCGTGTGACCCAGGATGAGGTGATGCGACGCGAAATGCGGCAGCTTGAGGGCGCCTGGGCTTCGAAAGCACAGATCGACCTTTCCAAGATTCGTCTTGAACGGCTCGGTTACTTCTCGACCGTCGAAGTCGAGACCCCGCAGGTGGCGGGCACGGACGACAAGGTTGATGTGAATTTCACGATGGAAGAGCAGCCATCGGGGAGCATTTCCGCAACGCTGGGTTATGCACAGGATGTTGGTTTGATCCTTGGTGCAAACTACCAGCAGAACAATGTCTTCGGCACCGGAAACCAGCTGGGTGTCGGCTTGAGTTCATCGCGGTACCAGAAGTCGGCCAACTTCAGCTACTTCAACCCGTATTTCACGCTCGATGGTATCAGCCGGGGTTTCAACGTTTTTGTTCGTCGGCTGGATTACGATGAGCGGAACATTGCCCGGTTCAGCACCGATGCGGCAGGGCTCGGGCTCAACTTCGGGTTCCCGATCGGCGAAACGCAGCGCATAGATTTTGGTTTGCAGGTGGATTACACCAAGGTACTCGAGGGCCGGTTCCCGGCTCGCGAGATCCAGGATTTCCTGCGCGCCAACGGCCCCGATGCTGTCAACTTCAAGGGCTCGTTAGGCTGGCGTCGTTCCACCCTCAACCGCGGTATGTTTGCAACCGCTGGGGACTCGGAATCGCTGAATCTCGAGTTGGCAGTTCCTGGCAGCGATCTGCAGTTCTATAAACTCACATTCTCCGGTGAGAAGTATTTTGCGCTGTGGGGCGACTGGGTCTTCAGAGCCCGTACCGAGTTGGGTTACGCAGACAGTTATGGCAAGAAAGACCTGCCGTTTTATGAGCACTTCTTTGCCGGCGGATTCGGATCGGTACGAGGATTCGAGAACTCCTCACTTGGACCCCGATCAACCGATCCGGAGTTTGATATTGATGGCAACCCGGTACCCGCGGGTTTCTTTGATGACAAGGGAGATCCGTTTGGCGGCAACATCCTGATGGAATTTTCTGGCGAGATCATTTTCCCTCTGCCTCTGGTCAAGGATGCCCGTCAGTTCCGTTCCGCGTTCTTCGTTGATGCAGGCAACGTCTTCAGTTCCAATTGCAAGACCTACAGCCGCAACTGTTCTGCATTCGACATAGGCGAATTGCGCTACTCCGTCGGGTTTGGCGTCACCTGGTTGACCGGGCTCGGGCCGATGACGTTCAGCATCGCAAAGCCCTTCAACGCTGGCGAATTCGACCAGAAGGAATCCTTTCAATTCGAACTTGGGCGGTCATTCTGATTCAGTCTGAGCCGCTTTTCGGCCACATTTCCCTGACAATCCGGAACAAATTAGTGCGCGGGTCATACGCAGATTGTTTCCTGACAAGCTGCTAGAATCCGCGGCCGCACCCGATTTGGCACCGGTAAACGAATCCTGAGGAGACTGAGAGACATGAAGAAGTATCTGACATTGATGGTGATGGCATGCCTGTACGGTATGGCATCGATCCCGGCTGCGTATGCGGATTTGAAGATCGCGGTTCTCGATACCCAGCGGGCCATTGTGGATTCGGACAGTGGCAAAGCGTTCCTCGATCGTGTGAATGCTGAATTGCAGAAGGATCAGGATGATGCCAAGAAGATCCAGACCGAACTCAAGACGCTGCAGGAAAAGCTGCAGAAAGATCAGGCCGTGATGAGCGAAGAGGACAAGCGCAAGTCTGCCAAGTCCATTGAAGACAAGCAGATCGACCTGCAGTTCATCGTCAACAAGTTGCAGAAGGCCGTGCAGGATCGCCGCGAAGAACTGATGCGCGAGATGGTGCCGCGGGTCGATGCAGCGCTCAAGGATCTCATCGATCTGGAAGGCTACGATTTGGTTGCCGAGCGATCCAGCTTTCACTATGTGAATGCCAAGCACGACATCACACGTCGTGTCACCGAGAAGCTGAACGCCAAAGCCGCCGCGCGCTGAGGCCTGCCGCCCGATGGCGGAGTTCAAGCTCGCAGAGATCGCCCAGCATCTGGAAGCCCGTCTTGTTGGAGACGGGCAGCGTGTGGTGACGTCGCTGGGTTCTTTGGCAACCGCGACATCGGCGCAGATATCTCACCTCTCAAGTACCGCCTATCGAAAGTACCTCGCCGCTACACAAGCCGGCGCGGTGTTGCTACGGGAAGAAGATCTGCCTGATTGCCCGGTAGATGCGCTGGTGGTCGCCAATCCTTACCTGTCCTTTGCGCGAGTGAGCCAGCTTTTTTCCCGACCTGACGATCTGCCTTCGGGCATTCATCCGACCGCGATAGTTGCATCGTCTGCTGATGTTCATCCAACTGCAGCAATTGGTGCCGGAGTGGTGATCGGGGCCGACAGCCGAATTGGTGAAGGTGCCCGTGTTCACCCGGGTGCGATTGTTGGCGAGCGATGCATGGTCGACGAAAAGGTCGAGCTGTTTGCGCGCGTTGTGCTTTACAGCGATGTCCGCATCGGCGCGCGCAGTGTGGTGCACGCAGGGGCCGTTCTCGGCGGCGATGGCTTCGGCTATGCGCCCGACGCTGCAGGACGTTTGCATGCGATCGCCCAGCTGGGCGGACTCTCCATCGGCTGCGACGTGTCAATCGGCTGCAATACAGCGATTGACCGTGGCGCGATCGATGACACGGTCATCGAGGACGGCGTCAAGATCGACAACCTGGTACAAATCGGACACAACTGCCATATCGGCGCACACAGTGTGTTGTGCGGATTTGTCGGGTTGGCGGGAAGCTCGCGGATTGGCAAGCACTGCGTGCTGGCCGGGGGCTCTGGTGTGGGTGGAGATCTGCCAGTCACCATTTGTGACCAGGTGACACTGACTGCAGCAACTATCGTCACCAGCTCCATCGACAAACCCGGTGTCTACTCCGGGTTGATCCTGCACAATAGCAGTCGACGCTGGAAACGAAACGCGCTGCATCTCCAGAAGCTGGATGAGCTGGTAGTTCGTGTACGCGAGCTGGAACGGCAACTGGCAAAGCATTCGCCGTAAACGGGCGAAGCACTCGCCGTAAACTGGCGAAGCACTCGCCGTAAACTGGCGAAGGGTTCGCCATCAGTTGTGGGCCAGGTAATGGCATCGGCGGGATGATCGAAAAAAACAACAC
>JANNBJ010000202.1:0-11103 GCA_031385325.1 Gammaproteobacteria bacterium | reverse complement strand
GCAGCGCCATGCCGACTACAGCTATCGCATAGCCGTGGACCCGCCTGCAGCCAAGGAACTGCGCCTGTTCGGACTGAGTGAGTGGATCGTCGAACGATTCGCTGCCCGTCGAAGGCAGTTGCATGATCTGCGTTGGGAAGCCACACGTTTGCGTGAGAAATCGGTGGTCTGGAGTCTTCTCATCATCACCGTGGCCAACCTCGTGGTGTTTGCGCTGCTGGCACAAGCTGCTCTTGCTGGCGAGATCGTGCTTGGGCAGATGGTGACGTACGCAAGCGCCGCCGTGAGTACCAGCATGATTGCGTTTGGCGGTCTGTCATGGGCGTTGGATGGCTCCGCTGCACCGGTGGCCGCGGTGCTGAGATTGCAGACCACCATGGGCATCAAAGGCGCGCTGGCTATTGGCGTCGAACAGGCGGACGGGCTGCCGGCTCGATCCATCCGCTTCCGCGACTTGAGCTTTCAATATCCGAATGCACCGACGCCTGTGCTGCAGTCCTTTGACCTGACGATACCGGCCGGTAGTTCACTGGCGATTGTCGGCCAGAATGGTGCAGGCAAGACCACGCTTGCGAAGCTTATCTGTCGGCTCTATGACCCTTCATCAGGATCCATCGAGATCGATGGCATCGATCTGAAGGCCATCGCACCGGATTCCTGGCGTAGCCGACTGACCGCGGTGTTCCAGGACTTCGTGCGATTCGAATGGTCCCTGCGAGACAACGTGGCACCGGCGGGTGACGCCACCGATGACCAGATCAGAGCGGCACTGGCGCAGGCCGGGGCCACGCATCTGGCGGATCTGGATACGCCTCTTGCCAAAGCTTACGTGGGCGGCACGGATCTGTCTGGGGGCCAATGGCAACGAGTGGCCCTGGCCCGGGCGTTGTGTGCTGTCAGCAACGGCGCTTCTGTGGTGCTGCTGGATGAGCCGACCGCACAACTGGATGTGCGAGGCGAAGCGGAGATCTTCTCGCGGGTACTCGCTGCGACAAGACACTGCACGACCATCCTGATCTCGCATCGATTTTCCACGGTACGACAGGCGGATCGGATCTGCGTGCTGGAAGATGGGCATGTCGTCGAACTGGGCACGCACGATGAGTTGATGGAGCTGGGTGGTCGTTACTGCACCATGTTCACGTTGCAGGCCGCCCGGTTCAACGAAGAAGCGATTGATGACGAAGGGGAGGCGCTCGATGTCATCAGCTAGTGCAGCGATGGATTCGCACGATGCAGCGACGAATCGCAAAAACGTGATCAGCGACCTGCCTGCTGCCTGGCCCGCCATGTGGCGAGCGATGAAACGTGGGTATCAGGCCGAACCTGCGTTGATCAGTATCGCCTTTGGTCTGTCTCTGTTGTCTGCACTGCCTGATGCGCTGATTGCCTTGTGGTTGAAGTTCATTGCCGATGGCATCCTCGACAAGGACTCATCCTTAGTTCTGATTGCCGCGTCTGGCCTCGCCATCTCTGCGGCAGCCACCTGGTTTCTGCGGGTGATCAGTGACCGCACGCAACGACGCTTTCGGGACCGGGTCACCATTGCGCTCGAATCCCATGTCGCGCGACTGCAGGCGACGGTTGCGACCGTTGCGCACCAGGAAAGACCGGAATTTCTTGATCGGCTGTCGGTTCTGCGGGATCAGGTTTTTGTGCTCGATCACATGTACATGTCCCTGTTTTCGACGTGTGGCTGGGTGCTGCGTCTTGGAGTGACTATCGCGCTGCTGATGTCGATTCATCCTACGTTGGCCTTGCTGGCGGCGTTTGCGATTCCAACGGTGCTGACTGCGACCTGGCGACCGGGGCTTGAACGTGCCGTTGAAGAACGCGGCGCTCCGTTAAATCGGTTAGCACGGCATCTGTTCGCCACCGCTACGACTCAAGCTGCGGGTAAAGAAGTTCGGGTGACCGGTATTGGCGAACAACTGGTTGATCGCAGGCGCGAGGCATGGGAGCAGTACTTTCGACCCATCGAGTCCGCCCGGATTGGCACGGCTTTGTGGAACACCGTGGCCTGGATGATTTTTGGTATCGGGTATATCGGCGCGGTGGTGTTCGTGGCCAGTGGGCTGGAGGCCTCGCCCGGTGCGGTACTGCTGGTGCTGGCCGCTGGCGCCCGGTTGTCCGCGTATATCGGCGCAACGGTCGGGGAGATCGGTTTTCTGCGTGGTATCTGGATGGATGGGTCTCGACGCATGGCCTGGCTTGAGGACTACGCCGAGGCCGTCAATGAAAGCGCCAGTGCATCAGTTCCAGAACGACTCGAACAGGGCATTCGATTTGCCGGGGTTTCGTTTGCCTATCCTGGCAGTGATCGCAAGGTGCTCGATGACGTCAACCTGTTGCTGCCGGCCGGCTCCGTGGTAGCGGTGGTGGGTGAAAACGGGGCTGGCAAGAGCACGTTGATCAAGTTGTTGTGCCGCATGTACCAGCCTGATTCAGGCACCATCTGGATCGATGGCGTCAATCTGGCTCAGGTTTCCGCAGAAGCCTGGCGAGCTCGACTGGCCGGCGCCTTCCAGGACTTCTTTCGCTTCGAATTCAAGGTGCAACACAGTGTTGGTGTGGGTGATGTTGCGCATCTTGATGATGAATCGGCGGTCGAGCATGCCCTGTCGCGGGCCGGGGCTGACGATGTTGTCAAGGGGCTGCTGGTAGGCCTCGATACTCAACTTGGTCCGACCTGGCCTGCTGGCGTTGATCTCAGCATCGGGCAGTGGCAGAAGCTGGCTCTGGCGCGAGGGTTCATGCGTGATCGTCCGCTGGTATTGGTTCTCGACGAACCAACCGCGGCTCTCGATGCGCAGACCGAACATGCCTTGTTTGAACGTTATGCGGCGGGTGCCAGAACGGGCGCGGGGGAAGGGCGTGTCACCATCCTGGTATCGCATCGTTTCAGCACGGTGCGCATGGCCGATCTGATTGTGGTGATGGATGGTGCGCGGGTTGCAGAGGTGGGCAATCACAACGATCTGATGGCGAAGGGTGGGCAATATGCAGAGCTGTATGACCTGCAGGCCAATGCGTATCGGTAAACCTGCGGTCATCAGGCGAGCTCGGAGTGCGCGAGCCCCAGTCAAGTCGTGTCATGAGTTCTTCACAATCGAGGTGACTGTGGCAGTTCTTTCATCAAAGAGTTCCTTGGCTGTCCGCCGAAACCAAGAATACTTTTTTGGACTGATTTCCGGCTTGCTATTCTGATCGCTGGAGGCGGACACTCGATCTTGCCATCAACCAGGCGGTATCCGAGTCGTCACTGGCAAGGAAGAACAGGATTCATGGCTACGGGGAGCGCGACCAGCGAACACGAATTTTGCACTCGTCTCATACGTGGAGTTGACCCTTCAGGGGATCGGCAGGAATCTGGCCGTGAACCAAAACGGATTCAACCAGTCACATGATCTCAAGACCTCAGGCAATGGAATGGCCTGACAGGTTTCCTTAAAAAAAAGATTCCTTAAAAAAAAGATGACCCGGAGTTCCCCAAACATGACAACCTCTCGACGACTTATCGGTCTTTTCAACGTTTTCCTTGCAGTACTACTGAGCTCGCTGACAACTTCGCTGTGGGCTGCCGACCACAGGGATGGTCCACGCATCTCCAACGATGTGTCGGCAGATATTGCGGATCTCTATTTTTTCGTGGATCCCAATGATCCGACGCTCGCGGTGATGATCGGAACCCTGAGCGGGTTCATCGTACCCGGCGAAGCCGTTAACTCAGGGATCTTCGATCCGACTTTGCACTATCGCTTCAACGTAGAAAACACTGGGGACGCCAGACCTGATCTGCGGTTCGACATCACGTTTAGTCCGCGTGTGGCCAATGCGACACCGCAAAACGCGGCGGTAACGATGACGGAAATGGACGAAGAGGAGAGCCTAGGCGGGGCGCCTGCAACCAACCCTTCACTGGCGACGGTGTCTCCGACGCCGGTCGTTACGGAACTGGCGCGTGGCATCAAGTTTTTTGCAGGGGAAGTTGACGATCCGTTTTTCTTCGACATACCAGGATTCAGTCGATTTGTTGGTTCGGTCCTGGGGGGCACTCCTGACCCGACGCGACTCAATCGGGGACGTGACACGTTTGCGGGTTACAACGTCGTGGCGATTGCCTTGAGTGTGCCTATCTCGGTCATCGCAGGTAACGGAAACATCGTCGGCGTCGAATTTGCAACCTTGCGCAGTCAGTTGGGCTCACGTGCACTTCGCCGAATTGATCGTGAAGGCAATCCGGCCGTAAACGTGGCACTGGTGCCGTTTCCCCTGAAGGATGCGTACAACGCGTCCACGACACGAAACGACGCTCGTGGCGATTTTGCAGCCGGAATTGTCGGCACTCTCAAAGCACTTGGAACAAACGCCGCAAACATCAATGCCCTGGCGGGAATCGCTGTTGCCAACGGCGATATCCTGAGACTGGATCTGTCTGTTGCCAATCAAGGAACAGGTGGTGGTAATAATCCAGGTGCGGGTTTCCCCAATGGTAGGCGCCTGCGTGACGACGTGATCGATACGGAATTGTTCATCATCACCAATGGTTTGATCACGACCGGTGATTGCGTGAATGCAAACGACGTGGTGTTCCGGGATTCGTTCCCGTTCCTGGCGGCGTCGCAGCAGCCACGGGAAGGTGCTGGCGACAACATTCAGGACAACACCCGCAACTGAGGATCCTTTCGGAACTGGCGCCGGACGGGATGTCGTGAAACGCTCGCTGCAGTTATTTGTCGTTGGACTGGTGATTACTGCAGCGGGCGGCGTTTTTCCTGATCGGCTGCTGGCCGCGGAAAGTGAGGCGGCAAGCAGGTCTGCACACCCTGTAGCGGTCGGGACGAACGCCGCCATCGGTTTCCTGGAAGCCAAGATCGCCGAAGATCCAGACGACGTTGCTGCCCATAACATGCTGGCTGATCGTTACCTCGACCGCTTGCGAGCAGGTGGCGGTGATGAAGACCTGGCGCACGCGGCGTCAGCCGTGCAGCGCTCGCTCGCTTCGGTTCCAGCTGAAATGAATGGCGCTGCAATTGCTGTGCAGGTTCGTATCGATCTGGCTGCGCATCGTTTCGAGCCTGCTCGTTCCGGCGCGGCTCGGCTGATAGCTGCCATGCCCAACGAAGGCTCCTACCATGGCCTGCTGGGTGATGCGCTGTTTGAACTGGGTCGAGTTGATGAAGCCGCACAGGCGTTCCAAGCTGCAGAACGGCTCGATGGCCAGCAGGTTCACACTGAATTCCGCTTTGCCCAGTTGGCAACACTTCAAGGATTGGACCTGCGTGCCTTGAGACATCTGCAAGCGGCCCTCGCCCTGGCTGAAAGCCACTCGCCACCAAGCCCTGAATATGTCGCCTGGTGCCACGGTCAGGTCGGCCAGTACTGGTTCACGAAAGGACGATGGAAAGAGGCAGGCCTTGAGTACACGGCCGCGCAACGGCTTGCACCCGATGACCTGCTCGTGCTCGAGCTTCAATCTGAACTTGCCGCAGCGAACGGAGACTATGCGGCGGCCGTTGCGGGTTACCAACAGATTGTCGAACGTTCGCCACGGCCGGAGTTTCGTCATGCGCTCGGTGATGTGCTTGTTTTTTCCGGCAGGAAGGATGAAGCACAACGGTGGTATGACCAGGCGCTGGCTGGTTACATGAAGTCGGTGAATGCGGGCTACGTGCATTATTACCACCACCTCAGTGGTTTTTTTTCTGACTCTCGCCCTGATGGCAAGCAGGCCGTCAAGTGGGCCTCGCTGGATCTGGCCATGCGCAAGAGTGCGGCGGCCTACGATGCCTACGCATGGGCTTTGTATGTCGACGGCCAGATTGACGAGGCAGCAGACGCATCCAGGCATCTTCTGCACGACGCTAACAAGGATGCCCACCAGCTGTTTCATGCGGGCATGATCCTCTCCCGTCATGGTGACATCAGCGGTGGTGCCGCACTGCTGCAACGAGCCGTCGCAGCCAATCCCCACTACAACAGCTTCCACGTGCATCGATGAGCCTGGTACTGGCGGGCAGATTGGGACTGTTGTGTCTGCTGTCCTCACTGAGCTGCTGGATCATGGGGGCTTGGGCACATCCAGTTGCGCAGGGCTCAATGACGGTCGTGGTTGCAGGCGACACCATCACGATGCACGTGCGCATTGCGGCCGAAGAGGCCATCGTCGCGAATGCATTTGCTCCGCCGGCTGATCAAGCGACGACCATTCCGTCGATGCTGCAGGCACATGCGGCTTATCTGGCTCGGCATGTACGGCTGACCGTCAATGGTCAACGCCTGCAACCGACCAGCACAAAACCCGTGTCGGAGACCATTCCCGCTGACGAGCGGATTGATTATGAACTTCTGTATCGCTTCCCGGCCGACGCTTCTTCGCCGCGGAGTTCCACCCGTAGTGGCCCGTTGCTGCGTGATCTTCGAATAGAACAGGATGTGCTGAACGAGTTCGAGTTCGCGCCGGGTAACCCATGGGAAGCTACCTTTGTCGTCAACATCACTGCACAGGGGCGGGTGCTGCTTGCCAATCGGCTGCTGACGTCACGAACCCCCATTGTTTACGCCGACCAGCCGTCAGGTCGCCTATTGGATGGCGAAAGCACCATGGCCGGGCAGGATGAACTCCAGTCCTTTTCCGACTACCTTTGGCTGGGTGCATCGCACATCCTGGGTGGTTATGACCATCTTCTCTTCATATGCGCACTGGTGCTGACGGCCAGGAGCTTATGGGATCTGATCAAGGTGGTCAGCGTTTTCACGCTTGCACACTCTCTGACCCTGACACTCTCCGTACTGGACGTGGTGAGACTGCCGGATTACATCGTCGAACCGATCATCGCCGCCAGCATCGTCGTGGTTGCCGGTGGAAACGTGTTGTGGCCGACGCAAAGGCGAGCCCATCTGCGGCTGTTGATCGCTTTTGGATTCGGGTTGTTTCATGGTCTGGGCTTTGCCGGTGGTTTGCTTGAGGTGTTGGGTCCTCAGGCAGGGTCGGCCCTGGCGGTCGCGCTGGTGGGATTCAGTCTGGGAGTCGAACTCGGCCACCAGATCGTGGTGCTACCGTTATTCGCCGCGTTGCGACTGCTGCATGCTGGTCCTGTGAATGAGCTGGTTCGTTCCAGGATGCGAGCCACCGTGGTGAGGTACGGCTCCGGCGCGATCATGGCAGGCGGGCTGTTTTACCTCGTAGCGGCGCTGTCCATGGCAAGGCTTGGTGCGTCGGCCCTTCCTGGTTGAAGATGTCCTGCTCGAACGGCAGGTGACTCCCGCAGGGTCTTCGTCTGCTGCATACTGCACGCCTTTCGCCTCACCCAGTCTGCGTCCCCCTTTGACCTCCCCCATTTGACCGGAGAATCCCGAGTGATTGAACGCCAACCACGCATTGCGCTGCTGATCGATGCCGACAATTCCCCGGCTTCAAAGATCGACGTGATTCTGGCTGAACTCTCCAAAGTGGGCGTCAGCAATATCCGCCGTGCTTATGGCAACTGGAAAAAGGAGGCGCTCAAGGGTTGGGAGGCCGTTCTGCACGAGTACGCCATTCGTCCGGTGCAACAGTTCGACTACAGCAAAGGCAAGAATGCCACCGACATGCAGATGGTGATCGAAGCCATGGAGCTGTTGTACACCGATGCACCGGATGCGTATGGCATCGTGTCATCAGACAGTGATTTCACGCCGATGGTGATGCATCTGAAGGCCAAGGGTGCTCAGGTGTTCGGCTTTGGTAACAAGCGCACACCAATGCCCTTCGTGAATGCCTGTTCGCGGTTTCTGTATCTTGAAAACCTCGGGGATCAGGATTCGTCAACCACGGCGAGCAAGCCAACCCGGTCACGACGAAAACCGGGAACCAATTCTGCACCGGCGGGTGAACCCGCAGAGGCTCAGGAAGTCATCGAGGCACCTACCCAGAAACTGGACACTAACGCGCTGAAGCAGGATGCCCGTCTGGTCAGCCTGCTTCGCAACGCTGTGGAATCTGCAGCGGCGGATGATGGGTGGTCGTCACTCGGTGCGGTCGCCCAGCGCATTGGTAACCAGGCGTCTTTTGATTCGCGCAACTACGGTTATCGCAAGCTCATCGATCTCATTGAGGCGACACAGCTCTTCGAGATGGAACGGCGCGGTACCAACTACGTGTTGCGCGACAAACGGGTGGCGAGGTCAACGCAGGGTTGAATGTACCTCGACCAATCCTGAAGATTCTGCAGAGTTCAGCACATGGCCCAGCAAGGAGTATCCATGAACCATTGCTCAAGCTGGCAGCTGCGATTGGTCTTTATTTTCCTGACGGGTTTCGCACCGTTCGCATCGTCAGCGGATGCCATGCCGATCGACGCACCACCAGCCGAGGTGCCTGCGCAACAACCCAATGTCGTGCTGATCCTGTTTGATGACACGGGCTTCAGTGACTTCGCGTCCTATGGCGGTGAAGCCCGTATGCCGGTCATTGATGCGTTGGCCGCGCGTGGCGCGATGCTGACCCAGTACCGGACGTCGCCGTTGTGTTCTCCGTCCCGGGCCATGCTGCTGACAGGAGTGGATAACCATCAGACCGGTGTAGCCACCATTCCCGAAGTGCTGCCACCGGAACACGCCGGCAAACCGGGTTACTCCATGCATCTTGAACCGGGTGTGACAACCCTGGCCACGCATTTGCAACGTGCGGGTTATCGCACTTTCATGACGGGCAAGTGGCATCTTGGCGATGGCGAGGGACAACTACCGGTTGACCATGGGTTCGATCGATCCTTCATTCTCGATGCTTCTGGCGCGGACAACTGGGAAGACAAATCCTACATGCCGTACTACCGGGAGGCGCCGTGGTACGAAGATGATCAGCCGGTCGATCTGCCTGACGATTTCTATTCGACGAATTTCCTCACCGACACCATGCTTCGTTATCTACGGGCATCGAGTACTACGGGTAAACCTTTTTTCGCCTACATCGCTTATCAGGCCGTGCACATTCCGGTGCAGGCTCCACGCGAACTGACTGAGCACTATGCGGGCATTTACGATGCGGGCTGGTTTGCACTGCAGGAATCCCGCATGGCGCGTCTGAAGTCCCTGGGCCTGGTCTTGCCGGATGCTGCTCTGACGCCCATGCCCAAGGTTGCGCGCGACTGGTCTTCGCTCGATGCGGAAACTCAGGCGCTCGCCGCGAGGTCCATGGCGGTTCATGCCGCGATGCTGGAGGCGGTTGACCAGAACGTTGGGAAACTTGTCAGCTACCTGGAGTCCACGGGTGAGCTTGCGAATACCGTGTTTGTCGTGACCTCAGACAACGGACCTGAACCCAGTTCGCCGCTGGATCAAGCTGGATTTGAAACCTGGATGGCGTGGAACGGGTACTCCCGTCAACTCGACACGCTGGGCGAGCGTGGCAGCATGAATTACATCGGCCGGGAGTGGGCACTGGCCACCGCAACCCCAGGATCGCTTTTCAAGTTCTATGCCAGTGATGGCGGTATTCACGTGCCGATGATCATGGCGGGGCCGGGCATTCCCGTCGGACAACGCTTCACCGGCAACGCCTACGTCACTGACGTGACCCCGACACTGCTTGCGCTCACTGACACAACGGTCGAGCCGCCAGCTTCCGGTGTTCAGGAAAAGGGGATGAACGGACGCAGCCTGGTGCCGATGTTGATCGGATCAGCATCGAGTGCATACGGCGATGACGAAGGGTTCGGCGTGGAAGTTTCTGGCAATGCAGCTTTCGTGGTCGGCCGCCACAAGATCGTCCGTAGCATGGCGCCATTCGGTGACGGCGCCTGGCACCTGTTCGATATCAAGACAGATCCCGGAGAGACCATGGACCTGGGTCCGGCACAGCCAGAACTGCTGCGCACGATGCTGGACCGCTATGGTCAATACTCCATCCAGATGGGTGTGCTTGCGGTGCCAGAGGGTTATGTCAGTACTCGGCAGATCGGCGCCAATATCCTTCACCGAATGGTCAGAAATTATGCGGTGGAACTGCTGGTCTTCAGCCTGCTGTTGACCGGCGCGGTCTTCTTGTTCATACGCAGATGGCGCAGACGACACGCCTGAATTGAGTTTAATCCCCGACGCGCGGGAACTTTTCCGGGCGCTTTGCTGTATGTATTCCAGCAACCGGGAACGACCACGCAGATGACGCAGTGAGCGCTGAGGACTCGATCGATGCTGGCTTGATCATCGCCATTGCCGCCGGTGATCAAGAGGCGCTCATCAGTCTGTATCGGCGTCGACGTGACGATATGTATCGATACGCCTATGCCATGTCCCGATCCACGGCTCTCGCCGAGGACGCGATGCACGATGCCTTCATCAACATCATGGAGCAGGCCCATCGTTTTGATCCGGCACGAGGTTCGGTGCGGGCGTGGCTGGTTGGCTGCGTTCGTTTCAGAGTGCTCGACCGACTGCGGGAGTCGGCTGACGTCGTCGATGAAGTGATGAGAGAAGTGGTGAGTGAAGTGGTGAGCGAAGTGATCGAAGAAGTTGCCGAGCAGGACCTGGCGGCGGCGATTGATCTGCGTCGATCAACCACGGCGCTGCATGCAGCGATCAGTGAATTGCCACTGATTTTTCGGGAAGTTCTGGTGCTGTGCGAACTGGAAGAGATGAGCTATGCCGATGTTGCACGGCTGCTCGATTGTCCTATCGGCACTGTGCGATCGCGATTGGCGAGGGCAAGGCAACACCTTGTGTCGAAGCTGCTGATTCCAGCGGCTGCGGTCCGGTGTTTCGAGACCCCTGTTGCTCCGGAGGCTGCCAGATGAGTGACAACAAGCCAATCAACGCAGAAGCTGATCAATCCATTGAGGCCGACCAGTCACTCAACGCCTCGCTGTGGTTGCTCAGAACTGAGTTGCAGAAAATCAAGGCTCCAGTCGACGGCGAAGACAAACTTCGGCTGGCATGGCAACGTTCCAGGCCCGTTGTCGTACCCCAGGTGTCCACACCCCAGTTGTGCGCACTCCAGTTGTGCGCACAGCGCTGGCCTCGCGCGATCGCCGCTGGTGTGTTGATCACCCTCGGTTACGAGGTTGGTAGCGTGTTCGGTCCACGCGTGGTGCAGACGCTGGAGTCACCACTGCCAGACGTGTCTAC
>JANNBJ010000191.1:0-43551 GCA_031385325.1 Gammaproteobacteria bacterium | reverse complement strand
CAGACAATGGCAACTGCAGTGCGGGGATTTGAAGCGCTTTCCATAGCCGCTCGCTCTTAAGCCCAACTTGAAGCAAAGCCCCAGCTTGGAATTGGTGCCGGAACGCGGAATCGAACCGCGGACCTACTGATTACGAATCAGTCGCTCTACCGACTGAGCTATTCCGGCGCGCCGTCCCAAAGAAACGGCGCGCAGGATAACCACTTTCATCGGAAGCATAAAGTCGCGCTCGTCATGTGACACTGATTCAGCAAGCGACCTTGTCCGGAAATCTCCTGCATACGACGATCCCGGTGGGGCTGGTTGCGGTAACCTGATACGAACTACCTGGCCCTGCCGCAACCGAATAGGTGGTACCGTCGTTGCTTTGCGGCTGCCAGCCAATGGCTGTAGTGATCGCCGCCACGTTGGCGGCAGTCGTGAGGAACGCGCCTGTACGAAGACGAAAGTCCTCCTGAAACACCTCAATGGAAGCGATGTTGTTGATCAACACGCCTTGTTGAGACGTCTGGATGTAATTTCTGTAGAGCGGCAAGGCGACCGCCGAAATGATCGCGATAATTGCAACTGCGATCATGAGTTCTATGAGAGTGAAACCGTTGTGGCGACTAACGAGCATCAAAGTTCCCTCACGAAAAAAAAGGGCCGCTCGTTGAGCGACCCTGAGATCAGCAGATGCTGACTGTGATCAGATTGCGCTGAAGGTTACCGTACGGCTTGCAGCGGCGGCAAAGCCTGCATAAACCGGACGGGTAAACACTGCAGTCCAGCTGGATGCGGCCAGCGTGCCGGCGACAACAACCTGAATCACACCGCTGGTGGCGTTGGCTGCAGCTGCGTATGGCGCGTCACCACCTGGGGAGCGGCCTCCGTTCGAATTCAAAGTGGTAACGAACGCGGCTTGTGCGAAGTTCGCATCAGCAGCGGCCAAGTTTGCAATACGACCAACGGCGACATCAGCCTGCACTCGGCGTACTTCGTTCTCAGCAAACTGAACCCCTTCAGAGAAGTGGGTACTGACCTTTGCCATGTTGCTGTTTTCGATGTAGTCCTGATAAGCCGGCAGCGCAACGGCGGCCAGAATGCCGATGATGGCAACGACGATCATCAATTCGATAAGGGTAAAGCCCTTGGCGATAGCGTTTTTCATTTCTTCCTACTACTCCAATTGTGACGAAAGTTGGCTGGAAAGGACTTCTTACGCCCTCACGCCATGCTCAAAACGATACAAGCAAACGGTGTGCCAGAATATTGAACCAGTTCAAAATACAAATTTTTCCTTTGAATTCATTAAGTTATAAAAATGCGGAGACCGACGCCAAATCGCTTAACCCTACACCTCTCCACTTCGTCGGTCAGACTGTGACGGTAAACGTCACTCGTGACCTTCTGCTTCCACGAGGCAGGAGGTCAAAGGTGATCGTTTTATCGACTCGACCGTGACGCACGTTTACACTTTTTGAAAAGTTCCCGGTAAAGTCGGCCAGTTTTCCGGGAACTCGGCGCACACTTGACGCCGAGACCGGGTGGCATGATCACACCCTGACACTCAATGGATCGGGCTCAGGAATCTTGCGAGCCCACACAAGGACTGCAGTTCGGTATGGCATCGGAACCAATTCCACTCAGCGGGCTGGCGCGGCGTCTGGTTGACGACGGCATTATCAATGCTGAAACCGCCAGCCGTGCCACTAATGACGCCCGCAAGGCGGCGGTACCCTTTGTTACCTACATTGTTCGCAATGGACTTGCTGACGCTCGCGCCATCGCCCGCAGCGCTTCCGATGAATTCGGCGTTCCACTTCTCGATCTTGCAGCCTTTGATCTCGAAGCCATTCCAAAGACGTTGGTCAAAGAAAGACTGATTCGACAACACAACACCCTGCCGCTCATCAGAAGAGGCGCGCGTCTCTTTGTTGCAGTCTCCGACCCAACCAATCTGCAAGCGCTGGACGAGATCAAGTTCCAGACCGGTGTAACCACCGAGCCTGTACTGGTCGAGGAAGACAAGCTCGCCATCATCATCGAGCAGTTCCTCAACGCGCGAGAAGACAACTCGCTGTCGAAACTCGAAGGTGAGGAATTCGATGAAGCGGACATGCAGTCCATGTCCGATGACGGTCCGGATGTGGACGACGACGCTGGCAGCGCCACCGACGACACGCCGATCGTCCGCTTCGTCAACAAAATGCTGCTTGACGCGATTCGTATTGGCGCAAGCGATATTCACTTCGAACCCTATGAGAAGACCTACCGTGTTCGCTTTCGTACGGACGGCATTCTCAAGGAAATCGCCAAGCCACCATCCAACCTGAGCCATCGTCTTGCCGCGCGACTCAAGGTCATGGCCGAACTCGACATCTCCGAACGTCGGATGCCCCAGGACGGGCGCATCAAGATGAAACTCTCCAAGACCAAGGCGATCGACTTTCGTGTCAACACCCTGCCGACACTCTGGGGTGAGAAGATCGTGCTTCGAATCCTCGACCCCACCAGCGCCAAGATGGGCGTTGATGCGCTGGGTTTCGAGACGTACCAGAAAGAACTGTTCATGGAAGCACTACAACGACCACAAGGCATGATCCTGGTGACCGGACCCACCGGTAGTGGCAAGACGGTATCGCTGTACACTGGTCTCAACATCCTCAATACACCTGAACTTAACATTGCTACTGCGGAAGATCCGGTGGAGATTAACCTTGAGGGAATAAACCAGGTCAACGTCAACCACCGGGTAGGGCTGGATTTTCCGACGGCCCTGCGATCATTCCTTCGCCAGGACCCGGATGTAGTCATGGTCGGTGAGATCCGAGATCTGGAAACTGCGGAAATCGCCATCAAGGCAGCCCAGACTGGTCACTTGGTATTGTCGACGCTTCACACCAATTCGGCAGCAGAAACGCTGACGCGTCTGCGCAACATGGGAGTTCCGGCGTTCAACCTCGCAACGTCGGTGAATCTGATCATCGCCCAACGCCTGGCAAGGCGGCTTTGCGGCGCCTGCAAACAGGTGGTGCAAGTGACTCCGGAAGTCCTCACTGAAGAAGGCTTCACGGAAGCGGACATCGCCTCAGGTTTCCAGGTTCTGGGACCCTCAGAAAGAGGTTGCGAGAAGTGCAATGATGGCTACAAGGGTAGGGTCGGAATCTATGAAGTGGTTAAAATTACTTCTCAAATGGCCCGTATTATCATGGAAGACGGAAACAGCATTCAGTTGGCTGAACGGGCAAAGGTTGAAGGATTCAACGACCTGCGTCGCTCGGGGTTGATCAAGGTTATGCAGGGCATGACTGGCCTGGCTGAAGTAAACAGGGTGACGAGTGGCCATTGACGTCATTGAGCGCACGTCTTGTCACTCGACACCTCATTGAATCTGGAATTATCAGGCACCCCGACCGGGGAACGCCGACGAGAGAATGACCATGGCTGAAGCCGTCTTCGTCTGGGAAGGTACCGACAAACAAGGGCGCAAGTCCAAAGGGGAAATCAAGAGTTCCAATCCGGCACTCGCCAAGGCAGAACTGCGTCGTCAGGGAATTGTACCTACCAAGGTCAAGAAAAAGACTATTCGTGGCTCGATGGGCGGCAGCATAAAACCCGCTGACATCGCACTTTTCACCCGACAGATGGCAACCATGATGCGTGCCGGTGTCCCTTTGGTGCAGGCATTCGATATCGTTGCGGATGGTCTCGATAAACCCAAGGTCGCCCAACTATTGCGTGACATTCGTGGGGATGTCGCCTCCGGTAACAGTTTTGCCAACTCCATTCGCAAACAACCGCTCTATTTCGACGAATTGTTCTGCAACCTGGTCGATGCCGGTGAACAATCCGGCTCACTCGAAACCATGCTGGACCGAATCGCCACCTACAAGGAAAAAACCGAGTCCCTGAAGGCCAAGGTACGTAAAGCCATGACCTATCCGATCTCGGTACTGATGGTCGCCTTCGTGGTTTCCGGAATCCTGCTGATCAAAGTCGTTCCCCAGTTCGAGCAGGTCTTTTCCGGCTTCGGTGCCGATTTGCCAGCCTTCACGTTGTTCGTCGTTCATATCTCGGAGTTTGTGCAGGCTTACTGGGTGATGATGGTGCTCGGCATAGCTGGCATCATCTACGGTATCATGTACATGTATAAACGATCGAAGCCGATGCGCGATACGATTGACCGGCTTGCTCTGAAAATGCCGGTTGCGGGCAACATCATTCAGAAGTCGGCAGTGGCTCGATTTGCACGGACGCTGAGCACCACGTTCGCTGCTGGTGTACCTCTTGTCGATGCTTTGAATTCCGTCGCTGGGGCGACGGGCAATTCCGTTTATACAAACGCCGTGTTGCAAGTGCGGGACGATGTTTCCACTGGGCAGCAACTCAACTTCTCCATGCGCAATACCGGTGTCTTTCCAAACATGGTGATTCAGATGGTCGCCATTGGCGAAGAAGCAGGCGCGCTGGATGACATGCTGGACAAGTCGGCCAGCTACTATGAAGAGCAGGTGGATAACGCTGTGGACAACCTGACCAGCCTCATGGAACCGATAATCATGTCGGTGCTTGGCGTACTGGTCGGCGGCCTCATCATCGCTATGTACCTGCCGATCTTCCAGCTTGGTGCGGTGGTCGGTGGCGGTGGCAGTGGCGGCTAACGACTAGCTTCTACTCGCACCGAAAATTCTTCGCTCACCATGGAAACGCTGCTGAGTCATGGCTGGTTAGCTTTGATATTCGCCGCCTGGGTTGCACTGGCGGTCGGCAGCTTTCTCAACGTGGTGATCTATCGCCTCCCGGTGATGTTGCAGCGACAGTTCATTCAGGAAGCAAAAGAGGCACTGTCGCTACCTGGCGAATCAGACACCAACCGATTCAACCTGGCTGTGCCTGGTTCGCGCTGTCCAGCGTGTGGTCACCCTATTACTGCGCTTGAAAATGTACCGATTTTCAGCTGGCTCTGGTTACGGGGGCGCTGCAGCGCCTGTCAAACATCGATCAGCGTTCGCTATCCTCTCGTTGAATTCACAACCCTGGCGCTATCACTCATCGTGCTGGCACAATTCGGCTTTTCTCCCTTTGGATATGCAGCCTGCTTGTTCACCTGGATTCTGTTTGCGGCAACGATGATCGACTACGACACGATGCTGTTGCCAGATCAGTTGACCCTGCCGCTGCTCTGGTTGGGGCTCATCGTCAATCTGTCGTTTGGCTATATACCACTTGAAGCAGCCATCATCGGTGCAATAGCCGGCTACCTGCTCCTGTGGACTACTTACTGGGGGTTCAAACTGATCACCGGCAAGGAAGGTATGGGCTATGGGGATTTCAAGTTGCTTGCCGCACTGGGTGCTTGGCTGGGGTGGCAGATGTTGCCAGCGATCCTGTTGATCGCCTCAGTGAGTGGGCTGGTCTGGGCAATCGTGCAGATCGTCATGAAAAACATGCGTCGCGAAGACCCCATGCCATTTGGCCCTTACCTGGCAGTGGCCGGGTGGCTGGCGCTGGTGGCTCGCGAACCCGTTGAACGGTTCATGCAGTTTTGAACGACTGTTTATTTTCAAGGCCAGGTTTTTGACAAGGACACGCACAGCATGACCGAAACCGAACGAATCGTTCGCTGCCCAACCTGCGCCAAGAGCGTTCGCTGGCATAGCAGCAACCCGCATCGGCCATTCTGTTCGGATCGATGTCGGATCATCGACCTTGGTGGATGGGCCAGCGAAACTCATCGAATCCCTGGCGAGTCGGTCGACGAGAACATCGACCCGGAATCAACCGAGCCGAACCAGTAAGTCCGGCTTAGCTTCGGTACTCGGCGTTGATCTTCACGTAGTCGTAAGAAAAGTCACAGGTCCATACCCATTCTTCAGCAGACCCCAATCCAAGATCCACACGAACCGTTAGCTCGGACTGTGCCATGACCAGCGCTGCGTCAGCTTCCTGATAGCCTTCGGCAACGAGCCCGTAACGGGCGATACAAACGTCATCAAGATAGAGCGTCACCTTGTCCGGATCCACCTGTGCGCCGGAGCGACCAATGGCCATGCAGAAACGACCCCAGTTGGGATCTCCAGCGAAAATCGCAGTCTTGATGAGAGGGGATTCGGCAATCGCATAAGCGACCTTGAGACAATCAGTCGAACTGACGCCGCCCTGCACACGCACCGTCACGAATCGAGTCGCACCTTCTCCATCCCGCGCGATCCACATCGCCAGTGTCTGAGCAAGTTCAGTCAACGCCTGTTCAATGACTAACAGCCGGGGATCATTGGCATGTTCGACTCTGACGCCACCCTGACCACTGGCCATAAGCACGAACGAGTCATTGGTCGAGGTATCACCGTCAACGGTAACCCGATTGAAACTGACGTCTGCAACACGCGTCAGCATGGCCTGCAGAATCGGTTGAGGAACAGCCGCATCCATCGCCATGAAGGCCAGCATTGTTGCCATATTCGGTTTGATCATTCCCGAACCTTTGGCGATACCGGTAATGGTCACCGTGTCGTCGCCAACAGGAATTTGCACGGACTTTCCCTTCGGGACAGTGTCGGTTGTCATGATCGCTCGAGCGGCAGCATTCCATCCATCTGGGCGGAGCTTCTGAACAGCGTCGCTTGCGCCTTTTTGCATGGCATCAACCGGCAAGCGCGCACCAATCACGCCGGTTGAAAACGGCATGACGGCGTCACCATCAACATCGGGCAGCGCGTCTGCGACGGCATCACAAACGGCTGCCGCATCAAGCTCTCCAGCGCGGCCAGTTGCCGCATTCGCGTTACCACTGTTGATGACCAGCGCGCGCGCGTTTTTCATTCGCGCAGCAGCCAATTTCACCGGTGCAGCCCGAAACGCGGATTGGGTGTAAACACCGGCGACCGTTGCACCGGGATCAAGCAACATGACGACCATGTCGTCCCGCACTTTCTGTTTGATACCAGCGTTGGTGGTACCAATTCGCACCCCGGGGATTACCAACAAGTCCATTAACTCGGGAATGTTGACCGCCATCTATCGAACCACCCTTTTACAAACCGCCAATTCGAACCATGCTTTCAAACTACTTTGCCATGACACTGCTTGAATTTTTTGCCTGAACCACAAGGACACGGCTCATTGCGCCCAACCTTGGCTTCGTTACGCACCACTGTCTCGACTTGCGGGCGAGCTGTCGGTTGCGGCGGTGCAGCGCTTGGCTCCTCATCACTCTGATCCATGGTTGGCGCGGCCGCATGACTGAACTGCATCCGCTTTTCCGCTTCCGCGCGACGACGACGCTCTTCTTCCTCAACCTGGGATGGCTGCTCGAGCTGAACTCGAGAGAGCAATCGAACCACATCGCGACGGATGTTGAAAAGCAGTTCCTGAAAGAGTTCGAAAGACTCGCGTTTGTATTCCTGTTTGGGTTGTTTTTGCGCGTAGGCACGCAGTCCAATGCTGGCTCGCAGATGATCCATCGCCGCCAGATGTTCCTTCCAGCGCTGGTCAAGCACCTGCAACATGATCTGCTTTTCAACCACGCGGATGTTGACACCGAGCCCTGCCCAACTGGTTTCCTTCTGTTTGTACTCTGCAGCCAGTTGATCAAGCACCTTGGCCAGCAGTGTTTCTTCGGCAAGCGAGTCGTCCTCTGCCAACCATCGCGCAATGGGCTGTTCACTCGCAAATTCAGTGCGGAGCGCCTTTTCCAGTCCGCCAGTATCCCACTGTTCCTCAAGACTCTGCGGCGGCACATATTCAGCCATCGTGTCGCGCAGTACTTCATCACGCATGCTCTCGATCATCATGGAAATGTCGTCAACTTCCATGAGGTCACGGCGCTGCTTGTAAATCACCTGACGCTGGTCGTTAGCCACATCATCGTATTCAAGCAGGTTCTTGCGAATATCAAAGTTGCGCCCTTCGACCTTGCGCTGGGCCTTTTCGATGGCGTTGTTGACCATGCGATGTTCGATGGCTTCGCCCTTTTCCATGCCGAGGGACTGCATGAGTCCGCGCATGCGATCTGATGCGAAGAGCCGCATCAGGTTGTCTTCCATGGACAAATAAAAACGCGTGGATCCTGGGTCACCCTGGCGACCGGATCGCCCTCGCAGCTGATTGTCTATGCGTCTGGATTCGTGCCGTTCGGTGCCAATGATATGGAGTCCACCAGAGGCGACGACCTGGTCGTGCAGGCTTTGCCACTGATTCTGCAGGGCCGCGCGATCAGCTTCTTCCAGTAGCCTTGCATTGGCCTCAGCTTCCCAATTGCCACCCAAAACTATGTCGGTGCCTCGACCAGCCATATTGGTCGCAATCGTCACCGTACCGGGCTTTCCAGCCTGGGCGATGATCTCGGCTTCCCGTTCGTGTTGTTTGGCATTCAGCACGCTATGTTGAAGATTCCGACGATTCAATTCTGTGGACAACTTTTCGGAGGACTCGATTGACGCGGTACCGATCAGAATCGGTTGGCCATTCGCACGGCACGCCTCGACATCTTCAACGATGGCGTCATATTTTTCCTGGATCGTCAGGTAAACCAGGTCATTGTGGTCCTTGCGCACCATTGGACGGTGCGTCGGGATGACCACCACATCAAGTCCGTAGATCTGCCTGAATTCAGCCGCTTCGGTATCCGCCGTACCCGTCATGCCTGACAGTTTCTTGTAGAGGCGGAAATAATTCTGAAACGTCGTCGAGGCCAGGGTCTGCGACTCATGCTGGATGCGCACACCCTCTTTCGCTTCAACCGCCTGATGCAAACCTTCAGACCAGCGTCGTCCCGGCATCGCTCGTCCCGTGTGCTCGTCAACAATGACGATTTCGCCATTGCTCACCATATAGTCAACGTCACGCTGGAAGATGGAGTGCGCTTTCAACGCAGCCAGTACGTGATGCAAGAGATTGAGATGAGAAGAAGAGTACAGACTCTCTCCTTCAGCAAGCAGACCCAGACGCGCCAGCTCTTCTTCAACTCGCTGATGCCCACGCTCCGTCATTTCGACGCGTTTTTCCTTCTCATCCACCATGTAGTCGCCTTTGTCTTCGGCAACTGGCTCAAATCGGTCGAGAGGGCTCATGCGTTCAACAAAGGGTTGGCGCACCAGTTTTGGAACCAGCGTATCGACCTTTCGGTACAGCTCAGTACTTTCTTCTGCCTGACCGGAAATGATCAGAGGTGTACGCGCTTCGTCGACGAGAATCGAATCCACTTCGTCGATGATGGCGAAGTGCAGGCCGCGCTGGAACTGATCATCCAGCGTGAACGCCATGTTGTCTCGCAGGTAGTCAAAGCCAAACTCATTGTTCGTTCCGTACGTGATGTCGGCCCGATAGGCTTCGCGTTTGTCGGCGCTGTTCTGGCGGCTTGTTACGACGCCAGTGGATAGTCCCAGTTCTGCATAGATCGGACCCATCCATTCTGCATCTCGCCGGGCGAGATAGTCGTTGACGGTAATGACATGGACAGATCCGGTAAGTGCATTGAGGTAGGCGGGCAGCGTCGCCATCATCGTCTTGCCCTCGCCGGTTCGCATCTCGGCGATACGACCTTCATGAAGGGTGATCCCACCGATCAGCTGCTCATCGAAGTGCCGCATGTTGCGTGTTCGCTTGGCCGCCTCGCGCACAGCTGCAAAGGCATCCGGTAATACCGCTTCGATGGGCTCGCCCTTGCCCAGGCGATCCTTGAGCTGCGCGGTGACGGTCTGCAGATCTGCAAGGCCTGCATACTTCGACTCGAGTTCGTTGATCTGCTTGACCAGACGCCCCATGCGCCGAAGTTCGCGAGAATTCTTGGTACCGAAAAAAAACTTGAACATGATTAGGACGCCGATCCGGCAAGGTCCACTGGAATAACGCGCGCAGTTTAACGTGCTTTCAGGCAAACCTGCGGAGAAGAATGCCGCCTCTGGTCGGCAGAAAGAGGAGCTTGTTGAACGGGCGTGACGGCTCCAGGAGCCTGGGTCAGCGCCTGCGTTTCAACTACTGCGCTTGAGATACTGATTCGGGTCGACCGGGGTGCCGTTGTGCTCAACCTCGAAATGCAGGTGCGAGCCTGTCGATCGGCCACTGCTACCCATCAGGCCAATGAGTTCACCCTTGCGCACCACATCCCCGGTTTCAACCATCAAGGCCTCGTGATGCCCATACCGCGTCAGTAGTCCATTGCCATGACTGATTTCGATCATTCGTCCGTAACCATCCTTTTCACCGGCAAAGGTCACCACACCGCCAGCGATAGCCATGACATCGCTCTTCCGACGGCCTGCGAAGTCAACGCCGGCATGAAACGCCTTCTGGCCATTGATAGGATCGACCCGCCATCCGAAAGGAGATGAAATCCAGCCGCGATGCACAGGCATACCGGTAAGTTCCAGGTCGGCCAGCTGATCACTGTCGGCAAGTACGCTTTCAAGGATGAGCAGTTCTGCCTCCCGGGCTCGCAGCCGATCCGCAAACACCGCGATCTGTTCATGCAAGTCGGACGACGAGATTTCTTCCGTCTGCGCAGCCACCGGTCCACCAATTGCCGGCTCCGACTCGAAATCGAACTCTTCTGCATCGAGTCTGGATTTGGCGACGACACGCTGACCCAGCGCTTCCGTAAGCATGAGTCTGGCCTGCATTTGCGCCAACAATTTCCCAGCGGCCTCGTTTTCTGCTGCGAGCTTCCCACGCAGATCATCGAGTTCAGCATTTTCAGCGTTCAGCGACTCACGCCACCGAAGGACAATCGCGGAATCCAGCGCCGGCGTGAATAAGGCGGTAGCCCTGCCTATGAGTGCCGTCGGATGGATCATTGAGAACGACCCGAGCAACAATGCGACACCCACGAGAGCTGCGAGTACCTGGTTGGCCTTAAATTCGAAGGCTCGGCTTAAGCCGCGGCCTGAAATCAGTATGATTCGCACCAGACGACCGTTCTTGTTTTTGTCCTACGGAGTCAGTCCGATGCATTCGAACCGCCCCCCCTCCGGGTCATTCCCCAACCCGAAGATAGAACATCTGCTGGCGCCTGACCACCCTCATCGTTCAGTTTTACGGAATCTGCTGAACCAGGCCGAGGCGCAAGTCAGCTGGACTCGTGCGTTAAGGGTAGTGCTGCCAGACGGAATCAGACAGGATTGTCGCGTCATCGCAGTACAGGGCACGGTGCTGGTTATCGGTTGTCGTACCGCTGCCGCAGCGACGCGACTGCGGTTCATCGGACCTGAAATCATCTCGGATCTAGGGCAGCTATCGGACTTCAGCGGCGTCAGCAGTCTCAAGATTCAAATTCTCTCGGCCTGAATCCCGAACTTCCTACTCGAGGTCCGTACCCGTCCGAAGCAGACCTGGCGGCAACGATTGCTCGCTGTCAAAAGTGACGTACTCAAATGCATCAGGGCTGCTGAGCAACTTTCGCAACAGCAGATTGTTTATTCGGTGACCTGATCGGATACCCTGAAATGAGCCGATGAGCGGAGCCCCCAGCAGGTATAGATCCCCAATCGCATCAAGGATCTTGTGCTTGACGAATTCGTCAGCCAACCGAAGGCCTTCTTCGTTGAGGATTCGGTTCTCATCAACCACTACTGCATTGGCGAGGCTTCCACCACGCACCAGATTCATTCCACGCAAACGCTCGTAATCCGCAAGAAATCCAAATGTTCTGGCTCTGGCGACTTCTTTCACATAAGAAGTGGGGGACAGTTCGACCCGTGCAGTTGCCGCGTGCCGATTGAACACCGGGTGGTCATACACCAACGTATAGTCGAGTCGAAAGCCATCGTACGGACCAAGGGACGCGGCCACTTCTCCTTCCCGCACGGTAACCGCCCTTTTGATGCGCAGGAAACGGCGCGGTGTATCCTGCATTTCCAATCCCGCGGATTGCAACAGGAACACGAACGGACTGGCGCTGCCATCCATGATTGGCAGTTCGCCCGCACTGACTTCTATCACTGCGTTATCGATACTCAATCCCGCCAACGCTGAAAGCAGATGTTCCACCGTCGCGATCGACACCGCTCCGGTCGCCAATGTCGTGGCAAACATCGTGTCGCCAACGTGTTCTACCCGGGCAGGAATTTCCACATTCGGTTTCAGATCCGTGCGCACAAAAACGACGCCGGCGTCAGGTGCAGCCGGACGCAAGGTCATGAAGACCTTTTCACCCGTATGCAGTCCTACACCCGTGGCCCGGATGCAGTTCTTCAGAGTGTGTTGTTTGATCGAGACGGTCATCGACTCATGGTCATTTGGGAGGACACGGTCCTTTGACGAAATAGGGAAAAGGCAAGCGGGGCGGCGCATCTTAACAGCGAAATCGCCGAGCGTCAGACGACGGGGCATTTCCCTACGCCAGAGCCTACTTCCCCCCTCAAGAACCGTCCAGCATGCTGCCAACATGCTGAAGGACACTGGAGGTTGAAAAACACGGCGGAGTTCTTCAACGCTTCCAGATCACAGCCAGACGCTTTCGCACCAAGCACTCGCGTGTTTGATGCCAGTTCTATGCCGTCGCTCCCCGAGTCATCAGGCTGCCTGTTGAGCAGCCTGTTAGCCCACCGCCGGTGGTCTGGACGACTTCGCTCTCGAACAGGTCAATCAGTTGGCCTGACGGCGCAGAAACGCTGGGACATCGAGATAATCGAGATCTTCCCGAAGCTGCTCACCATTATTGCTCGTTTCTCGCGCCGTCGTTGCGTGTCTGCTCGGCCGCGTGTATGCCGGTTTGTCCAGATTTTTGTAGTCGGGCTCGCCTGGCGATCCGGGAGAGCGAGGCTGCATACCTGTGTTGTCCACCACCACATTGGGCAGGCGAGGCTCACCCAACCCAGTAGCCACCACGGTTACCTTCATCGCGTCACCGATATCAGGGTCGATTACCGTTCCCACCACCACCATCGCGTTCTCCGAGGCGAACTCTTCGATGGTGTTGCCGACCTGAATGAACTCACCGATGTTGAGATCAGGTCCAGCCGTGATATTCACCAGTATTCCACGTGCGCCCTGCAGATTGACGTCATCCAGCAACGGACTCCGGATGGCCGCTTCCGCGGCATCGCGGGCACGATTGTCGCCACTTGCGCAGCCGGTTCCCATCATCGCCATGCCCATTTCCTTCATCACGGCACGCACATCGGCAAAGTCGACATTGATCAGGCCGGGACGAATGATGAGATCGGCGATACCTTGCACCGCGCCAAGCAGCACGTCATTGGCAGAGCCAAAGGCGTCCAGCATCGTGGTGCGCTCGCCCAAAACTGACAACAGCCGCTCGTTTGGAATCGTGATCAGCGAATCCACGATCTGACCCAACTCCAGAACACCCCTCTCGGCCACCTTGTCTCGCCGTTCAAACCGGAACGGACGAGTCACAACGGCGACGGTCAGAATCCCCAGATCCTTGGCAATCTGCGCGATGACCGGTGCGGCGCCCGTACCAGTACCACCGCCCATTCCAGCCGTAATGAAGACCATGTCCGCACCGGTCAATACTTCGACAATGCGATCACGATCTTCAAGCGCCGCCTGACGACCGACTTCCGGGTTGGCACCAGCGCCGAGGCCCTTGGTGATCGAATTACCGATATGCAGCGTGGTCTTTGCATCCAGCGCATTGAGCGCCTGTGCGTCAGTGTTCGCCGCAATGAACTCTACCCCTTCCACATGCCGTCGAAGCATGTGCTGAACCGCATTACCACCACCGCCACCAACCCCTATCACCTTGATCACAGCGTTCTGTGGCGCGCCGTCAACTAGTTCAAACATATCGCCCATATAGTCTCCTTCCTAAAAATTTTCCCCGAGCCAATTCCTGAACCTGTTCCACGTCCCCCCACCGGGACGCTTCTGGCGTCCTGCTGCTTCTTCTTCTCGTTCCTTTCCGTACAACAACAGACCCACGCTGGTGGCGTAGATCGGATTGCGTACGATGTCCTTCAATCCCTGCACGTACCGAGGTATTCCCAGACTCACCGGTACATGAAAAATCTCTTCTGCCAGCTCGATGACGCCCTCCATTTTGGAAGCGCCTCCAGTCAAAACCACACCTGCTGCGATCAGATTTTCAAAGCCACTGCGTCGAAGTTCATCCTGAATCAGACCAAACAATTCGTCGTAGCGTGGTTCCACCACTTCTGCCAGAGCCTGACGTGACAATTCCCTGGACGGTTTGTCCCCCACTCCTGGTACCTTGATCATCTCATCTGGTCCAGCCAGCTGGGCCAGAGCGCACGCGTACTTGATCTTCACCTCTTCCGCGCTTTGGGTCGGCGTTCGCAGCGCCATAGCGATATCGTTGGTGACCTGATCGCCCGCAATCGGAATGACTGCAGTGTGACGTATGGCGCCATCTGTGAACACCGCGATGTCCGTCGTCCCACCGCCTATGTCAACCAGACAAACGCCAAGATCGCGTTCGTCATCCGTAAGTACTGCATAGCTGGAGGCCAGCTGTTCGAGAATGATGTCGTTGACTCGAAGCCCACACCGCTCAATACACTTTTCAATGTTCTGGGAAGCGTTGACTGCACAGGTCACCATATGAACTCTGGCTTCGAGGCGCACGCCAGACATACCCAGTGGCTCACGAACGCCATCCTGGTGGTCAATCACGTACTCCTGGGGCAGTACATGCAATATTCGCTGGTCCGCCGGAATCGCCATTGCCTGTGCCGCGTCGAGCACGCGCTCGATGTCCTGACGAGTGACCTCTCTTTCTCGAACGGCAACATTCCCGTGTGAGTTGATGCTGCGAATGTGACTGCCTGCGATCCCCGCATAGACCGACTGTATTCGGCAGCCCGCCATCAGCTCGGCTTCTTCAACAGCGCGCTGAATGCTCTGCACTGTCGACTCGATGTTCACTACCACGCCCTTTTTCAGGCCGTGCGACGGATGCGATCCGATGCCGATGATCTCGATCTGTCCATCAGCTGTAATTTCGGCAACGATTGCCACCACCTTGTTGGTGCCAATGTCGAGAGCGACGATTTTCTCGCTGGTTGACTCTGATCTCGACTTCAATGACCTCACCATGTCAGTTATTCACCGTTGCGCCGTCTGCCAACAGCTCGTTGAAACGAATGGCCACACCATTGGGATACCGGGTATCGACATGGGCGAGCGTGCCCGCTCCCAGAGACGCAGAATTGCGATAGGTATGCGCAAATCTGTGCATGCGCTCCACGACTTTTTCTGCTCCCAGATTGACCGTTAATTGATTGGCGAACCGGATCCGCCACTCGCCTATACGATTTTGGCCAAGCTCGGTCAGCACCAGCGATTCAGCGGTGGCGATGTCACGCAACGTCCCATACATTTCCATCGCTTCTGCTGGCGTTGCAATTGCACAATCCAGCAGTGGCAGATTGGTGACCTCGACGGGTACCTTGACAACGGAACCAGTGGACGTCAGATAGCTGTCTGTCTGCCAGCGTGCAATCACATTGACCTTGGTCACATCCACTTCCAGTTTGTCGGGCCACACACGCCGAACTTCCGCAGTACGCGGCCACGACAGACTGCGAAGCGCCGACGCAACATCGTCGATGTCAGTGCTCAGGATGCCGCCATCGATGGTATTGCGAACGGCGCTGACTACTGCCTCTCGCTCGGCTGGTGTCAACTCGCTTCCGACATGAACAATTTCGATTGGCTTATCGAGCACTTGCCAAATTCCGAACGCAGCAATTGGCAGAACCAGCCAGACCGCAGCAGCAAGCAAGCTGAATCGATCAAACACCATAACAATCTCCGACCAGCTCTCTCGATACCTGGCTGACGTTGCCTGCACCTTGAACGATGACAACATCGTCGGCATGCATGAGGTTGTCCAACACTGTAAAAGCCTCTGCGGTGGAAGCGACGAATACCGGGTCTACCGCGCCGCGTGCGCGCAAGCCCTGACACAGGGATTTTCCGTCTGCACCCGGGACCGGTTCCTCGCCCGCTGAATACACCTCGAGGATCACTAGCGCGTCCACCTGGGATAGCACGCGCACGAACTCGTCGAACAAATCTCGTGTGCGGGAGTATCGATGCGGCTGGAAAACCATTAACACGCGCCGAGTTGGCCAGACCTTGCGGGCGGTGGACAGAACAGCATCAATTTCCGTCGGATGATGACCATAGTCATCCACGAGCAGTGCTTCGTGACCACTTGTACTGGTCACCTCATAAGTCTGGAATCGCCGACCTACTCCGGCAAAGGTCTTCAAGCCAGCAACGATCGCGGCGTCCTCAACCCCTTCGTCGGTCGCGATTGCAATCGCAGCCAGTGCATTCCGGACGTTGTGTTCACCTGGAATGGCGAGTTCCACTTCAAGATCGCTACGCTGTGGGCGCGCTGCTCGAAATTGCCATCGCAGTCCATCAATACGAATATCGAAGGCTCTGAACTCAGCATCCTGACTCAAACCATACGTCAGCATGGGCCGCGAGATGTTCGGCAATGATTTGCGTAATTGCACATCGTCAATACAGACGACCGCAGTACCGTAAAACGGGAGTCGATGTGCAAACTCGATGAAGGTATCGCACAAACGATTGAAGTCCTGGCCATAGGTGGCCATGTGGTCTCGATCAATATTGGTGATGACTGCCGACATTGGTTGCAGGTGCAGAAACGATGCATCACTTTCATCGGCTTCTGCGATCAGATAACGACCAGCCCCAAGTCGAGCATTGGTTCCTGCACTGTTGAGTCTGCCCCCGATTACGAACGTTGGATCGAGCCCCGCAGACTCGAAGATGCTGGTAATCAGACTGGTGGTCGTCGTTTTGCCATGGGTTCCGGCAATGGCAATTCCATGCCGATAGCGCATCAGTTCGCCCAGCATTTCTGCACGCGGAATAACGGGAATTCGTGAGGCGTGGGCCTGGACCACTTCCGGATTATCCGCACCCACCGCGCTCGATATGACGACGACGTCCACGGCTCCCAGGTGCCGCGCATCGTGCCCGACAAAAACCGTTGCGCCCATTCCCTGCAGGCGCCGCGTGGTGGCACTGACACTCAGATCCGAGCCACTGACCTGGTAACCCTGGTTCAACAGAACTTCTGCAATGCCGCACATCCCTGCGCCACCAATGCCAACAAAGTGAATTCGTCGGACTCGGCCCATTTCAGGCACGTTATAGCGCACTACTTCAGCCACGATGTGTCTTCCTCGCGCGCACCCTGCGTGGAGGCTCCGCGGCAGCTTCGATGTCTCCTCGCAAGACCAGACCAAACATTGCACAGCAGACAATCAAGCTGTTCCCGCCATAGCTCACGAACGGCAGGGTCAATCCTTTGGTTGGCAATACGCCCGTACAAACACCAACATTGACCATGAACTGCAGCGCAAAGAGCAGACCGATGCCGTAACACAGATAACCGATGAAGCGTCGCTCGTGACGCAGATGCTCACGCGCCCGAGACCAGATTCCGGTTACCAGGACTACAAACAGAAACATGAGTCCAAAGACCCCAACAACTCCGAGCTCTTCGGCAATGACGGCGACAATGAAGTCGTTGTGAGCTTCGGGCAGGTAGAACAGCTTCTGAACGCTTTCGCCCAATCCGAGACCGGTGATTTCGCCGCGACCAAAGGCTATCAGTGCCTGCGATAGTTGATAGCCATCTCCGTAGGCGTCCTTCCAGGGATCCAGGAAGGTAGTAACCCGCCGAATCCGTTCGGCCTGGGTGAGAACAAGTACCACCGCCAAAGCGCCACATACGCCGATCAAGAGCACAAAGTGCCGCAATCGTGCACCACCGACAAACAAGACTCCCCACACCGCCGTGGCCAGCACAACAGCCCCACCGAAGTCCGGCTGAATGATCAGCAGTGCGCACACCAAACCCACCAGCAGTACCGGCTTGAGAAGTATGAACGTTCGATCTCCAAGCAGATGCCCAAATCGCTCCATGTAACCTGCGATATAGAGCACGACGAGTGGTTTGACCAATTCACTGGGCTGTATGGAGAAGCTACCTATACGAATCCAGCGCTGCGCTCCTTTGGTTGATTCGCTGAATCCTGGAATGAACACCATCAAACAAACCAGCACGGCGATCGGAAATGCAAAGCGATGCAACCGACTCGACCACTCCAATGGAATAAAAAGGCAACAGCCAAACGCGATCATCGCGAGCAACAACGAGAACAGATGTCGCTGCAAATAGCCCGGCGCAACCGCAACAGTAGAGGATGCAACCATGCAAACACCAAGCGTCAGCAGCGCAATCCACGCGAGCAGCATCCAGCTCGCATGCGTGTTGGCGGCGAAGAGCTCGCGGCCCGATGCGGATGCAGAAATCGGCATGGCGATACTCATACCGGCAATCCCTCCACCAGTTCTACAAAGCGGCGTCCTCGTGCGCCGTAGTTTTCGAACATGTCGAGACTTGCACAGGCTGGTGCCAGTAATACGCAATCACCCGGTTCTGCCAGCGCGGCCGCTCTGGCGATGGCGTCTTCGAAACTGGACACACACACTGTCGGAATGACGCCTTGCATAGCAGTTTCGATACGGACTGCGTCTCGCCCATACAACACCGCACCCCGCAGGGAATGAGCCAGCGACTGCAACGGCGAAAAATCAGCGCCTTTGCCATCACCCCCAGCCAGCAACACGATGCGTCCCTTGGTGACCAGGGTCGGCGCTATCCCATTCACCGCAGCCAGCGTTGCGCCAACGTTGGTCGCCTTGCTGTCGTTGACATAACGAACACCGCGTCGTTCACCCAGCGATACACAACGGTGCGGCAAGCCAGAAAACCCGGTCGCAACCGCGTGCAACGCTGTGTCAGGCAACGACAGGTCGTCCAGCACTGCGCACGCGGCGAGAAAATTTTCCTGATTGTGCAGACCTGAGAGTGTCAATTCGGCCGTCTGCAATCGGCATCGGTCACCACGGGCAAACCACGTTTGTCCCTTCGTTAGTCTGCGGCCCCAATCACCCTGACCAGGGCTGTCGAGTCCAAAGCTTGTGACCCGACCGACGGGAATCGATGTGGGCTTCGTGCGGCCATCTGCTCTGTTGAACGCGCACACGGCGGATCGATCGAAAATCGTGCGCTTGACCGCGCCATAGGCTTCCAGCGAGCCGTGGCGATCTATGTGATCCTCGGTAACATTGAGAACCGTTGCACCGGCAAACGTGGCCGGTTGCATCCGCTCGAGCTGAAAGCTGGACAGTTCCAGAACGTAGAAATCGCAATTGGTTGTCAGTAGATCCAGCGCGGGTTCGCCGAGATTGCCACCAACGTTGACCTGATAACCTGACTTTTCCAGTAGCGCGCCGGTCATGGCTGTTACTGTGCTTTTGCCATTGGTTCCGGTAATGCCGAATACCGGAGCTGTTGCAGAAGCCATGAATAGTTCAATGTCGCTGCGCAAAGGCACACCGATTCGTCGTGCGTGGTCGAGCAGCGATACGTCAAGCGAAACCCCTGGACTGACGATGACCTGGTCCACACCAGAGAAATCGAATTCCTGCACGCCAGTGCGCACTTCAAGCGCTGGATGCGACGGCAGATCGCGGAGCAATTCGGGACTGTCTCGTGTATCCAGAACGATCAACTCATGATCCTGCAAGTGACGGATACAGGAGCGCCCTGTGATACCTAGTCCGATGATGGCGGTTCGATCACTACTCATCGCAGCTGCAACGCCGCTAGCTGTTGGATTAGCCACTGCAACATCAGTCGTACGCCTTCATTCGCACGAGGTCCTGCACGATCTGCACGTCACTAAAGGGCACACGTCCGGTCGCGAACTCCTGATAGTCCTCATGGCCTTTGCCGGCGACGAGAATGACGTCGCCATCGTTGGCACAGGCGACCGCGCGACGTATGGCGTCAGCCCGATCAATGCACTCGTAAACGCACGATCGGCCGGCGAGACCACCCCGCATGGCGTCGAGGATCAACTCAGGATCTTCGCTACGCGGATTGTCCGAAGTCAGCCAGAGAACATCAGCAAGTTCATCGGCAACCGCGGCCATCAGAGGGCGTTTACCCTTGTCTCGATCACCACCACAGCCCATGACACACACCAGTTCACCGGTTGAATGTTGCCGCAAGGCCCTCAGCACAACCGTCAGCGCATCGGGAGTGTGCGCATAGTCGACGACGACTACCGGACCATCCTGAATCCGGAAGAACTGCATCCGCCCAGGCACCGGAGGCAGTTGTCGCTGCGCATCGATCAAGGCGTGTAGGTCATTCCCCTGGGCGCCGAGAACGGCGAGCGCAGCGGCAGCGTTGGCAACCGAAAACTCGCCAATCATGGGCAGTTCAAACAACCCCTGGCCCCACGGTGTAGACCAACGGCCTCGGATACTGGTCGGACCTGGACGCAGGTTGTTCCAGCTGACGTCGGCTTTACGGCCATAGGTGACGAGTTGAACTCGATCACGAAACTGCTCAACCAGAGTTCGACCAAATTCGTCGTCGACGTTTACTACACCAAGTGGCAGATCTGCGGTTTCAAACAGCTTCCGCTTGGCATTCGCGTAGTCAGTCATCGTGACATGGTAGTCAAGATGATCTCGCGTCAGGTTGGTGAACACCGCCGCAGAAAATGGAATGCCGTCCACTCTGCCTTGATCCAGCGCATGAGAACTCACCTCCATGGCTGTGGTGCGAACACCCTGTTCGAGCAGCCACGCCAACCGTTCCTGATTGACGATGGCGCCGGCGGTCGTTGAATCGGATGTCTGCAAATGCCCGATTCGCCCCCATCCTACGGTGCCCATGTACCCTGCTGATTGGCCAAGCAACTCCAGCATGTATGCCGTGAACCAAGCAACGGACGTCTTGCCATTCGTTCCCGTCACACCTATGCAGCGATTCGTCCTGGCAGGATAACCATGAAACGAAGCGGCCCAGCCTCCTCTTCGCTTGGCAAGATCAGGTTGGATCAGAACCGCAATAACAGGATCCACTGATGGCAGAGAGCGTTCGCTGACGATCGCGACTGCACCGCGGCGCAAGGCGTCATCCACAAACTGGTGACCATCTGTGCTGTGCCCCTGCACTGCACAGAACAGGTATCCAGGCTGCACACGACGTGAATCGTCAGTCAATCCTGCAATTTCGATGGCTGGTGCCTGCGGTCCAAGCAGCGTTTGCAGGTTCACGTGGAAGTCCTCAAGCCTTCGACTGGCGGACTCTGTTCAGCAGTCATCGGCAGGGAATCTCCGGGAATACCCAGCAAACGCAGACTACGTTCAGCGACTCTGGAGAACACAGGGGCCGCAACGGCTCCACCACCGGACTGACCTCGACTCGGCTCATGGATGATAACGACCATGACGATTTCCGGATGTTCGATGGGCACCATGCCCGCAAACAAGGCAACGTGTCGTTTGTCGTCATACCCTTGCGGTCCGACGACCCGGGCCGTACCGGTCTTGCCGGCAACCCGATATCCTTCGATTCGCGCTCCTCGCGCGGTCCCACCTTCACTCGTAACCGACTCGAGCATGTTGACGATTCCTCGAGCAAGAACCGGCTCGAAAACCTGCTCTCCAGGATTTGGCATTTCGGACTTCAGGATGCTGACTTGAGGCTTGTTGCCACTGCGTGCGAGTGTCAGATACGCCCTGGCCAACTGCAGCGGCGAGACGGTGAAACCGTAGCCATACGCCATCGTGACCTTGACGACATCACTCTTCAGACTGGATGAAGAAATGGAACCTGCACTTTCGTTTGGCAATCCGCTATTAACAAGATCGCCAACACCAACACGCTTCAGCACGCCGTAGACGGCCTCGCGCTCAAGGCCCAGAGTCAATTTGACGATACCGACCTGACTCGATTTCTGAAGCACACCAGTGAGCGTGAGGAGTCGGTAGTTGACAGGGTCTCTGACAGTCTTGCCCACCACACGGATATATCCCGGCGAGGTATCAAACTCACTGAGGGCGGTGTATCGACCCGATTCCAGACCCGCCAGCGCTGCAAATGGTTTGGCTGTCGAGCCAGGCTCCAGAGCATCCGCAATCGCTTTGTTACGCATGCCTGCAGAATTTTTTGGAGCACCCTCGTTCGGGTTGTAAGAAGGCTGATTCACCAATGCGAGGATGTCGCCGGTCTTTACATCCAGCATCACCAACGAACCGGATGCAGCGTTGTGGCCAGCCACTGCAGCCTTCAACTCGCGGTAGGCCAGATACTGCAGCCGCAAGTCGATGGAAAGCGTGAGATCTTCGCCATGTTTCGGGGCGCGAACATATTCAAGATCGCGAACGTTCTGACCTTTACGATCACGCAGAACGGTCTTGCGCCCAGGCAGCGCTCGCAACTTGTCATCAAAGGCCTTCTCTATGCCTTCAAGACCTACTTCCAGGACAACGCTTTCAGCTTCAGGACTCTGGCTCGCGGAACTCCTGGAGCCGAATCCGGAAAAACCAACGACGTGCGCCGTCACTTCACCTGCTGGGTAGTAGCGTCGATACACCGTCTCGAGTTTTACGCCATCGATTTTTTTCGCTCGCAGGCTCTCGGCTTCATCCCAGGTAATTCTCTGCTTGAGAACGACGTATTGGCGATTCCTGTTTTGCAATTTGCCGGCAAGGTCCGCTGCATCGATTTGCAGCAAAGTCGCAAGCTCCTTGATTTGCCCTGCATCTGGTACCTGAACGCTTGGATCAACAAAAACGTTGTATGCAGGCGTGCTGATCGCCAGCGCTTCGCCCCAACGATCCCGAATAACCCCCCGCTGTGCGCTGATGGCTTCGTTGCGGATGGATCGGACGTCACCTTCTTTTTGCAGAAACTCCTTGTCAGTGGTAGCGAGGTACACCACTCGTCCAGCAAGAACTCCGGTGAATCCAATCAGCACGACAAACAACACGTAGTGGCGCCAGGTCATGGCTCGATCCTGGCGATCTTGACCGGGAATTCCATACCAAGTTGTTCCACCGCCGTCTGCTCGACGCCGGGGAGCGCGACTTTTGCACTGCGCTCAAGCAACAGCCGGGATTGCTGCATGAGCTGCCTGTCGTGATCTATTCCAATCTGCTGCATCTCATGGTGCAGTTCGCCCATTTCGCGCGTGGACTTCACAACCAGCAACGCTGAACTGGCGATTCCCATGGCAAGTGCTGTCCAGATCGTTATGCGCGTAACGCTGCTCACGCAATCTTTTCCAGGACACGGATTCGCGCGCTACGAGCCCGTGGATTTCGATTCGTTTCTGCTGGAGAAGGTGCCCTGGAACGACCGATCAGCCGCGCCACAGGTTTGATTGCATCAGCGCGGACCGGCAATCGACGAGGTAGCACCGGCGGAGAAGACTGGCCTTTGAAGAAATGTTTGACGATTCGATCTTCAAGCGAGTGAAAGCTGATCACGACCAGGCGTGCGCCCGGCTCAAGCCCGGCAAAAAACACCGGCAAGGATCGCGCGAGTAATCCGAGTTCATCGTTGACAAAAATACGCACGGCCTGAAACGTGCGTGTTGCTTCATGCCGGCCTGATGCACTTCGATGAACGACGGCTTCTACCGCTGCAACAAGATCGGCCGTGGTGCGCAGTGGTCGTCGTTCGAGAATTGATCTGGCAATGCGCCTGGCCTGCATTTCTTCGCCGTACTCTCGAAGCACACGGACAATGTCTCGTTCTTCCGCCTGATTCAGCCACGCCGCCGCGCTCTGACCTGAGCCAGGATCCATCCGCATGTCCAGTGGACCGTCCAGCCTGAAACTGAAACCACGAACACCGTTTTCAAGCTGCGGGGACGAGACGCCGAGGTCGAGCAAAACACCGTGCCAGCGTTCAATTCCGCGGCGAGCCAGTTCTTCAACTGCAGTCTCCCAGGACCCGTGGACGACGATAACCCGATCATCGGTTTCCGCCAGAATCCGGGCGACCTCAATCGCCTCCGGATCGCGATCAATGACCACGAGGCGATCGGCAGCTTCCATTCGTGAAAGTATCGCGCGGGTGTGTCCGCCACGACCGAAGGTTCCATCAACCCAGATTCGTCCCGTGGGAAGTGCCGTTTCGAACAGCGCGTCGATGGCCTCTGCCAGCAAAACCGAGATGTGCGCGCCGGCAGGCTGATCGCTTGGAGAGTCAGATGGAAAAACCATTGATCACCTCCTTTGCTTTGGCCAACTCCTCTTCACTGGAGGCTTGCCAGTACTCACGCCGAGTAGACCAGGATTCTTCAGCCCAGATTTCGAATTTCTTGCCTTGTCCCACGAGAATGGCGGTTTTATCCAGACCCGCAAATGTTCTGAGCAGCGATGGCAAGAGAATTCTGCCTGCACCATCGATCTGCACGTCGGTGGCGTGCCCGATCATGATGCGCTGCAGCGACCGAACCCCGGCCTGAAGGTTGTTCAGCGCTTCGAGTTGTGTCTGAAGCGCATCCCAGACCGAAATCGGATACAGCAGCAGACACTTTTCAGAAGGATCGATGGTAACTACCAGATTGCCACCATCGAGTGACGTCAGCGTTTCTCGCGCGCGAACTGGAAGGCCCATACGACCTTTACTATCCAGACTGGTGGTGGTGCTCCCGCGAAACATGCTGTACGGCGTCTATCGGCTGCCTGGAGGTGGCTTGCCCTGGGATTACCCACAAATAGACACTTTTTACCTACAAAAAAACACTCAAGCACTATAGTCCCAGTGTTTCGAAATTCAAAGCCAGCGCTGAAGTAACTTATGGAATTTCAACGAAATTCCAGCTTGGGTCGGTTTTGACTCCTTATAGTTATATAAAACGCGGGTCTAATCCGTCTTTCTAGAACTGACTTTAAGACCAAGATCAAATTGGGCTAAAAAACTCGATCTGAGGCGAAAATAATGTCTAAAAAAATGAGTCGGCCGATAAGCCGGGTTCTGTCGATGACCCGAAGGTCAAAGGGCAATCATTCATCTCGAAGCATCGTCACCGATACCCTCTAGCGACCTACCCGGATCCGGCGCGGACCACGCCATAGGATCCCTATTTGGTCTTGCTCCAGACGGGGTTTACCTAGCCACGAAACGTTACCGTCCGTGCGGTGCGCTCTTACCGCACCGTTTCACCCTTACCGGTCCCGGGCTTTCGCTCGAGACTTAGGCGGTCTGTTCTCTGTTGCACTTTCCGTAGGCTCGCGCCTCCCAGGCGTTACCTGGCGTCTTGTCCTGTGGAGCCCGGACTTTCCTCTCGCCGACACCTCAAAGAAGCGCCAACGAGCGACTGCCTGGCCGACTCATTCGAACCATTCTAGTCCGAAAATCAGGGGCTTAGAAAAATTCCGCGTCAGGGTAGCGGCTGATGCTCGATCAGCGTACCAATCCAGACAATCCCGCGATCACCAGAGTCGAACCGGATCAATCATCAGCTGGGCTCGAGGCGGCCGAATCGTCGGTTCGTTGACGGCTCATCAACCGCGTGTAGACCGTTCGCGAATCGACGCCACTGACTTTAGCCAGAACCTTTGCGACCTGCCGAGGAGGCAACAGGCCAACTAACGCCTGCTCTAGCACCGTGGTTTCCATAGACGCGGCGCCTTTTGGTGAATCTCCCATGCCTTCAAGAATGCAGATGAATTCGCCGCGATGTTCTCCCTCGATCTGGGGTAACAACTCAGAAGCTGTACCAAGCAGGAGTGTTTCGTGAAGTTTCGTCAACTCACGACCGATCAACACACGTCGAGATGGCAGCAGCTTTTCAAGAACCTGCATGGTCGCGACAATTCGATGCGGGGCTTCGAAGAACACGACTGCGCCACTGTGCGTACGCAGATCGTTCAGCAGTGCTTCCAGCACCTTGGTCCGAGCCGGCAGAAAGCCGACAAACGTGCATCCGTGAGCGCCAAAAGGACTTACCGACAACGCAGCTGTCAGCGCCGAAGCGCCAGGAATCGGCACCACGCGGATGTTGGCTTCCCACGCGGCCCGAATAACAGCCAGGCCAGGATCAGAGATCATGGGCGTGCCAGCATCCGAAATGATCGCGGTCGACTCACCTGCGCGTGCACACTCAATCAGTTCGCTCGCGCGCTCCATCTCATTGTGCTCGTGCAGCGCGACCAGTCGGGGGCCTGAGATGGCGAAGTGATTCAACAGCCCACGGCTGTGTCTGGTATCCTCTGCCGCGATTATCTCAACCTTGCGCAAGACACTCACCGCTCGAAATGTCATGTCCTCAAGGTTTCCAATGGGTGTCGCTACGACATATATGACGCCAGGGTTGCGACTCATGTTTTCCCGATCCGCTTTCGTTTTTGTTGTGCTCTCCATGATGATGACGCTGTACGGCTGCCAAAGCACGTCGACCAGCACCAGCCCCAAAGCAACGAAACCTCCCCAAGCACAAGGTAAGCCTGACAAAGCCAATCCAAAGTCAGTGCGTTCATCGGCGGCGCCAGAAACCGAAGCGCGGCTGGACGCTGCAGAACTTTGGTTCGAAGGCGGTGATCCTTACCTTGCCCGACTCAGTCTGCGTGATATCGACATCACCAGTCTTGCGGGCAGTAGTCGACAGCGCGCTCTGCTCGTACAGGTTCAAACGGACCTTGCGTTAGGCCTTGTTGACGAGGCCGCCGTGGCGCTCGCCGATCCCGGTTTTTCAACAGGCGAGAAAGCGAGATTGCGTGCGGATCTTTGTCAACGCGAGCAGCAGGTCGCCTGTGTCGCAAACGAACTCATCCACGCGGTCCGTGCTGAGGGAGAATCCTCTGCATACAATAATCGCATCTGGGAGGCTCTCCTCCAGACAACTACCGGACAGGGAAATCTTGCTGGGGTGAGTGGGGACGAGTCACTGCAGGGATGGCTCGATCTCGTTGCCTTGGTCCGGCGGTCAACTTCGCTACAGGCCGAACGGGACGCTTTTTCGAACTGGCGACAACGATATCCGAGCCACGACGCTGCAAACCAGATTCCGGATGCGGTCGATTATTTGCTCGCCAACGATCTGGGACCACCAATGACCGTTGCCATCCTGCTGCCCCTGACGGGTCCCTTGGCAAGCATTGGTCGAGCCGTTCGTGACGGTCTGGTGGCGGCGCACATCGAAGAGGTCTCAACGAGTTCACCTACCTTGATGTTTCTGGACTCGGCCGCGCAACCGATTGCGCAACTCTACGATCAGGCCGTTCAATCCGGGGTTGGGATGATTGTTGGCCCGCTTGTCAAAAACGATGTGGTCGCGCTGGCGGCGCGGAATCCGCAGATTCCAGTCGTCGCACTAAACTACCTCGACACAGCTTCCCCGGGCCCGAATTTTTATCAGCTTGGTCTCGCCATTGAAGACGAGGGACTTGGAATCGGGGATGCCCTGAATCGCTTCGGTCACGAAAAGGTGTTGTTCATCGCTTCGACCGCGCCTTGGGCTTCCCGAGCGCTTTCTGCAATTCAGCAGCAATGGCACGGAGAAATCTCTCGAGCCGACATCAGCAATGCGAAGGACATGACCGATATCATCGGCGGTGCGCTTCGAGCCACACCGAGTTTTCGACGCAAAGCCGAGCTGCAGTCTGTACTCGGTATGCCGGTGCAGTTCACCGGCGGCGTTCGTCATGATGTAGAGGCCATTGTTGCGCTAACCGATCCGGCCCAGACCAGCACGTTAGGACCTGCGCTGAGCTACCACGCCGTGGGATCCATACCGACATTCGTGGGCACCCAGTCTGTGCGTAACAACGGCGCCATCTTCTCCCTGCAAGGCGCGCGGGCCAGTGAACTTCCGGTCATGCTGGCGGACGACAGCTTGAACCAGCAACTTCGATCATCCTTTGCGGGACAAGGGAGCGCCGATATCAGCTTTTACGCGCTCGGTGCAGACGCCTATCGTTTGATCAGGCGCCTTCCCTCTCCTGGCACACCCAACTCCCGGACCATATGGGGCTCTACTGGCTTGCTCACCCTGAATACTTCAAATCAGTTTCGAAGGACTCAACTCTGGGGCCAGATTCGCAATCAGCGGCTGATTGAAACACCTGCAACGCCCTGAAGGCTGACTTGTTTTTCACCACGAAGATCAAAGGGCGTATCGGCGAGTTGATTGCCTCAACATGGCTGTGGGCTCATGGTCTGCGCATCATCAAGCGCAATTACAGCCAGCACTTCGGCGAAATCGACCTGATCGCGACACACCGCGGTGTGTTGGTGTTTATCGAGGTGCGAATGCGTCGTGACGAAAGATTCGGCGGGGGGCTGGCAAGCGTTGATCACCAAAAACAGCGTAAGATCATTTTCACCGCGAAACAGTTTCTGCAACGCCACGCCGCATATCAGAATCATCCCTGCCGATTTGACGTGGTGGCGATTTCGCGTCCAAACTACTTTCTGCGCCTGCAATGGATAAGGAACGCTTTTTCCCATGACTACTCTGCGTCTGACGCTTCTGTTGGTGATCTTCAGTCAACTCACCGCCTGCGTGTTTGGTAACGATCCGAGGAGTCGAACGCCCGGTCGCGCACTCGATGATGAGTTGCTCGAACGCGTCGTCGAACGCGATATTCTCGCCTCCAGTCCGGACTTCAAGGGTACAAACCTGCACGCCGTAAGTTACAACGGGCAAGTTCTGTTGCTGGGCCAAGTCACCACGGAACAGCTTCGCGAACAGGCCACCAGCGTGGCTCAAGGCATCAATCGGGTTCGAACCGTGCATAACGAATTGACCATCGGCGGTCCGATTTCCTATCCGGCACGAAGCAACGATGCGTACATCACTTCGAAGGTGAAGGCCAAGCTCGTAGCCACCAAAGAAGTGCCTGGTTCAAAAATCAAAGTCGTGACTGAAAACGGTGTGGTTTATCTGATGGGGAAAATACCAGCAGCGGAAGCAGATCACGCCGTGGAAGTCGCGAGTACTGTCTTTGGAATCCAGAAGATTGTGAAGGTCTTCGAATATATAGACGGTTAGGTGATCGGACTAACGGGATGCGCCATCAAGACATCCGCCAATCAATGCGCTAGTGCGAATGCAACTGGAACGACTTGTGCCCGATCTATTTGACGATTTTGAGGTGGCTGCCTTCCGCGCGGGACGGCAACTTCCTGGCCCCGTCTTTCGTCTCATCGCTGGATGGAGTGCTCTCTGTTAGAGCCCGAGGCTCCACTGCCAAATCAGCCCTCGTGTACTCCGGTTCAAAGAGCATTCCCTCACCAGACTCTTTGGCGTAAATCGCCAGCACCGCCTGAATCGGAATGTGGACAGGAAAATTCTGGCCCGAAAAACGCCCATCGAAGGTAATTGCCTCGTTACCGACAACGAGGCTACGAATCGCCATTGGCGCAAGGTTCAACACAATCCGTCCGTCCTGAACAAAACTGGCCGGTACCGTTACCGTTTCGTCTACTTGAACCAGCAGGTAAGGGGTTTGCTGATTATCGAGGATCCAATCAAGCAGCGCCCGCAACAGGTAGGGACGCCGCGGTGTCACTCACGCATTTCCAGTTCTGCTTCGGTCAGGCTTTCACGAAAGCCGGGGCGCTCGAACATGGTGTTCATGTATTTGAGCATCGGCTTGGCAGTCCGCTCAGGAAGGACGATATCGACTTCCTTCAATCGCCACAGTAAGGGAACCACGCAGCAATCCACCAGACTGAACTCGTCGTTCATGAAAAACGGTCGTTCGTTGAATATCGGTGCCACCGCGAGCAGGCTCTCTCGTAATTCCTTCCGCGCCTTATCAAGCAAAGTCTCTCGACCTTTACCTGTCATCAGCACATCCATCTTCGTGGACCACTCTTTGTCTATCCGCGAAATCCAGAGCCTCGACAACGCACGTTGTACCGGATAAACGGGTAACAACGGAGGATGCGGAAAACGCTCGTCGAGATACTCCATGATCACGTTCGCTTCGTAGAGCACCAGATCGCGGTCGAGAAGTGTGGGAAGGCTGTTGTAAGGATTGACCTCGCCAAGCTCTTCCGGCTTGTTGGTCGGATCGATATCGATGACTTCAACAGTGACGCCCTTCTCGGCTAAAACCATCCGCACGCGATGACAGTAGTGATCCCTCGCATCCGAAAAAAACGCCATCGTTGAACGCTTGGTGACAATACTCATGTGCAAAGTAACTTACTCCGATCCAGACCCCTTTGAATGGCGTGGGGACAAAACGTCTCTCATGTCGCAGCCCGGAAAGAATCCGGCTGGGGAGGAGATCGTGTGATCGACGATCTCCTGCGAATAACGTGCTTAGTGCACGTCTTTCCAATACTCGCGGTTCAGCAAATGAGTGAACACGCCCAGGATGACCAGGAATAACAAGACAAAAATTCCGATCCGATGCCGATCAAGGCGGCTCGGTTCGGCAACATAGTGCATGTAGTTCACAAGATCATAGACGGCCGAATCGAACTCCTCAGCGGTCAACTTGCCGGAACCCTCTTCGAGGTAGAGCTGATCGCACTTCTCTTCGGTGATCACTTTTCCTGGAACCAGAGGATCGCGCTTCTCACCACCATACTCGGTAATGATCGGCTTCTGGATGCAGCCGTTTCGCTGCACGCCCTGGAGCGGCAACAACACGTGCGGCATACCAACATTCTTGAATACCTTGTTGTTGACACCAAAAGGCCGGCTTTCATCGATATAGAAAGTCTTCAGGTAGTTGTACACCCACTCAGGCCCACGTACGCGTGTCACCATCGTCAGATCAGGCGGCGGCGCTCCAAACCATTTCTTCGCGTTATCAGGATTCATGCCGTTAACCATCAGTTCACCGATCTTCTGACCAGTAAACACAACCTGTTCGAGCGCGATGTCGTGCGGAATCATCAGATCATCGGCGGTACGCTCGTAGCGCTGAAACCGCATCGTGTGACAGCCAATACAGTAATTGGTGTAAATCTTCATCCCGTTCTGAAGCGACGGAATGTCTTTGCCATCTGGAGTCATTGATTCCATGTGGTAGTGAATCGCCTCATTGGCTTGCAGTGAGGCTGCGAACAGTGCAGCAACAACGACTGCCATCAATCTGGTGACAACACGACTAACGTGATGCTGGTTCATGGGGTCACCCTGTCCGGCTCGGGCTTGGTCTTCTCGGCGCGTGTGTACCACGGCATCAGGACGAAGTAGGCGAAATAGACGATGGTGCCGACCTGGGCAAGCGCAGTAGCACCATCCGACGGCGCAATCGTGCCGAGGTAACCCAACACCACAAAACTGATCACAAACAGCCCAAGCATCACTTTCGACAGTGCGCCCTTATAGCGAATGGACTTGACCGGTGAGCGGTCCAGCCAGGGCAGTACCGCAGGAAGCACAATTGCTCCGGCCATCACCACAAAACCCCAGAACTTGGCATCCATTCCGAATAGCGGGTAAGTCGCGGCCCGCAACATCGCGTAAAAAGGTGTGTAGTACCAAACTGGGGCGATGTGTTCCGGTGTCTTCAGTGGGTCTGCCATTTCGAAATTCGGCTTCTCCAGGAAATAACCCCCACCCTCCGGGAAGTAGAAGACAACCACACAGAACAGGAACAGAAAGATCACCGTCGCATGGATATCGTGCACCGTGTAATAGGGATGGAACGCAATACCATCCACGGGTATTCCGTTTGGTCCTTTGTTTTTCTTGATCTCGATTCCGTCGGGGTTGTTCGATCCAACATGGTGAAGTGCCACAAGATGGACAAACACCAGAATCACCAATACCAGGGGCAAGGCAATGACGTGCAAGGCGAAGAATCGGTTCAGCGTGATTTCCGACATCAGGAAGTCACCACGAACCCACTCCATGAGATCAGGGCCAACAAAAGGTATCGCGCCTACCAGCGACACGATCACTTGCGCTCCCCAGTAGCTCATGTTGCCCCAGGGCAGCAGGTAACCGAAGAAGCCTTCGACAATCAGCGCCGCAAAGATCGCCATGCCGATCAGCCACAGCAGCTCTCGCGGTTTGCGGTATGAGCCGTACATGAGCCCGCGAAACATGTGCAGATAGACGACAATGAAAAAGAACGAAGCGCCCGTTGAGTGCAGGTACCGAAGCAGCCACCCATACTCCACATCACGCATGATGTATTCAACGGATGCGAATGCACCTGCACCACTGGGCACATAATTCATCGTCAGCCACACACCGGTGACGATCTGCAGTATCAGCATGACGATGCCGAGAACGCCAAAGTAGTACCAGAAGTTGAAGTTCTTCGGCGCGTAATACTTCGACATGTGGTATTCGAAGGTTTCAGTCGCCGGGAACCGGACATCCAGCCATTCCACGAAATCAAACCACATACGCACAGATTTATTCTGCGCGGGCATATCCTTCTGCATCACGCCGCTCCCTCATCGTCACCGATCACCAGTACCGTCTCTGACTCATACCGATAAGGCGGTACTTCAAGGTTCGCAGGCGCTGGGACCCCAGCGTAAACGCGACCAGCCAGATCGAACTTCGACCCATGGCATGGACAGAAAAAGCCGCCAGCCCACTCGGCGTCAAAATCGGTGGCCTCTACGACTGGATAGTATTTCGGTGAGCAGCCAAGGTGGGTGCACAAACCGAGATACACGCCTACCTCTGGCTTCGTTGAACGCCAGGCGTTGCGAGCACTTTCGGGTTGTTGAGTCAGACGTTTCGAGTGCGGATCCTCGAGCTTTTCGGTCTGTGTATTAAGCCTCTCCAGGACCTCCGCAGAACGGGAGAGCACGAAGACCGGCTTGCCGCGCCAGGCAGGAATTGGCCCTAACATCTGCCCGGCTTCCAATCGAGATATGTCTATCTTGATCGGCGCGCCCAGAGCACGTGCCCTGGCACTTGGTGCCCAGGACGCGAGAAAGGGAACAGCCGCCCCCGCAACGCCAACAGCGGCGACGGCGGAGGTAGCACCAATGAGAAAATAACGGCGTTCCTTGTCGACTGGACCAGCATCATGCGAGGCGTGATCAGCCGAACCTTCTGCGCTTGTCAACGTTCAGCTCCCACTGAGGTTAAGTCTGCGTATCCACGCCAGGAATTATATACCTGCTTCGATGATCGCGTAGCGACAAGACAACAAAACGTGTCGCCTACGAAGGATCTGTAAACGAAACTTTATCGCTTCGAGTACTGTGGACGCTTGCGGGCTTTGCGAAGGCCGACCTTCTTGCGTTCGACCTGACGCGCATCACGGGTCAGAAACCCTGCTTGTCGCATGGGTGAACGCAATGTTTCGTCACGCTCGACCAACGCTCGGGCGATGCCATGACGAATTGCACCCGCCTGACCAGAGGCGCCGCCTCCGCTGACGGTGATCATGATGTCGACCGAATTCACCAACTGGGCAACTTCGAGTGGTTGACGCACGATCATGCGTGATGTTTCACGGCCAAAATAATTGTCGAGAGGAACATCATTGACAACGATGCGGCCTGAGCCGCCGCGCAAAAAAACTCGTGCCGCAGCTGTCTTTCTGCGCCCCGTACCGTAGTCCACTTCTGCCATGCTTGGATTCTCTTGCAAACCGGGCCATCAAGGCCGGTTGTCTTCGGATTGTTGTGCCTGACTAGAGCGCCAGCACCTGTGGCTGCTGAGCCGCGTGCGGGTGATCAGCACCAGCATACACCTTCAGCTTGCGAAACATGGCGCGACCCAAAGGGTTCTTCGGCAACATGCCCCGCACCGCTGCTTCTATGATCCGCTCTGGATGGGTTTCGCGCATGCGCCCCAGCGACACCGACTTGATCCCACCCGGGTAGCCGGTGTGGCGCCAGTATTGCTTGTCCTTTTCCTTGTTGCCGGTTGATCGAACCTTGGCCGCGTTGACCACGATAACAAAATCACCGGTATCCACGTGTTGAGTGTAGGACGTCTTGTGCTTTCCACGCAGACGGATCGCGACTTCAGTGGCAAGACGGCCAATCACAAGATTTTCCGCGTCAATGACCAGCCAGTCCCGCTGGACTTCCTGGGGTTTCATGCTGACAGTTTTCAAGGCGGCCACGCCCCTGATTTTTTGGAGCGCGGATGTTAGCGGAGCCAACCCCGGAAAAGCAACCTGAAACATCTCCTGAGGCCATTTATCAACCCGGACCAACACCTGTTCTGCATCGATTCTTTTGACCTCTCAGCCCTTGAATCATCCATTGAGTCATCCGACCGCCCACCCGATCTGCGTTCAGGCTTTGTGCAATCGACCTAGGTAATCCTGGGACTGCATTTCCAGCAGGCGCGACTGGGTTCGGTCAAACTCGAATCGCAATCGGTCGCCCTGATACAGGTCGGCAATGGGTCCGGCGGCAGAAATGATGAGTTTCACCGAACGATCATAAAACTCGTCGACAAGACTGATGAATCTGCGCGCCGCATCCTCTTTTTTGGTGGTAAATATCGGCACGTCGCCCAGCAACACGGTGTGAAACTCTCGGGCGAGTTCAATGTAGTCGTTCTGACTGCGAGGTCCTTCGCACAAGGCGGAAAAGTCGAACCAGGCGACGTCATCGGCAATCTTTCTCGCGATGATCGTTCGGTTTTCGACGATCAATTCGACATTTTCCATTGGCGCATCGGTCGCCAGCGCCTGAAAACTTCGTAACAACGATTCGTCTGCATCCGCGTCGAGCGGCCAATGGAACAGCTCTGCTTTCTCGAGCACTCGTAGTCGATAGTCGACCGGTCCATCCAGCCAATGCACATCACAGCTCGTTTCGATCAGATCGATTGCTGGCAGGAAACGGCTTCTCTGCAGTCCATTTTCATACAGCCGCTTCGGCTCGACATTCGAGGTTGCAACCAGTAACACCCCGCGTTCAAACAGTGCTTTCATCAATTCGGCAAGCAGCATCGCATCGCCGATGTCGGAGACGAAAAACTCGTCGAAACACAGCACTTGTCCTTCCGCTGCAAAACCGTCTGCCACCTTGTGCAGTGGATTGGCGATGCCCTTGAAAGTATCCAGGTCGTGATGCACACGTTGCATGAACCGGTGGAAGTGCATCCGCAGCCCCATACCTGGTGCAAGACCGGCGAAGAACCAGTCCATCAACATGGTCTTCCCTCGGCCCACCCCGCCCCAGATATACAGGCCACGTGCAACAGGTGGTTCGGGTTGCCAGCGGGCAACCAGACGTTGCCACCACCCGCCAGCACGTGGTTGTGCTGTGAGCTGTGACTGGATCCGGTCCAGTTTTTCCATGACGGCTGCTTGCGCCGGGTCAGCTGTAATCGACCCGCTCAACACAGCCTGGCGATATCGTTCCATCGGTCGCATGGTTATCGAATCGTGTTAGCGTTGCATCGGCGCGCGACTCTAACCCGATTTTGTCGCCGGCCCAACGCCAAAGCCTGAGAAACCTGGTGATGAATGGATGGCTTCGCTTTCTGCTGCTTCCGGCGCTCTTGGGCGCATTGCTGGGCGGCGTGCTTCTGCTTGTCACCGGCCAACCTGGCAATCGCTCGCGCGACGGTTACGCCGACGCCGTCAATCACGCCGCCCCTTCCGTTGTCAGCATCTACTCCAGCCGAAAGATGCAACCCGCCTTGTGCAAGTTGCCTCGTTATCGCGCATGGTGTGAAAAGTTGGAGAACGGTGGTGCCGCCCGGGTCGACAGTTCCCTGGGTTCCGGCGTGATCGTGCGCACAGACGGACATATCGTGACCAATAATCACGTCATCGAGGACGCCGACGAAGTCCTGGTAGGGCTTAATTCCGGAGCGGTTCTGCCAGCAACCGTCATCGGGCGGGATCATGATTTTGATCTGGCGGTCATCCGGATTGAGACAGTTGATTCCCCGGCAATTCGCATCAGTAGTTCCGAAAACGTACATGTCGGTGATATCGCGCTGGCTATTGGTAATCCTTTCGGCATCGGGCAAACCGTTTCACAAGGCATCATTGGAGCAGTACGTCGGGTGGTGGTCGGGGAGAGCACCTATGACGACTTCATGCAGACCGATGCTGCAATCAACCCTGGGAATTCCGGTGGCGCACTCGTCAACGCTGATGGCGAGTTGATCGGGATCAATACGATGATCTTCTCGCGCGGTACAGGTTCTCAAGGCATTGGCTTTGCAATTCCGTCTGACGTCGTGCGATACGTACTCGATGAAATTCTTGCGTATGGACGTGTCCGGCGCGGCTGGATCGGAATCGAAGTGGCTGAACAACGCGAAGCCGACAACGAATTCGGGTTTCGCATCACTGATGTGGACGCTGGCGGACCCGGTGCTCTTGGTGGATTGAAAATCGACGACACTCTGATGGCACTTGGTGACCAGATGCCGCGCGACCGATTGAGCATCAGCCGACAGGTCAGCATGCTTAAGCCCGGAGCACGATTGAAAGTCTCTGTTGAACGGGGTGAACAGATGATCGACCTGATACTGGTCGTGGCAGAACGTTCTGAACCGGCTGCAGAAGAATAACCCGTAGAAGATCGGTCAACGATTCGTGCCGGGCATCCGAATCAATGCAGCCGCAGCGTGAGCTTCCAGCCCTTCCGCTTCGGCGATGCTAACCGCTACCGGTACCAACGCAGCTAGACCAGCGGTCGACAGCTCAATCAGCGAGCTACGTTTCTTGAAATCGTATACAGACAGCGGCGAGGAAAATCTCGCGGTCCCGTAGGTTGGAAGTACATGCGATGGCCCGGCTACATAATCGCCGAGCACCTCGCCCGCATTGGCGCCGATGAAAATTGCACCGGCATGGCGGATGCTCGACACCAGCGCACGCGGGTCACGCACCATCAACTGCACATGTTCCGCCGCGATAGTGTTTGCCAGCTGACAAGCTTCTTCGAGGTCCCTGACTTTGATGAGAGCACCCCGCCTGGCGAATGACTCGGCAATGACTGTCTGTCGTAACCGTTCAGGAAGCAATCGATCAATGGTCGCTGCCACGTGATCGAGTAACGTTTGGCTCGCTGAAATGAGCAGACTTTGCGCAACCGCATCGTGTTCGGCCTGCGAGAACAGATCCATCGCAATCCACTCGGGATTGGCCGTGTCATCAGCGATGATCAGAATCTCCGACGGCCCAGCTATTGAATCGATGCCCACCTGACCAAAGACCTGTCGCTTGGCGGCAGCGACATAGGCATTTCCTGGCCCAACGATTTTGTCCACTCGCGGTATAACAGGGGTCCCAAAGGCCAGCGCAGCAACCGCTTGAGCCCCGCCGATCGTGAACAGTCGATCAACGCCTGCCATATGCGCTGCTGCAAGTACCAGCGTATTGCGAATGCCATCCGGAGTCGGCACAACGAGAACAACTTCACGGACTCCCGCACATCGCGCTGGAACAACGGTCATCAGCACCGACGAGGGATAGGCAGCGCGTCCCCCAGGCACATAAACACCGACTCGATCAATCGGCGTCCACCGTTGTCCGAGCCGATTACCAAGTGCGTCGGTGTAGTCAATATCGGAGGTCGTCTGTTGAAGGTGATATTCGCGGATCCTGCTCGCGGCGATTTCCAGCGCCTGGCGGGCCTGAATATCCAGTCCGTTGAAGGCCGCCGCCATATCGGTGTGTGAGATCTCGAGATCGGCCGCGTCGGTCACGACATGACGATCCAGGCGGCCGGTCAGCTCAAGCAGAGCGGCATCGCCACGCAAACGTACGTCGGCAATGATCTCAGCCACGCGCCGATCAACCGCACCGTCGTCTGATTCGGGCAACCGGGACAGTCGATGCAGGTCTTCCAGGAAGTTCGGTGCACTGGAATCGAACCTTCGAATCGAACTCATCAGGCCGCAGTCACTTCACGCAGCCGGTTAACCAGTTCCTGCACAGCATCGAAACGTGTTTTTTGCGAGGCACGATTGACGATGACCCGTGTGCTGATCATGGCTATGGTTTCACGAGCTTCCAATCCATTCGCCTTCAACGTATTGCCGGTATCGACGATATCAACGATAAGGTCAGCCAGCCCAATCAGCGGCGCGATCTCAATTGCTCCTGCGAGGGGAATAATGGTCGCCTGGCGGCCGAGTGCGTCGTAATAAGCACGGCTGACATTCACGAATTTGGTTGCGACACGCAGTGGCCCTTCTGACAAATCAGCACCAACGGGCGCCGCCACCATCAGGCGACAACGCCCGATGCGCAGATCAAGGCGCTCATAAAAACCAGCCCCTTCACCGTACTCAAGAATCGTGTCCTTGCCAGTAATTCCGACATCGGCAACACCATGTTCGACATAAGTCGGCACATCGGAACCACGCATGACGATCAACTTGTGACCACCCGTGGCTTCGAAAATCAGCTTACGGCTGTTGTGAATGTCATCCAGTGGCTCGATGCCAGCCCGGGCCAACAATGGCAGACATTCCTTGAGAATCCGACCACGATTCAGTGCAATCGTCAGGCTCATCGTTCAACGCACTCGCGTGATCTCGGCGCCGAGCCCACCGAGTTTTTCCTCGATCGTCTCGTAGCCTCGATCGATGTGGTAGATACGATCAATCAGCGTCGTGCCTTGCGCGACCAGCGCCGCAACAACCAGACTGGACGATGCTCGCAGATCCGTTGCCATGACCGGCGCTGCCGACAGTCCAGGTACGCCATGGACCAACGCCACGGAAGCACTGACCTGCTCGATATTCGCACCCAGCCGATTCAATTCCTGAACATGCATGAAACGATTTTCGAAGATCGTCTCGCGGATCTTGCTGGTCCCTTCCGCGATCGCGTCCATGGCCATGAACTGCGCCTGCAAATCCGTTGGAAAACCAGGGTACGGACGGGTCTCGATATCAACCGCGCGCGGCCGGCGACCACCCATGTCGAGCGAGATCCAGTCATCGCCCATCTCGACTGTCGCTCCGGCCGCTTCGAGACGTTCAATCACCGAACCCAGCGTGTCCGGTGCGACGTGAGTGAGTCTGATACTGCCGCCAGTCGCTGCCGCCGCCACCAGATACGTCCCTGCCTCGATGCGGTCTGGCATGACGGAATAACTACAGCCCCCAAGCGACTGCTGACCCTCGATGACAATTCGCGATGTCCCATGACCTTCGATTCGTGCGCCCATGGCAATCAGGCACTGCGCAAGATCAACGATTTCAGGTTCCTTTGCAGCATTGTCGATCGTCGTCACCCCATCAGCGAGGGTCGCCGCCATCAGCAGGTTCTCGGTACCGCCAACCGTGACGATATCCATGTGGATGGACGCACCGCGCAATCGACCATTGCTGCGCGCCCGCACGTAACCTCCGTCGAGTTCGATTTCGGCACCCATGGCAGCCAGCCCTTTCAAATGCTGATCCACGGGGCGCGCCCCAATGGCGCAACCGCCCGGCAGCGACACTTCGGCCTGACCGAAACGGGCAAGCATTGGCCCAAGCACCAGGAATGAGGCGCGCATTGTCTTGACGAGTTCATAGGGTGCTCGCATGCAATGCACGTTGGCAGCGGAGATTTCCACACCCATTTGATCGTCCACCGTGATGTCCACACCCAGACATCCAAGCAGTTCGATCATGGTGGTCACGTCGTGCAAATGCGGCATGTTGCGGATCGACAACGGTGATCCGGATAACAAGGACGCAGCAAGAATTTTCAACGCTGAATTCTTTGCGCCAGAAACGCGCAGCCGCCCATGCAGCGGCTTGCCGCCGCGGATCTGCAGCTTATCCACGATTATCGGGTCCGCGTTCCGAAGGGGTGGCGGCGCGAATCGTCACTGCATGCAGAGCGCCACTCCTGATCAGGTCGTCTAGGCACTGATAGACCAATTTGCTTCGTTCGACTCTGGATTTGCCCACAAACACCGGACTGACAACATCCACTACAGCTTTGTTACCTTGCAGGTCGAGCATGAGCTCAACCTCAGGAAGACCGTTTCTCAAGGCCTGTTCTATGGCTTCGTGCAAATCCATCAATTCGCTCCCAGCAGGATGGTCTGCAACCCTGAAACCTGAATGATCTTGTGCAATGGTTCAGAAACGTTGTCGAAACGAATGATCTTGTCCTGCTTTGCTGCCCGTCGATACCAGGCGATCATGGCGCCGACAGTCAGACTGTTGGCGTGAGTCAGCCCGGCGAGATCGATACGCAGCGGACTGGTGCCACCATCAACCAATTCGTCGCCAACAAGCCGCATTTGTGGATAGTTCTCGAAATTGATACTTCCGGTCAACATGACAACTCTCGATCAGCCGGCCGCTGATCCGGCGTTGGCAGGCTTGACGGCATCGGTTGCCTTGGCTTTTTCGGCAGCGACAACAGTTGCCCAGCTATCGATGACCTTATCCATGCTGCCGGCGTACTTCGGATCTCGCATCGCACTCCTGAACTGGTTCTGATAGGTCAGACCGATGTTTACACCACCAACGACCAGGTTGCGTACGCGCCAGTGAGATTGGGGATCCAGCGCCATTGCATAGACCACCGGATAAACGTCACCTTTATCGGTGCGAATCTCCATTTTCACCTCGCGGCGCTCCGGGACTCTGGGTGGCTTGTCCGGCTCAATCACCACCACCTCGCCGTCGCTGAACTCGGTCAGTGCGGCAGAGTACGTGCGTAACAAACCCCACTTGAAGGTCTCGATAAATCGAGTCTTCTGAGCATCCGTCGCTTCTTTCCAGAATGGCCCCATGACACCGCGAGCAAACGCATCGAAGGCAACCACTGGTTCGAGGGCATCATGGACTGCCCGATAAAACCGATCCGGGTCTTCGTCAAGATACTCCTTGCCGTCCTCAATCAGTCCCAGCACCTTGTCCGCTGAATCGCGAACAACGGCTTCAGGAGACGCCTCGGCAGCGAGCACCACGCCGGAGGCCACCAAGCCAACCAGCAGGACAATATTGATCAGAATTTTACGCACGTTGTGAACTCCACTGCTGACAAAATGCCTTCGGTCAAAACCGACTCCGACAAGTAGAACGACACCATCCTAGCACGCCTCAATCTTTGCCCAGACTGGTGAGAAACTGACCAATGAGGTTCTCCAGAACGATGGCGCCCTGGGTTTCCGTGATCTCACCACCGTCCGCAAGCTTGGTCTCTTCAGAGCCCGGCAGCAGCCCGATGTATCGCGCACCTAGAATCCCTTCGGTGAGTACCTTCGCACTGGTATCGGTGGTCAGCTTGCCAGGTTCGCCGTCAATTTCGATCTGCACTATGGCTTCGCCATACTCGGTATCGACCTCGATCGCCCGCACCCGTCCCAGGGTAACGCCGGCCATGCTCACTTTTGCACGTGGTCGCAGTCCAGCCACATCATCAAAACGGGCGGAGACCGTGTAGGAAGTCTCCGCAGCCTTTATGTTCACACCAGATACCTGGATGACCAGAAAGAGAATAGCGAGCATTCCGGCGAGAACAAAAGCGCCGACGCTGATTTCCAGGGTGCGCATGCGCATGATCAGAAATCTCCATACATTGAAAGTGTGAGGAAAAAGTCCAGGGCGAGAATCAGGACCGAAGATGTCACCACGGTCTTGGTCGTGGCCCGACCCATACCTTCGGCCGTGGGCTCGCAATCATAGCCTTGAAAAACCGCTATCCAGGTCACCACTACGGCAAAGATCGCCGCCTTGAGCATCCCTTTGAAAATGTCCTCTCGCGTATCCACAGCATCCTGCATTCCGCTCCAGAAACCGCCCGGGTCGGCCCCTAGCCAATACACGCCAACAACCACGCCACCGTAGATGCCAACGACATTGAAGATGGCGGTGAGCAACGGCATGCTGATGATGCCGCCCCAGAGTCTTGGCGCCACAATCCTTCGTAGTGGGTCAACGCCCATCATTTCCATGATCGACAACTGCTCGGTAGTCTTCATCAGTCCGATTTCTGCCGTGATCGCGGACCCGGCACGACCGGCAAACAACAGACCTGTGACCACCGGACCCAGTTCCCGCAGCAAAACCAGCGCCAGACCAGCACCCACCGCATCCTCAGCACCAAAGCGTGAGAGCTGGGTGTAAAACTGCAATGAGATCACTGCACCAATGGCAAACGCCGACAACACGATGATGGCAATGGACAACACGCCGATCGAGTAAATCTGCCGAAAGAGAAGCGTCATATCACCCTTTTTGGGCAACGTCGCCATGGCCAGGCCCCACATGATGGTGGCACGACCCAACCCCTCCAGACGAAACAGGACACGGCTTCCAATACGGCGCAGTAACGCAACCATTACTCGACCTCGCTGAGCAGATCGAACCGCAGGTCATCGGCGGGATAGTGGAAGGGAACCGGTCCATCCGGGTCGCCGTGCATGAACTGGTGAATGCGTTTGGACTCGTTCGCCTTCAATTGCTCCGGCGTCCCTTCACCAATGACCTTGCCATCGGCAATCACAAACAGATAGTCGGCAATGCTCAGCGTCTCGTGAATGTCGTGCGAGACGAGCAGCGTGGACGTCCCGAGCGCGTCGTTGAGCTCATGGATCAAGGTCAGGATGACACCCATCGAGATCGGGTCCTGCCCGGTGAATGGCTCGTCATACATGATGAGATCCGGATCCAGCGCCGTGGCGCGTGCCAGCGCCACGCGCCTGGACATGCCACCCGACAGCTGGCTTGGCTTCAGGTCTCTGGCCCCTCGAAGCCCTACCGCGTTGAGTTTCATCAACACCAGATCGCGGATGGTGTCTTCCGCAAGACTCGTATGCACCCGCAGCGGGAACGCTACATTTTCAAAGACGTTCATATCCGTAAACAGCGCCGAGGTCTGGAACAACATGCCAATATCCCGGCGCGCACGAAACAGCTCATCGCGGCCCATGGTGCAGACATCCTGGCCGTTAAGCAGCACCTTCCCTGAGTCTGGTCGCAATTGGCCACCGATTACTCGCAGCAGTGTGGTCTTGCCGGTGCCGCTCGGCCCCATGACGGCCGAAATGGCCCCGCGTGGTACCTTCAGATTGAGGTGATCGAAGATCACTTTTTCACCCCGGGTGAAACAGAGATCCTCGACCTCGATGATGTAGTCCTGCTGCATGCACTGTCCTTGCGTACGCTCAGTGTGAGTCCGGCTGCCTGAACGTCAGCTGTCGGGTCTGTTGAATGCGCGCAATCTTCGGGGCTGGCGGCTTGTTTCACAAGCAAAGGACGCGCTCATTTGCCCTCTTGGAGCTCTTCCAGGCTCGGATCGTTCGATACAATCTCCGTTTCCTTGGTGCAGCCTTAGGTCTACAGTGCGGCCGTGACCATCCACCACAACCAGCCCGACTTTGGCAAGCTCGAAGCCATCACCTTTGATGTCGACGGGGTACTTACCGATGGCGGAATTACTTATCTCGACGATGGTCGTGAACTCAAGACGTTCAACGTGCAGGACGGCGCTGCCTTCAAGATGCTGATGCAGGCTGGTATCGCCGTTGGCTGGATCACCGGACGCTCATCTCCCATAGTACTTCGTCGTGCCGAGGAGCTTGGTGTTCGTCATCTTTATCAAGGCATCACGAACAAGTCAGACGCGTTTGCCGATTTCCTGACGAAGGTGCGCGTACCTGCCGACCGAGCCGCGCACGTTGGTGACGATCTTCCGGATCTTTCCTTGTTCAGTGAATGTGCCTTCGGGATCAGCGTGCCAAATGGTCATCCAGTAGTACGGGCAGGCGCAGCCTTCGTCACCGCCACTCGAGGTGGCGATGGGGTAGCGCGTGAACTCTGTGAGCTGATACTCCGCGCCAAAGGCCTTTGGCATTATTCATGAGCCGCGCCATTCTTCGCTCTGTGGTCGGCGCCG
>JANNBJ010000185.1:0-3441 GCA_031385325.1 Gammaproteobacteria bacterium | reverse complement strand
ATTACACATTGATACCTGATCGGAATTGGTCCGCGCCACCTGCTTGTGATCCATGCGATCGATTTCCCAGGCGGTTTTGCGAATCAGCAACCGCAGCATCTCGCATTGCGTGTGCAATTCGATGAGTGGCCATTGAATCGCCTGATTGGTCGACAGCGCCTTGCCAAACGGTTTGCGATGGCGTGCGTACTTGACGCTCTCATTGATACAGAACACTGCCGCACCCAGCGACGACGCCGCTTGTCGTATACGGTTTTGATGCACAAAACTCTGCCCGATCGCGAGGCCATTACCCACCTCGCCCCAATACGAATCCTCCGGAATCCAGACACTCGTGAACGATATCCGCGGATGGTCCGACGGCATGTTGAAAGTCCACAGGTACTCTTCAATCCTGTACCCGGGGCTGGTGGTTGGCACCAGGAAACAGGTGATCCCGGCCGCGTCGCCATCCTTACCGCTGGTTCGCGCGAAGGTCATGATGTGGGTGGCGTGATGTGCACCGGTCGTCCACATCTTTTCGCCATTGATGAGCCAACCCGGCTTGCCGTCCTTGTCTTGACGAACAGCCGTGGTTTCCATCCAGGTGGCATCTGAACCGTGATCGGGTTCAGTCAGTCCGAATCCGGTTCGCAACTGCCCCTTCATCAACTTGTCTAAATCGCGTGCGTACTGCGCAGGCGTCGCAAATTCCTTGAACATGACGATGAACGGGTTGTTGCCCACCACCGAGTGTTCGGTCTGCAAATCGTTGTGCAATCCCAGACCTTGCGCGGCAAGGTGTTCCCGGACGACCGCCATGGCGAGGTTTGAACCACCCTGTCCGCCAAATTCCTTCGGCCATGCAAATCGGAGAAAGCCGGCCTTGTCGGCTTCTGCGCGCGCTTCTCCCAGTAACGCCTCCCACTCCGGGCGAGGCAGTCCGCCGTTTTCAAAGTCGGTACGCGCCCATTCGCGTCGATGATCAAAAAAGCGGATGTTGTCGTCGCGATTTTCAATCGGCTTGATCTTCTCCTCGACAAAAGCATCCACCTTGGCGAGAAAGTCGACCAGATCCTTGGGCAAATCAAAGTCCATCATCGTCCCCCTATTGGCTGTTTTGATGCCGCCGACTCTACCCTTTCCGCTGGCGTGTTGCAGGCCGATGGCATCACTCGATTGGTCCTGCTATAGAAGCACTCGGGGAATCCATAAGGGGAAACGCGGTGACCAAACTCCATCGAGTACTGATCGCCAATCGCGGCGAGATCGCCATACGCATCCGCCGAGCCATTCATGCGCGCGGTGGCAAAGCGGTTGCCGTCTATGCCGGGATAGACGCCGAGAATCTGCACATCCAGGGCTGTGACGCCGTGCGGATGCTGCCCGGTGCAGGTGTTGCGCCCTATCTTGATATCGATGCGATCATTGCCGCCGCGCGTGACACGGATTGTGATGCGATCCATCCCGGCTACGGCTTCCTGGCTGAAAACGCTGAGTTTGCAACACGATGCGCGCAGGAAGGCATCACCTTCGTCGGGCCTTCACCGGAAGCTCTGGCGCTGTTCGGCGATAAAACACGTGCCCGGAAACTGGCACAACAGCTGAACATCCCGGTTATTCCAGGCAGCGATGGAGTGCTGCAGGACGTGGCACTGGCTCAGGAGGCCGCATTGCGCGTGGGCTATCCTGTCATGCTCAAAGCTGCTGCCGGTGGCGGTGGTCGTGGCATGCGCATCGTGACACGTCCAGACGACATGGCCGCAGCCTTCGAACGAGCGAGCAGCGAAGCATTGGCGGCATTTGGGAACGGCGCGATGTTTCTCGAACGCCAGGTGGTGCGACCGCGTCACATCGAAGTACAGATTCTCGGCGATTCAACCGGCAACATCCTGCATCTGCATGAACGCGATTGCTCCGTGCAGCGTCGACACCAGAAGGTCATCGAAATCGCCCCGGCGCTCAATCTCAACCCTGTCATGCGACAGAAGTTGCTGAGCGACGCCGTCAGACTGGCCAAAGCCTGTGCATACCAGAACGCCGGCACCGTTGAGTTCCTTGTTGTACCCGAATCGGGCGAGTACTTTTTCATTGAGTGCAACCCACGCATTCAGGTGGAACACACGGTGACTGAACAAATCACTGGTATCGATCTGGTGGATGCACAGCTGGCTATCGCTGAAGGCGTAACTCTCGCGGCACTCGGTTTTGCCCGTCAGGTTGACATTGGTGCCCCGCGTGGCGCCGCCGTACAGGTACGAGTGGTCGCGACCGGTGCCGGTTCACTAACCGGCTACAAGGAACCATCCGGGATGGGCATACGCGTTGATGCCAGTGCCTATTCCGGCTTTGCCCCTCCGATGCAGGTCGATCCTCTGCTGGCCAAGGTCATCGGTTTCAGCACGCAACGAAATCTCAGCAGCGAACACGCCCTGAAAACTGCGCTCGATCGAACCTGCCATGCCATCGACGAGTTTCTGCTCACAGGGCTCGACACCAATCTCCACGAGTTGCGTGCAATTCTCGAGCATGCGGACCTGCGCAGTGGTGATGCCCGCACGACGTTTCTCGATGAACATCCGGACCCCGCCACACACACTTCCGCCACCGCCACCGCCATCCCAACCTCAATCACAACCACAATCACCGTTGCACAATTCCTGGGAAAATCGGTGACCGGTGGATCTGCCAGAGCCAGGCCGGACACACCACAACTTCCGGTTGGTACCAACGAATCTGCTGCCTGCAGTCCGATGGATGGCGCGTTGCTGGAAATGGTCGCGCGCGTTGGTGACTTTGTCAGTTCCGGCGCAACGCTGATGGTCATCCACGCCATGAAGATGGAAACCCTGATCACCGCGCCAGTCAGCGGGCAGGTCACAAGGCTTGTTGCACTCAACCCTGAAGACGCGGTGTCGGCCGGTCAGGTTCTTGCTGTCATCACGCCTTCCGCAGCACAGGATCAAACCACGTCAGCAGATGACGGGAAAGCGAGCTGGCAGGAAGTACTCGACTCGGTTGCGACACTGCAGGCAATCGCCAGAGATCGACTGGAACCGAGTTCTACCGAGTCCGGCGTCGTTCGGCAACGATCCCGAGGCAAGCTCACCTGCCGGGAACGGATTAACCTGCTGCTGGACGCCGATAGCTTTCGCGAAATCGGCAGCCTCGCCGGCTTCACATCATATGGAGAAGACGGTTCTATCTCGGCGTTTACACCCGCCAATCACGTCGGCGGCTGGGGTGAGATTGCCAGTCGAACAACGATCGTCTGCGCCGATGACTTTACCTCTCGCGGCGGACATGCCGATGGCGCGATTGGCGCCAAGAGCATGCACCTGGATCGTCTGTCACTGGAGATGCGCATCCCCTCGGTTCGTTTGTTGGGCGTACAAGGTGCTGCCCAGATGTCCCGGCAGGAATGAACCACCGCTGCCCGATACACGTGGGCGTCCCGCGGTG
>JANNBJ010000148.1:0-8013 GCA_031385325.1 Gammaproteobacteria bacterium | reverse complement strand
CTATTGTGCTGGTCGTTTTGCGACAGCCAGTTCACCCAGCTTCTGAGCCATGAACTGGGCGGAGGTTTCCAGATGATTGTTCACCTCTTTGTCAATGAACGACACCAAGCCTTTCTGGTCGATGTAGAAGGTCCAGCGGTTGGCGTAACCGGCAGCACTCAGCACGCCGTAGTTCTGCGCAACCTGCTTTGTGGGATCACTAAGAATCGGAAAGTCTGCGTTGTGCGCCTTGGCAAATGCGGCGTTGCCTTTCTCTCCTTCGATGCTGTCGACACTTGCCATGAAGTAGGTGACGTCGAAGGCCTTGATGAGATGGCCATGCTCGGCGAGAGATTTACACTCGATCGTGCAACCGGAAGTAAACGCCTTCGGGAACCAGGCGAGGACGACGGCCTGCTTGCCCTTGAAGTCCGCCAGACGATAGGTCTTGCCATCTGAGGCAGTCAGTTCGAAGTCTGGGGCAACATCACCAACCTTCAGGTCGGCGGCGCTGACTTGCGTGGCGAGGCTGGCAGCGCACAGCAGTGCAAACAGGGCAGTCTTCAACACTTGGTTTACTCCGAGGGATATGGAGGAACTGGAAAATAACCGGATCGACGCAGGCTGCAGTGCCGTCGTTCTGATCCGACGCCTGGACCGTTTCATCGTGACCATGAATAACACGATCGCCGGAGTTCTACGAGTGGTGTTGTTCAAGCTGATGGTGCTTGGTGGTGCTGATGGTGCTGACTCGTATCTCGATGGGTTTGTGGTCGCAGTCCTGGCCCCTACTTTTCATGAAGGTTCGTCGCGAGGGTGACGAACTGAGTGAAAAAACCCTCATTACGAACCAGGGCGCGGACGCTAAGACGCGCAGGCGCACTTCCCGGTACGGCCTGCACCTGGAAGGAGCACGCACTGTGTTTTCGCGTATCGCACGCCTGCCAACAGAGTCTGTCAGCGCACAGACGGGCCTGCAGGCAGATGGGCATCGTCAGCCTGTATCGAGTCGACGCGACCACAAAACACTTGAGGTATTAGTGGACAAAAACCTGGCTGCCTATGCGGGTACAGCGATCGTGATGGTGTTACTGGATCTGTTCTGGCTCGGTGGCTTGGCCAAACCGATGTATCAGCAGGGTATCGGCCATTTGATGGCCGACAAACCGATCGTCGGCGTCGCAGTCCTGTTTTACCTGCTGTATGCACTTGGCGTGGTGATATTCGCTGTCGCTCCGCAACATGACGGCACGAACTGGCCGGTTACCCTGGGAATGGGAGCGCTGTTCGGATTTTTTGCCTACGCCACCTATAACCTCACGAACCTGGCAACGTTGCGTGATTGGCCTGTGCGGCTGTCATTGATCGACATGAGTTGGGGCACGTTCGTCAGCGCCATGTCAGCCGCAGGAGGCAAAGCCGCGTTCGACTGGGCCACTCGGACATCCAGTTGAATCGGCTGACACAAATCCAATGCAACTTTTCAATGCAATTTTTTCGCTGAAACGATGGAGCGTCAAGCGCGCGCTCCCCAGGCGCCAATGGGATCGGCATTGTATTAGCCCGCATTATTCATGAATGACCTGCTGCGGACGCCGATAGCAGCGAAAACACTCGGCGTGCTCCCTCCGCGTGCTCGACGTGCTGTCAAGCACGCCTGTGCGCGCTCCGGTCCGCGCCACCCAGTGTTTTCGTTACTCTCGACGCCCTCGCTACCTTCCTTCATGAATAATGCGGGCTAGCGGGTTCAACGCACCATCACTCAAGCGGAGATCACCGATTGTTCTGATCTTCGATGGGTGGGTGGTCATCCGGTTGGTAGTAAAAACCGGCGCATTGTTCAGCCAGTACGCCACCGACGATCTCAATATCTTCCTTGAACGCGTCGGCGATGAGATCCGCAGCGTTCACGTGCTTGGCATCAAAATACATCGGGTGCACCAGCGCCCGGGTAGCGCCGAATACAATCCTGTTTATTCTGGCCCAGACGCAGGCGGCCGCACACATACTGCATGGCTGGAGTGTTACATAAAGAGTGCATCCGCTGAAGTCTTCCACCTGCAGCAGTGCGCCGAGTTTTCGCAGCGTTACAACTTCCGCATGAGCCGTTGGATCATGCCTTAGTTCGGATTCATTGCACCCCGCAGATAAGATCGAATCACCTCGAACGATCACACAGCCAACGGCGCCGCATCCAGCTGTTCGTTCTCCGATACGCGCCTGCTCAATCGCAGCACGCATGAATTTTTCATCGCCAGATTGCAATCGTGACTCCGTTTCCTGCCTGCCGGCGAGGTGATCCCGGAGTGTGAACGTGGCCACCAACCCGGGATGAAATCGCCGCCAGAGATGCAGGCATAGGCTCAGGGGGCGTCGCGGTGAGTACTCGAAGATCTGGAGTTGTCCGAGTCCATACCTGAGGGCGGGTTCGCTGGAGTTATCGAGCGCGTTGATGCATTGCCCGTGTCGAACTCATCCTGGTCGAGACGGCCGTCGCCGTTTCGATCGTTGGCGCTGTAGTCCGAGATACCGCCTTGTTGGCCTTCAAGTTTGGATACAAAACCATCGTGATCGGAATCGAGACCATCGAATGCGCGGTTATCTCCCGGCGTGGAGGAAGTTGCGTCATCTGTGGTGCCCGGCTTCAACAGTCCAGGTTTCATATCACTGGTAGTGCCCCCGTTTTCCAGAGAATCCCTGGAGTCCATGGACCCAGTCGGATCCGGTGTGTTGTACGGTGGAGTGGTTGCGGTCTGCGCTTGTACATTCGCAGTCATCAGGTAAACAACTGCTGCCGGCATGATGCATAACATACGAATCGACGTTGTTTGAAATTTCATCAAGTGCGTCCTTTGGACTATTCGTCAAGGGTGTGAGTTTTGACTTTACTCCCGCCGCGCACGCTCAACTGTTCGGTGACGAACACTTCAGAAAAACGCGCCGCCGCCGACAAAATTTGGTTTTTTGAAGATCGCATCCGCCACGCCGACCTGTACCAACAATTTCCGAATTGAAGAGCCACTGATGGTTTCGCACTGAAGTACCTGACTTGCTCCTGAACAACCTCGTTCCGTCAGTGAAATCCACAGGCCGCATCGGCGTCGTCGTCAATGCTTTCGCGTACGGCCGGGTAGATTATTTGTTCTTCGAATTGCGTGTGGACTGCAAACGCGTGCCATCGGCCTCCTGCGCGTCGATGGGATCATCAGAGTCGACAGCGTTTCTCATGGAGTCATCGTTGATTGTTTTCTGATCAGAATTCTGGTGTACGCGTTGGTCAGGAATGATCAACTGATCAGCAGCGTTCATGGCGTCTTCGTGACGCCGGCAGGACCCTTTTTGATCTCCACGCGCGCTCGGTGGAAGCGCCGGCACTCTTCAGTTGGCGGGTTCCGGGCGGCTGAGGTCGAAAGCGATCCATCAATCCGGGAGAGATGAGTGACGGGCGAATAAAACGAACGACGTGCGGTGATCGCGGAGTGCGATGCCGGCGTGAACGGCACTGCGTTCATGGAATCGGGGCGCGGCCGTTGTCACACTCGCTGATTGCAAGAACCGTGTCGTCACAACTGACGCGGCAGTTCCGAGAAATATCCCGAAGCCTGCTTGGCGCGCATTTCGACCGCTGCGTGCGCCGGGACCATCTCGTTGGGAACCGCGACCTGGCGTACTACATCGATTCCCGCTGCGGCGAGAGCGTTCAACTTCAGGTTGCTCATGGACAACCAGCGGTCAACTCGTTGCACTCCTAGCCAGTGCAAAACGTCTACTGACAATTCCTGGAATCGCATGTCACTGACACCGGCGATCTGTTCCGTGCGCTCGAAATAGGCGTTGGCGCGATCTCCGCCGTGTGCACGCTTCCGTGCGTTGTAAACCAACAGCTTCACGACCTCTCCCAAGGCGCGGCCTTCCTTCCGGTTGTAGACAACGATTCCCAATCCACCCGCTTGTGCCATTCGTGTCGCTTCCTCCACGCCAAAGGCGAGATACGGACGACAACTGCAGATGTCGGAGCCGAATACATCGGAGCCTGAGCACTCATCGTGAATTCGGCATGCAATTTCGAGAGTGGAATCTCCCAACCTCGCAGTGTCGCCAAACAGATAAACACTGGTGCCGCCGATCGGCGGCAGGAAAAGTTTACGCTCCGGCTCGGATATCAATGCAGGATACATACCGTCGGTGCATCGATAGAGGTTCTCCCGCAGTTGCGCTTCGCTTACGGCCAATCGATGCGCGACTCCCGGTAACCACCAAACGGGCTCGATCGCAATCTTCGTCACCTGTACCGCGCCGGCGCGATTGAGTATGCGCCCATCCACTCTCAAGCGTCCGCAGTCGATCGCATCCACAATCTCCGGCATACGCAGTCGAGCATTGCAGACCGCAATACTGGGCCGGATGTCCACGCCACGATCACGTGCAGCAGCGAAGACTGAATCGACCATGTGTCCCCATGGGTCGAATGTCACAATCATCTCGGGGTCCGACCACTGCGGGAACGGACCGATCTTTATACTCGGCCCAGTGTTGACCAGGTTGGGACGGTGGGTCTCCGCAAGTGCGCCCGTTGCAACCGCGAGCGCTTGATATATTCCGAACCCCGCTGCATGCACGCCGATGGCGTTTCGATCTCGACCCGCGTGAAGCCCGGCAACCACTGGTCCTCGCTCCAGCGCCGTCAGTGCACCCCATTGAATTTGCAGTGGTCCGTCCATCATGCGAACGGCCCGGGCGGATTGTTGTTGTGGACGATACGTTTCAGACAATGCGTTGCGTTCAGTTCGAAACCTCCACGAACCATGAAAACAAGCTGTTCCAGACGACTGAAACCGATCACTGCTGCAGTGATCGGAATCATCAGCTCGCTTTGTGTCAACGCGACGAGAGGCCACAGGCAGAACAACAGCAGAGCTCCCAGCTTGGCTGACCAGAAGTGGTACATCAGGAATCGCCGGCGCAACGCATAGGACAACGCGAGGTAAGTGATCGGCGCACCGAACAGGATGGCGAGGGCCATGCCATGGCGCACCCAGAGCCCTGGGTAGGCCACCACTAGAAACGTGAGCGTCGCAATCGAGAAAAAATTGTCTACCCACGCATCCAGCTGCGCGCCGAAAGCCGAGCTTCGGTGGGATCTTCGTGCGAGCCAGCCATCAACGACATCGGTTGCGGCTGCCGCAATGTGCAGCGCAAGAGCCGCAAGGTTGAATCCCATCCCGAGCAGAACCGCGATGGGCACGATCAGGACTGCTCGCGTCAGTGTGACGACGTTGGCCAGCTTTATAGAGTCGCCCTCGGTGATCACCCGCGTCCACATCGTCTGGCTGGACGCGTTCACGACGTAAGCGCCTGTTCGGTCAGCCGCAACGTAGAGGGTTGTTTCAGCAGCCAGGGAATGGCGATAGCGTTCTTGTGCATGGGACAAACGATCTCGTCCCTGTCATTGACGAAACCGAACTTCAATGGACCGCCGCGATGAGGGCATCGATTGCTCACGAGATAGAGGTGGCTCTCGTGGCCCAGCAGGAAATACTCTTCGTCGCCGCGACGAATCACCGGGACGTCCGTACCAATCCAGCTTCGGCCGGCGACAGTCACGATATCGCTCCCGAAATTGGCCGTCCGATCGACCCGACAGGGAAATCGAAAAACGCCTCGGCCGATACGTAACCTATACCACCGACCTGAATCATGGCAGACGCGTCGCCTCGAGCCTGCGTCCCCGGTGTAACGCAACAGTGCAGATCGCCTGTCGGTGACGCATCTCGCGTTCGCCAGTTGCAGTAGGTCCCTTGCCCGGCCGCTGCAGCTTCATCAAAAGCAAGGCTTACTTCCAACAGATGCGCGTCGGTATCCTCGAAGACCTGACGTGTCAGTTCGGCACCTACAACGATCTCGCGAAGTGCCGCATCCCCATAGGTTGCGATCAGCGGTGCCACTACCTCGTCCGCCACGATACGGCTATGGTGCAGATCAATGTGGGCATGCTCGGCGAAGTAGCGTGCGTCCACGGACGGATGAAACCTGCTCAAATATCGAAAGTGGGCATCGGTCGAACGTTGATATGCAGTCTCCGCGTACAACAGAAATCCAACCTGCAGGAAAAAATTGTGGGGACTCTGGAATAGAAAATGAATGGTGTTGTGCATCTGGAGCGTCATCGTGTCGAACAATGGCCAATACGCGTTGTATTCATCGCAAAGGTCAAAGCCTCGCATCGTCGCCTGGTATAAGACGCTGTGCTTGCGGCCATGTGCGCCATAGCCGAATTCGTCGATCAGGATTCGGAACAAAGCTGACTGCGGCGCGCCGAACTCGCCGACGATACCCAGAGCCGATGCAGAAGCTTCTGCCAACAAATCTGCGGACGATTGGATCAGAAAATTGCGGTAGTGGTGCTCACGTGCTGGACATCCTTGAAGAAAATTAAGGAAGACGGGTGGCTCGCTGATGCTCGCGTTCTGGAGTAGCTGTGCGCAGTACCCGCTTGAATCGAGATGCGCGGCAGCAGCCCTTGCAGTTGATACGAGTGGTGCGATCAGCTCGATCTCGAGGGCATGACGCAACTGCGTCAGTGCAAGGAGATCATCTGGGTGATAATGCCGATGCAGAATTTCGACGATAGATTCCGTAGGCGCGATGGGGGGTAACAGCACATATCGCGCCTGGTATGCGCGCAACAACAACTGATGCCGGGCATGACGCAGTGGCGCCGCATCATCGGCGTTGTTGCCGAGACGCTCAAAATCGATGCGCCGATCGTAGGTCAGCGGAGAATCGCTTCCGGAGCGCTTCGCCAGGAGCATTCCGCTTTCCATCACCTCGGAGCAGCCAATCATGGCGACCTGCTGATCGATTGATATATCGACACACACACGCCACTCACGACAAAAACCTGCTCGGTCCGCCACCGCGAAAGTTGCAACGCCGACCCGCCAACAGGGAGTTGCAGGAAAGGCGGCGCGTCCACCGCCCCTGCGATCACCGGAATGTGCTTGATGATGATGCGCGATACCAGGTCAGCTTCAAAGAGGCTATACAACAGCCGGGAACCTCCCTCCACGAGCAAGGACTCGATACCCCGTCCAGCAAGTTCGCTCATGAGCTCGACGAGATCCACCTGCTGGTCGCCACATGCGATCACCTCCACCAGCGGCTTGTCGCAAAGCGCGGACACCGCATCGTGCAACGAACTGCGGGAGACGACGACCAGCGTCGGCTGGCCATCATTCAAGATCCGGGCGTGCAGCGGAAGTCTGCCGTTGGAAGACGGTACCACTCGTAGTGGATTTCTGCCCTCGCAGTAACGGACAGAGAGCTCGGGATCGTCGGTACGCACGGTGTTGGCGCCAACCATCAGCGCACCACTCATCGCACGCTGGGTGTGGGACCATACCTTCAGGTCATCGCCGTAAAATCCAAACAGTTCCTTGCTCGACTGCCCCGCGCCAAGCGATAACTTTCCGTCGATGGTAATCTCTGAAAGGGTAGTGACCTCAAGCAAGTGCAGATCCGATGTTCAACTGATGCAAGACAATGACTCAGCGGTACGTGCTGTTCCGTACGCAAGCGAACACACCACGTCTAGTGAAGATACGGGTTGTGGCCTTCGGGCAATTCAAACGCTCGGGTTCGTGGGATATCGAACTGGACACCCTAAATCTGGCGAGCACTCTCTTTGAGAGTTGGAGGCGTGCAGTCGTAAGGTGCAGTACGCAGAGCACGTGGAAGGAGAATCGGACCGGCAGGATGTATCTGGGAAGTGCCCGATTGCGCGCCAGTTGAAGTGCTATCACCGGAAACTCGCCGGTTATCAGTCCATGCGGGCGCCGACACCCTTACCGATCCTGCAATGTGTCCGCGCGCGGGCAGGTATGGCAACTCGCACTATTGTGCTGGTCGTTTTGCGACAGCCAGTTCACCCAGCTTCTGAGCCATGAACTGGGCGGAGGTTTCCAGATGATTGTTCACCTCTTTGTCAATGAACGACACCAAGCCTTTCTGGTCGATGTAGAAGGTCCAGCGGTT
>JANNBJ010000141.1:0-8616 GCA_031385325.1 Gammaproteobacteria bacterium | reverse complement strand
GCAGCGGCCACAACGCCCCGGTGTTCTGCACACGCGGAAATATCTCGACATGATGCGTCGTCAGCCCCGGCGGATCCGCCGTGACGATCGCACCGGCCACATCCTTGAACCCAGCGCGAAAGTGGTTGCTCGACTTCAGCGCAACAATGGCATAACGCCGAACGTCCATGCCAAGTGCGAGGAACGGCTCTGGATCAAACGTCTGCGACCGTCTGGACGCGACGATGACGTCCATATCGTTGATGACCAGACGTGCCATCGGGCCAAGGTTGATGGGCGCGCCCTTCATCATGGCCTGCATCTCGATGCGACCATCGTGGAGCGACTTGATGTAGGCCTGAGCCATGACAGGTGCGCCATGGAGTGTATCGGTCCGGCCGCCGAGCATGATGTCGATGGTCTTGCCGATGCCTGCTCGGTGCGCCAATGCGGACGTTTCAGCATCAACGACAAAACCAAAACAAGCCTTCGCACCAAGGTTCCGGTCGAGCAGTGCGCGAAGCAGGTGAGTGCCGTCGCCTGGCGCCCCGCCACCACAGTTGTCCGATGTCTCGTTGATGACGATCGGACCCGTTCTTTGACTTGTTACCAGCGCCAGTCTTCCTCGACCGCCGCATCTGCCGACAAACTGCGCGCCCTGAAATCTTCGCGACGCGACCACAGATCAGCGGCCAGTCGCCGGGCAATTTCCGGCCCGCGATCATCCCAGGCGGTCACCACAATCGACGCCCCGACATGGGGCACATCGGTATAGGGAAATCCGTGAAACCAGCTGATGTCGATGACACCTTCCTGAGCCTCCCGCTGCAAAACCTCATTCAGCATCGTCTGACCAATGCCCTCAAACGTCGTCGTGGTCGGCAACAACAGCGGTAACGCCGCCACGGAACATCTGGCCTGGCTGCGGGTGCGAACCTGTTCAACGATCAATGCAACCGCTTCTCCGGCACGTTCATGCAGATCGATGTGTGGATACTGGTGACAGGCAAACACCCCGTTGAGCGCATCACCCATCGCCTGCGTGATGTTGCCATGCAGGTCAAAGACTGCGGTGACCGGGACGCCATCGCCGACCACCCCACGAACGGCACGACACAGGTCGCCCTCAAGATCCGGGATGCCTTCAACCACGCCGGCCCCGTGCAGACACAGCACACAACCATCGACCGGCAGCACCGCGCGCAGCAGTTCAAGCAGTTCAGCCTTGAATGCCTGGTAGGTCGCAGCCTCGACGATGCCCGACGGTTGTGCCCACGCATGCAGGAGAGGCACAGGTGTAACGTCCTGGCGAAGACAGGCGGCCACCGCGCCACCAATCGATGTTTCCTGTCCGGCGGTAGCCAGCATGCGCTCGGCGCGCAACACGGCAAACTGGCCGGTTGTGGTCAGCCCCTGCGCATAAGTGTTGGTCTCATGTTCTATGCCACCGATCGCAATTCGCATCAGCGTTCGCCTTTGACATGGGCTACCCGATCGAGAAAACCGAGCAGCTCCGGAACCCTATCCCTGAGGCTGAAGGCTTCCAGTTCTACCGGTGTCAGCCGGCGGATGGTACGACCGAGATCTTCAGCGGACTCAGGAAACCAGCGAATGCCATCGAAGGGAAACAAGCGCACACGAATCGAAAACACCACACAGTGTTCACTCACCCGGCGCAGCGTCTGCCGCTCGGTGCGGATGGTATGGGCGGCCAGTTCGCCCATTCTGGTAATCTGGCGTGCTTCTGGTTCGAACAGATTGCCCGGACCATGGAGAAACCAGTTGCGTCGTTCGAGCACCCGGTCCATCGGCAATCGTTCGAGCACTTCGCGCATTCGCTCGCCAAGGACATTGTTGAGCCCGGCGTGACCCTGGTGCAGCCCCCATAAATCCTGGCCAAGTTTGTCGCGCAGACTCCAGTACGACGGCGAACACAGTGACGCAGCCGCCAGTCGATAACGGCCGCGCTCGCTCACCATCAGGCAAAGATCGTCAGGCACCCAGAGTGCAACTCGCGCCATCGGGGCGAGATCAGCGTGAGCTGGCGTGGGTCTCCCCAGCCCCGAGAGATACGCTTGCAGCATGTCGATCAATTGATCGACATGTTCATCAACACCATCCTGCACCTGCACGACATCGGCAAAACGTGTGTCGTACAGGTGGCGCTTGCGAGCCACCTCGTTGACTTCTATGGCATCCGGCAACCACTGATCCGGTGGGATCGACGCCAGACCTACCCGATAACGCGGAACTCCACCTCGCCACGGAGGATTGGCGAAAAAACGATCAGCCTCACTCCCAACCTCGGATTCCGGGCGTTGTTCGCGGGTCACACCGGTGTGTATCGGAGCATCACCCGCGAGCCGTCAGCGAGCCCGTCGTTAAACTTCGGTCCCCAGGTACTCCACTCTGCGGAATACTTGGTCCCGAACCTGGCCAGTACCGCTGCTTGTACCGCCTTGTCACCGACAATGGCGGACTGTGCCGTAACCACGGGCAGGGTCTTGTACTTGCCGTCTGAACTTTTCCATTGACCGACGTCCCCCACCCATACCCTCGCCGACGAGAGTCCCTTGCCAACGGCAACCGCTCGCCAGGCTTTGTTGCTGGTCACCACATACATGGCGCCGTCATGCAATTGAAACCACACTTCTGCCTGACAGCTGCTTTCAGTGCCGTCCTGCTTCAATGGCGTGATGTAGATCAATGCCGACTCTGCCATACCCGCGGCCACATCGGCCCACAGGCGCGCTGGCAATGCCGCCGCCACCAGTCCGGTCAGCGAAAATTTGAGCAATGTCCGTCGATCGATCATGAATACACTCCGATGGGTTTTTGTTGGTGTCAGCTGACTTGTGCAGCAGCAATTCGTCTGGCGATGTTGGCGGACCAGATCTTTGGTCCTTCGATGTGGACTGACTCGCCTCGCGCGTCTACCGACACGGTGACTGGCATCTCCTCTACCGTGAATTCGTAGATGGCTTCCATGCCAAGATCTTCGAAGGCGAGCACACGGGCTTCCTTGATGGCCTTGGCGACCAGGTAGGCCGCACCACCGACGGCGATCATGGAAACCACCTTGTTGTCACGGATCGCGTCAATGGCCACCTTGCCACGTTCCGCTTTGCCGATCATGCCGACCAGCCCACTCTTCTCCAGCAGTGTACGCGTGAACTTGTCCATTCGGGTTGCCGTAGTGGGGCCTGCCGGACCAACCACCTCATCGCGTACCGGGTCCACCGGGCCGACGTAATAGATCACCCGATTGGTGAAATCGACGGGCAGCGGCTCACCCTTGTCGATCATGTCGATGAGCCGTTTATGCGCCGCATCGCGACCGGTCAGCATGTGACCGGACAGCAATAACGTGTCACCTGCCTTCCAGGTGCCTACCTCTGCACGTGTCAGCGTGTCCAGATTGACACGTTTGACCTCTGGCCCCAGCTCGAATGCGATGTCTGGCCATTCCGAGATATCGGGTGGCGTGAAAACCGCGGGCCCTGAACCATCCAGTTCAAAATGCACATGCCGTGTCGCGGTGCAGTTGGGAATCACGGCGACGGGCTTGTTAGCGGCGTGCGTCGGGAACGTCTTGACCTTCACATCGAGCACAGTGGTCAAACCACCCAGACCCTGGGCACCAATGCCGAGTCCGTTGACCTTGTCCATCAGTTCGATCCGCAAGGCCTCCGTCTTGTTCTGCGCACCACGAGCCCGCAGTTCCGCCATGTCCAGCGGTTCCATGAGAGCTTCCTTGGCCAGCAGCATGGCCTTTTCCGGCGTGCCACCGATGCCAACCCCAAGAATGCCAGGCGGACACCAGCCGGCACCCATGGTCGGCACCACACTGAGCACCCAGTCCGCCACCGAATCGGAAGGGTTGAGCATGGCGAACTTGGCCTTTGCTTCACTGCCACCACCTTTGGCGGCGACTTCAACTTCCAGCTTGTCACCCGGCACGATCTTCATGTGAATGATCGCCGGTGTATTGTCCTTGGTGTTCCGGCGCAGCCCATCCGGATCTTCCAGCACGGATCCGCGCAGCACATTGTCCGGAAAGAGGTACCCGCGCCGGACGCCTGCGTTGACCATCTCCTCCACCGACAGGGAGCCTTCCCACTGAACCTGCATGCCGACGGTGAGGAACACATTGACGATGCCGGTATCCTGGCAGATGGGTCGTTTGCCAATGGCGCACATGCGCGAATTCACCAGCACCTGGGTCAGCGCCGCCTTGGCGGCTGGCGACTCCTCCTTTTCCCACGCCTTGACCATGGCTCGCAGAAAGTCGGTCGGGTGATAGTAGGAAATGAACTGCAGTGCATCGGCCACACTCTGGATCAGGTCTTCCTGGCGGATGACGGTCATGGGATTTCTCACAAACGATGGTGATTGATGATAGCCCGACCGCATGAATGACGGCGACTCACTTGGTAGACTGGTGAATGCTCATCCCGGAGACCCCCATGCGAATAACGCTCGCCTGTCTGTCATTGATTTCGATTGCGCTCGCGCAGGCCGGCATCGCAGCGCCACCAAAACCCGCCGAATACCTCGTCATCGATACCCATATCGATGCGCCCTACCGCCTGTACAAAGCTCCGACTGACCTGGGGATCATGTCTTCCGAAGGCCAGTTCGACTACCCACGGGCCATCTCCGGCGGGCTCGGTACCGCGTTCATGTCAATCTTCATTCCGTCTGACGTGGATGCTGCCGGCAATGGTTTGCCACTCGCCCACCAACTGATCGATCTGGTCGACGAGACCGTGCGCGCCAATCCAGACAAGTTCATCCAGGCCACGTGCCCGAACGATGTGGTGCTGGCCCGTAAACGGGGGTTGGTCGGGCTCGCCATGGGGATGGAAAACGGCGGACCGATTGGCAGCAATCTCGAACACCTGCATCAGTTGCACAGTCGCGGAGTTCGTTACATCGGACTTGCCCACGCCAAAGCCAACGTGCTCGCAGATTCGTCCTACGACACAGAAAAGCGGCATGGTGGTTTGTCACAGACCGGCCGCGCCGTGGTCCGCGAAATGAACCTGCTTGGCATCATGGTTGATGTGTCGCACCTCTCTGATGATGCCTTCTGGAACGTGCTCTCGGAATCGAAGACACCGGTCATCGCCTCGCACTCCTCCATGCGGCACTTCATTCCCGGTTTCGAACGCAACCTGGACGATCGCATGGTGGAAGCCATCGTCGGCAGGGGTGGCGTCGTGCAGATCAATGTCGGCAGCGGTTTTCTCACCTCGGCGGCCCGGCAGTACGAGGCTGGCCTGATGACCACAGTGAAGGCCGAAGTGGTGGCGCGTGGCCTGGCCCCCGATTCGCCTGATATCAAAACCTTCATCACAAGCTATCGGACGCAACATCCCTATCCCTACGCAACCATCGATGACGTCATTGATCACATCGATCACGTCGTGAAGGTCGCCGGCATCAACGGCGTGGGGATCGGCAGCGATTTTGATGGTGTGGGCGACACCTTGCCAACCGGACTGAAGTCGGTTGCTGACTACCCCAACCTGATCCAGGGTTTGCGGGACCGAGGTTATTCAAAACGGGAAGTGCGCAAGATCATGGGCGAGAACCTGCTGCGAACCTGGCGGACGGTTGAACGTTATGCCAGCGAGCACGGCACACGACCGCGCTGTACACTCTGATCATCTGCATCAGGCGCTGAGCCCTGCGTTCAATCCAATCGTCTGTTTCAATAGACGGTCCAGGCAATAGACCGTCCAGGCAAGAGACCGTCCAAGTACTATCCATGTCATCCCAATCCCTGCTTACTGATCGCCTGAGACAACTCAGCCCCAATGCCCAGCGCATCGCTCTGATCTACGGGATCGTTTATCCACTGACCCCTTCGCAGACGCGGGTCGTCCAGTGGCTGAATCAGACACCTGCCCTGGTGACACCCAAGTCGCTGGCCATTGCCATGCGCGACACGATTACGGAGTTGGTCGACGCCGGAGTGCTCAATCCGCCTGGAGTGGGTGGGGGTTATCGCGCCGACAAGGATTATTCTGCAGCACTGATCCAGCATGCCCATGCCATGGGATATCTCACGCCACTGCTCAAGGTTCTCAATCGCGATGCCTATGTCATGGAATGGTCGCAGGCGCAGGGATCCAGCGAGATGTACCTGCGCTGCGCCCTGTTGTCCGGTGACTACGAGTGGATGCACAAGGTGCGCACTCGCCTGCAATGGGGTGTGCTGCTCGAGCCTCAGTTTCAGAGCGCCATTGCGGCGATGCCCCCCAACTATCAGGAACTGGCTGTTTTTCGTTGTGTCGAAGAAATCCTGCATCACCTTCGGCCGGTAGACGATTTCCTTGATGCCTGTGAACGCAGTGACAAGGCATCGGCCGCAACCTACGCCAACATCGCCTATCTCCGCGTGTTGCAAGGTCGGTTCGATGCCGCCATCGCCTGGCTGGATCATATGCCGGAAGGCAACCAGTATCGGGTCGTGCGCGCCAGCACTACGGCATTGATACACACCTTGCAAGGCAGGGATGACGCTGCGGTACAAGACATTCAGATTGCCTTGGACGCAGAACGTGGTGATTCCAAAAAGCGGGTTCTCTTTCCCCAGTTCAGCGCCTTCACCTTATCGCTGCTGGCACTGCTGCGCCGTAATACCCGCGAAACCAACACTCTCTTCGACGAATTGCTCACGTACTCGGAAAAACTGCATGTCCTGAACTCCGCCATCATCCAGCTTCGGCTCGCTCAGCGCATCCGCCGGGAGCCCACCGTCAAATTTGCCGTCGGTGGCCCGGTCAACGTTGAGGTCGTCGGCGACGTGCAGTTGTTGTTGCAGGGGTTGTTGCTCTGCTGGACAAATGCCGCCGCCGTGTCCGCCAATCGCCCCTTGCTCGGCCAGTTTCCAGCCCTGATCGAACGCGCCAAGGCAGCCGGGTTTTTCTGGATAGCGGCCGAGGCTTCGCAGGTGATGCAGGCTGCATCCGGCGCCTCCGGACGCCACGGCGCGCACACGGCGCTGGGTACCCAGTCGCTGATTTCCGCGATCCCTGTGGTTGAAGTCTGGGAACACGGTCTGAACGCGCTCGAAACGCTGGCTTTGAATCTGCGTGACAAGAAAGCCAAAACAACACCTGCGAAGGACGTCGTACGACGTCTGGCGTGGATCATTTCCGACCCATACCTTGATCGACTCCACGTTGAAGCCCGCGAACAGCAGTTGAAAAAAACCGGCTGGACCAAGGGGCGACCGGTGTCACTCAAGAAACTCAAGGAAACCGGTGACACGCTCGACTGGTTGAGTGACCACGACAAGGTGGTTGCAGAAGGCATCTCGATGTCCAACTACGGTTGGGGTGGTCAGAAGGAGTACTTCCTGCCTGACAAGGCCATATTGGCACTAGCCGGACATCCGGCAGTCTTCGACATCAATGGACTACCTCTGGAGATAGTCAGCATCGCGCCGGAACTGGTGATCGATGAACGCGACGACGGTGTTCTCAACGCCAGTCTGACCCCCTACCCTGATTCGGACGCCGCCTATCAAGTGAGCTGGCGACTGGGGGATACGCGGGTCAACGTCATGCACCTCAACGACAGCGTCAAAGCGCTATGCCAGATCATTCCACCGCGTGGGCTGTCACTGCCATCCAGTGCCCGGGCGCGACTGCTGGAAGTGGTGAGCGAACTGGCCGGTGAAATCCGCGTGCATGGTGGCTTGTCAGGCACCACCGCCAGTGCCCTGCAGGTTGAACCCGACGCTCTGCCCTGGGTGCAACTGACCCCAGCCGGTGATGGACTGGCCATTCGGCTGCTGGTTCAACCGATTGCCGACGCGGGCATGCAGTTTGATCCTGGTGGTGGTGGCGAACTGGTGATCGCACACGTGGCCGATCAGCCTCTGCAGACCCGACGTGATCTGAAGGGTGAAAAGCTGGCGGCCACTGAGTTGCTGTCACGCTGTCCGCTACTGTCTGTCGCCGGTGCACCACGCTTCCGTGGTGAACTGGAAACCCCTGACGATTGTCTTGAGCTGCTGGATCAATTGCAGGAAGCCGGTGCCCGGTGTCTGTGGCCGAGTGGCGAAAAATACAAACTGGCCGCCCGTTCGGGATCGAGTTCCATGAACCTGGTCATCAAGTCAGGCAAGGAGTGGTTCAGCGCATCAGGTGAACTGAAGATTGACGAAGATCGCACGCTGGGACTGATGCGGCTCATGGCACTACTCGACGAACGCCCCCGCTCCCGCTTTCTGCCACTGGGTGACGGCGAGTTCATCGCGCTCACCGACAGTTTTCGCAAACAGCTCGAGACCCTGCGCGGCGTCTCCCACGGTAGCTCCTCTCAAGGGGGTACCCGGACCCTGCGCCTGCACCCGCTGGCGGCACCGGCGCTGGAAAACATGCTCGACGACATCAACCTCGATGCCGACGACGAATGGCGACAGCAACTGGAGCGCCTGCAGAACGCACGGTTGTACACGCCCACCATTCCGGCCACCTTGCAGGCAGAACTGCGGCCCTACCAGCAGGACGGCATTCACTGGCTGGCCAGACTTGCACATTGGGGTGTCGGTGCCTGCCTGGCCGATGACATGGGGCGTGTACAACCGTGCGTTCTGCAGGCGCTCCAGTTGCTGTCGCC
>JANNBJ010000125.1:0-6483 GCA_031385325.1 Gammaproteobacteria bacterium | reverse complement strand
GGCCACCATCAATCCGTGCCAATGCACATAGATCATGACGTCATCATCGGTTTTCAGACACATGCGCACGTCGAGTGCCCCTGCGCCATCCGACCTGATTCGCGACCAATCCGCACCCGACATCGGTATGACCGAACCGTTGAGCTTGGGTCCTTCGAATCGGCCGCCTGCAACATTGACGATCATGCGATAGCCGTCTGGAGTCTGGCCAACGTGCATTGGGGCAGCGAGGGCAACACGCGCTTCAAACAGGAATTCGGTTTCGATCTCTGACATTTTGAGTTAGCTCCTACGTTTTTTCGTGAGTTATGAAGAAGAAGTGATGTGTGTGTCAGCAAGACACACGGCAGGCCGTGGCTTCCCTCGGAGTTTGGTAGGGGTTCGACCATAACGCGCAGTGAAATCGTCGGTCAGGCGACGCGCGCTCGAGTAACCGGACTGCACGGCGATGTCGGCAATCGTCAGTGTGGTTTCGTCGAGCAATCGCTTCGCCCGTTGCAATCTGCTGGTACGCGCGACCTGCGACGGTGACGCACCTACCTGCTCAGCAAATAGACGCGACAGGTGCCGGGGTCCGATACCCAAGCGCTCGGCGAACCCACTCATGCCGAGCCGATCGAGTTCTCCCGCATCGATCATGCGCAAGGCTCTGGCTACCGTTGTGCGCGTCCCGTTCCATGCAGGACAGAACGGTGCTGTTTCGGGTCGGCAACGCAGGCACGGCCGAAATCCTGCGTGTTCCGCCGCTGCCGCCAACGCAAAAAAGCGAACATTCCGCAGAAACGGAATGCGAGCTTTGCAGACCGGCCGACAGTAGATCCCCGTCGTCTTCACGGCGACAAAGAACAGCCCGTCGAAGGCTAAGTCTCGCTTCAACATTGCGTCGTAACAGGTGTGTGGGTCGAACATACCCAAGCCTACTGCCCATGCCTCAAGCTGGCGAGGCCTAACCGATGATCACGTCCGAAAATGACGCATCGCCGCGAACCGAACACTCCCGGACTGACGGCATGGGTGGCACATACCCGATAGCCTTGGCGGCTGCGCGCACTCCAGCAGCTCATCGAGCTCGGACCAGCCGACATCCTTGAATATGGTGAATCAACGTCCATCGCCTGTAGGCAAGGAAAATTTCGTCTAACGACATGAGTATGCCGCACGCCAAGCACGATGCAAGGCAAACAAACATGTCGCCGCAAAAGGGGTTTTGGCGAGTCTGTTCTGCCACAACGTGCTTTGAATATCTCCACCCCACGGACCAGGTTAGCGCCGACGCTGTTGACGCCATGCGAATCATCGCCAGGTGATATCTGAATTCCTTCAGCAATTGCGTATTCCATCAACGCTGCTGAAACGTACGGTTCATCTGCGCTTTTGCTCAGCGCTCGCACGTTCAGGTCGAGGATGAGTCCGAGATTCTTGATGCGGTCGAGGTTGCGCAAAGCGCGGTCGCGGACCATCGGGACCTCCCAGCGTTGCATGTAGTCCGGATCGTGAATGCGAATGAGATCAAAGTTGCCCACAACCGCACGACGGAACCGTTCGATCAAGTCCAGCTGCTTATCGAAGTAGTCACAATAGAGAGCTTCGATGCCTACTGATAACTCAATGGCTCGCTTGTAATCATCAAGGTGGTTATCAAACAAATGATCATGCACGTCGTGCACCGAACCGACAATCATGTCGGGTTGGTGGCGTGAGATCAGCCTGCCCATTGCGCCTTCGTTGCCAGTGCAGGCGTCCGTCTCAAACCCAACCAGAATGGATCGGGCCATTCTCTCGACGCTGCTCTATCACGGTCTGCGCCGTGAAGAACTCTGTTAGCTGAAGGTCAGAGACATTCACGAACGACGCGGTGTCAAGCATCTGCGTATCCATGGCAAGGGAGGCAAGATCCGCTACGTGCCGCTTCATCCGGGATTGCTGGATAGAATCAATGACTATCTATTCGCAGCAGAGCAATCCGACGATCAAACAGGCGCCCTCTTCCGTCCGATCAAGAGCAACATGGGTGGAGCTCTGACGGATGCCATCACGGCAAACGGGGTCTATGACCTGGTACGCAAGTACGCGCAGGCGCGCGTTCTCTGACTCAAGTTCTGAAACTGGCCGTCTGGCCTCAGCTGCTTTTGCATGGCCTGTTTCCAGCCGACCCAAACGACTCAGGCGCAACCAGTTCCACAGGCTTGAATCTGGAACCCCCAATCGCTGGACGCCTGATTGCCGCATATGGACTGCACCAACCGCACGGCTTCCAGCTTGAATTCCATCGTGTACCGCCGACTCGGAACACTTTCCTTCTTGCTCATCTTGTCCTCCGTTCACCAAAAAGTTACCAACATTCTGGTGTACGTCAAACCAAGGCAGGGTCATACCGCGTTGCAGCCTCGCGGCGATAGGCGGTCCTGCACCTTTCCACGACATTCGACGTCTATCTCCCATCTTTCCAGCCTTTGACCAGAGCTTGATTTGACCCGATCGAGAAACTTCCAACATCCGCGGCGCGGGTTAAGACCTGCCGGCAAGCAATAGCTATTGCCTATCGCAAATATTGTATCAATCAATTGGATCGATTTAATAGACGTCGTCATAGTGAACTCCAGGCGTGAACGAACACGCAAACCTCAGCCTCACAAGGGGATACTCATGGGCAAGATAGACATCGGCATCATGGACAAGGACCGCAAAGACATCGCGGACGGACTCTCCCGCCTGCTTTCGGACACGTACACGCTGTACCTCAAGACACACAACTTCCACTGGAATGTCACTGGCCCGATGTTTCAGACCCTGCACCTCATGTTCGAGACGCACTACAACGAACTTGCACTCGCGGTGGATCTGGTCGCTGAGCGCATACGCGCATTGGGTTACCCGGCGCCGGGCACGTACGCGGAATACGCGGCGTTGTCATCCATCGAAGAGACGTCTGGCGTTCCCAAGGCTGAAACGATGATTGAATTGCTGGTGAAAGGTCAGGAATCCGTGGTTCGGTCTGCACGTTCGATCTTTCCGATAGTCGAGAAAGTGAACGACCAGCCTACGGCTGACCTGCTTACTCAACGCATGAAGGTGCATGAGAAGACAGCCTGGATGCTCAGGAGCCTACTGGAAACATAACGGCTCCATCAAGGCAACGCCCGACCCTGAAATCGATTTCTGAAAATTAAAGTCAAACCCGAATGGAGACTGACATGTCAAACGAAACAAAGTGCCCGTTTTCCGGCACTGCGGTGAATCCCGCCGTTCACGGTGGTGCACAAACGAACGCCGATTGGTGGCCTAATCGGCTCCGGCTGAACATCCTGCATCAACATTCCGGCAAGTCCGATCCCATGGGCGACGACTTCGACTACGCGGCGGAATTCACAAGCCTTGACCTTAATGCCGTCGTTAGCGACCTCACAGCCCTGATGACCGATTCACAGGATTGGTGGCCTGCGGATTGGGGTCACTACGGTGGCCTCATGATCCGGATGGCCTGGCACAGCGCCGGTACTTATCGTATTGCGGACGGCCGTGGAGGCGCAGGCACCGGCAATCAACGCTTTGCGCCGCTGAACAGTTGGCCCGACAACGGCAATCTCGACAAGGCGCGTCGTCTGCTGTGGCCGATCAAGCAGAAGTATGGTCGCAAGATATCCTGGGCCGATCTGATCATCCTGGCGGGCAACGTCGCGCTGGAATCGATGGGTTTCAAGACTTTTGGCTTCGCCGGTGGACGTGAAGACATCCATGAGCCCGAAGAGGACATTTACTGGGGTTCCGAGAACACCTGGCTGGGTGACAAGCGCACCGACGCTGATGGCAACCTGGCAAACCCTCTCGCCGCTGTTCAGATGGGCTTGATCTACGTCAACCCGGAAGGCCCTAACGGCAATCCAGACCCTTTGGGCTCGGGCCGCGATAGTCGTGAAACCTTTGCCCGCATGGCCATGAACGACGAAGAGACCGTGGCGCTGGTGGCCGGCGGGCACACGTTTGGAAAAGCACACGGCGCGGGTGATACGAAGCTGGTCGGACCCGAACCCGAAGGCGCTCCTATCGAGGAACAAGGTCTGGGCTGGAACAATGGTTTCGGCACCGGCAAGGGCGTGCACGCAACCACCAGCGGCATCGAAGGCGCATGGAAGCCGAACCCGACCAAGTGGGACAACGGCTATTTCGACATGCTGTTCGGCTACGAGTGGGAACTGACGAGGAGTCCCGCCGGCGCGCAGCAGTGGGTCGCCGTCAACGTCAAGCCGGAGCACATGATTCCGGACGCACACGATTCGTCGAAGCAACATCCGCCGATGATGACCACAGCCGACCTGTCACTGCGCATGGACCCGGCCTACGAGAAGATATCACGTCGATTTCATCAGGACCCGAAAGCGTTCGCAGATGCCTTCGCCCGTGCCTGGTACAAACTCACGCACCGCGACATGGGACCGCGTACCCGCTACCTCGGACCATTGGTGCCGCAGGAAGTACTGATCTGGCAGGATCCGGTTCCTCCCCTTGATCACTCCGTCATCGACAACGCAGACATCGAGACGCTCAAGACCACAATCCTCTCGGCCGGGCTGTCGATCTCGCAACTCGTGACAACTGCCTGGGCTTCGTCTTCAACTTTTCGCGGCAGTGACAAGCGTGGCGGCGCGAACGGTGCGCGAATCCGTCTGGCGCCGCAGAACGAATGGGTTGTGAACCAGCCCGATGAACTGGCCAAGGTTCTGCCCAAGCTTGAAGCGATTCAGAACGCGTTCAACAGTTCCGCAGCAGACGGCAAAAGAGTTTCGCTCGCTGACCTCATCGTGCTCGGCGGCTGTTGCGCCGTCGAAGCTGCCGCGAAAAAAGCTGGCATTGCCATCAACGTGCCTTTCTCAGTGGGGCGCACGGATGCATCCGAGGCACAAACCGATGTGGATTCATTCAAGGTGCTCGAACCGATGGCTGATGGCTTTCGCAACTATGTACGCGAGGGTCTGGAAGGTGTCGCGGCCGAGCTGTTGGTGGACAGGGCGCAACTCCTGACACTGACTGCCCCTGAAATGACCGTACTGATCGGCGGCTTGCGTGTGCTGGGTGCCAACGTCGGTCAATCGCAACAGGGAGTATTCACGCAACGTCCCGGGACGCTGACCAATGACTTCTTCGTGAATCTGCTCGACATGCGTACGACGTGGAAAAAGTCTGCAACTGAAGGCGTGCTGGAAGGCCGTGATCGGGCAACGGGCGAACTCAGGTGGACCGGTAGTGTCGTTGATCTCGTGTTCGGTTCGAACGCCCAGTTGCGGGCGCTGGCCGAGGTTTATGCAGCCAGTGATGCCCAGCAAAAGTTCGTGCACGACTTTGTTGCGGCGTGGAACAAGGTCATGAACCTGGATCGCTTCGACCTGCTCTGAACTCGGCCGAGAGTTCTCGAAGTCAAACCGGGACAGGCTCTTCGCCTAAAACCAGGAATGACGTGGATGGTCAGGACTTCACGTATCGAGACGGCGGCCACGGATCTGACCACGCGGGAATGCGCTGCAGTGTGTCGAGCCAGCGCACGATGTTGGTGTGTGGCGCAAGTGGCATCCGTGTGTCGCGCCAGTACATGGCCATGGATGCCAACTGAAAGTCTGCGATGGTCAGCCGATCGCAGGCAACGAAGTCTCGATCCTTGAGATGTGCATCAAGCACCCGGGCATACCGGTCCAGCGATTCCAGAAGCGTCGGACCTCGCAACACGTCGAGATCAGGAGGACCAATACCGAAAGTGGGCTTGACGATCAACTCGAAGTAGAAATACGCAACCTGCGGCGCCCAGTGCGAGTCATTCCAGGAGAGCCAATGCAGAACTTCAACCTGCTCTGCGGGATTCGTCGCTGGCCACATGTTCGAGCCGACATTGATGCACAGGTACGCCATGATCGCGGACGATTCCCAGAGCACGACGTCGCCATCCACCAGTGTTGGCGCCTTCATGTTGGGATTCAATGAGGCATACTCAGGTGTGCGCAGTCCACCACCCATCATGTCGACCTCGATGAACTCGGCGTCGATCCCAAGGTGTCTTGCCAAAGCCAGCACACGCTGTGGCGCCTGAGCTTTGAACCAGTATATTTTCATGCGAGCTTCCCTGGACTCGTGAAGAATTCGGTGCCGGTCTGGAGCGTGGTCACTGCAACTCGGCTACACACTTTTTGCTTGTTCCTCTGATTTTGGAATCAGCCGTAATCATCGGACTGAGTACCCAGTCTACCAGCGGGAACAGCACCCAGGCAGCGATGGGCACATCAACCGCCTTTTAGGCAAATGCAAAAACCAGGTTCTTCAGCCTGCTTCCGGGTAAGTGGATACTGCTGATTGGTCGCCATTTGATGGTCGTCGCCAGTGTTCTGAGTGTTCCCGTGCAAGCCCGCACTATTCATGAAGTATCGTAGCGAGGGCGTCGAGAGTAGTGAAAACGCTGGGTGGCGCGGACCTGCGTGCGCGCAGGCGTGCTTGACAGCA
>JANNBJ010000111.1:0-4457 GCA_031385325.1 Gammaproteobacteria bacterium | reverse complement strand
ACCATGCCGAAGATTGCCGAAGCGGCGATGGCATTGACCCAATCCGATATCAGCGGCATCTCGTGGGTTGAAGGTGATCAGGGATTTATCTACCTGCTGACCGCAGACGGTGTTGTTGCCACGGATGGTATTCGTCAGCTGCCGCCTGGAGCGCCGGCCACCCTCGTCTCGATGGCCCGCGTTGAGGGTCGGATGATTGAGTTCAAAGGGTCCATCGCCGACTACGTTGAGAAGTGGCCCTTCATGACCAGCATTGCTAACAGCCTTGGCATCCGGGAGATGACTTCATTGGCGGTGCCGATGTTCGGACCTGGCGGCGCAGCGATCGGTGCGGTCGTCATCACCCGGCGTGAAGCGACGGACTTCTCTGAACGTGCGAAAACCCTGCTTGGCGCCTTAGCCACCCAAGCGGTCGTTGCCGTGGAAAACGCCCGCCTCTTCAAGGAACTGCAGAACAAAACCGAAGAGCTGGAAATCGCCTCCCGCCACAAGAGCGAGTTCCTCGCCAACATGTCCCATGAGCTGCGCACACCGCTGAACGCGATCATCGGTTACTCGGAGCTGCTGCAGGAGGAATGCGAAGACCTGGGTCAGGAGGACTTCCTGCCCGATCTCGGCAAGATCCAGACCGCCGGCAAACATCTGCTGACTCTCATCAGCGGCATCCTCGATCTGTCCAAGGTCGAGGCTGGTCGCATGACGATGTTCCTTGAGGACTTCGACATATCAACGCTGGTCCGCGATGCCGACGCGATCGTGCGGCCGCTGGTGGAGAAGAACCGAAACACCTTCGTCATCGATTGTCCCGACGACATCGGGCCGATGCACACCGACCTCGTCAAGGTGCGGCAGGTGCTGTTCAACCTGCTGTCCAACTCCGCGAAGTTCACGGAAAGCGGCACCATCACACTCACCGTGCGTAAAGATGTTGGAGACACGATAGTCACCTTCGCCATCCGCGACACCGGCATCGGTATGACCGAGGAACAGCAAAGTCGCTTGTTCGAAGCATTTTCACAGGCCAATGCCGAGACCAGCCGCAAGTACGGTGGTACCGGTCTCGGTCTCGCCCTCTCACGCGAGTTCTGCCGGATGATGGGTGGCGATATCGCGGTGACCAGTGAAGCCGGCGCTGGATCGACGTTCACGGTCACCCTGCCAGTTCGATGTATCGAAACGGAGATCGCATCATGAGCAGCGAAGTCGAAGAACTCCGTGCACGACTCGCACTGGTAGAACGTGAACGCGATATCGACCGACAGCGCGAAGCGGCACTGGCGCGCATCTCCCAACGGATCAACGAACACCCACTGGATGTCGACGGCACGCTAACTGCAATCGCCGAAGCAGCATGCAAACTGATCGACACCGACAGCGCCCGAGTGTGGCTGCTGGAGAACGGGCACCTGGTGCCCTGGACCGGGGCATCCACAAGGGACGTTCCCGCGCTCGTTCGCGACCAATTTCCCCCAGTGCCGATCGACGGGCCCTCTCCGACTGCCAGAGCCTTGCGTGAGCGGCGCACCGTCGCCGTAGACGATCTGCTTGATGCTGCGAATCACCGGGCGATGGTCCATGAGCAGATTGTCGCCTCTGGCCAGCGCAGTGTCATGGCTGCACCACTCGGCCGTACCGAGCCTGTCGCGGGTACGATCTCGCTCCAACGCATGGAAGTCCGTCCCTTCAACACCGACGAAATAGCCACCCTCGAACTGTTCGCCAACCAGGCGGCTATCGCGATCGAAACCGCTCGTGCCCAGCGTGCACTGGTCGAACAAAATCAGGCACTCGCTCTAGGCATGGAACGCGAACAGGCCGTCGCCGCTGTCCTGCAGGCCATCAGCCGCTCCGCTTTTGACCTCGATGCCGTGCTCACCACGCTGGCGGACAACGCGCTCCGCCTGTCGCGATCACGCCACGCTCTGATCCGCATCCGGCAGGGCGAGGTGCTCGTGCCGGTCGGCTACTCCGGTGACGACCCCGCCTTTCGCACCATCATGCCGGCGCTGCCATCGACCAGCGAAGCGATGCGCACGCTGCAACCGGTGGTGACGACCAAGCGGCATAACGCCGACAACGACGAGACTACGGCGCGCCTCGTCGAACATTTTGGTGAACATTCGGTACTGGCCGTGCCGCTGGTGTCGAACGACGACGCCATCGGGCTGATCACGGTGGAGCGTCCTGGCGTCGTTGACTATTCGCCCGCAGACATCGCGCTGCTGCGCACCTTTGCCGATCAGGCCGTCATCGCCATCGAGAATGCGCGACTCCTGGCGGAACTGCGAGAGAGCAACCAGCGTTCCAACGAGGCACTTGAGGTGCAGCAGGTGATGGCGAAGGTGCTGGCCATCGTGGCGAGTGCGCCGTCGAACCTCGATGCAACACTGCCCGAAATCAGTGCTGCGGCAGCCCAGCTGACCGGGTCGGATAATGTGGTGGTGAATGTGCGCGAGGGCACTCGCTTGCACAACTGGGACCCGATCAGAGGCCACATTACACGTGAGTTCAGTCTGGAGCCCAACGATCCGGCGTGGAGCATGACTTCAGAGGCAATCACCCAGAACCAGTTGGTTGAAGTCATGGGACGCGTTGACGAATGGGCGGAACGCTATCCAGGTGCTGTCGCAGTCCTTCGCAATCTCTATCCTTCGGGGATATCGGTGTCATCGATCACAGTACCTCTGCCGGGCCGTGATGCGCCCATTGGGTCAATCGCCGCCTTCCGACATGAGCCGACACCGTATTCCGATACCGACAGGGCCATTCTGCGCACGCTGGCAGACCAGGCGGTCATCGCCATTCAGAACGCCCGATTGTTTGGCGACCTCGAACTGCGCAATCAGGAAGTGAGCGCCGCGCTGGAGCGGCAGAAGGCGCTGGCGGATGTGCTGAATGTGATCGCGAATTCCGCAACGGATCCCTTACCCGTGCTCAGGGCAATTCTCGAGACTGGCTCGCGGCTCTGTATGGCCGATGGTGCCAGCGCCTTCCTGGTTCACGGCGACAGCCTTGCGATCGAGGCCGCTACCGGGCTGCTCGAACCGCTGCTTGACGATGCCCGTGCGGCGTGGCCGATTGATGACAGCACGGCGACTGGCAGGTCCATCATGGAGCGACGTGCGGTGTTTATCGAAAACTATGCGGAGCGCGAGAAGTACACGCCTTCGGCGTTTGTAGTCGACGCGTTCGGCGTTCGTTCCACCATCGCAGTACCGCTCTTGCGTGGTGAGCAAGCAATCGGCGCGCTTGCATTTGCACGCATGGTCGAGACACCCTTCACGCCCCAGCAGGTAGTTTTGATCCAGACCTTCGCGGATCAGGCGGTGATCGCCATCGAAAACGCACGGCTCTTCAATGAGCTCAAGGTCCGCAATCAGGAAATCACCGAGGCGTTGCAGCGCGAGGAAGCCACCAGCCAGATCCTGCGGCAGATCAGTCGCGCTCCGGAGCAGCTGGATGACACCCTGCAGGCAGTCACTGATGCCGCGAGAAGCCTGACCGGTACTTCCGCAAACCTTTCACTGCTGGATGGCGAGTTCAGGATCATTCGTGGTCAGTCGAAAATGGACCTTGTGCCCACGCTCGAGTTAGGCACGCGCCTGCCGATGACCAAAGCCTTTCGTCATGCTGCGCATACCCGCCAGCCAGTATGGTGGAGTCGTACGGATACGTCGGACAGCGAAGAGTGGTGGCGTGAAAGTGGATTGACCGCGGTGGCTATCGTGCCGATTTTCCAGAACGAGGCGGTGCTTGGTTTTCTGGGGCTCGCGAGCATCACCGACGAGGCCATATCGCAGTCCGCCGTTGCGCTACTCCAGTCGTTTGCGGATCAAGCAGCCATCGCCATCGAAAACGCGCGGCTCATCCGTGAGCTGCGCGAAAGCAACCGTGCGATCAGCGAGAACCTCGACATCCAGCGAGTGATGGGCAATGTGTTGTCGATCGTGGCTTCGGCGCCGACAGATCTGCAGGCGACGCTGCCGCAGATCGCGATTGCCGCTGAACAGCTATGCGATGCCAGGGCCGCCACGGTCCACTGGATCGACGACGATCAGCTGCATGCATTCAACGGCGGTAACGCTGCAGTGACCAGCCGACCCTTCGATCCGGATTGGGCTCGTACGTCGATGATGGGCGCATCGGCGCTTGGCAACCGCGTGATTGAACTCGCCTGCAGCACCGATGAGTTGGCGCTCAAGTACCCGTACACCGCCAACATCATGCGAAGCTCGCCTGATCGCACGGCGGTGGACTGCTCGGGTCTTGCGATACCGATGCTGGGGCAGAGTGGTTCATTTGGCGCCATCAGCGTTTGGCGCTTCGACCGCTCGACTTTCACCGAACGCCAGCGGACAGTGCTGCGCGCATTGGCGAGCCAGGCGGTGGTCGCCATCGAGAACTCACGCCTCTTCCATCAACTGCAGGCGAAGACGCAGGAGCTCGAAATCGCCTCC
>JANNBJ010000109.1:0-2302 GCA_031385325.1 Gammaproteobacteria bacterium | reverse complement strand
CTTGTGCGGGGAATCTGCTGCATCGGAAAACAGGCGTACCCCATGTATCGACGCTGCGGCGGCAATTCGACCTGGCAGAGCGGCCGCTACGGCAAATGCAAACGGACCACTCATGCAATAACCTACACAGCCAACTGGGCCAGCACTCGCCGCCTGATCTGCTGCAGCATGTTCGAGCAGTGCACGAGCGTCATCACAGACCATCGCATTGGAGAGTGAATTCATGTGCCCGAACATCTCCGGCCGTTGGTCTGGCGTCATGACAAAATCACGCACACGACGATAGTAAAGATTGGGCAGCATGACATAGTAGCCAACGGTTGCGAGCCGTCGTGCCATGTCGTGCAACTCCTCCCGCTTGCCTGGCGCATCCATCAGGAACAGGATGATCGGAAAAGGACCATGTTCTTCCGGATGAACGATGAAGGTGTTGACCTTTCCATCTGACGTCGGGATATCAAGTTCGCGTTCAATCATGGATGAATAATCCTTTTTATGGGGTGTTCCGCGCGGACGCGCCCGGTCACCGCCTTTGCACACAACGCAGTACTTCTGCCTGGTAGGTCTTGCCACGTTCGTTAAAGAGATCAAAGACGTTGAGCGAGGTCGGCACGTAGCCAAAGCCGATGTCATGTTCGGGATGCCATTGGAACAGGGAACCGCCAAGCCCCATCCATCCGTAGAACCCTTCCCGACCGCCGTTGAAACGATGATCGGCTTCGGTGAAGGATTGGTCTGCCGCCTGGAACCGGGCTACACCTCCCTGCGTGAAGGTGGTGGTCCCGAACCCCATGTCCTTCCGATCCGGCGCATCGTGCATCGCCTGCCATGCCGCGCCACTGATAAGTTCTGTTGGGCCGAATTTTCCGCGGGATGACATCATCGCTGCGATTCGGGCGAGTGCGCGAGCGGAGCAGGTGGCATTCGCCGACGGCGTTTCTCCCATGCGCACCGATCGATCGTTGAAAAACGCAATCTTCTCCATACCGACGAACGGCGGCGGGCTGCCTGCAGTAGTGCCGCCTCTGAGACCCGGCAGAAGTCGGATCAACCTCACTACGGTCTGGACGACGTTGAGTTCCATCCTTCTCCCCAGGAATCGTGGCTTGAGGCCTTCAAGTATCTGGAACCGGACGCTCAGGGGAGAGACATCGACCACCCGTGGCAGATCGTGTGCCTGCACCCCGATGTTGGCGTCGACCTCAAGTGGCCCGCTGATCTCCTGAGCCAGGAATTCGCCGATCGTGCGGCCTGCCGGATCGATGCGACGGAACACCTCGTTGACGATCCAGCCACGTGTGACGGCATGGTATTCCCGCGTGCTTCCCTGATTGGCGCGAAATTTCTGTGGTAGCGCTTCGATGATCTTGCCTATCCGGTTCTGCCTGAGATTTTCCGGCAGCAGGTCCTCTGGCGGTATGGAAGTGCCAAAGGTCGCAAGTCCAGCTTCGTGCCGCATGAGTTCAGCGATAGTCAGCGCTTGTTTGCCATTGGCTCCGAACTCCGGCCAGTAGTCGATGACCCTTGCGTCGTACGTCAGCAGTCCCTTCCCATACAGCCAGGCCATCGCAATGGCTTCGAGACTCTTGCCGCTACTGAAGACGTTGACCAGTGAGTCCGCAGAAAAGCCATCCCCTTCCTGCACGGAAGCCCATAGATCCACAACCTTTTCGCCCTTGTGGTAGACGCAGAGCTGGGTCTGCTTCTCAAAGAGGTTACGCATGTTGTGCTCATACAACGCCTTGACGGACTCGAATCCGGGAGCGACTTCGCCGTGGATGTGAATGGAATTGCTGGACACAGCGGTGTCTCCCGGTTGTGGTCTACCAGATCGGTGACGATCAGTTTGGGTTCATGGTCCGGATCCCAGGCGTGTCGTGGCCGGCGGAGAATCGTAATCGGATGCGCGTGCCACCGCTGCCGAAGGTCTCCCGGCGCTCGATAATCAAGTTCTTCACACATCGGCCATGGGTCCAGCCTCGACGATGGCATCCATGACATCAACCGTGATACCGGACTTCAGGAAAGCCATCTGCGCGACCTTATCGCATGCCAAAGTCGAAACCGTCACCACGCTGATAGGAGCGCAGGATCCGCGCCGCCGTGTTTTGCACGTGCACCTCATCAGCGCCGTCGTAGATGCGCGCAAAGCGGGCATGCCGGTACATGCGCTCCAGCGGCGTGTCCTCCGTAACCCCCAGCGCGCCGTGCACCTGGATCGCCCGATCGATGACGTTGTGCAGCATCTGCGCACCAAACACCTTGATGAGACCGATCTCCACCCGCGCTTCGTCACCCTGGT
>JANNBJ010000093.1:0-2249 GCA_031385325.1 Gammaproteobacteria bacterium | reverse complement strand
GCTGCTGTCGGTCTGGATGTTGTTCGTGCCACCCGGTGAAGTTTCCAATAACTATTTTGCTACCTGGCTCGTGCTACTCTGGCTGGGCTGGACCTTCATTGCGATCCCGTTTTATGCATGGGGAGCGGAGCTGTCACCGCTCTATCACGAACGGACGCGCATCGCGAGCTTCCGCACGTCCGCTGGATTGATCGGCACGCTGATCGCGATTCTTGTTCCTCTGCTCACTGACTGGGGCTTTGATTACGGCTTCAAGGTCTCGGAGTCGCTACACGTCATTGCGATATGTGCAACCGTTGGCATGGTGATCGCCGTGCCATTCTTGTGGCGAGTCCCGGAAGGCGTTCCTATCGAGAGTAAACGCATATCGCTGTGGCAAGGGCTGCGTGTGATGTGGGGCAATGGTCCGTTCAAACGTCTGATGTTCGGATTCACGCTCGGCGCGCTGGGTCCTGCAGTAGGCGGGCCGCTGTACATCCTGTTTGTGGTGCATGTGCTGGAAGCGAACGTGAACAGCAATGTGGTGCTGCTGGTGTTTTACACCGCGAACCTCTTAGGTGTGATGTTGTGGAACCGGGTTGCGCAAATCGTCGGCAAACGCAAGGCGTGGCTGATGGGCATGGCCACAGCCTTGATCGCACAGCCAGGCTACTGGTTCCTCGGGCCAGGCGATCTGTACTGGATGATGGTGGTCTTCTTTGTCCTGGGTCTGGGCATCGGCAGTTTTTCGGCCCTGCCCGCAGCCATGAAAGCCGACGTCGTGGATCTTGATCGATTGCGCAGTGGTGAAGACAGAACCGGCCTGTTCTTTTCGGTCTGGTCCCTGGCCAACAAGCTGGTCATTGCGTTTGCGGCGGGATTTGTCCTGAACCTGCTGGCGTTTTTCGACTTCCAGCCAAAGGATGGTGCCAACGGGCCAGATCAGATCATGGCGCTGCGGGTCGTGTTCGTCTTTCTGCCGGTGGTGTTCTACGTTGCGGCATTCGCGATGATGTGGAGTTACCCGATTTCAGAAGCACGCCATAAGCGGTTGATTGGCATGCTGGAAAGAAAGAGCGCTCGACGTGCGAGAGCAGCTCAGCCAAGCGAGGCTTGAGGAGTTCCTTGGCAGCCTCTGACTTTTAAAACTTTCTCGAATTCGTTCGTGGTTGAGGTTGATTTCCCTTCTGAGTTCCGTCCAACCGGCCGTCATCAGTTTTTGACTGTTGGACGGAAAACTCATCAAACTCGGAAGGGGAATCACTATGCGAGTCGTGCAAAGACTGGCTGTGTTCAGCGTGGCTACGGCATTCGCTGCGGCGTTGTCGACTGCTTATGCAGCAGCGCCGGCCATCAAGGTGGCCGACGTTTTTTTTGAATTGAACGACACGGATCATGATCTGGGCATCCATGCCAAGGTCGAGGCAGATCCGTGGAACAACTTGCAACTGTACAATCACCGGCGCAACCGTCTGCTGGATATCAAGGTTGAAGGGGTGCTGGCGTGGGAAGGGTTGAACGAGTTTGCGATCGAAAGTAGCGAGCCGAATTTCAGGTACCTGCCACCTGAAGAATTTTTCAGGCGGTATCCAGAAGGACAATACCTGTTGGTGGCGATCGGCCTGTACGGCGCACGAATGGACCGCCTGACACAGGTTTCACACCTGTTGCCGTCACCTCCGGTGGTTTCGGTCAATGGAATTCCAGCGGCTACAGACTGCGATGGCGAAGACATCCCGGAGTTCGCAGCCGACGATATCGAGATCGAGTGGGACGAAGTGACTCATTCGCATCCAACGATTGGCCGGCTCAACGAACCGGTGACCATCGTCAACTATGAAGTTATCGTTGAAATACCGGAGGCGAACTGGAAAGTCAGCACGATACTGCCACCGGATACCTTCAGTTTTGAGATTCCGGAAGAGATTCTGGAACTGGCTGAGGAGGGTATGGTGAAGTACGAAGTACTGGCACGCGAGGAAAGTGACAATCAGACAGCGATCGAGAGCTGTTTCTTGGTTGATTAAACGGGTCGATAGTACGTCCCGGATCAGTGATCCCAATCGCCTGGATAAAACCAGGCGATTTACATTGCTCGCCCGAAAGTGTCGTAAAGAGGTTCAGCGTTTCTAGCAGCCTGTCGGACTTGAGCGATCGTAGCGAGCCGAGTGGGAGAGCGAGGACAGTTTTTCACGATTTCGAGGCGCATAGCGGCGCTATGCAACGAGAAATCGGGGAAAAATGGACCGCTCTTCCCACTGGCGCAGTAG
>JANNBJ010000032.1:0-51915 GCA_031385325.1 Gammaproteobacteria bacterium | reverse complement strand
AACCGCAGTTGCTCGGATGCATGCGTGCGTATTCACTCCGCCTAGAACGATTTTGTCGCAACTGAGCTCAGCCAAGAGTTTCGCTAGCCCAGTTCCAAAGAACCCGCTGTACCTCTTTTTTACGATCTCACGATCGTTGGGGGACTGCTTGAGCTCCGCAAGGAGAACGCTGCCTCCAGTTCCTCTAATCGTGATGCGATTGCCAGTGTCTCGCATTGAGAGATATGCGTCGCTAAGATCAGGCTGGAACTCCTGCCGAATCCAAACGATCGGATATTCATGCTCTCTTGCAAACTCAGTTAGATCATTGATTGCCCTGCATATGTCGAGTCTATGATCCGACAGCGGTGGTGAAGCGAAGAAATCTTCAAGCATATCGACGAACACGAATACTGGTTTCATCGGCACCTTTCCACCTTCGCCTAACAGAAAGTGGATGATCTTCGTCCATCCATCACGCTGGCCATACCCCCTCCCTGTCCAAACTCTCTTGCTTTCAAAAGCTTACCACCAAGGAATCCCGACACTACCGGGAACATATGGAAACCCTCCCTTTTTACAACGCGAAAAGCCAGCCAATTTCGCACGAAAGGGTACGGCTTCCGCTCATCTGCGCTTCGGCTTTCCGGCTTTCATGGGAAACCAAAGAACGAACTATCCGCCCCGGTCTAGACGCAGTGAAGTGTGGTCCGACCAAACGAACCGTGGTCCAACAAGGAAATCGTCACGAATCCGACGAAGTTGATTGAGTTAGAATTCGAATCGCCAGTTCTGTAGCGGAGTTTTTCGAGAGGGCAGCTGCCGAACTATTCCGTTCACTCGACTCGGTGGCGACAATAAAAATAAGAGTTCAGTCCTGCGCAGGTCAGTCACTGTACTGCCGGCGGACGGAAGACGACAGCTTCGGAAGTGCAAGCCGCGCCTCTTCACGATTAGTGAGCAACTGAGTGGTTACGTTGAATCGCCTGAGATCTGAAGAACGGTCCCGACTAGACCTTCCAGTCATGGACCAAGTGTTTTCACGTGCCAGAGTTATCGCCGAGCCCTCTGCTCCGCAATAAACCCAGCCCAAACCGGATGCTCCGCCGGATTCCACAGCCCCTCAATGAACTTGTCGGCCTCTTCCGCAGTCCATAGCCCTTTGCGCATTGCATACAAACTATAAAACGCACTCACCCGAAAGTTGGCGGCACAGTGCACATGAACAGTCTTGTCGCCAACGTCATCCATGGCCTGCACAAACGCATCAAAATCAGCCTGGGTCGGCGCATCAAAGTCCACCGGGATGTAGAAGTAGCGCAGTCCCTGGCCTGTCACGATGCCACCCTCTTCCGGCACCGCATACTCACTCTGGTTTGGCAGCAGGTTGATCAAGGCGCCATAACCCTGCGCCTGAAGGCTTGCCAGTCGTTTGTCACCCACCACACCAGAGGTCGTGACCCGGTCGTTCACACGGCGAAAGTTGTAGCTGCCTTCAATGCTCATACCTTCTGCTCCTTCATTTTTGCTGGCGGTCGTATCAGTCGCACCTGCCCACGCGGTGCCGATCATAGCGATCATGCCAAACACAACCAGCATCGTCACACGAGGCTGATTCATCCTGAGCCGCATACCGCGCATGGTCGTCCCCTTGCCTTTTTTCGCAGTTTGTCGATTTGAATGGCGCCCGCAAGCTGGTTATCTACAAAACGAATGCCGAGTGATCCGTACCGCCAGGTCTCTCCTTCCGGATCGGTCTGCCGGGTATCCGGCTCGCCAAGCCACTCAACCACTGAGATTTTGGACGAGCCATTCTCAAGCCCGCCGTCATGAATCAGTTGGCCGAGGTGCCGCAGCAGATTGGCGCGAACGAAGCGATCTCGCGAATCCAGTGCGTACGCCGTTCGAACGTGCGGCCAGCCTTGTCGGACTTGCCCAGCTCCAAAGTAAGCGGCTGCGAGGTTGTTGAATGAACGCGCCGATTCAGGATCGAGCCTGACGGCTTCAGCCAGGTCCGTAATGGCCTGATCGTATCGCCCCTCTCCCAGGGCTTCGGTGCCACTGGTGTATTTGAGATTCGCATCGACTGACACACACCCCCACAACGCACCAGACAAGACGATCAACACCATCGGGTGTGTGCATCGAGCCGAACCTGCGCGCGGTGTCACTGCACAAGCCGGGCAAACCGCTCAAGCTCACCCGGAATATCCGGGCCTGCCGGTTGATAGGCAATCTCGGTCACCCCTGCACGCTCGAAGCGCTGCAGCTGTTGTTTCCAGGCATCCGGTGTTTGCGCCAGTTTCTGAGCCGCCAGCATTTCGCCAGTCACAAACGCGCGATCCCGGTCATTGACTGCAATCAGGTGCTGGTCATGCAGAGCCAGGTGTCGTTCACGTGTGGGCACCGAATCATAAGCTGCGGCCCACTGCTGACCGCCTGGCAATGAATCCAGTGCATCGAATTCCGTCGCCCAATGCAGCCCCACGGCGGCGGCGTGTCCGGCCGCGGCGATGGCGCGCGCCGAGCCAGCCGACTCGCCGTCGAGCAACACCGTACCCATGGCTAACAAGACGCTGCGTGCAAATCCTGGGATCGGCGCTGAGGCAAACACGCCCTGCCCGATTCTCTGTGCCACGTCGATGCCCTTTGGACCCGCGGCCGCAATGATGAACGGCACATTGATGGGGCGGGCCGCGCCAAAACCAGCGGGGTGCATCATGCAAATAGGTGCGCCTTCCCACTCCACCTGCTCACCACGCAGCAGCGCTTGTACGGTGCGAACATAGTGCTCCACCATTTTCCAGGGCAGCGGTCGCTGGCCGAGGGTGAGCCGGCCGGTGAAACCGGAGCCAATGGCAACCGCCACACGGTCAACGCCGGCAATGCTGGCGAGGGTCGCAATCGCCGCCGCATTGGTCATGGGATGCCGAAGGCTGGGCACCAGCACGGCCGGGCCAAGGCCGATCCGACGGGTGCGTTCTGCGGCTCGGCACAGTTGCACCCACACATCCGGGTACAGCGCGGGTGAGTCGTAGAACCAGGCGCGTTCATAGCCCAGCTCTTCCGCGATGCGGGCGTGTTCGTGACTTTGATCCGAGGTCGCAAATGCACAGGACAGTGCCAGGGTCATGGGAGGCTCCACATCGAGTTTCGGGATTGCTGGAAACGGGCAGCCGCTACTTCAACACGAGTCGAATTCTGGCGCCACCCAGCGCACTGGTATCAATCGACAGCGTGCCGCTGTACAAACTCACGAGCTCTGCAACCACCGACAGACCAATGCCCTGGCCTGGCTGTACTTCATCCGCTCGAATCCCGCGATGCAGAACGTCTTCGCGAAGATGTTCCGGTATCCCGGCGCCATCATCATCGATACAGATTTCGATGCCGGCAGCGACTCTGTTCGCCTGAATGGCGATCCGCGTCTGTGTGTACTTGAAGGCGTTTTCCAGCAGGTTGCCGAAGATTTCCATCAGGTCACCTTCATCACCACGCACCCGCAATTCGGGATCGATCTGCTGGGTGACGTCGATGGGGCGATCGCGATAGGCGGTGCGCAGCGCACGGACCAATCGTTCGATCATCGTCCCGAGTACCACCGTACTGCCAACTACAACAGGGCCACGCACGGCGGCTCGGGACAACTGGTGGTGCACCGTGCTCTCCATACGCGCCAGCTGTTCTCGCAGCAATTCAGTACTCGAGCCATGGCCTGATCCATTCAACGAGCCGTTAACTGAAGAAAGAGCGTTGCGAACCACAGCCAGTGGTGTCTTCAGACTATGCGCCAGGTCTTCCAGTGCATTGCGGTAGCGGGATCTGGAGCGGCGCTCATGCTCCACAAAACGATCCAGATTTTCTGCCAGGCCTTGCAGCTCTAGCGGGTAGACCCGGCTCAGGGCTTCGCGCTCACCGGCCTCAAGTTGTCGCACTTCATCAGCCATCTGCCGCAACGGCGACAAACCCCAACGCAGGGCCAGAAATTGAGCGGCGACAAACAACAACAGAACCGCCGTGAGTCCGAGCAACAGATTGCGCCGGAAATCCCGCATCGAACGTTCGAACGCAGACGTTTCGGAAGCGACAGTGAAGGTGAGAACAGTGCCATCGTCCACACCCCAGATCACCGCATAGCTGAGGTAGTAAAACGGTGCCGCCGGATCTGTCACTTCAGTGAACTGGAACTCCCCCGGTTCCATCGCGAGAACGTGCTCGGGGAATGGCACATCACTGGTCAGCGCCGAAGGGGAGCGCCAGGCACGCACACTCTCGCGCATCTGTACGCTGGCATAGAGCCCGCTCTCGGGTTGATTGAGCCTGGGTTCCGGTAACTCGGCAGAGAGGCTCACCCGCCCGTCGACAAAGTCGACCACACCCATCAGCGAATAGGTCACCAGTCGAAGCTGCTGTTCGGCACCGGCCAGTACACTGGCCTTGAAGGATCGATCAAGAATGTACCCGGCGAGGGTCAGGCAGGAGCCAAGGACAAGCGTGGTGATGAAAAACAGGCGGGTCTGGATGCCTGCTTTCACCCGTCATTTTCCGAGAAAAATCGGTACCCCTGGCCGCGCACGGTGCGAATGGGATTGAGCGGGTCGAGTTTTTTGCGCAATCGACCGACAAACACTTCGATGACGTTGCTGTCGCGATCGAAGTCCTGCTCATACAGGTGATCGGTAAGTTCAGTCTTGCTGACCACCCGATTTGGATTGAGCATCAGGTATTCAAGCACCTTGTATTCATAAGCCGTCAGTTCGACCGGCGCGCCCGACACGCGCACGTCTTTCTTGGCGGTATCAAGCTTGAGTTCACCATGTTCCAGCACAGGTGAGGAATAACCGGCAGCGCGTCGAATCAGCGCATTCAGTCGGGCCAGCAGTTCTTCCATCTGAAACGGCTTGGTCAGATAGTCATCGGCGCCAGCTTCCAGACCTTTGACCTTGTCTTGCCAGTTGCCGCGCGCGGTGAGTATCAGCACCGGCATGTTTCGCTCGGCTGTTCGCAGCTTGCGAATCAGCCCCATGCCGTCCAGTCGTGGCAAGCCGAGATCGATGATGGCGGCGTCGTAGTCGTACTCGGCGCCAAAATAGAAACCTTCTTCGCCATCTTTTGCTGCATCGACCACAAATCCGGCGCTTCGCAACGCGGCCACGAGTTGTCCGGCGAGAGCTGCCTCGTCTTCAACGATCAGTACACGCATGCTGTCTACTCGTTCTTCCTACTCATTCTGGGCGCGGCCTTTACGATCAACAAACCAGGTCTGGACCTGACGTTCGTCAATCAGAACACGCACCTGATAGCCGACTTCGGCGCCACGGCTGGAGGAATTGGCGGAGAGAACCCGACCACCGGTGCGGTGACGGATGATTGCAGTGGCCGTTTCCAGACTGACGTCGGGGTTCGGTTCAACCAGGTAATTCTGCGTTGCGGCTTTTTTGTATTCACTGGCCCAGCCGGTTGAGAGCGCAGAGAGACCAACCATACCGGTAATCAGCACCATCAACAGCGAGCCAACACGCAGCCGACCAGATCCTGGGTTCCGCATTGTTAGCCCAACGTGCTTCTGCTTCCCAATCGTTTTCTGGCCCTGGCTCTGCATGTTCATGCCGCTGCCCTCGTCTGCACCCAATCTGTGACCGGACCCCGCCTCGGCAGGATTGTAACCACATTCTGCCTGCAATCGCAGCGACCTCGCCACACTTGCGGACATTCTCCGCGCGCCGCAGAGAGGTCTGCGCAAGTACTGAGGACTACTCTGCCGGTACAACATCCACCCGCACGCGCAACGTATCACCAGGGTGATTTCTGGTCTGCGTTCGATAGACCTGACCACCGAAAGCATACTCAACGTCATAACCGGCCAGCTCTTCCTGCTCGCGAACTTCGTTGACACTCTGGCAGACACGCTCGGTGCCATAACGTGAAGCACCGCCTTGATTCGCACGTGCGCGACGACCGATGTCATTACCGATTGTGCCACCCAGGACCGCGCCCACAGCTGTGCCTATTCGCTTGTTACCCTTGTGGTGGCCCACTGCATTACCGAGCGCACCACCGATCACTGCACCAAGAATCGTTGGTGTCGCCGAACCTCGTCGTTCCGGTTCGTAGTACGTTACTTCTTCGTCATGACACTGCTCGGTAGGCACGTTATAACTGACCGTGCGATAGACCGGGTCTGCACGCAGAACCTGCGCCTCGTCATATGAAGTGGCACAGGCGACACTGGATAACATGACGGCAGAGCCCAAGGCTACTGCACCCAATGTCCTTCTTACTGCACCGATGCCGGTCTCGCCGATGAATTCCAAAGATCGTTTCGTGAAAGACTTCTTCATGATTACCTCTACCGTTAGCATCATCGCCGCATGGGTTTCATGACGGTAGCTGCCATGTTAGGGGGAGGGGCTGAACATCAGATGAATAACCAGGCGTAACGCGGGAACCATTCCGGAAAACCCGGTCTAACTTCGAAAATTCCAGTACTTACACACGCTCGCGAGCAATCCAGGGAACTCTATGAACGGCACTTTTATCCAGAAAATCATCGGCTGGTACAACCAGGCATTACACACTGCGCTTCATCTGGATGGCGTGGTCTCCCTCGGTTTGCGGCTGATTCTGGCGCCGGTGCTGATTGGTGCCGGCTGGGAGAAACTGCACGGGGAGAACTGGTTCGCCTTTCAGCTCGACTCCTTTCCCTTTCCCTTCAACGTCCTGCCACCAGGCTTTTCCTGGTTCCTGGCATCGTGGACCGAATTTGTCGGTGGCATCTGCCTGCTGCTTGGTCTGGGTACGCGCATCTGGGCCATCATGCTTGCCGTGACCATGTTCGTGGCGGCCTACTCTGTCCATCTGCCCAACGGCTGGGCCACCATCACACCATCCATGCCAGCAGATATCTGCATGCCGGCCACTCAGGCACATGCCGACTCGACGGCATTCGAGCGTTACATCAATTGTTATAACGTCAATGAACGGACCATCGATGCGGCCATGCGGCTTGAAGAAATCAAGACCATCGTGAAAGAGAACGGCGACTGGAAACGATTGAGCGGAGCCGGCAGCATCGTCAAGCTCAACAATGGCATCGAGTTCGCAGCCATCTATTTCATGATGCTGTTGTCGCTGGCCGTGATCGGCGGCGGACGATGGTTGAGCCTCGACTATTTTGCAAACCTGCTACTGCGGAAGAAAGGGTTGTATTCATGTCCGAAGGAATAAATCGACTGCGGGCCATCGTCATGCCCGCTATGATCGCCGCGCTATCCGACAAGGTGTGATTCATGTTCCGAGCCGTCACGATCATCTCGCTGCTTCTGATCGCCAGTTGTGCAACCAGGGTTGCAGGTCCTGTGCCCGTCGAGATCATCAAGAGCCCGAACGACGATCGTGACTACCGGTACCTTGAACTGCCCAACCACCTCAAGGTCGTGCTGATATCAGACCAGAGCAGTGACAAGGCAGCGGCTGCATTGACGGTGTTCCGCGGCAGTCTGCACGATCCCAAGGAACATCCTGGCCTCGCACACTTCCTTGAACACATGCTCTTCATCGGTACCGCCAAGTACCCGGACGTCGACGGCTATCAGCACTTCCTTACCGCGAATGGCGGTACCTCGAATGCGTATACCGCTACCGACCACACCAACTATTTTTTTGACGTCGCACCCCCTCAATTCCCCGAGGCACTGGATCGATTTGCGGACTTCTTCATCAGCCCCTTGTTCACCGCCGAGTACGTTGATCGCGAGAAAAACGCCGTCAATTCCGAATACCAACTGCAGATCAAGGATGATGGCTGGCGGGGTATGACGGCGGGCAAGCTCATGATGAATCCGGCCCACCCGCTGGCCGAGTTCAACATCGGCAGCCTGGAAACGCTCAACGGTGATGTTCGATCGGCGTTGATCACGTTTTTCGGGGCCGAATATTCCGCCGACCAGATGGCGCTGGTGGTACTGGCCCCAGACTCCCTGGACACTCTGCAAACCCTCGTCACGGAGCGATTCAGCGCCGTGCCGAATCACAACCTTGGTCCGGACGACACCACGGCAGAGGTTTTTACCAAGGACAACCTGCCGGTTCGGCTGGACGTCAAACCGATCCAGGAACTGCGTAGCGTAACCTACTCGTTTCCAGTCCCTGCGCTTCGCCCGCACTACCGCGCCAAGCCTGAGTTTTATATCGCCAATCTGCTGGGACACGAAGGCAAGGGGAGCCTGTACGCCACTTTGAAATCGCTCGGTTGGGCGACGGGTCTATCCTCGACGTCTGGCGATCTGGACACCGACGAATCCAATTTCGACGTCGGTGTTTCGCTCACCGAAGAAGGCGCGAAACACATCGACGAGATCACCGCTTATCTGTTCGCCTACATCGACCTCATGCGCAAGGAAGAGCCGCTGGAATGGCGGCAGAAGGAACTCGTGCTGCTGGGTGATCTTGGTTTCCGTTTTCTGGAAAAAGGCGGCGCACTGCGAACGGTCTATTCACTGGCGCCTGTTCTGATGCGCTACCCGGCCGAGGAAATGCTCCACTATCGTTATCGCTATGACGAATTCAAACCAGAGCTGATCCGCAGCTTCATGGATCGACTGCGTCCGGACAACGTTGCCGTACAGGTCACGCTGCCAGACGTAGTGACCAACGCGAAGGAACGCTGGTTCGGTGTGGACTACGCATTGACTCGTGGGCCAATCAAGCTGGCAACGTTGCCGCCCGCCGCGTTGTCCGACTTGTCACTCCCTGAGGCCAACCCATTTCTGCCGGAAGATCTCGCACTGATCACCTCCGAACCGGCAGCTCGCCAGATCATCAACAATGATACGGTCGATTACTGGCTGCATTCTGACGGCGAGTTTGGCGTACCGAAGGCAAACCTGCGATTCAATCTGAACGTCGAAGGTGGCCTCGTCACCGTTGAAGATCAGGCGGCGGCCCGCCTCTTTGCCGACCTGGTTGCTGACGCAACCAACCAATGGGCTTATGCAACCTTGCTGGCCGGGATGAATGCCCAGATCGGAACCCGCCCGTTCGGCTTTCGTTTTGACATCACCGGCTACAACGACAAACAACTGGTACTGGTCGAACGAGTGCTTGAGACATTTGCCACCCTGCCCATCGATGCCGAACGATTTGCCATCATCAAACGGGATCTGATCCAGTCACTGGACAACAGTGACAAGGAACGACCCTATCTGCAGACCATGGCCGCTGTCGGTCAGGCCGTTCACGGTACCGAGTGGCCTGAGGTCGAGGTCTCACGCGCCGTCGCCGCCATCACGCCTGCCAGTCTCGACGAATGGCGGAAGGCGCACCTGGCCCAGGTCGGCTTTTTTGGACTTGCGCACGGTAACGTCACCGAAGCCGACGCGCGTGGTGTGCTGGACGCCGTAGAAAAATACTTCAAGCTCGGCGCGATCAAAACCCAGTTGCCAGGCCCAGTACAGATTCATCAGTCACAATCCATCGAATTGCCGATCGAGCATGGTGATTCCTCGCTGGTGGCCTTCCTGCAGGAACCCGATCGCTCCCTGCGTTCAAAGGCACTGACGCAACTGTCGGCGCAGCTGATTCAGCAGGGATTTTTCACCAGCCTTCGTACTGAACAACAACTGGGTTACGTGGTGGGGATGGGTGCCAGAGCCATCGATCGACAGCCCGGTTTACTGCTCACCGTACAGTCGCCGGTTGCATCGGCAGATCAGATTCTCAAGGCCATGCAGGACTACCTCACGTCCCAGCCTGCGCGGCTCGCCGCCTTGTCGGACGAAGAGTTCAATACCCAGCGGCAAGGCTTACTCGTCAAGCTTCTGGAAGCCGACAAGAACCTGGGGGAAAGAACCGAGCGGTACTGGAACGATCTTGATGACGACATCACCACCTTTGATGGTAATCGCCAACTGGCGGCGGCGGTTGAGGCGCTCACGCGGGAAGACGTGCGCGCCTATGTCAGTGATCTGCCGCGTCGTTTGCAGGAACAGAGCATCGTCGCGTTTTCACGGGGAGCATTCGCACCGCTGTCGAAACACGGGGAACGATCACCTTCGGTCACCGAGTTCAAACGGCGTCAAGGACGAAGCGGTACGGCGGCAGTGAACGTTTCAGCACCGCGCCATAACGCTGGGTAACAAATCGACGATCGAGCAGGGTAATGCGTCCGTGGTCCTTTTCATGACGAATCAGTCGGCCGCAGGCCTGCACCAGCCGTAGTGCTGCATCAGGTACGCTGATTTCCATGAACGGATTTCGGCCCTGGTGTTCTGCCCACTCGGCCATCGCCTGATCGATGGGATCATCAGGAACCGCAAACGGCAGTTTGCAGATGATCACATGCCGACAGTAGTCGTCCGGCAAATCGAGCCCTTCCGCGAAACTTGCCAATCCAAACAGATAACTGATTTCACCACCATCGACGCGGAGCCGATGAGCATCGAGCAACGCCTGTTTCGCTGCCGCGCCCTGCACGAGCAGCAGGTCGCTGACTTTGCGGGGCAGTAGTTCAAGCACTTTGCGCATCTGCCGCCAGGACGCAAACAGCACCAGCGCGCTGCGCTTCTGGGCAAGCAACCCGGGCATGAGGCCGGCAATCTCGATCGTGTGTGCATCCGCTTGTCGCGGGTCGGTCGTCATCATCGGGACATGAAATTCCACCAGGTTCGGATAGTCAAACGGGCTCGGAATGCAGAGTGTCGCCGCATCCGCGCCCAGGCCAGAGCGTTCGAGGAATCGATCCCATCGACCGGCTGCCGTCAACGTCGCACTGGCGCAGACTGCGCCATGGCAACGCCCCCACAGGACATCACGCAGCAGTTCACCTGGCTCGATCGGCGCGCTGATGATCTCGTAGTCATCACCACTCTGATTGACCCAGCGGGCATGCATGACGGGCACACCCTCTTCATCGATCACTGCCGGGGCTTCCGCAAAATCTGTCAGCACACCAATGATCGCTTCGGCTCGAGCCAGTAGTTGCCCAAGCACCGGTAACCAGTCATCCGTCTCGTGCTTGTTTGGCCAGTCCACGTCCCCGGCAACCACTTCGTCCAGCTTGTCTTCCATCCGCGACAACACCGACTCGACCTCACGCATGGACGGCAGGATATCGCCGCAGGCACGAGCGAGATCCACCGGCACGCAGCCCAATGGAAAACGATGTGTTGCCAGCGACTCATCGCGAGCGGTGAACTGAAGCCGCGACACTTCGGATAACAGCAGACTGAAAGACTCCGCCGCAGCCGCCGTTTCTGCTGCGAGCGTGGTCGCCAGCGCCACCAGAAATGGTGGTCGCTCAAAACGCTGGGTCATCGTTCCGGTTGCGCTGTTGACCTGATCGAACCAGGAAATGGCACCTTTCAATCGTGTGCGTGAGGAGAAGTGAGACTGTGTCTTGTCGGGCAGATGATGGGCTTCGTCGAACACGTAGATGCAGTTTTCGGGTTCCGGCAGAACCACCCCACCACCCAGACTCAGGTCGGCGAGCACCAGGTCGTGGTTGGCAACGATGACATCCACGCCCTCCAGTTCCTGGCGCGCCTTGTAGAACGGGCACTGGCTGAAATAGGCACATCGTCGATTGCTGCAACCGCGATGATCGGTGGTGACCTGTAACCACGCAGCGTCGTCGACCCCGTCGCGCCAGGAATCGAGTTCGCCGTTCCAGCTGCCATCGCTGAACGATTCCAGCATGGACTGAAACAGTGGAGTCGAATCGGTTGCGGGTGGCTCGACGAGATAACCCGCCTGACGATCGGCCGGCCGCACCGCATCATCGAGGCGCTTCACACAGACATAACGACGGCGACCCTTGGCCAGCGCAAAACCAAACCGCATTCCGGAATGCAGCTGCAGATCGGGCAGGTCCCGAAACACCACCTGCTCCTGCAGGGCGACCGTGGCCGTGGCGATGACGACAGTTTTGTCGAGCATCTTCGCGACGGGTATGGAGGCCATGCAATACGCGGCAGTCTTGCCGGTTCCGGTACCCGCCTCGATGGCAACCAGGCGAACATCGGGATCACACAACCCGCGCGCAATGTGGGCAACCATCTCCCGTTGACCACGACGCGCCTTGAAGTCACGCGCTGACAGCCAATTTTTATAGGCGTCCTGGATTTCCTGCTTCAGGTTTTCGGTCAATTCGAACATGGCGGCAGGATAACTCGAATCACCGGCCCGGCATGCAGGCTTCTGCCTGAAGCAGTGGCAGCTTTGGCACGGCCGATTTGAGCCAGATCAATATGGCAACGAGCGCAGACGTCTCAGACACATTCGAGGAGGACTTCGACGCGCCCATCGCGCAAAGCGCCTCGATCCAGGCGCACATACTCCATGGCATCAACCACTTCCATCTGGGTATGCGGATAGTCGGGCAGTGGACGACGCACGGTTTTACGTATGAGGGTATCGGCTCGCTCGATGGAATAGCGCCAGGGCGATAGCTGACTTCGACCATGCATGGCGGCAAACAGATGCATGCGCGAACCCACATGCAAAAAACGCTGCAATCGGCGGGCGAAAACCGTCAACAACGGGGGCGGGAGGTAATTCGGATAATCCCAGAGCAGACAATAGTCGATGACCCCTTCGCCGATGAAGGCAAGCCGGTCATCAAAGAGTCGCGCAGCATCCGACAGGCTGACCTTGCCAGGCACACACAGATCATCAAGCAGGTCAGCGCAATACACCTTGCAGCGATAACCGGACAACAACTGCATGGTCGCGGGCTGGGCACCGGCCAGATCAAGCACGGTAAAACAGCGCTCCGGATCCAGGTGCTGGAACCAGCGACTGAACAGGGATCCGGTTTCACGCGTGCCCTGTAATGGCAGCAACTCCGCAAGATCGGGAGCTGCCTCAGGTGGCGTCGTGTCGACCACCGGTCGCAGGGGAGCATTCATGAACAAGCCAGCCCGGTCTCAGGAAACAGCAGCCCTGTTCACCGCCGCCTCAATGGTGCCTCCGTTCCGATGGCTTTTTTCCGTGCTTTTGTCAGCGCTCTTGTCGGCAAAGTCCATATCGATCATGCCCTTGAAACGGGCTCCGTCTTCAACCAGCACCCGTGGCGCCGTGATGTTGCCACGCACCCTTCCTGAGCTTGCGATCACGACACGTTCGAGCCCAACCACGTCACCCACCACCTCGCCTTCGATGCGCACCAGTTTGGCGGTGAGATTTGCGTGCGCGGTGCCGCTCACACCGATCGTCAGATCGTGTTTTTCGAGTTTGATGGTGCCTTCGACGTGTCCTTCCACGAGCAGATTCTCGCCACCGACGATGTCGCCCGAGACCTGGATGGTGGTGCCAATGACCGCAGGTTTACCGGTGTGATTGGATGGCGCCTGCGTTATAGGCTCGGCGCGGACCGTCGGCTCGGGCGCTTTCAGGCTGACGGAAGCAACATTGACGGTCGTTTCCTGCGGATTTTTTTTCTTGTCAAACATGGCCACGATGAAAGTCCTCGAGGAAGTGTGGGTGCGGCAGTGTACCCCGCTGAAACCGGATAAATCACCCGCTTGCCGAGGAAAGTCCCAGATGGTAGGCAGGCCCTTGATGTTTCGCTGCTTCTCCCCGCTCGAGTACGCCTCCGGATCAGCCCTCGATCAGTTTCAGGAAGGCTGCCTCATCCAGAACGGCCAGTCCAAGTTCACGAGCCTTGTCCAGCTTGGAGCCCGCTCCCGGCCCCGCGATCACACCGTGCGTCTTCGCCGACACCGATCCGGCAACCTTGGCGCCCAAAGCCTGCAATCGGGCTTTGGCCTCGTCACGTGACATGCTCTCAAGGGTACCGGTCAACACCCAGGTCTGGCCGACAAGTGGCAGTGTGTCGACGGCCTCACGGGTTGGAGTCAGGTCGTCCCAGGAGACACCCGCAGCTCGCAAGTCGGCAACGGCCAAACGATTTTCTTCTGCGGCGAAGAATGTTGTCAGGCGAGATGCAACTATTGGCCCAACGTCCGGAACGGATTCCAGCGCCGGTGAATCAGCTTGCATGAGTGCATCGAGCGACCCGAAGTGTCGCGCCAGAGCGAGCGCAGTTGCCTCGCCGACATCGCGAATGCCAATCGCATAGATGAACCGCTGCAACGTCGTTGTCCTGGCCTTGTTTATGGCCACCAGGAGGTTGCTGCCTGACTTTTCCGCCATGCGGGGCAGACTCACCAGGTTCTCAAGCGTGAGACCAAAGATATCCGCGGCTCGGCGCACCAGCCCTGCATCCACCAGCGCGTCGATGATCTTGTCACCCAGTCCATCGATGTTCATGGCGCGACGGGAAGCAAAGTGCAACAGGCCTTCCTTCAGCTGTGCAGCGCAGACGTTGATGCCTCCGGAACATCGCGCCACCGCTTCTTCTGCATTACGCTCTACAGCGCTCCCACACACCGGGCAACGAGTGGGCAGTTCGATCGGCCTTGCAATAAGCGGACGACGCGCCGTTATCACGGCCATGACTTGCGGAATGACATCACCGGCGCGCCGGATCAGCACGGTGTCGCCGATACGTGATCAAGCCGCTCGACCTGGTCCATGTTGTGGAGCGTTGCGTTCTCGACGGTGACACCACCGACAAATACCGGTGCAAGTCGAGCTACCGGCGTGATCGAGCCTGTTCGACCCACCTGAAAATCAACGTCCAGCACTGTCGTCGTCGCCTCTTCGGCAGCAAATTTCCAGGCCATTGCCCAGCGTGGTGTTCGACTCAGCACGCCGAGACTCGTCTGCTGGGCCAGCGAATCAACTTTGATGACCGCGCCGTCGATGTCATAACCCAGCTGGTCGCGTCGAGCTTCGAGACGCCGCAGATAGTCCATGCACCCCGTCAGATCCTGAACTTTTTCGATGAGGGGGTTCACACGCAAACGCCAGGTACGGAAAGTTTCGAGAACCTGCAGATGCGACTCAGGTCGCCACACGTCAACGCCCCCACCCTCTTCCCCGTCCTCGATCCATCCCAGGCTGTAACAGAACATGGACAGTGGTCGTGCGGCGGTGAGACGTGGGTCCAGCTGGCGCAATGAGCCAGCCGCACCATTGCGCGGATTGACGAGAGGCTTGTCTCCCCGTGCCACAGCGCGCTCGTTGAACGCGCCGAAATCGGCATGGGACATATAGACCTCGCCACGCACTTCGAATCGCAGTGGCAAATCTGGACCGGCAAGTTGCAGCGGCACACTCTTGATGGTCCGCACATTGGCAGTGATGTCTTCGCCGGTCTCACCATCACCGCGGGTCGCTGCCTGTACCAGTCGTCCGCGCTCGTAAATCAGCGCCACCGCAACGCCATCTATTTTTGGCTCACAGACAAATTCGAGTGGCACCCTTTCACCGATCAGCTTGCGCGTTCGTGCCATCCAGTCGGCGATGCCCTCTTCAGTGGTGCTCTTGTCCAGCGACAACATGGCTTCGCGATGGCGAATCTCGGGAAATCCACCACTGACAAGTGCACCCACACGCTGGGTCGGGGACTCGGGTGTGACCCAGTCAGGGTGCTCGGATTCGATACGGGAAAGTTCGTCAAACAGACCATCGTACTCGGCGTCCGCAACCTGCGGGGCGTCGAGTACATGATAGGCGTAATTGTATTGGTCGATCAGGCGCCGAAGTTCGAGCACCCGTTTGTCCACCAAATCGGGGGAAGACATCGCTGGCCCTGCAAATCGTTCAAGCGGGCCGCGACAGGTGACGCCGGGAATATTCGGCTATCCGCTCACGATAGTGATCAAAGGTCTGCAAGCCGATCACCGATCGGTGCTCGTCCTTCAGTTCGCCATCCAGAGAAGATGCCAGGCCTGAAGCGACGCGTCGCATGTCATCAAAAATTCGCAGGGGATGATCAAGCCCCTGGAGCTGCATGAAAAACGCGACGCCCGGAGTTTGCAATTCGTCAAGCCTTGAGTAGTCGAAGGTGCCTGGGTTGACCGCATTGGCCACGCTGTACAGATTGACGCGTGACACTGGATCAACGCGATGAAAGATGTTCATTTCGCCGTACTTGATGCCATGTGCCCGCAGCGCCTTGTACAGGGCTTGTCCTGAAAACGCCCGGCCTGGACGCGCCAACAGGAAAATGCTGATCACTGCACCCTCGTCGACCTCTTCACTGGATGACTCGGTTTCTGGTGCTGGCGCGGACACTTTTTCTTTCAGCACTTTGTCCTTCAGTCCGTTGTCCTTTGACGCGCTGTCCTTCGACGCACGACGTTGGACCGGCTGCGCATTCGCCGATACCGTCACATTCTGAACACGTGGACGTAATGCTGGCGCCTGTTCCTCGGCCCGTGCTTTGGCGGAGGTTACCTGCGGCTCAATGCTCTGTGGATCAACGCGCAAAGTCGCCGGGTTGGGCGCATGACTGCCGTTGGACCGTGCATAACCACCGGTGGTCACTGACCCGCCGTTTTTTGAATCGGATCGAGCCTCCTGCCGTGACTCCTGCTGAGCCTGAGTCGGTTGTCGACGATTTTCCGTGAACAGTGCTTCACTGCTGCCAAAGAGCTCATCATCGATGTCCTGCCTGGATTGGAGACGACTCGCCAGGGTATGACTGCCATTGCGCCGAGTGGGCTCTCGTGCGGATGACTCCAGCGGCAATTCCCGCGTCGCGACGCTGGTGCGTGCCGCCATTGACCTGGCTGTCATGCCGGATCGTGGGACGCTGCCGGTTGAGTTCAGCAGCATGGGCGGCGCTGAAACGCCATAACCGTTGGCGTTATCAGGATCCCCATCCGCCTGCGGTAACACTCGCGCACCACCATTGGGCAACTCGTGTCGAAATCTGGCTTCTTCATCAAAATCCTCGGGAATCAGATCCCGAGCGATTTCCATGGGCAGGTTTTCCCTTCTCGCGCGCCATGCGATATAGATGCCATGCAGGATGACAGCCACGATCATGACGCCGCCAGCAATGAGGATCAGCGATTTGATATCCATCGTATTCAGCGGCTCCTTTGGTCGCAAGCGACCTGGACACGTTCAACTTTTCCGCAACCATCTGCTCGTTAAACGGCAGCCAGGGCTACGGCTTCACCGACGTCGACGCTGACAAGACGGGACACCCCCGGCTCATGCATTGTCACGCCCATGAGATGATCGGCTGCTTCCATCGTCAGTTTGTTATGGGTGATGACGATGAATTGCACTTCCGATGACATCTCCTTGATCAACTCCGCATAGCGAGCGACATTCGAGTCATCGAGTGGTGCGTCCACTTCATCCAGCAAGCACACAGGGCTTGGGTTGAGGTGGAAGATGGCAAATATCAGCGAAATCGCCGTCATTGCTTTTTCACCACCCGACAGCAAATGCACACTCGTGTTGCGTTTGCCCGGAGGTCTCGCCATAAGCGTGACCCCGGTGTCGAGCAAGTCCTCCCCCGTTAGCTCCAGGTAGGCGTGTCCTCCGCCAAACACCTTTGGAAACAGTTCCCCCAACCGCTTGTTTACTGTTTCAAAGGTTTCTTTGAATCTGGCTCTTGTTTCACGGTCGATTTTACGCATAGCTTCGCGCAATGTCGCCAGTGCCTGCTCCAGATCTTCATTTTGTGTATCAAGATAGGCTTTCCGTTCGGATTCCGTTCGGAATTCGTCGATAGCCGCAAGGTTGATAGCACCCAGTCGCTCGATCCGGCGTTGAACCTGCTCGAGCGTTTCCTGCCAGGCGATCTCCGTCGCCTCTGCTGGCATCTTTTCCCGAACATCCTCGATGGCGCGACCTGTGGTCGCTATGCGCTCGAGAATGTTTCGTTCATTCACTGACAAGCCTTCGCGCGTGATCCTCGCCGTCTCCAGCGTTTCCCGCAGACCCGCCGTACGTTCTTCGGCTGCATGCCGCGCCGACTCCAGCGTCCTGACGACGCCATCAAGTTTTTCCAGTTGGGTGCGAATGCCCTTCAGTTCAGCCTCGACCCCGGAGCGCACCTGCAACTTTTCGTCCAGCAGGCGTTTCAACTCCGGAATAGGGTCAAGGGACTGTTCGATACCGGTCTGCAAGGACGCGGTCTGATTGCCGAGATCATGGATCTGCTGCCGCAGCCGATCGCGTGTCGTACCGGCTGCGACCTGACGGGACCGAAGCGCTGCCAATTCTGTGTTCATGACATGGAACGCATCGCGTGAGGCGCGAGCCTGCAGGCGCGCCGCATCGACCTGCTGCTCGGCAGCCTGTCGCTCTTCGAGCAGGGTTTCCCGCTCGATGCTGAGTTCGGTGCGGCGTGACTCGGCAATCACCAGCGCTTCCCGGGCCGTCGACAATCGCACACCCTCTTCCTGCTCCTGGGTAACGATTTCCTCGAGTTCACGTGCAATGCGCTCGCGGCGACGAGCCACTTCCTGCTGCTGCACACGACGCACACCATGTTCAGTTCGCCGGCCAGACAGTTCACGCTGTTCGACATGACTGCGTCGCTGCAATTGTTCCTGCTCAGCCTCAAGGCCGGCGATACGCTCCCGCGCCATACCCAGAAGCGACTGCAGTTCGGCAAGCGCGGTTTCCGCTTCTTCGACCCGAACCATGAGCGTCTCAATTTCCTGCCCACGACCAATGACGCCGCTTTGTGCGCCTGCCTCAGGGGCGACGGTCATCCAGTCGGGACCGATCCAGATACCGTCACGGGTGATGATGGTTTCACCATCGCGCAGCACATGACGAACCTGCATGGCCACTTCCAGTGACTCGGCCGCATGCACACCCGCCAGCAGGGATCCGAGGTTGCCACCATTGCCACGCAAGAGGCTGGCGAGGCTCGGCAACTCACCACTGATGGGAGAATCAGCCGTTTCATGTTGGCCGTGTCGTGTCTCAACCAAGGCCAGATCGCTGGCAGTCTCGGCAGCGAGCGCTGCGGAATAGTGATCGAGGCTCTCAACGACAACACCATGCAGGAAAACACCCAGAACGGTTTCTACTGCGCGCTCCCAGCCGGCCACCACAGCCAGGTTTTCGCCGATTCGCGCGCGGCTTGAAAGGCCTTGTGCCACCAGCCACGCTTCGTGTTCTGACTTGTCGCGACCGAGCGCTGCGGCCTGCACGGCTTCAAGACTTGCAAGTTTGCGACGCAGCGTCTGCACTTCTGCGCGGGTCGATTCGAGATGGCGTTCCTGGGTACGTGCTTCATCGCGGGAGGCCGCAAGGTCCTGACGATGTTGTTCGATGGTTTCTTCCAGCGTGTGATAGTCCGCCTCAAGTACGGTTATCGCGGCTTCCATTTCATCCAGCTGCCCATCCGCAACTTCGATAGTCGCCGCCTGGTCAGCGATCAGTAACTCATGCCGGCGACGCTGCCGCTCAAGCATCTGCTGGTTGTGTTCGATGCGCGATCGATGCGATTCGACCAGGCGAACATTGTCGTTGTACCGATTGTTGCCATCGTCCCATCGCCTTTGCGCATCACGGCGCCGCTGTTCGACGGCATCCAGGGCAGCCTGCTCTTCGAGGTCAGATGTACGCTTGCCCTCCACCAGCGGAATCTGCAGTTCGACCTGCTCTGTCAAACGCGCCAGATCCAGTTCGTCATCCGCCAATTGCTGCTGCATCTCTACAGCACGCCGTGTCACCCCTTCGAGATCAAGCTCCAGCTGGCGAGCTCGACGCGTGCTGAAATCGATGGTTTCTTCCGCCCGTGAGACCTCGGCCCCCAGCTGATAGAAAACGCCCTGCACTCGATTGAAGGCCTGCGACCGATCCGCGTGTTCAGCCCGCATGGTCTCGATTTCTGTTTCGACCCGACGATGTTCCGTATTGGCCGCCTCGAGATCGACCCGACTGGTCTGGATACGGGAATCGAGCTGCGCAAGCTGCGTCGCCAGAGCATCGTGCCGCAAGGTGAAAAGTTCGGCGACGGTGCGGGTTTCGTCTTCCTTGAGTTCCCGATAACGCTCAGCCGCTTTGGCCTGACGCTGGAGTCGATCCAGCTGCTTGCCGAGCTCTTCGCGAATGTCATTGAGCCGGGCAAGGTTTTCGGTGGTGTGCTTGAGCCGGTTCTCGGTCTCGCGACGACGTTCCTTGTACTTGGAGATGCCAGCGGCTTCTTCGAGATAGCCACGCAAGTCGTCCGGCTTGGCTTCGACCAGCTGACTGATCATGCCCTGTTCAATGATTGAGTAGCTGCGGGGCCCGAACCCGGTACCCAGGAACACATCCTGAATGTCACGCCGTCGGCACTTCTGTCCATTCAGGAAATACGTCGACTGGCTGTCCCGAGTGACCTCGCGGCGAATGGCCAATTCAGCATAAGCGGCGTACTGGCCACCAACCCGACCATCGCTGTTGTCGAAGAGGAGCTCGACACTGGCGGAGGCGGTGGGTTTACGAGCAGAGGAACCATTGAAAATCACGTCGGTGATGTTCTCGCCACGCAGTTGCTTGGCTGAACTTTCACCCATCACCCAGCGAACCGCATCGATGACGTTCGATTTGCCACAACCGTTCGGACCAACGATCGAGCTCAGCTTGCCCGGAAAGTTAACCGTGGTGGAATCGACGAAGGACTTGAATCCTGCAAGTTTTATTTGCTTCAAGCGCATGAAGCTATTCGATTACCGGGGTGGAAGAAGCGCGGTAGTCTAAAGTAAAGCGTCTTGTTTGAGCACCCTCGCGCCCAAGAAAAACTCAGGTTTTTTCAGGTTTTTTTGCCGGGGTCGGAGCAACCGCTGGTGGCGACAGAAACGCTTCGAGCTGGGCAAGCTGCTGCATCCCGGCAATCTGGACCGGATCGCTGCGCCATTCCCAATCGCCAGGCGCTGCAGCCGGTTGACCGGAGAGACTGAGCCGAACCACAACCTCAACCTGCTGCGCAGCCGACAGCAGGTTAGCCGGGTTCATGGAGGTGAGATCATCGAGTCGAACTTCGAATGGCAGCATCGCGACCGGGCGTCGTTCAACAGCAAACGGCACACCACCGCCAACCGGCCGCGCAATCACGAATACGGTCGCGCCTGTAGAGGTTGCAGGCGTGGCAGGCGCGTCGGGCGCTGACTGCACCTTCACCTTGATCGCGGGCAACTCCGCCGGAACATGCACGCGAATCTGCTCCATGAACGCCAGCAGTGTTGCCCGGCTGTCATCGTCACGAACCACGCCCAGTGCGCGGTTCAGAAGTTGAAGCGAGGCTTTGAAGTCACCCTCGCGGGCGTGATGCACCGACAACAGTTGCAGCACAGGTACGTTGCCAGGATCACGTTCCAGAATTCGCTCGGCGATGGTCACGCTCTGCTCATCGACTTCGCCTTTGGCGGCCATGTAGCGGGCCTGCAGCCACATCGACTCGATCGCAACATCATCACCCACCAGCTCATGGGCCTTGGCGAATGCCTCAGCTGCGCGCGCATAACGCTGTTGCTTGAGCAGCACGTGGCCAAGAAGGTACCGACTCTCTGCGTCCATGGGACGCGCATCGACCCGGGCTTCAAGCACATCCAGCCACTTCTCGAGCGCCGGATCATCATCGGCGAGGGTCAAAACCGTACGAGCACCACGCAAGGCATCTGCGGTCGGATCACCCACCTGCAGATAAATGAACCCGGCCAGCAGCGGCAGACACACCGCCAGCACATAGGTAGGCCAGCGCACCTTGCTGATCACTTCTACGGGCGAGGAGTTACCAGGAAGAGTCTCTCCGAGCAGGGCAACGTCATCCAGAAGAGCAGCATCAAGCTCATGACGCAGTTCAGTCGCAGTACTGTCGTCCGCCCCACCGAGTTCGATCTCCTTACCCAGTTCAAGCTGCCGCTGGCGGTACAACTCAGTCAGGATTCGCTGTCGATCCTGCAGGGAAAGTTGCCGTCTCACCGGCACCAGGAACAACAAGGCAGCCAACACCGCAAGCATGAGACAGGCTACGAGCAGCACGCTGTCACTCATCGGCGATCCTGCGACGCGATGGCGGCAAGGCGCGAGCGTTCTTCGGCAGTCAGCTCAACAGCAGACTGTTTTGAGGTGAAGCCCCATATTCGCCAGAACCCAATCAGCAGTGCCAGCAGCGGCAGCAACCACAGTGCTGCAGTGCCTGCATTGAATGGTGGATCGTACAAGACAAAATCTCCATAACGCGCGACCAGGTAGTCACGGATCTGCGTATCGGTCTGCTGCTCTTCCACCAGAAGTCGATACACAGTAGCCCGCAGATCTCGCGCAATGGGCGCATCACTACCGGCCAGATTCGTGTTCTGACATTTCGGGCAACGTAGCTCATCAATGAGCCCGTAATAACGTGCTTCCATCGCCGGGTCGTTGAATTCATGGACCTCAACCGTCGAGGCTGCGTGCAAAAACGCGGCATTCGCAAACAAGATCACGCACAAGATCAGTCGGCTCATGATCCAGCGGCCTCCCGGTGCGTGCTTTGCATCTGCTGGAGCCTGGGGGCGAGTTCCTCAGCCCAGACACGTTCATTCACATCACCAACACGTTTGTAGACGATGTTGCCGGCAGCATCGAGCAGGAAGCTTTCGGGAGCACCATACACACCCAGTTCAACACCCAGCCGACCATCACGATCCTGCAGATTGAAACTGTAAGGGTCACCGTAGAGATCAAGCCAGCGCTGCGCTGCCGCAGGATCGTCCTTGTAGACAATGCCGACGATTTCGAGGCCTTCACGCTGTTTCAGCGTTTCCAGAAACGCATGTTCGGCCTTGCAGGTGGGGCACCAGGTTGCCCACACGTTAACCAGCAGCGGCCGACCGGTGAGTACCGATTGATCAACCAGCACATCCTCGCGCTCGAGCCGAGGCGCGCTGAAGCCGGGAAACGGTTTACCGATCAAGGGGGATGGCAGCACATCGCGATCACCCAGTCGAAAGCCAACAAAACCGACCGAGATGATGACGATGAAGATCGCCAGCGGAACAAAAAAGCTCATCCGGTTCATGCAGCGCCTGCCATGCCCGCTGGTACGGAAGAACGGATGCGAACGCGCTGATAGCGTCGATCCAGAATGGCCAGCCCGCCACCCAGCGCCATGATCACCGCACCGAACCAGATCCAGCGTACAAACGGCTTGATGTGCACCCGCACCGCCCAGCCACCCGCTTCGATCGGCTCACCCAGCGAGATATAGATATCCCTGAAGAATCCCGCATCAATTGCCGCCTCGGTCATCAGATTGCCACCCGCCGCATAACGTCGCTTCTCAGGTTGCAGGGCGATATCCCGACCATCCTCGTGGACGACGAAGTGCCCAACCTGGGCGACGTAATTGGGACCTTGTGCTTCTTCGACGCTGACAAATCGGATGGTCCTGCCGTATTGCTCCACTTCCGTGCCGGGGCTCATTGCCAGGTCCTTCTCGGATGACAACTCAACCGTGAGTGCGACTCCTGTCACCGACATCGCAAATCCGAGATGTGCGACAAACATGCCAGCATACCCAAGGCTGGGTCGGTGTCCCTGGCGCAACTTGCGGCCAAGGTCGAACACATGGCTTGCAGTAATTCCGGCAGCCAGCACAACCGCGATCACCGCCGCGATCCTCGGCACATTGAATCCATCAAGCAGAGTGATCGACGCAGCGACTCCAACCACACCGGCAATGAGCAGTGGCCAGCGCAACCTCTCGCGCAGGCGTTGTGCATCCGTACGTTTCCAGTTGAGCAGCGGTGCCATCACCAGCAGCGCCGACAGCAGGAGCATCAACGGGACAAAAAACAGGTTGAAGTACGGTTTGCCCACCGACAGCTTGTCACCGGTTACGCCTTCGTATCCCAGTGGCAGCAAGGTGCCTAACAACACCACTGCCAGCGCCACCACGAAGATGATGTTGTTCTGCAGAATGAACGAATCACGGCTGAACCAGGTAAAGACACTGCGTGATTTCAATTGCCAGGCACGCACGCCGTACAAGGTGAATGAACCACCCACGACGAGGAGCAGGAACGTGAGGATGAAGACACCCCGCTCCGGATCCACGGCGAAGGCATGTACTGAAGTCAGCACACCCGACCGGACAATGAAGGCGCCAAGTAACGAGAGCGAAAAGGCAACGATGGCGAGCAAGAGCGTCCAGCTCTTGAACACCCCACGCTTCTCCGTCGCTGCCAGCGAGTGGACCAGCGCAGTACCGGCAAGCCAGGGCATGAACGAGGCGTTTTCAACCGGATCCCAGAACCACCAGCCACCCCAGCCCAGTTCGTAGTAGGCCCACCAGCTGCCGAGTGCGATCCCGACTGTCAGGAATGCCCACGCCGTATTGGTCCAGGGGCGTGACCAGCGGGCCCAGGCCGTGTCCAGCCGGCCTGAAATCAGGGCCGCAATGGCAAAGGCAAAGGCGACCGAGAACCCCACGTAGCCGGTGTACAGCATGGGCGGGTGAATGATCAGGCCAAAGTCCTGCAACAGCGGATTGAGATCCGCGCCATCGGTCGGCACAAACGGAACATTACGTGCAAACGGATTGCTGGTGAAAATCAGAAAGGCCAGAAATCCCACATTCATCAGCGCCATGACACCAATGACGTTGTGCCGAAACTGCTGCGGCAAGTGTGCCGAGCGCAGGCTCACCGCCAGCATCCAGCCGGCCATGATCAACACCCAGAGCAGGAACGATCCTTCATGTCCGCCCCACGTCGCACTCAGTTTGTAGGCTGTTGGCAACAGCGAGTTGGAGTGCTGTGCAACATAACGAACGCTGAAATTGTCCTCGGCAAACGCCAGCATCAACAAACCAAAAGCCAGGGCGCTGAAAACAAACTGGCCAACGACCAGGAATGGCAGGACAAGCGCCGAGCCGGCCAGCAGCCGATTGCGCGACCCCAGACCCAGCAGCGCCATGGCGAGCGCCAGAACGAACGCGAGGATGATCGCAAAGTGACCGAGTTCAACACTCATTTCAGTCAGGGTCCTGGTAAACCAATGGCGCAGTAAATGTCGACGGGAGAACAATCATTTTGGCATGCGGGACTCAACCGGAGGTTTGACATGGATGCCTGCCAGTTCCGGAGGCATGTAGTTTTCGTCGTGTTTGGCCAGAACTTCTCGCGCCACGAACAGCCCGTCTGAATGCATTTGTCCTTCGACGATGACACCTTGTCCCTCTCGAAACAGGTCCGGCAGTATGCCTTCGTATTGCACGGTGAACTCGGCACCTTTGCGATCGGTCAGAACAAAACGGCTGACCAGCGCATCACGCTGCCAGCTGTTTTCCAGCACCATGCCACCCGCGCGGATATTCCGGTCGATCGGTGCTTCGCGGGACTGCAGCTGTGCTGGCAGGTAGAACATATTGAGGTTCTCGCCCAGCCCCTTCAGCACGAGGGCGATCGCCCCACCGCTGCCGAGCAGAAGAAAGAGCACCAGAAACAGGCGACGTTTGCGAACCGCGTTCATGATTGATCCGACTCCTTGCGGGCAACGATGTCCGCTTCAATATCCTGCCATAACCGCGCGGCCGACCAACGTGATTCCAGTACCAGTGCGGCAAGCACGACCAGCGAGCTGCCATAGGCCAGCCAGACGTACAGACCGTGTCGACCCATCGATGCCCATTCGACGATGGCTGCAATAGTCACGAACGACTCCCGATCAATTCAGTCACCCACGCCGTATCGCGCTCACGCCGCAGCACTTCAGTGCGCATGCGCCGGGTAACGACCCAGCCAAACAGGCAGTACATCCCGAGGACGTTGGCCAGCAGCGGCGCCCACATCTGCATCGGCATGCTGACCTTGGTAACCGAGAAGGTAGATCCCTGGTGCAACGTGGCCCACCACTCAACCGAATATTTGATGATGGGGATGTTGATCAACCCGACAATCGCCAGCACCGCACAAGCTCGCCCGGCAGCCTCTGCATTGGTGATCGCCTGGCGCAAGGCATACAGGCCGAAGTACAGGAACAACAGGACGAGTGTCGATATCAGGCGCGCATCGGTCCATACCCACCACGTACCCCAGGTTGGTCGTCCCCACACTGCGCCTGTGAAGAGGCCGAGGGCGGTGATCGCCATGCCAAACGGCACGATGGCCACCATCGCCACATCCGCCATTTTCATGCGCCAGACGAGCAGTACAAAACCGGCCGCGCCAAGCATCATGTAGGCGCTCTGGGCGAGGATCACGGTTGGCACGTGAATATAGATGATGCGAAAGCTGTCGCCCTGCTGGTAATCCGCCGGGGCGAATACCAGCCCCCAGATCGTGCCGATCGATAGCAGAACCATGGCCGCCAGACCAAAGCCGAATTGCCAAGGGGCGAGCATGCCGTAGAACCAGCGTGGTGAACCCAGTCGATGCCAAAGTGTTTTCAGGGCGCCCATGTCACTGCTCCAGGCTGATGCGCAGCGCTGCGCTGACCGCAAATGGGGCAGCCGTAATACTGGCAAGGCTCAGTGCTGCCAGCCAGTACAACTCGGCGAGCGGTGGATCGCCCTCGACCACACGATTCACCGCACTGACCCCGAAGATGAGCACCGGTATCAGGAGCGGCAGGACCAGCAGCGCAAGGATGGCACCACCGCGGCGCAGGCCAACAGTCAGCGCCGCACCGATTGCGCCGAGGCACGTTATGGTCGGCGTGCCAAGCAACAAAGCCAGCATCAGAACGGGCAACACGTCGCCAGGCAGATACAGCCCCAGCCCCAGGAGGGGTACGCACACCACCATGGCAAAACCTGTAACAAGCCAGTGCACAATCAGTTTGCTTAAGATTGCGACGTAGGGTGCATCTGCCTGGAGGAACAGCTGCTCCAGCACACCATCATCGAAGTCGCGTCGGAACAAGCCGTCCAGTGCGAGCATGTTGGTGAGCAGAACCAGCGTCCACAACACCGCCGGTGCATGGGCTTGCAGTGTCTGGGGACGACCTTCAAGGGCCAGCGCGAACAACGTCACTGCGAGCAACAGAAAAATCAGTGGATTCAGGACATCGGTGCGCACCCTCGACACCAGCAGGAATTCACGAGCTAACTGGCCGGTCAGCAGATTCATCATGCGGGGACTCGCTCACCGTTGAGCTCGACCATCCGGGTCGCCACGGCAACCGGACTATGGCTTGCCACCAGAGCGCAGCCACCAGCCGCCACATGCTCAGCCAAGAGACCATCCACACAGGCAATCCCGTTGGCATCAAGCGCCGTGTACGGTTCATCCAGCAACCACACTGGCGCGGCTCCAATCAACAGACGCGCCAGCGCTACACGTCGCTGTTGCCCAGCCGAAAGCCGCTCGACAGGCTGACGGAACAAGGCACCGATCTCCAGCCGGCGAAGCGCCGCATGGATCGACTTGTCGTCTGCAGCATGCCCACCAATACCCAGATACCAGCGCAGGTTTTCCAGCGGTGACAATGGACCGGCCAGGCCGTTGGTGTGGCCGAGATAGGCAATCACCGAACTCGCCAGCACTTGACCTTGCATGGGCAGGAGCCCCGCCAGCGTGCGTATCAGCGTCGTCTTGCCACTTCCATTCGGACCACGCAGTTCCACGCACTCACCCGCTGCAAGGCGCAACGACAGGCCGGTAAACAGCACCCTTCGCTCGCGGCTGCAGGATAAGGCTTCTACCTCGATAAGTGGTTTGGCAGGCAAGACGGCAATTCAGACATCGAATGCGCCGGATTGTAACGGAACGCTTTGGCAGGTGCTGGTCGATGCCACCATCTGCCGGTGCAAATCGTCGCAGGTTTAATCGAGCGGAATCACCCGGTAACACGGCTTGTATTCGCCGATCAGCTTCATTCGCCCCTGGCGAACGAACTGCGCCAGCAAGGTGTCCAGCGCCGTCACCAGATCACCCTGGCTGTTGAGTTCGAATGGGCCATGCTGTTCGATCATGCGAATGCCATTTTCCTTGACGTTACCGGTGACGATGGCTGAAAACGCGCGGCGCAGTTCCGCAATCAGCTTGTGCCTGGGTAGATCACGGGACAGGCGCAGAGCAGCCACGCTCGCATGATTGACCACGAATGGTCTTTGCTGCTCACGGGGTATGTTCAGCAGCCAGTTGAAGTAATAGGCATCTCCATCGCGACGGCGCTGCTGCCGGACCTTGCGCATGCATGCCGACATGGTCTCGCCCACGGCTTGCGCGTCACCAATGATGATCTGGTAGTAGCTGGCAATATCTTCGCCCAGTGCAAGGCGCAGAAAGCGATCAAGCTCAGCGAAATAACTTTCACTGCCGGATGGTCCGGTGAGCACCACAGGCAAGGGCAGACCGGCATTGCGCGGATCAGTGACGATGCCAAGGATGTAGAAGATTTCCTCAGCGGTGCCAACACCGCCTGGAAATATGAGAATCGCATGACCCAGGCGGACAAATGCTTCCAGCCGCTTCTCGATGTCTGGCAGGACCACCAGCCGATTCACCATGGGATTGGGCGGTTCTGCAGCGATGATGCCGGGTTCGGAAAGGCCGATATAACGGCCCTCATTGATGCGCTGCTTGGCGTGCCCGACGGCTGCGCCCTTCATCGGTCCTTTCATGGCACCTGGACCACAGCCGGTGCAGATATCCAGCCCGCGCAAACCCAGGTGATAGCCTACTTCCTTGGTGTATTCGTATTCATCCCGGCTGATGGAGTGACCGCCCCAGCAAACGACGAGATTGGGGGGCTGGTTGGGTTCAAGTGCACGCGCGTGCTTGAGAATCTGGAACACCGAGTCGGTCAGCAGTTCCGAATCAGCATCCTCGTCGGCGAGCAGATCGGAAAACTCGGTGCCGATGAAGACGATGTCCCGCAACACGGAAAACAGGTGCTCACGAATACCCTCAACCATCCGGCCACGGACAAAGGCCGACGCCGGCGCGCCATGAATCACGAGCTTCAGGCCACGAGTACGACGAACCACTTCAATGCGGAAATCCGCGTAAGCGTCAAACAACGCCTTCGCATCATCCGTTTCATTGCCTGTGTTCAGCACCGCCAGTGCGCAACGCCTGAACAGGTCCATGAGGTCCATGCGGTGCGCCGTATTGGTCAGCGCCGACACTTCAAGCTGTGACAGCACCTCCAGCGTGCCACGTGGAGCGACCTGGGCGTTGATCTTGCCGAGGATCGGAAGGTCTGGGAGGCGTGGGCCAACGACCGGAAGTTCCGGGAGGGCAGGATTAGTTGAATCGTTCATCAATTGAAAGTGTAGTCCACACCGACGTAAAACTGACGCGGCATGGCAATGAAGTACCGATCATTGCCAAAGGCAAAATCGGCGCGGTCGGCATAACGATCGTTGGTCACGTTGATGATTCGCGCAAACACTCGCAGCTCCGGGTTTGCCTGCCAATCACCACGCCAGTTCACCACCAGATTGCCTTCATACTTGCGCGTGTTATCCGCGTTGGTGAAGTAGTCATCCACCCAGTTGACATCCAGTTCCTGGTGCAAGCCTTCGGTAATCTGCAAGCCCCAGCGCAGATAGCCCATGAATCGGGGCGCGGTATCGACGTCATCACCTTTATGAATCGTCTCCCCACCACCCAGTGCGCGATCAAAATCATACCGATGCCGCGCCCAGGTGAGCGACGCGGTGAAGTCACTCTTGCCGGCGACGTAATTCGATGAGAGTTCGATGCCGTGCGATTTGGTACGACCTTCGCTGATATTGAAGCCACTGGAGTCGCGCAGAATCACGTCACGTGTGCGGTCGGCAAATGCTGCAGCTTGCAGCCATTTCGATTTGTAGCCTGCTTCAACCGAGATCAGTTCTTCACTGTTCAGATCGGCAATCCGCTGACCGGACTGCAATCGATACAGCTCAACCGCCTGGGGCGGTCGAAAGCCACTACCGATGGTGGCGTAGAGCTGTTGATCCGCAGCGAGATCGAAGGCTGCGCCAATTCGCCCGGCCAGATCCGTAAAACTGTCCTTGCGATCAGCAGGGCGCGTGTACAGACAGCCACCAAAACCACAGGGCCGACCATCATCGCGCGTGTTTCCGTCCAGCGCCTTGTTGTCGTAGTCAAACTTCTGCCATTCCACACGCCCGCTGTGCAGCAGGTGCCAGCGTTCGCCGATCGAAAGGTCAAGATCATAGAAGCCCGCTGCACTTCGACCATCCACTTCGTAGTCATAGTGCAGTCCGGCTGGACGGGTGGCGACGATGAAGGCAGAACCAATGGACGCCGACCGCTGAAATTCGCGCAAGCCACCACGAAAGGCCTCCACCTGCAGCCCACTGTTGAGCGTCAATGACCCGGTTTCGAAACGGTGCCCAACGATCGCCCCAGCGCTGGTCTGATCGTTTTCTTCCAGGGGCTTGCCGACCAGAAAATGTTGAATGAAGTTCATCTGGCTGCGACGCGCATAAGGCGTAATCGTCCACGCATCGCGACTGAACTGCACGGCAAGCCGACCGGACCAGGCATCGCGAAACGCTTCCGGATTCGGATTCGATTTTCGTAACCGGCCATCTTCATAGGCGTCGGTGCCAACCACGAAGCCGGCAGTTTCCTGATGCAGCACGGTACCGGACAACGTCGCGCGCATGTCCCAGCCGCCCAACAAGCCCTCCAACACCGAGTTCAACTTGTACTGTTCGTAGCCTGTCTGCGACTGATAACCATCGTCACGCGTGGCATTGGCCGTGACTCCCCAATCAAAATTGCCCAGTTCAGTACGAGTTTCCAGCCGAACCTGGCCGTGCCCATAAGAGCCACCTTCCACCCCGATACGGGTTGCCTCGGGCATTCGCGTGATGACGTTGATCGCGCCTTTCATGGCGTTGCCGCCCAGCACCGCACTGCCAGGACCACGCCACACCTCTACTGCACTTGCCTGTTCGATGTTCATCTCGAAGAGATTGTTGACGTTGCAGAAGCCGGTGGGTCGGATCGGAATACCGTCTTCAAGAAACAGGAACGCGCCACAGGAGCCTGCTCCGGTCAACGTGGCTGAACGAATGGCGGTGAGATGTTCCTGCCCGGAGCCTCTGGTGATCCACACACCAGGGATCTGCGACAGCACTTCCGCTGGATGGGTTGGCCGGATGCGATCGATCTCAGCTGAATCGAGGGCCGAAAAAGACGTCCCTCGCCCCGCCCTGGATTGCAGTGAACCGGCCACAACCACGATTTCTTCAATGGTCTCGGTTCGGGATGCGGTCGTCGTTGCAGCCAGCGCCATTGGGGTGGTTGAAGTAACAAACGCCGTGGTCAAGATTGTGAACGCGACGCGCGCGTGCCTGGTGTTCATCGCAGATACCTCTCGGAGCGAACGGCACCTTACTCAATCGATCCCCTCGGCGGCAACCAGCAGGCACCATCTAAACGCGGCGCTGCGGACGATCAGGGGCGCGGCCGTCGCGGCGTCGCCTCATCTGGTCGCGCATCCATGCCAACAAAGGCCAGAAAGCGCTCCACATTGCGCTGGTCGAAACGCATGCGGAACTTCAGATAAGGTCCCTGGGCGCTGTACTGGGCGCCAACAAAATTGTCGTCCGAAAAACCGGCGAAGTTGTAACCGAGTGATACCCAGGCCTGCCGCGCGAAGGTGCGGCCAACTTCCACGCCATAACTTAGCTCATCGACCCCGGCTGTCATGCTTCGACGAACCCTGGCCTGCGCGCCCAGGTCCCATTTCGAATTCAGGTCAAAACGATACTGCGCCCCGGCCAGCGCAGTCAGCCCATCGTAGGTGTCGGTATCGAATCGTCCATTGGCCAGACGCAACCCGCCCACCAGTCCGATCTCATGTCGATCCCGCTGCCAGTTCACATGGATGTTCTCGGTGATCGAACGCGTGCTGGTATCGAGGGCGCCATCACTCACCTGCGCAATGTTGAGATCCAGTCTGTTGAAGACCGACCACGGACTGTCATCCGGACGAAAGGCTGCGCCAATCCGTGCTTCCATCAAGTGGCTGTCACCACCTTCAGGCAACTCCTCGATCAGATACCCGACGCTGGCCGACACTGACTTGCCGCCCGACAACTGACGTGCTGCACCTAACAATCCATTCCACTTGCTCACCTGATCACCCGTGTGTCGCTCCAGCCGGGTACTGACATGCCACTCGTTACGCCGCATGGTTGCACCGGCGAACCACGCGGTAAAGTCACCGTTTTCATTGCCTTGCACCGGTGGTGCTGCCGGATTGAATGTCGACGGTGTCGACTGACCCGACGTGGGCACGCCGTTCAGTGTCTTCACCTGATCGAAGCCTGCGTCAATCAGCCACTGTTGATTGACCTGCCATTGCTGAACCAGACCCGTGTTCGAGAACAGCCGCGCGCCCTGTTCCGTCATCTCCTGCCCAAGCCAGGACTCGACACTGTTACCGGTCCATGGACGAGCACGCACGCCGATGCGCGTATGTCTCGAGTCATTGCCCCCGGTCGTGGCCAGTTCCTGTTCGAGCAACATCGTCACTTCCGGGGTGACGGCCATCTCAGCGCCAAACAACGTTCGATCAGGATAGTCGGTGCTGCCCGCACCCGAGGCAAGGTTGAACTCGGAATCGGCGCGCAGTGCAAGACGCCCATCAAGGAAACCCCGGGCAACACCAACACCAACCAGATCAGCAGATCTGGCTTCGCCTGCAACGGTTTCTTCCTGCACGGACTGGAGAACCCCGCGCATGATCATGCTGCCCAGAGCGTAGCGCGACTCGACACTGGTGACATCGCGTGTACCGCCTTGTTGAATCGTGGCTTGCCGAAATACTTCACCGCGCAAACTGAGATTATCGGTCGCGCGGTATTCGCCTTCGACTCCGTATTTGCGGGTATCGGCTTCCGTTGCCGGCGCAAGTCCCGCACCGAACAGAAGATCCTGCTCGCGAAAATAGAGCTCGCCAGCAGTTTTCTCGCCGCGGTATTGAACGGAAGCGATCACCGCCTCTGCCGGCCCGGTGAAGTCTCCACTGCTTTGCGCGGCTTCCAGTTGAAGATGAGTCTCAGGCGTGAATTGCATGTGCAGGTCAATCGCGTTCAGCTCAAGGTTGGCCCCTCCCGCACTGTCACGCAGGATGGTCACCCCGAGTTCGCTGTCGCGATCATCGAGTTGCACCGTCGCCCTGGTGCCTATCACCACATCCTTGCCACCGGATTGACTCGAGACGTCATAACCCACCTCGATGAATACCGGATTGAACTCGTTGTCCTGGGACTGAATGGGTTGTTTGAAGAGCACTGTGCCACGATCGTAGTCAATGCTGTAATCGAGATATCGCATGAGTGTCTGACGTTCCAGTTCTCGCTCCGTATGCAGACGATCACGGGTGACGATACTGACGTTTTCTGTGCCCGCGGACAGCGGCGCGCGCGAGAGCCGATAGAGACCGGAAGTGCCGTCAGGTCGCAAGACATCCTGCACATGGGTGTCAGCGGAGTCGCTGGCAAAAACCTGCACTCTCATTCCGCTTTCACTCCACGAGGAGCGAACCCCGTTCAGTGTCCTGTCATAACGGGCGAGATCGCTGCGTTCAAAACCGGTATTGAAATCACCGGCTTCAATCTCGAAATTATCGCGCTCTGCCTTGACATAGAACTTGCGCTGACTGACCGCGTCCAGTCGCTGTTCGCTGCCATCGCCATAAAGCGGGTAGAACTGACCGGGATCGATCTGTCCATCACGTCTCGTGTCCGTATCTTTGTCAGTATCATAGGCCGCGGTAACCAGCCAGTCACCTCGCACCAACCCTTTGGCGTAAAACGCCAGCCGATTGGCCATGTCGTCAGCCTGTGGACGATCAGCTTGCCCGAGCCGACTCTCAGCCAGCCCCACCACAACCAGATCCTGACGCCCGGGCTTGAGGCGTGCGCGCAGTTTTTCCTGGCGTTGGTCACTGAAATTCATGGAGATCACGACATCCCCGGTTCGCGTGGTCGGTTGCAATTGAATGAACGCAAGTCCATCACGACGAACCTGCCAGGTTTTCATACCCGATCCCGTCGTCGCAACTTCCAGACCTTCGGCTTTGTCGAGTGGCGTAAACGGTGAGTTGACACTGAACTCCCCCGTTAGGCCCGGGCGTGCCGGACGACCTTGTCGATCGAAGAACCGAATCGCCAGCATCGGCGGATTGACGCCATCGGCAACCAGATAACTTCGTTCGCTCACAAGTTCTGCACGAACCGGTGCCTGACCAAAGTGTACGCGACGCTCAATGGCCTGCACGACCTGGTCATTGGCATCCATGAACTGAACACGTAAAAGAGAATTCCCTTCGCTGATCGGGACATCTTTCCATCGCGACAACATCAGGCCTCGATCATGGTCTGTGGTCGTACCGGTAAACGCCACCGGATTGACCAGCCGCCCATCAACCGACAACACAGGACGCAGCGCTCCGGGATGCATGATGACAACCGGCACCACCGGCAAGCGTGGGTTGTAGTCTTCGCGCGGCCAGATCAGCTCCGCCTGGATGGGTTGTGTGGTCAGCCACTCGGTTGAAAACTCCGGTGCATCGCCTTCGTCGATCAGCGGGATGACGTATGGAACCTCGTTTTGTTTCACCACCGGTAACGGCATCGGCATCACGGCACCAGTGCCCCGAATGACACCAGATTGCCCAAATGCCCCGGTCTTGACGATCAACGAACGACTGCCCGTCTGTGTTTGCGCGATGTTGCTGACAGCGCTTGAGCGGTGTTTCCCCGTGACGGTTGCCAATGTCACCATCGCCTTGACTTCGGGTTGCAAAACACCTGGCAGAGCGCGAGCCTGGACTTTCAGTCGATGTCGACTGTTGGCAGCCAGGGACGGCAGTGCAAACGTCAACGCACCGCTCTGCGCGTCAACGGGATCCGGTAACGAATTTCCATCCAGCGTGCTGCCTGCAGAAACGTACTGGAGTCCATCCGGCAATATCATGCCAACACTGCCCTTCTCCACAGCGAGCTTGCCGGTGCGTATCAGCAGGCTGTATTCGATGACGTCGGGCAGCGAGCGGGAGTCGAGTTGCACGGCCCACTCGGTGACCGGAGGTGGCGCGTCCGTCAAGGCAAACTCGACCCGCGCGATGGAACCTTCGGTGAGATCAGCAAACTGCACACTGCCATCGCTGTCCATGCGATTACTCGGACGACAGGCGTGGGTTTCCAGCGATTCCGGGATCGTCGACGGGTCGAGCTGCACGACGTGCGTGCCAGCCTCAAGATCTTCGAAGTGAAATCGTCCGGTGCTGTCGGTCAGGGCATAAGCACCATTTTCCAGCAGGACCCGCACACCACTCACCGCAGGTGCCTCGTCTGTACATCCCTCACGAACCTGACCAACCAGGAACCCGCGATCCCCGAGCATCGAGTCTCGCACGATCACATTTGCGAAGGCTGTCGGACGCGGAAAAACCAGCGCAGATTGAAGCACCACCGTGTTGCGAGCATTACCTTGTTTCGCGGCAACACTGGCTTCGGCTACGTAGGTCAGCGAAGTGTCATGCGCGGAGCGGGTCCCGGACAGTGTGAAGGTCAGCGCAGTCCCTGAAGCACCCATGTCAGGGTCGATCGGTTGGCCATCGAGTCGTGCTGAGCCAGCCCGATAACGAAATCCCTGTGGCAACTGGTCTACGAGGGTGGCATTCAATTCTCCGATCGAAAGTGATTCACTCTGAACGCGCACGCGATACTGAACAAAATCGCCGACTTCAATCACTTCGGAACTGGTTTCCTTGGTGACAAACACACCGGTCGCAAGCGGATCCAGTGGAATGTCGAAGGCCAGGTTTCCGAGTTGATCAACGACAAAATCTTCGCCGCGTGATCCGGTCGCGAGGCGATAACGCCCAGCGCTGACCAGCTCAATCTGCGCATCAGTGCGAGAACTGGGAAATCGGTAACTACCTGCTGGCACAACCTGCAGCCGATATCGTCCGGCGCGAATTTTCGGGAACAGAACTGCGCCGGCTGGTGGTCGATAGGTGCGACCCGCACCATCCAGCACCGGTTGACCACTGCGCACCGTGACTGGCGACTCGGAACTGCCATCCAGTCCGGTCACGGCGCCCGTCGCAAGCAGACCGGTAGCCGCATCCAGCAGCGAGACCTCAACCCCGTCGACAAGAGCGCCGGTGGTTGCAGAAAAGACTCGGACAAATCCACTGACTCCACCGTCTGTACGTGCAGAATCGGAGGCATCATCCGAATCGACATAGGACACCACAAAGACAACGTTCCCTATGGTTGACAACGCACAGGCCGCTGACAAGGTGTCGGACGTATTGATGTAGCCGGAAAAAACCCCTGAATCCGCGGAAGTTTCAGTCAGTACCACGGTCTCTTCGTCTGACCCGGCGCGCGCTACGACTTCAACCTGTTCACCGATCGCCGGGTCGCGATTTTCATCGAGGTCGGTAACCAGCACGAACACGCTATCACCAACGAGGAAGGCGGATGCTGGCTGGAGCGACGGATCCGCCGGCAAGATGATGTTGTCCCCTTCCGGACTACGCGGCAGCGCGCCAACAGATCCACCACAACGACCGGGTTCAACATGGACCATGCGACCTCCATTCGTGCCACTGGCATTCGCAAACAGTGCCATGGAGGCAGCGGTGGCTTGCACCCTGCGCAATCGAACGGAAGCAGTGGCCACCGCCTGATCCAGTGCATCCCGCGCGTCCACATAGTCCAGTCGCAGTTGATCCCCGGTGCGCACGGCGAGGCGACAGTCATCCCTGCCACTGGCACCCGAAGTCAAACCAATCACTGCGGTGAATAAACCCGTGTCGATCCCTGTTTCCCGCAACCGTATCACCTCTTCGTCGCCGTTAGCGGCACGAAACCGGGTGAGCAAATCATCGGCTACCGTGCGATCCAGATTGGCATCTGCGTCAACCACTTCCAGAACCACGGGTTCATCTGGGCGAATTTCATCGCCATAGATCACGTTGTAGGTAGCTGGCAAGGTGAGCGGAATGCCAAAAGCCGATTGTGAGCCACACTGCGCCGCGAACAGTGCCGTCGGCTCGCCAAGCGGGTCGACTCGGCCAATCCTTGCTGTCGATCGCTGCGAGGAAAAACGTGAAGCCCGCAGGTTGACCAGCCTGTGTACCGAAAGCCCACCTGCATCGGTGGCGGTAATCGTCAGCGCCACTTCCTCACCGTCAGCGAGCAGCTGGTCCGCAGACAAACGCAGTTCACCGCTGACGATTACAAAACGGCCATCGTCAACCGTATAGGTCAACGTGTCCCCGACGTCAGGATCGAGCGCCGTCACCGGCCCGATCACGGCACCTGCAATATCGGCAGGGGCACCAGAATCAGGAACCGTCAATGAAAAAGGCGTTTCGTTGACGTTGATGACGGGAATGGTGAACTCACGAATGAACTCGCCTCCGTAGGCGTCGCGTACCACGACCAGCACACGAACTTCCGGCGTCACCTCGTAATCAAATGACACGCCGGGGGCAAGGGTCAACCGGTCATCAATGATCCGGAACCGGGCATCTGCCGTGCTGAAGGCAAGACTATCGGTGGGATCAACGTCGCTGCCGACCAGGCGCCCGATAAAACTCTCCAACGCGTTTTCGGGAACGCTGTTGGCATCAAGATCAAGTGCGTGCGGAGGACTGTTGCCGGAGTCGGCGGCTGCAACCAGCGTATCAGCATCGGCTACAACGTAGGTGCGGCCGCGTAAATCGAACGTGATCGATGCGCTGTTGACGATCTGCGTTCCAGGCGCGATGGCGAACGTCTGCGACATGCACAGGCATGTCAGCATCCATACGACAACGAAGCGGTACGCTGGAAGCACAGTCTATCTCGCGATCCGTTGGCGAAGCAGAACAGAGGACGCAAGCGTCCTCTGTCCAACCAGTGACTCCTGTCGCGTCAGCTGACGCGACAACAAGTCATCTACGCATCGTTGATGGTCACGAGGTAGGCGATGTAGCCGGTCTGTCCTGCGGTGCAGGTTCCGATCGCAGCGCCGACAATCTCTGGCGTGCCAGCGCCATAGACCTGCGAAGTGGCGGTCGCAGCAGCACAACCTTTTACCCAGACACGGTCGAGATTGGTTGTGATATTGGTGCGATCGAGGGTCACCGTGGTCGGTGTGCCCCCGACAGTCATGCTCACCGACGTCGGGACATCGACTGCAGTACTCGGGTTTGCCTGATCACCAGTCAGTACTGAAGGATTGGGTACGTCATCGTCAATCAGGACACTTTGAGCCGTGAATGTGGTCGTTGTATTGAAAATGCCGACGACATACAGCACCACTGCACCAGGAATCGACTTGGGATTTCTGGTAACCACCCTGACGCCGCTACCGTTGTAGGCGTTGCCCGAAATGGGGTCATAAAGGACTTCGGCATACTTCACGACTGTGAGGGTCAAAACCGAGATAAACCCGCTGGAGTCCGAGCTCTGCCCATTGAACTGAGCGTCCACCGAAGCCACCGAAGCGCCGCTGATGAAGTTGAACTGGATGTCTTCCGCATTTGCAGAGCCAGCATCTGCGAAAACAGCTTCGACTGCATTGAGGTTGTTCGCGACGTTGGAGGCTGTGCCACCGGGTGAAATGTTGCCACTGCTGTCAGCTGTTAGCGCAACCCCTGCTGCATCCGCAACCGCAGCAACCAGTGTGAACGATCGATACTGGTTGGCAACCGCCAAGTTGGTCACGTTCACCACCACCTTGATGTTGGTAGCCGCGTCTTCATTCATCGATGGCAGCGCCAGTACAGTGATTCCGGTTGCACTGAGCGCAACCGAGGTTTCAGCACCATCGATCAGGTTGTTGTTGTTCAGGTCATTCCACATCGTGCCCGTCGCCGGGGTTGGGGGAAACACAGTGGGACTTCCGCCCTGCGCCGTGAAGCCAGTAACCGCCTGCGTCGATCGATCAACCAGGGCGACACGAATCCGCGCCGCTTCGTTGGTGCGGTTTGACACGAGATAGTTCAGGGCGTTGGTCGTGCTCGGGGTAGCGGTTTGACCGGGGATAACACTGACCCAGTTTGCGTTCTGGGTAACCACGGACACGTTCAACTTTCGGTCAACCGTGAACGTTACCGAGGAACTGCCGGTTTGCGCAACGCTATTGACCTGATAGGCAAGCGTTGCGTTGTTGGTGACTACCGTTCCCGAGTCCGTACCCAGGGCAAATGCCAGAGGTTGAAAACCGAGGCTCAATACCAGGCACGCCAACAGGCGGCCGCTTTTCGTCAAGTACTGCATGGACACTCCTTTTCTCACTTAACCCGCGGTTACCCCTTGTTTCCACGGAACCTGGATCTCGTCTTCGGCTCACCTTCAGGCAAAGGCTAAAGGTTGGGCTTTTGGACGCTGACTTCTTCAAACACGTTTCACTTCAGACGTACACTGAACATCACGTCTCCTGTCTTGCCGGCTTCAAGCGCCTGCTTGAAAGCCCAGCGAATCGTCGTGTAGTCGGCTGCCTGAGCCACCGTCTGCACTTCGTCTTTCATTACTTTCAGGTCAGCAGGCTGACCAAAGGTTGTACCGGAATCGACGCTGAAGCTGATATCCGTTCCGCTGCCCTGGGCCGTTCCGTCGAGATAAACGGTATCCGGTGGCAAAGGATTGGTAATGACGATGCTTCCAGCATCAACAACATCCGTTCCCTTGTTGGAGAAGCTGATGACGTACTGCAGCGTATCGCCGGGAACAACATTTGAAGCTTCAATCAGCCGACGCACCGGTTTGTCGTCCTCGCCTGTTTCGATAACAACCTTGCTCACGGTCGTCTTCAATTCGACCTGCGCCAGGACGGGTGTACTGAAACCGGCAATGATCAACAGTGCCAATACCACCGAGGTAGTCTTCAACCTTGCCACCATCGCCAATAGCGCACGACCCGCGACATCCTTTCCGTTTTGCAACATGGTTCCTCCGTTGTGAACTGACGCCAACATGGCATCGATCACCGTATGGTCGCAGAAAAGGTGATCACATGGCTGCCGGTACTGCTACCGAGCAAACCGAGTGGCACCTGCAACAATCCCTGATTCTGGTTGAACCCTCCCGCATCCAGACCGATGGGTTCAAAGTCGTCGTCCTCGATTGAGCCGTTGATGCGCAGACTGCCGGCTATGAATGCAAGCTCCGGCGGCAAGAGGTCGGTCAGCGTTGCCCGCTCAACGGCACCGTTGCCGAGCACCACCACCTGTAACTGATAGTCAACCACCGAGCCTGGGCGTACCGCAGCACTGCCATCAAGTGCGCGCACTGCAATCGCTGACTTGTCGATGGTGACGATCGGCGCGTCAATCCTGAAACCCGAGAGCGCAAAAAACACCGGTTCGGCCGGGCTGTGGGACAAGCCAACCACCGCTGTCGAGCCGTTGTCTCCAAGGAGCGGGAAAGCCGTTCCAGGCAATGGAAAGCCTGGTAAATCCGGATCGTGCAACCCGGTTTCCGAAAACAAGGTCGCCGACACTGCACGCAAGCGCAGTTGGCTCAGGGCGTTGGAAGTAATGCCAGCCGGGATTTCTGCAACGACGTAAATCGAGTGCTGTGCATTGGCGCTAAAGGGCAGCGTGCCGCCTTCGATGTAAGGCAGATCACCACCCGCGCCAACCTGCAATCCAGGTACACCATTCTGTTCGAGGTACAGAGTGGTCGAAACCGGATCAAACCCGCCTTCGTTGATGTTGCTCTGGAGACGTATTGCGTAGGCTTCATCCCCATTGCCGACATTGGTGATCAAAAAGGACAGGATCGCCTCTGTCATCGGCGAGTCTGTTGTTACCGGCTCTGCCTGTTCAGCAACCACTACCACATCGAGAATTTCGTCGACCCGGGTGGTGGTGGTATTGCTGCGGATGCTTCGCTGCGCTCCATCGACCGTGAAGTGCATGTCGGCGGTGTTGGGAATGACCGTTCCAGCGATGGTCCCACGTGCTGCGACCGGACCACCCGAGAGACAAAGTACCAGTCCCAACGACCAGAGCGACAACGTTCGGCGCACACCCGCCCAGAGGCTGGTTACGCTCGAAAGTGCTGGCTTGGCTCGAAAAGGCGACATAATGCTGACAACGCGACCTGAAACGACAAAACGCCGCCAAGTTTCAGGACTTACGGGTCAACATTCCGTTAACCGGTTCAAATCAACAGCGGAAAACCTCGGCTATTGCGCCGACTTCATGACGTTACGTCAGGTAAATGGCCGGCATGCGGTTCAAGTGGCTCTGACGGGCAGAATGTTGACGGTTTCAGTGACCGGATCAAAATCCACTACTGCGTCGCCTCGCTCCAGTTGTCTCTTTACCTGCTCACACTTGTGCGTCAGAGACCATTCGCGCTCACCGTAGTCGGTTCCTTCCTGCAGCACGTAATTCTCGATGATCCCCTGCAGCGCCTCCGCTGAGAGTGAATGGACGTCAATCTTCATCTCATCTGATTCCCGGCCCCTGAATTTCGATACCGAATGACGGATCGCCAGCGATCTCGTTTGCAACGACCTGCGTGTATTTCACCAGGCTTTTGGCAAGCGTTGGTCTACTCACACAAATATGCAATGTTTTAGCCTACTTTCTCGGTTCTCGTGAATCATGCTTGGGCGAGACTCACTGTGCCATTTCCCTCTCCAAACCGAACTGACAGGTGACACGCTCGCACTGAACGTGATTGAGTGCACGCGTTAGACGTGTGCCCGTTGAATTCACAGGACATTCAATGCATAACACTGGCACGACGACACGCAATCCGTTGGTTATGCCATCGGAATGCCGCTGAACTCGTTAACTCGTTCCAACCGGATAGGGAACCATGGCAGAACAGGATCACATTCTAGTCGTCGAAGACGAACCGATTACTCGCGAACAGCTTGTCTCATATTTCGAAGACGAGGGATTTCGCGTTTCTTCCACTGGCAGCGGTGATGAAGTACACCGACTCATCCGTGATACGGACGTCATCCTCGTACTTCTGGATATCAAGCTTCCAGGCAAAGACGGATTGACGTTGACCCGCGAGGTGCGTGCGCACTCCGACATCGGCATCATCCTGGTCACCAGCAAAAACGAGCAGATCGATCGAATACTCGGGCTGGAATCCGGCGCCGATGACTACGTGACCAAACCGTTCGATCCACGCGAGTTGCTCAGCCGCTCCCGCAATCTCATTCGCCGTGTGCATATCCAGCAGAGCCAGAAGCGCAAGGGTCATACCCGCACCTTCGCAGGTTTCATGCTCGACCTGAACAAGCGCGAGATCATCGACCCGGATGGCGAAGCCTGTCAGTTGTCTGCCGGTGAGTATCAACTCCTGCTCGCATTCATGGAAAAAGCCGGTGAAGTGATGAACCGCGATCAACTGATGAACCGCATCCGCAATCGCGAGTGGTTCCCGGATGACCGTTACATTGATGTGCTGGTCGGACAGCTGCGCAAGAAGCTGGGTGAGCGTGCGGCAAGCGCCAAGATCATCGCTACCATCCACGGCACTGGGTACCTCTTTACTCCAGAAGTGGTTTGACCGCGTCGGAAAGAATCTACGGGAGTGCAACGACCACTGTGCACCGGCAAGAGCACGGTGCACAGTCGTTCATCGTCAAGACTCTCCAGCCGGAAGCGCGCACGCCCAATGCGATCGCACGCTACCAGCATGAATTTCACATCAATCAGTCACTGACGAGCCCGTTCGTCTGTCGCGCGACCAGTTTTGACGAATCAGATTATTCGATCCATTACGAAGACATTGGCGGCGAATCATTACGCGAGCTGAAACGGACCCATACCCTCAGTTTCGATGAACGTGTCCAGATCGCGATTCAGCTGGCCGATGCGATCCAGTCGATTCACGATGAAGGGGTCATCCATCGCGACCTGAATCCCGGCAACATCGTCGTCAACCTGAATCGGGCGGACCAGCAGGTCTGGCTGATTGACTTTGGCCTGGCGACCCTCGCACCCAGGGAAAACCAGAGCGCAGAGATCAGCAGCAGTCTGTCCGGCACCCTGCCCTACATCGCCCCGGAGCAGACCGGGCGTGTCAATCGGGTGGTGGACTACCGCACCGATCTGTATTCGTTGGGCGCAACGTTGTACGAACTGTTCGGCGGAAGACCACCGTTCGTGAAGAACGATCCGCTCGAGTTGATCCACGCGCATATCGCAAGTACGCCGGAGCCGTTGAAATCCATCGCCCCGGATGTGCCAGGATGGCTGTCCGAATTGATAGGAAAATTGCTGGCCAAACAGCCAGAAGCGCGCTACCAGAGTGGTGCCAGTGTCGCCGACGATCTGCGCGCTGGATTGCGCCAGGGTAACGTTACGGTGTTTCGTCTGGGTGCAACCGACTCACCCAGCCAACTTTCCATTCCTCGCAAGCTGTACGGACGTGAAGGCGGATTTTCCGCCTTCGCCGAGCTGATCGAGCGATGCCAGGCCGGCGAATCCCTGTTCTATCTGGCAACCGGCGGCGAAGGCATGGGGAAGGCAGCGCTTCTCGACACGCTGGCTCACGACGCCAAACAGATGGGCGCGCTGGTGGCAAATTTTCATGCCACCAATTCAACCACGGAGCGCAATCTGTGGACCAGCTTGTTGAGATCGCTGCTTCGGCAACTGCTTTCCGGTGCCGATGATGAAAGCCAGCAACTGGTTGAGCGTATCGCGGCCTGTCGCAGCGAATCCATGCGGTCCCTGGCCCGCGGCTTTCCGGAGTTGGCGAGCCTGGTCGGCCAGGAAGCTGAGCGAGGCACGTGGCAGGATGGTGTCGCCGAATTCATCGCCGCACTGGCGCCACGAGTTTGTTGCCTGATTGTCCACGGCGTTGACCTCCTGTCGGCTGATCGTCTGCAGAACCTGCTTGAAACCACCATCCGATTTCGTCATGTGTTGCTGGTATCCAGTGCAGAAGTGACCGCGCTTCCGGCCTTTGACCAACCGAAGATTGCAACCAAGACACATCGTGAAGTCTTGCAGAATCTGCACAAGGGCAGCATCCGCAATCTGCTGGCGGACATGCTTGGCCACAGTCAGGCCAGAGTTCGCGAGCTGGCCAGCGAACTCCACGCCAAAACCGATGGTCTGCCGTCCCATCTGATCGCGCTGATCTTCGAATTGCACAACAGCGGGTTGATACATCGCGAAGACGTCAGCGGACTATGGACCTGGAACATCGAGACCATTCGTGCCCACTACTTTTCGCACAGCACCAGCGAACGGGTGGAAAACCAGTACCAGGCGCTCGAGGCTCCTACCCGTCAGGCTCTGGCGCTGGCCGCCTGTATCGACCTGCAATTCGATTCTGCAATGCTCAGTGCATTGAATGCGGAGTCGATGACGTCCACTGCGGCGTCGTTGCGCAGTGCAATCACCGAAGGCCTGCTCTATTCCGACGGTAACCACTACAGCTTCTCGCATCCCCGGGTACGCGCCATCATCTATGGCAGCAATCCGGAAGAGCGCCGTCGACAGAACCATCGCCAGATCGCCGCCTGGTATCGCGCACATCCCACGGCCGGTGACAACACACTGCTGCAGATCACGGCACACCTCAATGCGGCCTGCGATCCAACGATCGATGCTGACTCGGATCGTCGGGAGTTGGCCGAGCTGAATCTCGCCACCGCTCGTCTGCAACTTGAGAGCGCCCGCTATCAACAAGCGTATAAAGGGGCGAGAACTGGCTTGTTGGTGCTCCCTCTCGAAGATCGCAATGGCATCACACATCGTGAACTCGTGGATACCGCTGCGGAGGCTGCTTTTCTGTGCGGTGATCTGGAACAACTCCAGCAGCTCCTGCGACCACGGCTGCCAGTCACCAGCACCTTGCGCGAGTTAGGGGTGCGGGCAGCGCTGATGCGCAATGATCTGGTGCAATCACGGCAGCTCGCACTGACCCATCTGCTTGAGCTCAAACACACTCCGCTCTATCGCCCCTGGAGCAGCTTGCGTATCCAGGCCGCCCGATGGGTGAAGGAACCACGCCTGGCCGGACTGGAACCTGAGTCATTGCAGCTGGCTGGCACATTGACCGACGCCCGGACACAGCACGCGTTCCGCCTCGTGTGTTACCTGCTGCATGCCAATCGGCTTATGCGGGCACCGGGCAATCGCAGATTTTCCGAGGACGTTTTGCAGCGCGCACTGCAGTTTGGTTACAGCGCCGAAGTTGGCTACTGTTTTGCGGAGCGCGCGAGCATCGCGATCGAAGACGATGACATCGAACTGGCAACGCACCTGGCAACCAATGCACGTCTGCTGGCGGATCGATTTGTCAATGACCGACTCGCCATCCGGTCGCTGATTCTCCTGCATGGTCAGGTCGATCCGTGGACCTCGGCGTTCGATGTTTCACTCAAGGCTCTGGCGACACAGGTGGCCCACGCGACCCGGGCCCGTGATTTCGAATCAGCAGCCACCGGCTGCGTGTTCTACGGAATCAACGGACTCATGCAATCGCGGGAGATGAGCACCCTGCGGCGCGAACTGGCTGACAGCCTGGAACAACTCGATCAACCCGGCAACGTCACCGGCGTAAACCTTGCGAGTTTCATTCAGCGCTTTATTGGCAGTCTGCTTGGGGAGACTGATGAATCCCTGGCGAGCGACGCGACCCAACTGCCAATCAACAATCCAAGTGACGTCTTTGCTTTTGCAGTGGTGTACGTGCTGCGCAGCTGGTATGCCGTGATGTTCAATGACTTCAAGGGCGCGGCTGCCACTCTGGAACTTGCCGAACAACATGTGCAGGCGCTCGCCAGCTCCCCTCTACTCATGCTGCATCAGTTGTGCGCATCGATCGTCAAACTGCGAAACAAGGATCCCGACGCAAGTCGCGTGGCACGCCGTCACCTGCGATCGCTCGACCGTGCGCACCGCAACGGTTGTCGTCTGGCTGGCAGCAAGCGATATCTGGTCGAAGCGGAACTGGCGTGGTTTGAAGGCAGGACGTCGGCTGCGCTCGAAGCCTGGGAAAAGGCTGCTGAAGAAGCGCGACGATCGGGACTCGCTGCCGACGAAGCACTGGCCTATGAACTGGCTGCGCGTTCCTGCGAGGACCGTGGCAGAACCGACTTTGCCCGCCTCTTCATCCGCAATGCCTATCTCGCATGGCAACGGTGGGGCGCCGTTGCCAAGGCAGCGGAGCTCGAACGAGATTTCCCCGGCTGGTTGCATGAAACAGCAGATCAGCGCGCTCAAGGCTCGTTGTCAGTGGGAGACCTCGTCGATCTGACGATCCGCGATCTGCACACCACAACAGCCAGTGTCGAGACGGTCGACTACTCGGCTCGATTGATCGACACCACAACAGTACTGCGCGCCGCTCAAACGATATCCGGCGAGATCATGCTGGAACGCGTGCTGCAAAAGTTGCTGCGTCTGGTGCTGGAGCATGCCGGCGCGCAGAAAGCCTGCATGTTGTTGAATCACGATGGCAAGTTGCACGTCGAGGCGGTCGTCGCGGTCGACGGCGGTGTGTCACGTCGCTGCATTCCACCAGAGCCGTTCGACTCAAGCGATGACGTGCCATCCGGCATCATCCAGTTTGTGGCACGTACCAAAGAACCACTGGTTCTGAAGGACGCCGGGCGGGACGAGGTCTTCGGCCGGGATCCTTATGTTCAGCGCTGCAACCCCTTGTCCATCCTTTGCCTGCCGATCCTGCATCGGGGTGAACTCACTGGCGCAATCTACGTCGAACATCGCTGGCTGACCGGAGTGTTCACGACGCAGCGGGTGGAGGTCTTGAATCTGCTCGCATCCCAGGCTGCGATCTCGATCGAAAATGCACGCCTGTACGCCGATCTGCAGGCCACCCGCGATCAATACCGCGCCCTGTACGACAACGCAATCGAGGGGCTGTTCCGCGTCAATGGTGAAGGCCAGCTGGTCAGTGCCAATCCAACCTTTGCCCGCCTCTACGGATTTTCCACCGTGCCCGCGCTGATGAGTGAGTACAGGGATCTGATCGACCGCATTTTTCTGCGCAGCGATGCAGCACAGAGATTCCTCTCGGAACTCGATGAACAGAAACTGGTGAACGGCTTCGAAGCCGAAACCGTGGCTGCAGATGGGCGCGTCTTCTGGATGGCACTCACCGCCCGGCTGACAGAAAGCGATGATGAAGGCAACTTTGTCGATGGCTCAGTCATCGATATCACCGAACGTATTGAACGCGCCGAGGCCGATCGACAGCTGCAGATCGCTGAAGCGGCAACCCTCGCCAAGAGCGAGTTCCTTGCCAACATGAGCCACGAGATCCGCACGCCGATGAACGCCATCGTCGGTTTCTCCAGGCTGGCGCTGGAAACCGATCTTGACCGAAAGCAGCACGAGTACCTCACGAGTATTCGCGACGCCGGCGAAAGTCTGTTGTCGCTGGTTTCCGACGTACTCGATTTTTCCAAGATCGAAGCCGGCAAATTGACGCTGGAAGAACGGCCATTCAGCCCCGACGATGTGCTGGAGGAAGTCGGCCGTCTGTTTCGAACCGATCTGCGACGCAAGCGCCTCGACTTCCAGATCAGCTCCACATTCAGTGATCACCCCCTGTATCCAGCCAGCGGTGTAGTTGTTGGTGATGGCCTGCGATTGCGTCAGGTTCTGGTGAACCTGATCGGCAACGCCATCAAGTTCACCGACCGAGGCGGTATCTCGTTGACAACACGGGTTCGGTCACCGTCCCCTGCAGCTTTCGAAACCAAGGGCTTTGAACTCGAGATCGCGGTTATCGACAGTGGTATCGGTATCGATCGAAGTCAGCAATCACGATTGTTCGAGTCATTCGAACAGGCGGAAACCTCCACCACTCGCCGTTATGGCGGAACCGGTCTGGGTCTCACCATCTGCAAACGCCTCGTTGAATTGATGGGCGGCACCATCCTGGTCGACTCTGAGCCTGGCCGGGGAAGCACCTTCACTTTCTCGCTCCATGTCGCCAAACCGGACGTCGATTCGACACTGACACCCGTCGAGCGCAAGGGCCGTCTTGGCAGTGGTTATCTGCGCGGCCGACGTATCCTGGTGGCTGAAGACAACCCGATCAATCAGCAGCTGGCTCTGGAATTCCTGCGTCGGATGGGCGCGTATGTCGATATCGCGGTCAACGGACGCGAAGCCATCGCCCGTATCACCGAAAACGAATACGACATCGTGCTGATGGACGTGCACATGCCTGAGCTGGATGGCATGCAAGCAACCCAGGTGATCCGCGAACAAGGGCTCACCGTTCCAATCATCGCCGTGTCCGCCGATGCACTTGCCGATCGACGCAACAAGATGCTCGCCGCAGGTTGCAACGGCTATGTCACCAAGCCAATCGACTTCGAAACGCTGCTGCACGAAATTTCCCTGCACTTGCCTCCCGCCGAAGACGTCAATCTTGGCCGTCGATCAAGCGATCCGACGGCTGAAGAGGCCGCCGAGAGCAGCCTGGAGTTCGCCGCCACCCGTGTCCCTGGCATCGATCTCGGCAAAGCCATCAAGGCACACAACGGTAACGTGCGACTGCTGGTGAAACTGATGGGGGATTTTGGTCGTTATTATTCCGATGCCGCAGCCAAGGTCAGAACTTACATTACGCAGCGTCAGCTGGAAGAAGCCGAACGCCTGGCGCACAACCTTCGCGGTGTGGCCGGCAGTTTCGGCGCAGCACGTCTGCAGGACGCGGCCAAAGCGCTCGAGCTCGCTCTGGTCGCCGCCCAACAAGATGACGATGGTGCGTCCTTCGTCGGGCTGGTGCAGAGCTTCGAAGTCGCCTTGACCGAAGTACTCGAATCGGCTGAAAAACTGGCCAGCAACGAAGTTCCACTGCGCTCATCGGACATCGAGGCGGCGAACCGATAACCACGTTCTACGCGGACGTGTCCGCCATCGATTCGCCGACGATCCTGACTGTTCAGGTGCGACCGGACCGGGCATCCAGCGACCACCGAGGTGCGCCGTGCGCAGCCAGCAACAACAGCCCGGCAACAATGCCGAGGTTCTTGATGAAATTCTGCATCTCATGTTGCTGGTTTCCGCCTTCATAGACATTCCAGAAGTCATGCATGTACAGGCAGATCACGATGGTCAGTCCAGCCAGCAGAAAGGCAAAGAGGCGCGTCTGCCAGCCGGCAATGAGCGCCAGACCCCCGCCTACCTGCAGGATGGTCGTCAACACCAGCAGTGGCACGGTCATTGGCACGCCATGCTGGGTCATGTAGGCCACCATGCCGCTGAAACCAGCAATTTTCATGAGGCCTGGTATGAGGAAATACAGCCCGAGCAGCACGCGGCCAGTGATTTCCATTGGCAAGGCAAGTGCGTTCATAGTCGACTCCCGTGGAACAGGTCAGGTAGTTGTTTGGATCAGGAATAACGAACCGGATCGGTCACGCCATCCCACTCATCGTGAATCGTCTTCCAGCGCGAGAAGGTCGCGCGCAGCGGCGCGTTGTCTTCATACAGTTCGACAAAACAGCCGAGCACCCTGCGAGTATCCATGTACGCCACCCGCGCCGCTGAAATCAGGGTGGTGACCGCCGGAAATCCCGCTGCTTCATAACGGGCGCGCTCGGCATCAAAGTCGGTGGGTAGAATCGCAACGTGATGAAAACCCAGCGAGCCTGCTGAAACCATCTCGCGATACACCGACGGCGCGTCGTTATGCTGCTGGATGAGCTGGATGTGCGCTGGTCCTGCCTGGCCAAATGCATAACTCAGATCAGCACGCGAGGGTTCACCACGATAGAAATGTTGTTCGCTGACATGATGAGGCGAAACAAAAAACGGTCCCGCCCCGGTCAGCGCATGCCATTGACGACAGGCCTCCTCGATATCATCCACAACATAGGCGTACTGAAAAATCGGATAGCGAATAGGGCTCATGAATGGTTCCTCCCAAAACCGGTTGATGCGAACTTTGCTTGGCCTCGTGGCGACCCTGTAAAAAAGACCGTGTCAGGATTCTGCGCGGCAGAAGCTCGATGGGCTACAGGTAGTTCTCATAGAACACGTATTGTGTTGAATAGTCGCTCACCTCGAAATACACCCGCTTCTCGCCCGGATCTTTCTTGAGATCGAAGTTGAGGTCAACAATCCCGTACCCATAGCGGTATGGGCGCGCTGCCTCCCCGCTGGTCGCCTCCGCAGTCGTCAGCTTGTCGATCTCGATAAATCGCATCACCAGCTTTTCACCGGCATAAACATCGAGCACGCCGTTTGTTCCGGTCCAGTTCTGGATACCGCGACCAATACGGTTCTGGGTTTCCTGGGTACAACCAGCAACCAGCATCGCAACTGCTACCACCAGAACCAACGTCCATCTGTTCATGTGTCGCCTCCGTTTTGACAACTCAACTCACGCAACATCAAATTCCAGTGGCAAATGCCAGGGTTCGATGCGTATCGCAATCGGCACCGGTTCGCTGCCAGGTTTGAAACGAGGGTTGCGAATCACTTCCATCAGCAGGCGAGTGCCGATGACGGTTTCTGCTCTGGCCAGCTGATAACCGGCGCAGAAGTGTTTCCCCAGTCCGAATCCCAGGTGACCACTTCGACCGGCTTGCCGGATACCGCCACGCATCTCGCGACCCAGATGCAGATCATCACGAAAGATGTTGAATGTGTCCGGGTCCTTGAACACGCGCTCATCCCGATTTGCACCGTAAATGGACAGGCTGACGTAAGCGCCAGCTGGAATGGTCTCGCCGTGCAGCTGCACATCGCAGACGGTCCGGCGCATCTGCGCAGACGCCGGTGGATGAATGCGCATCATTTCGGAAAACGCCTGATCCAGCAGCGCAGGATCATCACGTACGGCCTGCCACTGCTCGGGATTGGCCAGCAATTGATACCAGAGATTGGCGATGGCCTTGTCAGTCGTCTCCGCACCGGCTACCAGAATCAGGCTCGCAAATGACTTGATCTCCTGCTTGGTCATGCGTTGACCGTTGACCTGCGCGACCGCCAGGCGCGATAGCAGATCATCGCCCGGATGCATCGCCCGCTCATCGATCAGAGGATCCAGATAGGCGTGATAATCGGCATTCGCCTGGACCCCGAGTCTGCGCAGTTCGGAGCCCCCGTTAATGCCATTCATCATGGCCGGATACCACTGATGGAACATCTGGTGGGCTTCCTGCGGCAGATCAAGCACATCGAGGATGACATTCAGGGGTAGCCGCGTCGCAAAATCATCGACGATGTCGATCTCACCGCGACCGGCCGCATCGCTGGCGATACGCCGTGCATGCTGCTCGGTGAATTTCTGCACCAGCGCCATGGCATTGCGAGTAACGACTGGTAGCAGGGTTTTGAGCTTCATGCCCACAAACTGGGGGGCGACGATATTCCGCAACTTGGTATGGTCGTCGCCGTCGTACTCCATCAGGGTGGGGCCAAAAACAGAGCCAATACTCTCGCCGTTGGGAGAAGCAGAGTAATTCTGGTTATCCGCAAATGCTGCCACCACATCGGCGTAACGCGTGATCATCCAGACACCATTGACCGGATTGCGCCAGGCCGGGTAATGATCCCGAAGTTGCTTCAGTACTGGATAAGGGTCAGCGGCGTAAGCCGCGCTGGTAAAGACGGCGGGATCAATGACGGGTCGGCTGCTGCTCATGGCCTGGCTCCTGTGCGAGTCAGGTGATCATCGCATGCAACAGGCTTTTCGCCACCCTCAATCCTCGGGATCAACCGTTCGCAACGACAGCAGACGATCCGCCTTCAGGCCGCCGAATTCGAACAGCTCCCGGTCCCCAAGATGGGAAGGTGCAACGTTGGCCAGTGAACGGGCAATATTCTCGACCCGACCTGGAAACTGCTGATCCCACTCTCGCAGCATCTGACCGAGCTTCTTGCGTTGCAGGTTTTCCTGCGAACCGCAGAGATTGCAGGGAATGATCGGGTGCGCGCGGGCCAGCGAATAACGCTCGATATCCGCCTCTCGGCAGTAATAGAGCGGTCTGATGACGACATTGCGTCCATCGTCGCTTTTCAGCTTCGGTGGCATCGCCTGGAGTTTGCTGCCATGAAACATGTTCAGAAACAGAGTCTCGACCACATCATCCAGATGATGTCCCAGAGCAATCTTGTTGGCGCCGCGTTTGACGGCATGGGAATAGAGAATGCCGCGCCGCAGCCGTGAGCAGATCGGGCAGGTGA